>DBFAAM010000035.1:0-132790 GCA_048193585.1 Collinsella aerofaciens | reverse complement strand
GTTTCCTGCTCTACAGTCCTGCTCACGACGGAGGCCACATTAAGTGGCCTCCTGTTCGTGCGGAACTCGCGATAAACTTCATCAGTGCCCGCCCCACGGGAAAGCTGCCAATAAGGGACCAGGTTTATTTTGGGCAGCTTTATCTGGGAAAATACTGCTACGTCTATCTACTAATCTGAAATCTGACTACTGAATAGACTGTCTAACTAAATAGCGAGCGGCACTAACCAGCCCTTTTGCTTGCGCCCGGGAGGGACGCATATGAAGTTTATCGCGAGTTCCGCACGCAAAGGAAAGCACTTAATGTGCTTTCCATCTTGCGCAGGACTGTAGAGCAGGAAACTTCATATGCGTCCCTCCCGGGCGCAAGCAAAAGGGCGGCCCCTGTCCGGAGTCGCCCTTGTTGAGCTGCTTATGTTTAGCTGTTACTCGGCGTCGTGGTGACGGCGGGGCTTGCGGCCTCCGTTGTCGCCGGGACGGCGCGGACGGTCGCTGCGCTCGGAGCGCTCGCGACGCGGACGCTCACGGCGCTGGAAGTGCTCGCCGTCGCCCTCTGAGGCACCCTCGGCACGAGCCGGGGCCTCGGGCTTATCCAGACGATCTAGCGAAATCTTGCCGCGGTCGTCGACCTCGATAACGACGACCTTGACCTCGTCGCCCACATTGAGGACGTCCTCGACCTTCTCCACGCGGCCCTTGGCGACGCGGGAGATGTGCAGCAGGCCGTCCTTACCGGGCAGCAGGTTGACGAAGGCGCCGAAGGGCTGGATGGAGACCACGCGACCGGTGTACTCCTCGCCCGGCTCGGGAACCTTGATGATGAGCTTGATGCGCTCGACGGCCTGGTCCACGGACTCGCCGGTGCCGCCGACAAAGACGGTGCCGTCCTCCTGGATGTCGACCGAAGCGCCGGTCTCATCCTGGATACCGCGGATGACCTTACCGCCGGAACCGATGACGTCGCGGATCTTGTCGGTCGGAACCTGGATGGAGACGATACGCGGGGCGGTGCTGCGCGTGGTGTGGCGCGGCTCGGGAATCACATCGAGCATCTTCTGCAGGATGAAGGCGCGACCCTCCTTGGCCTGCTGCAGGGCGCGGGCCAGGATGTCGAAGGTGAGGCCGGTGGCCTTGTTGTCCATCTGCAGGGCGGTGATGCCCTCGGTGGTGCCGGTGACCTTAAAGTCCATGTCGCCCAGGAAGTCCTCGAGACCCTGGATGTCGGACAGGACCACAGTCTTGCCCTCCTCCTGGATCAGGCCCATGGCGATACCGGAGACCGGGCGCTTAATGGGCACGCCGCCGTCCATAAGGGCGAGCGTGGAGCCGCAGGTCGAAGCCATCGAAGAGGAGCCGTTGGACTCCATGACCTCGGAGACGACGCGGATGGCGTAGGGGAACTCGTTCTCGTCGGGAAGCACCGGAAGCAGAGCGCGCTCGGCCAGATTGCCATGGCCGATCTCGCGGCGCTTGGGGCTGCCCATGCGGCCGGTCTCGCCGGTGCAGAAAGGCGGGAAGTTGTAGTGGTGCATGTAGCGCTTGCCCTCGGTGGGCTCGATGGTATCCAGACGCTGGCCCTCGTTGAGCATACCGAGCGACAGGACGGAAAGCACCTGGGTCTGGCCACGCTGGAACAGACCAGAGCCGTGAACGAGCGGTAGGTAGTTGTCCTTCACCATGATGGGACGGATCTCGTCGGCGGCACGGCCGTCGACGCGCTCGCCGGTCTCGACGACCATGGTGCGCATGGCCTTCTTCTCGAGCTTCTTGAGCGCCACGGGGATCTCGCGCTCCCAAGCGGCCTGCTCCTCCTCGGTGAACTCGGCGCGGATGGACTCCTTCAGAGCCTCGACCTTACCGATACGGGAGAGCTTGTCGGCGTCGCGAAGGGCGGCAGCCATCTCGTCGTAGTGGGCGAAGATGCGCTCCTGGACCTCCTCGACGGGCTGGTCGAGCGGGTACTCCTTCTTGACGATGGGGCCGTTAACCTGCTCCCACTCGGCGACGAACTCGTCCTGAGCCTGGCAGAAAGCAGCAAGGGCCTCCTGGCCAAACTTCATAGCGGCGAGCATGTCGTCCTCGGAGATCTCCTCGGCGCCGGCCTCGACCATCGAGATGAAGTCGGCGGATCCGCCCAGCTCCAGGTCCAGATCGGAGTTCTCGCGCTCCTCGTAGGTGGGGTTGACGATAAACTCGCCGGTCTCCACGTTACGGCCGATGCGCACGCAGGCAAGCGGGCCCTCGAAGGGCACGCCGCCGAGCGTCATGGCCAGGGAGGCACCCATGACGTTGATGACGTCGAAGGGGTTGACCTGGTCGGCGACGAGCGAGGTAGCGACAATGTGTACCTCGTTGCGGAAGCCGTCCGGGAAGCTCGGGCGAATCGGACGGTCGATCATGCGCGCGGTGAGCGTGGCCTTCTCGCTGGGACGGCCCTCACGCTTGAGGTAGCCACCCGGGATGCGGCCGGCAGCGTACATCTTCTCGTTGAAGTCGACGGTCAGCGGGAAGAAGTCATAGTTCTTGCGCTCCTTGGAGACGACCACGGTATCGAGCATCGTGGTGTCGCCCTGCTTGACCAGACAGGCGCCAGTGGCCTGCTTGGCAAGCTCGCCGGACTCAAAGGTGTAGGTCTTGCCGTACAGCTCAAAGGTCTTGGATACGAGTGTCATTGTTCTCCTTTACCCCACAGGCCCCTTGCCTGCGGGCTTCTCATGTGACGCGGGCCCCCTGCCCCCGCCACGCTTCAGAGCGTGATTGTTCACGCCCTTACACAAAAAGAGCGTCCCGCATGCAGGACGCTCTTAGCATGTACAAGTTCGCTACTGAATATTGTCGCGAATGCCCAGAGCCTTGATGAGCTCACGGTACTCGACGATGTCGTTCTTCTTGATGTAGGAGAGAAGACGACGACGACGACCGACGAGCATGAGCAGGCCACGACGGGTGTGGAAGTCCTTCTGGTGGGACTTCATGTGCTCGGTCAGCTCCTTGATGCGCTCGGACAGGATGGCGACCTGAACCTTGGGGTTGCCGGTGTCGACCGGGGTGTTACCGAACTGGGCAGTCAGCTCCGCCTTGCGCTCTTTGGAAACAGTCATTGTTTCACCTTTCGTTTTGCGTCGCCATCGGGCGACTCGATTCGCCTCGGACTGGGAAGCCGCCGGTGGAGCGAGCAACCAAGGTCGAGGTACCAACAGGCCGATATGTTACCACAAGCAGCCCGCCCCTGCGCATCATCACCGACCCAACATGAATTCCATCGCACGGAGGCGCTGATCGGTGTGCGTGGCGGCCCAAACATGCGAAAGCCCGAGCAAGAATGCCGCCGTATGCGGGTCGATTCGCTCGGCCATGAGCGCATCGAAGGTCATGGACATGAGGGCGCGCAGCCACGCGACCTCACCGGTCGACACCAGTTCGGCACCCGGAACGCTCGACGCGCACGACCCGCACATGAGACCGCCCGCCTGTGGTGAAAAATACGACAGCATGGGGTCTCCGCACAGCACGCATGCCGAAAAATCGGGTCGGTAGCCAACGTGCGACAGCAGTTTAAAGACAAAGGCCGCCACGAGCAGGTCCATATGTGCCGAGTCGAGCCCGCTGCCGACAAGCGTGAGCGCCCGCTGCGTGATGGCAAAGGTAAACGGGTCCTCGGCGTCCTCGAATGAGCACACGCGCGCGACCTCGGCAATCGCGCTTGCGGCGCAAGTCGTCTCGTAATCGGGCGCGGCGCCGAGCGGCGCTTCCATAAGCTCGGCCTGAGAAACCACGTCGAGCGACCGTCCATGTGCGAGCAGCATATCGACGGTACAGAACAGCTCGCAGCGCGCAGCCAGGCGCCCACCGGGTTTGCGGGCGCCCTTTGCCACGGCACGAACCTGCCGACCCCGCTCGTCAAGCATCGTCAGAATCAGGTCCGTCTCTTTGAGCTTAGTCTTATCGAGCACGAGCACTTTCGTGCGATATGTCCGGGAGCCTGCCATGCGCACCGCGCGTCCTTAGTCCTCGGCGTTGTAGCCAAAGCGGCGAATCTGGGCCTCGTCGTCACGCCAGCCGGCCTTGACCTTCACGTCCAGCTCCAAAAAGACCTGCGTGCCAAAGATGCGCTCAAGATCGCGACGGGCGTCGATACCGATATGCTTGATCATCTCGCCGCCCTTACCGATGATGATGCCCTTTTGGCCCTCGCGCTCGACGTAAATGGTGGCGTGCACGCGCAGCACCTTCTTGGTCTGCTCGAGCGCATCGCAGATAACGCCAACGGAGTGCGGAATCTCATCACGGGTGCGACGCAAGACCTTCTCGCGCACAAACTCGGCAACGAGCGTCTCGTCGGAAGCGTCGGTACCCATGTCCTCGGGGAACCAACGCGGGCCCTCGGGCAAAAAGTGCGCAACGGTCTCGATAAAGGCATCGACGTTGAAGTTCTTAACCGACGACGTCACGATCTCATCGTCATATTCCATGAGCTCGTGGGCTGCCTTAAGCTGCTCCATGACCTGTGCGGGGTCGGCCTCATCGGCCTTGGTGAGCACCAGGACCTTCTTGGAACGGGCGTTTTTGACGCGTTCGGCAACCCAGGCGTCTCCCCTGCCGATCGGCTTGGTGGCATCAATCAAAAACGCGACGACATCGACATCGTTCAGCTCGAACAGCGCGCTCTTGTTGAGCACGGACCCCAGGCCGTCCTTGGGCTTGTGGATACCCGGGGTATCGACAAAGACCAGCTGGTAGCCGGGACGGTTGACGACGGCACGCATGCGGCGGCGGGTCGTCTGGGCCACCGGCGAGGTGATGGCGACCTTTTTGCCATAGCAGGCGTTGAGCAGCGTGGACTTGCCGGCGTTGGGGCGGCCGACCAGCGCCACGAAGCCGCTGCGGAAACCGGGCTCAACGTCGCCAAAGCCCGCGAAGCTGTCGCCCTCGTCGCACAGGGCGTCGAGTTCCTCGTCGCTCATGCCCTCAAACGGATCGAACTCCTCGACATCCTCATAGGCATCGTTCGCTTCGGCATCCACCGCATCCAGGGACTCGTCGTCCAGAGTTTCATCGATAGGCTGCATATTGTCGGACATGAAAATCCCTTTCTAAATAAAGTCGAGCGCGTGGGCAAATACCAGCAAGCCAACAATCGCGGCGGTGATGGAAAGTACGTACACGGAGGCGGCGGCGATATCCTTCGCACGCTTTGCCAGCGGATGAAGTTCCTGGGTCGCCAGGTCGACGATCGCTTCCATGGCGGTATTGCACAGCTCGCCGTGAATCACCAAGCCACAGCAGATGATAACTATGGCCCACTCGGCAATGTCGAGGCCGACAATGCAGCCGGCAACGACGGTACAAACGCCCGCCGCGAGCATAACCTTAATGTTGCGCTCGGTCTTGACGGCGGTGACGAAGCCCTCCATGGCGTAGGAGAACGACTTTAAGAAGGACGGATGGTCCTTGTTCGATCCGGGAATCATAGACGGCTCCTAGTCGTGGGCGTGGTTGGTGATGGGGCCGACGTGGACCAGCTTGGGGTCCTCGCCGCGCTCGAGCGCCAGATCGCGCAGGATGGCATCCTCGCGGGCCTCCATGGCCTCAGCCTCGTCGTCCTCGATATGGTCATAGCCCAGCAGGTGCAGCATGCCATGCACGAGCATCAGGCGACACTCGTCGGCAGGGCTATTGCCAAAGCCGGGGGCCTGACGGGCAATGACCTGCGGAGCCAAGATGATATCGCCGAGCTCGAGCGTCTCGTCGGCGGGAATATCCTCGTCAAAGGCCGAGTCGCATTCAAACGAGAGGACATCGGTGGTACGGTCGATACCGCGCCACTCGTGGTTGAGCTCGTGCATCTCGTCCTCATCGACATACGAAAGAGAAATCTCGACTTCACGTTCAACGCCCTCGGCGGCAAGCACGACCTCGCAGATGTGCTCTACCTCCTGCGCGTCGAGCAGCGTATCGAGCTCGGCATCGTTGCTGATCAATACACTCAACGGGACTCCTTTCGGTCGTGCACGCGCTTCTCGCGTACATCATCATAAGCATCGTATGCCTCGACGATACGCCCCACCAAGGCATGACGCACCACGTCGGCACGCTCGAGGTGAGAAAATGCGACATCGTCGACACGACCCAAAATCTGCTCGACGTCGGCAAGACCGCCGCGACCCACCAGGTCGCGCTGACTCAGGTCGCCGGTAATCACAAACTTGGAGTTAAAGCCCAGGCGCGTCAGGAACATCTTCATCTGCTCGGGCGTGGTATTTTGGGCCTCGTCGAGCACCACGAAGGCATCGCTCAGCGTGCGGCCGCGCATGTAGGCAAGCGGGGCGATCTCGATCACGCCGCGCTCCATAAGCTCATCGGTGCGCTCGCGATCCATCATGTCAAAAAGGGCGTCGTAGAGCGGACGCATGTAGGGATCGATCTTTTCCTCAAGGGTACCGGGCAAAAAGCCCAGGTTCTCCCCCGCCTCGACAACCGGACGCGTCAAGATCAGACGGCCCACCTCGTGACGCTTGAGCGCGGCAACGGCGAGCGCCATGGCCAGATAGGTCTTACCGGTACCGGCGGGACCCAGGCCAAACGTGATGGTATGCGAGCGGATGGCATCCACATAGCGCTTTTGGCCGAGCGTCTTGGGGCGAATGGCACGACCGCGATACGAAAGCAGCACATCATCGCGAAGCGACGTAGCCTCGTGCTCACCGTCGCGCAAGACGGCCAGGCAGCGAGAGACATCGTCGGAAGACAGCGTGCGTCCGGCGGCCGCCTCGCGAAAAGCATGCTCGAAAAAGCGTGCCACGAGCTCGACCTCGTCCGGGTCACCGCTCGCGGCGATACTGTCGCCACGGGCGACCACGCGGGCACGAACCAAGCTCTCCAGCGCACGCAGGACGTCGTCGCCGGCACCCAAAACGCGCGAAGGATCAATTCCCTCGGGAACGGTAAGTCTAATCTTCGAGGCTTCCATGGACCTCCCTGCGTGCATGGACCAAGCCGGAATCATCGACTCCGATGATAGCAACATCGAGCAGGCACGGGGCTGCGAGTCCACGGGTATCGTCAAGACGGGCATGATGGAACGAACCGAGCGTCAAGTTGTCGCCATACTCGAGCACGGCGCGCTCGACGGTTCCCACGCGGCGGCGAGCGTCGGCAATGGCGAGCTCCTGCGCCGCGGCTCGCATGCGGCGGCTGCGCTCGGCCATAACCTCGGGCAGTACCTGGTCGGGCATATCAGCAGCAAGGGTACCGGGACGCTTGCTGTAGCGGAACACGTGCATACGCGAGAAGCCCACGCGACGGCACAGCGCCAGCGACTCCTCAAACTCCTCGTCCGTCTCGCCGGGAAAACCGACGATGACATCGCACGAAAGGGACGCCTGAGGCAAGTTGGTGCGAATCATGTGCGCCGTCTCCTCGAAGGCCTCGGCGCTATAGGGACGGCCCATGCGATGCAGTGTCCTGGTGCAGCCGGACTGCACGGGCAGGTGCAAAAACGGGGCGATGCGCTTCGGATAGCGCGCCATGACCTTAAGCAGGGGCTCGGAGATATCCATGGGCTCGACCGAGGAAATGCGCACATGCGGAATAGACGTGCGCTCCATGATCGCCTCGAGCAGCTCATCGATCTCAACGTGTTCATCAGTCGCGCTCTTGCCATCGTAGGCGCCCAGGTTCACACCCGTCAGCACCACCTCGGGCACGCCGGCCTCCTGAGCCTCGCGAACTTGCTCGAGCACGGACTCGACCGGCACGGAGCGCTCGGGGCCGCGAGCCTTCCACACAATGCAATAGGTGCAACGATGGTTGCAGCCGTCCTGGATCTTCACGCCCAGACGCGAGCGACCGAGTGCGTCGACAACCTCGCCGTCGCTGCAGGCGGGAACGTCATCGGACTCAACGCCCAGCACCTCACAGACGCGTTCGGCGACATCGATCTTGGACGGCTCGGCGATCACGCGGTCCGAGAGCTCCAGCAGCTCCTCGGGATGCAGATTGACCACGCATCCGGTCACGACCACATAGGGCTCGTTTGGATAGGCCAGCGCATGGCGAACGGCCTTACGGGTCTTGGCCTCGGCCTCGCCCGTAACGGCACAGGTGTTAATGACGATCAGCTCAGCATCCTGAGGCTCCACCATCGCAAAGCCCAGGCGCATTAGATCGGCAGTGATACGGTCGGACTCAACCCGGTTGACACGGCAGCCGAGGTTGACGACAGAGATATGAGGTGCGAGCACGCGGGCTCCTTAATCGAGGATGTCGTCGAGGGCACTCTTGATACGGTCGGTCACCGACTTCTTACCGGATGCGACGTCATCGCCCATCTCGTCGGCAAAGGCGCGAAGCAGCTCGCGCTGCTTATTGGAAAGGTTCGTGGGGACGACCACACGCAGCTGCACGATCAGACGACCGCGCGAACCGCCACCGCCGATACGCGGCATGCCGTAATTGTTGACGCTCACGGTGTCGCCGTACTGGGCGCCAGCGGGGACGCACACCTTGACGACCTCGTCAGGCATAATGCCCTCGACCTCGATCTCGCATCCGAGCGCAGCCTGCGCAATCGAGATATCGCTCACGAGGTACAGGTCGTCGCCGTTGCGCTTAAAACGCTCGTGGTCGGCGACGCGCACGTTGACGATCAGGTCGCCCGACGGCTCGCCGCGAAGGCCGGCCTCGCCAAAACCGCTCACGCGCAGCTGGCGACCGGTCGAAACGCCGGCGGGAATATCGACATCGATCTTTTCGTGCGAAGGCGTGCGGCCCTGACCGTCACAGGTCTCGCAGGGATGGTCGATGACCGTGCCTTCGCCGTGGCAGTCGGGACAGGGCGAAGAGGACTGAACCTGGCCCAGGAAAGAACGCTGGACCGTCGTCACATAGCCCGTGCCGTGGCAGCGGCTGCACTGCTTTTCCTGTGCGCCCTCGGCCCTACCGGTGCCGTTGCAATCCTCGCAGGGGGCAAGGCGGTCATAGCTGATCGTCTTTTTGCAACCGAGTGCCGCCTCCTCAAGGGTCACCGAAAGGGAGATGGCCATATCGCGGCCGCGACGACGCTCACGGCGATTTCGGGCGCCACCGCCGGCACCGCCGCCAAAGAACGACGAGAAGAGGTCGTCCATGCCCATGCCACCAAAGATATCGTTGATGTCGACATAGCCAGAGCCACCGGGGCCGTCCGCGGTGCCGTAACGGTCGTAGTTAGCACGCTTCTGCTCGTCGGAAAGAACGGAATACGCCTCGTTGAGCTCTTTGAACTTGGCCTCGGCCTCGGGGTCGTCCGAAACGTCCGGGTGTACGGTACGGGCCTTCTTTAGAAACGCGCGCTTAATCGTCCGCGCGTCGGCATCCTTGTCGACGCCAAGTACCTCGTAGTAATCCCTATTTTCCGACACGACCGAATCCTTCCGACTTTCATTATTGTCACAGTGCGTCCTATACCCAAGCTGGGCCGGCCGCAAACAGAGGGGTTGATGTTATTGCATTGCGTAGGGCGAAAGCATGGCACGTTGCGAGCAGCTCGCAAACCAAACCGACACGAGCGCAAACATAAATCCGTTGGCAAAACCGTTGGCAAACTGCATCGCGCCGCGCTTCCACCACAGCAGGCTGCGGTGCAGCACGCCGTCCGAGACCACCATGAACAGGCCCATGGCAAACGGAATAAAGCACATCACGGCAAAGGCCGAGAACACGCCCGAGATGGCCGACAGCACCAAAAACGGCGCCACGATGCCCATCAGGTAAAAACCGGTACGGGCCTTGCCCTCCAGACGCTCGGCCTCGACATGAGCGCGGCCGACCAGATCGCCACCCGAGGCACCGTTGGTGCCGGCGTGACCCATGCCGCCAATGCGGACCTCGTCGCCATCGTGCGTACCGGCAGGAAACTCAATCGTCTGCTCGGAGGTCACACGGACACGGCCGCTGCCGCCGCAATCGGGGCAGGGGTCGGCGACGACCTTACCGGAACCGCCGCACTCGGGGCAGACCGACTGAAACGTGCCGGCACCGAACAGGAAGGACAGGTCGACATCGATGTGGCCGCGACCACCGCAGCTCGGACAGGTATGTGCATGCTCGGACGAAACAGAACCCGAGCCGCCACAGTGGCCACAGGTATCGAAGCGCGTATAGCGGACGGTCTTGCGGGCACCGCCCTTGGCCTCCTTAGCGTCGAGCTTGATATCGACGACCACGTTGGCGCCGTTCTCGGGATTATAGGCAGCCTGCCCGCGACGCGGCTGGCCCCAGGCGCCACCAAAGGGAAAGCCGCCCTCAAAGGGATTGCCATAGCCTGCGCTGCCGGCGTAGCCGCCGCCATAGGGCGAAGCCGTAGGAGCGCCGGCGAAGGGGTTGCCCGAGCGCATGGCGTCGTAGCGCGCACGCTTCTGCTCGTCCGAAAGCACGGCGTAGGCCTCGGAAACCTCTTTAAACTTTTCCTCGGCATCAGGTTCTTTGTTGACGTCCGGATGGAGCTTGCGGGCCTTTTGCTGGAAGGCCTTCTGTATATCACGCGAGGTGGCGTCCTTGGAGACACCCAAAATCTCGTAGTAATCTTTTTCGTTCATCGTCGCCATGCGCGGCAACCTCCTGCTCACAGCAGCGTATATATTGCGGTAATTCTACCCGAGCGGCCTAAGCTAGACCCCAAAACAGCTCGAACAGCACATTTCCATCGAGCCAGCCCAAGTGGGTGGGCGCTAAACGGGCGTGGGCACGACCTGCGATAACGTCTTTCGAGGCGACGCACCCCGCATGGCCCTCGACATAATCGGGCACCCAAGTGGCAAGACCCAACTCGAGCGCACGGTCACAGGCCGCCACCAGCTCGTCTGCAGCGATCACGCTTGCCGAGCGAACCAACAGATCGGGCCCAATGCCACGCGTCATGCGGCAGGCGAGCATCAAATCCTCGGCCGCAGCCTCGCGCTGCGACAGATACTCGGCATCAAACGTCGTCGCGGCGTCGTCGCGTTGCACCAAGCGCACGCGATACGCATCGCCGCGAGCAGGCACGTCGGGAAACAGCCCGGCCAAGCGATCGAAATCCTCGGCGTCGAGCATACCGGCGGCAGAGCGGCCCAAGCCCAGATAGCCCCGTCCTGTCCAATAGGCAATGTTGTGGGCACACTCATGTCCGTCGAGCGCGTAGCTTGCCACCTCATACGGGTGATAGCCGGCCGCACCCAGGCACTCACGCGCCGCGTCCATGCACGCAGCCTGAAAATCCTCGTCGGGCTCGAGCGACTCGTCGCGACACGCCATGTGGTAGAGCGGCGTGCCCTCCTCGAGCGTGAGCGGGTACACCGACACATGATGCGGCGCCGCCGCCAGCACGCCATCGAGCGTGCGTTGCCAGCTTACGGCGGTCTGCCCGGGAAGTCCGCACATCAGGTCGCAGGACACATCGAGCCCAGCGTCCTTAACCGTCGTGATGGCAGCGAGCGCCCGATCGGCATCGTGAATACGGCCAATCGCAGCAAGCTCGGCGTTGTCAAGGGTTTGAACTCCCAGAGAGACGCGTGTGACACCGACCTTGGCAAGCGCAGTGGCAAGCCCGGCGGTCAACGACTCGGGATTGGCCTCGCAGGTAAACTCAACGGGCTTGCACCACATGCAAATACGCCGGGCAAGCTCCACCAGACGCTCTCCTGCCAGCGACGGCGTACCGCCGCCAACATAGACGGTGCGGACCTGCGCAAGCGCGCCTGCGTCGCCAAAGGCATCGAGGCGCGCATACAGTTGCTCAAAATAGACATCGAGCGCAGCACTCAGGTCGCACGAAGCAAAACTGCGTGAGTCAAAGTCGCAGTATCGGCACTTTTGGGCGCAAAACGGCACGTGGACGTACAGCGCGGTAACGGCCACCGTTAGGCCTCCAGCGGATGAGCGGGCACCGACTCGCCGGCGGCAAGCGCGGCCTCGCAGGCCACCACATCGCGCTCGATATCATCGACCAATGCCATGAACTCCTCGTATGTGGAGCAGCGCACCACCTGCGCGCGCCAGGCGGCGGCATGGGGCATGCCCTTAAGATACCAGCTCGCGTACGTGCGGGCACGTGACATAAGCGGCAACAGCTCATGCGTGAGCGTCAGGTGCTCGCGCAGGGCATCCAGGCGCTCGACCGAGCTACGCACCGGTACTGGCGTGCCATCGAGTGCAAGGGCTCGAGCATCACCGAACACCCAGGGGTTGCCATAGATACCGCGCGCGATAAACACGGCACTGGCGCCCGAGTTGCGCAGGCGTTCCGCCGCATCCTCGGCGCAGAACACATCGCCCGAACCGATAACGGGAATCTCGACGGCGTCGGCCACCTCATCGACGACCGACCAATCGGCCTGGCCCGTATAGAGCTGCGTGGCACAGCGGCCGTGCACCGCCACCGCAGCTGCCCCTGCGCCCTCGAGCATCTGGGCAAACGTCGCGGCATTGCGGTCTTCGGCGTAAAAGCCCTTGCGAATCTTCACGGTCACGGGAACATGCGCCGCGCCCACCGCTGCCTCGACAATCTGCTCGGCCAGGTCGGGCGTACGCATAAGCGCCGAGCCCTCGCCCTTGGTAACGACCTTGCGAGCGGGACAGGCCATGTTGATATCAATCAATGACAGGCGATCGCCCACGCGTTCCTCGACGGCAGCGACGGCACCCGCAAACTGATCGGGCTTGGAACCAAAGAGCTGCACGCAGATCTGCTGCTCCTCGTCGGCCGGCAACACCAGGCGCCACGTCTTGTTGCTGGCATAGGCAAGGCCCGCAACGCTCACCATCTCGCTGTAGGCAAGGTTGGCACCGCGGCGGCGACACATGATGCGATAGGCGGGGTCGGTTACGCCCGCCATGGGAGCCATAAGGAACGGCTGCTCGGCATAGGCGCCCAGCAGACGCTTGCTGTATTCAGAAAGCGCCATGGACTTACTCGTCTACCTTTAGGATCGCCATAAAGGCCTCCTGCGGGACCTCGACCGAACCGATGGCCTTCATGCGCTTCTTGCCCTCTTTCTGCTTCTCGAGCAGCTTGCGCTTTCGCGAGATATCGCCGCCATAGCACTTGGCCAAAACGTCCTTGCGACGCGCCTTGACGGTAGAGCGGGCAATGATCTTGTTGCCGATGGCGCCCTGAATAGGCACCTCGAACAGCTGGCGCGGGATGATTTCCTTGAGCTTGTCACACAGGCCGCGGGCCAGGCCATAGGCCTTATCCTTGTGCACGATAAACGAAAGCGCGTCCACCTCATCGCCCGAAAGCAAAATATCGAGCTTGACGAGTTCGGAGGGACGGTACTCGTTGAACTCGTAGTCGAGTGAGGCATAGCCCTTGGTGCGACTCTTGAGCTGGTCAAAGAAGTCCAGGATGAGCTCGGCGAGCGGCATGTCAAAGCGCATCTCGACCGATTTGCTCGTGAGATGGATCATGTCAGTTGTAATGCCGCGGTGCTCGATAGCGAGCTGCATGACGGCACCCGTATACTCGGGCGGGCAGATAATTTTGGCCTTGAGGTAAGGCTCCTCAATGCGCTCGATGCGCGTAGCCTCGGGCAGATCCTGCGGGCTGCGAACATCAATCATCTCGCCGTCGGTCTTATAGACGTGATAGTCCACCGAAGGGCTCGTAGCAATGAGGTCAAGGTTGAACTCGCGCTCCAGGCGCTCCTTGACGACTTCCATATGCAGCAGGCCTAAGAAGCCCACGCGGAAGCCAAAGCCGAGCGCCACCGAGGTCTCGGGCTCCCACACCAACGACGGGTCGTTGACGTGCAGCTTATCGAGAGCGTCGCGCAGGTTCTCGTAATCCTTGTTGTCGATCGGAAACAGGCCCGTATAGACCATGGGCTTGGCCTCGCGGTAACCGGGAAGCGGCTCGGGGCAGGGATTAGACGCCCACGTGAGGGTATCGCCCACGTGCACGGCCTCAGGATCCTTCAGACCCGTGACCACGTAGCCGACCTCGCCAACCGTCAGTGCGTCAACCGGGGTCTCGGCAGGACGCTTGACGCCCACGCCGTCGACCAAGAAGTCACCTTCTGCCTGCATCATGCGCAGGGTATCGCCCTTCTTGATGGAGCCGTCAAAGACGCGGACCGTGGCAACGACGCCGCGGTACTCATCGAAATACGAATCCAGGATAAGCGCCTTGAGCGGCGCGTTCGCATCGCCCTTGGGCGGAGAGATCAAAAAGACGATAGACTCCAGCAAATCGTGAATGCCCTCGCCGGTCTTGCCCGATACGCATACGGCATCGTCGGCAGGGATCGCCAGGTCGTCCTCGATCTCGGTCTTGACCTCGTCGGGGTGTGCCGACGGCAGGTCGATCTTGTTGATAGCGGGCACGATATCCAAGTTGGCGTTCATGGCGAGCGTCGCGTTGGAGACGGTCTGCGCCTCGACGCCCTGCGTGGCGTCGACGACAAGCACCGCACCCTCGCAGGCGGCAAGCGAACGCGAGACCTCGTAGGTAAAGTCCACGTGGCCCGGCGTATCGATCAGGTTGAACTGATACGTCTCACCATCGTCGGCGTCATAGGACACGCGAACGGCATTAGACTTGATCGTGATGCCGCGCTCGCGCTCGATATCCATGGTGTCGAGCAGCTGCGACTCCATATCGCGCTCGTCGACGGTATGGGTGAGCTCGAGGATGCGGTCACTGATCGTGGACTTGCCATGGTCGATGTGCGCAACGATCGAGAAGTTGCGGATGTGGGAAATGTCAATTGAAGTATTCATGCGGACTATCTTACCCGAGCGGTACAAAAAATGGAGCCTGTTCCATAAAACAGGCTCCATTTATGCGCGTAATCTGTGTGGTGTGAAATTTACAACTTAGGCGTTGATGCTGTTCACGAGCTTGGCAAGACCGGACTTGCGGTTGGAAGCCTGGTTCTTGTGGATAACATGCTTGGCGGCAGCCATGTCGAGACGCTTGGTGACGGTCTTGAGGGCAGCCTGGGCCTTCTCGGCGTCGCCCTCGGCGACGGCGGACTGGACGTGCTTGGTCAGCGTCTTGAGCTCGGACTTGACAGCCTTGTTACGCATGCGAGCTGCCTCATTGGTGCGGATACGCTTCTTCTGAGACTTGATGTTTGCCACTTCTGGAGTTCCTTTCGAGTTCCTTGCAAAAAATGTATGACACCTCTGAGACACGGTGAGGTCATGCAAGCGCCTACTATAGCACGCTCCCCCTCAAAGGGATAGAACGAATTTGTCAAATAGGCAGGTATCATCACGATTTTCTCAAGATGTTCGTAATCCAGAGCAAAAGCGCGGTCTCCGAATCGGCAGAACCCTTCAGTGCGAGCTCCACATCGACCGCGCCCTCGAGCGCAGCGACAAGCTCCGCCATCGAAAAGCGGCGTGCCCAGGTCAGGTGATTTTTGACCTGCCAGGCCTGAAGCTTGAGTGTCGCGGCGAGCTCACGCCCCTGCCCACGAGAGTCGAGCGCCTTGGCGACGATCAACTCGCGGATGCGACCGCATAGCAGCGTGTAGGTCCACACATAGCTCTTGGCGGGCAGCAGCCCAAAGAGCTCAAGCGAGCGGCGCATATCGCGGGCCGAGACGGCATTGAGGAAGTCCCAGGGCTGAACTTCGGCCGTGCGCACGATCCAGCGCTCCACATCGGCAAGCTCAATTTGCGGCGCCTCGACCATCTGGGCAAGCTTGGCCAAGTCGTTATCGAGCATGCGGGTGTTCTCGCCCGAGCGCGAGACGAGCTCCTCGGCAGCAGCCGTCGAGATGGACTTACCGCGCTGCGTCGCCATCTGCTGAACGCGGCGCGGCAGTTCCCAGCGCTTGGTACCCGAACAATCGACGATAGCCTTCTTGTCGATCTTGGCGATTGCCTTATACAGGCGCGTATTCTTGGCAAGTGAGTCGGCAATAATGAGACAGACCGTCGTGGGGCTGGGACTTGCGAGGTACTCGACAAGCGGTTCCGAGACCGCCTTGGCAAGCTTGGAGCAGCCGTCGAGGATCACCAGGCGAAACTCGCTGCCCATGGGAAAGGTATTGAGCGAGCCGATGATCGACTCGATATCGGGATCTTTCGTCATGTCGCGTTCATCGAGGTTGAACTCAACCATACCCGACTTTTCCAAGCGAGCTTTCATACGCGAGACGGCGTGGTCGCGCTTGACCCCATCGGTACCGACGATCAGATATGCCGGCAGCAGACCGGTTTCGGACATTGCGCTCCCCTCTCGCACACACTCGAATTCGTACCGTGCCATTTTAGCCCAGGGGTCCACCGCGCGCCAACGATGTCATCACGGTCGCTGGCATCGCATGGCAAAGCCCTTCGCAGTCGGCGTGACGGTAATGTCGCCGTGTTCGATGGTGCATGCGAACGCACCACCCGCTTCCTTAACTGCATCAATGCAGGCATCCGACGGATGGCCGTAACGATTCCCCTCGCCGGCGCTCGCGATAGAGAACTCGGGCTTAAGCGTGCCCAGCAGGTCTGTGTCGACGGAAACTTTTGAGCCATGATGCCCCAGCTTGAGCACATCGATATCTCCCACCTCCTGTACAAACTCGCGCTCCTGATCGAGCTCGGCGTCACCAGTAAGGAGCACACGCAGGCTCTTGCCTTCCTGAGCGTAGGAGAGCAGCAAAACAAGAGAGTCCTCATTGCCCTCGCCATCCACCGTGTCAAACGGCCACATCACACGAGCCCGAAATGCGCCGATATCGACCGTGTCTCCGCGAGCCACCTGCCGATACGTTACACCCGGGCGATTCAGAACCTCAGTAGGCGCGCCGTCAAGTGCATCGGCCGCGACCGCAATGGTTCCAACCGAAAAACGATCGAGTACGTCGGGAAGACCGCCCCAATGGTCTTCATCCCAATGCGTCACGAAGACGGCGTCGATATGGTGGACGTTATTGCGAACCAACGCCGACACCACGCGGTCATCGAGCCCACAGTCGACGAGTGCCACGGCGCCACCCTGACGAACCAGAATCGCATCGGCCTGGCCAACATCGAGGACCGTTACCGAAGGCGGCGCACATCGATCCCAATAGACATACGGAACACCCGCTGCGAGCATTAAACACAGCAGCCCCGCTGCCATGCTCCGCGCGCGGGGGCGTGGCCACCAGACCAAGAGGGCCACCAGCGCGAACGGCACCACATATACCAAGGGCGTATCGGGCGGCACGCTTACGGATGCGCCCGGAACGGCAGCAAAGAGCTGTTCAAAGAACAGCGCACAGCGGGCGACAATCATGGGCACCACGAGCGCCCCGTGACGCAGCAGCGGCACAAGCGAGCAGGGCACCAGCACAACCGATACAGCGAGCAGCACGCTTATCACCGGACCGATCACGGCATTTGCAAGTGGGGCAATGAGCGAAAACGTCTCAAATGCGGGAATCGTAACGGGAAGTGTCGCCAGCTGCGAGCACAGCGTGACAGACAAAACGCTGGCGACACCCGATGGCATGCCCAGCTCGCCCAAGGCGTAGGTGGCGTAGGGGCAAAAACAAAGGATGGCAAAGACACTGGCGCACGAAAGCTGAAAACCCATTTCGAACAATACCGTCGGACGCAGCAACACAAAGATTGCCATGGTGACGAACAGAGCCGAGAGGCCATGCCGACGACGCCCGGCGCCGTTGGCGACAAGCGACGCCGCCACCATGCAGCACGCGCGCACGGCCGAGGGCGAAGCGCCCGTAAAAACGGCATAGGCAGCGAGGGCCAGCACCAACAGCCCCCGCTGCAGCCCACGAGAGAGGCGTGTCTTTTGCAGGGCGCTCTCAATCACAAACCCCACGATGGCAAGATGACTACCCGAGACAGCGATAAGATGTGCGGTGCCCGTTACCGAAAACCAATCGCCCGCCGGCTGGGCACGCAGCTCGGCCGAGCGTCCGCAGACAACGCCGGCAATGAGCGAGCGCGCTGGATCGGTCGCGGGCGCGATAACGGCAAGGAGCTCGTTTCGAAGCCAAGACAACGGGCCTGGAGGGCCCTCGTCGATCGATACCAACCGGACGACTTTAACCTTTCGAAGCTCGCCCCGAAGCACGCGTGAGCGCCCATACGCATCATTCTCAAAGCGCGAAATTCGACCGATAGCACGTACATGCGAACCGACGCCGAGCTCACGATCGCACGACAGCCATACCTGACCCAAATGCTTTTCGCCCGCAAACGCATCGCAGGTATAGGAGTACACACCGTCATTGATGGACGGATCGCCGTGCACAACAAACTCAAGACTGCTCGCAGCCCGATTATCCAGTGCCCTCGATGCGTGTAGCGCTCCTATCGCCCAAGCCGCGGACACGACCGCTCCCGCAACGAGGCCAAGGGCCGCGGCATACAGCCATCGCTTCCACCGCACAAGACGCATACAGGACCGTGCCAATACGATGCACGTCGCAGCCGCGAAGGGAATGGCCATAAGCAATGTGACGGGCGCCGCCCGCTCTCCCAGCAGCGCATCGGCCGCCATGTTAAGCACTAACCCACAGCTCGCACACAAGCCGGCACAAAGGGCTATCGCCCACGGCATCAATGGGCGCGGTGGCATCACATGCTCGCGCTCGGTCGCACTCATACGCAGATGCAATCTTTAATTTTGGCGAGTTTCTTCTCACCGATCCCCGATACGCGCATAAGGTCATCGACCGAGGCAAAGGCCCCGTTTTGCGTCCGTTCGTCGATAATTGACTGGGCCATAGAAGGCCCGATGCCCGAAAGCGTCTGCAGCTCCGCCGCACTTGCCGTATTGATATTCACAAGTCCCGACGAAGACCCTGTACCAGGGGTCGTGGAAGCACTGCTTTCGGCGGCGCCGACGGCCGCAGCCGTTTGTTGCTCCCCTACCGTCGGCACATAGATCTTTTGACCATCGGTGATCTTGGACGCACGGTTAAGAACCGTCACATCCGCCTCGGCCGTAAGCCCTCCGGCGGCATCAATCGCCTGGGACACCCGTGCTCCATCTTTAAGCCGGTACACGCCAGGCTTCACAACGGCGCCATCAACATCGACGTACACCTCGGCAGCAGAGGAGCTCTTGGCAGACGGCTCATCGGCATCGTCAGGAGAGGCATCCCCGGCCCCGCGCACATCCGAGGCGCTCGCCTCATCACTACGCTCAAACGATACGTCGCTGGAGTGACCACCAAAACCTGCCATCGCCAAGCCGCTCGCGGCGGCAAAGACAACCAGGATCGCCACGACCATCGCCTTATGGCCGAGCAGCTTTTCTGCCCAGCGGTCCATCCGTTTAACCCGTTCGTGTTGCTCGCGCTGCGCCATAGCAAACACCTCCCAACACCATCGTGTCAGGAAACGAACGCCGCAGCCTCCGCACGCCCACACCGGTTTTCGCGGTCAAACCAAAAGCTGACCAAAACCTTGCGGAAAAGTGTCCATTTATTCAGGCACACGTCGACAAATGAACCGTTTATCGCCTAATGCCCAGATAGAAAAAGACCGACGATGCAAAATCACCGCCGGTCTATACACAACATTATTCGTGATCTTGGTAAATCTCACGTGGAGCGAGCTCGGAATGTTTGCGTTTTAAGGTCTTAGGGGCCTTATACGTGTTGCTCTCGAAGTCGATATACTCGGTCTGCTTGAGCAAGCGCTCAATCATCTCCTCGTGATCGAACAGCTCCCACGCCTCATGCACGGCATCGAGTTTGGCGTGCGTCTCGGGGCGGCGCGGCATAAAGAGCGTGCAGCAATCGGGAGCGGCCTCGGTCGAGATATCGAAGGTACCGATTTCCTCGGCACGCGCGATGATCTCCTGCTTGTCCGAACCAATCAGCGGGCGGAACACGGGGATCTTGACGGCCTCGTTGACGGCCATGATGTTCTCGAGCGTCTGGGAAGCAACCTGACCGAGCGATTCACCGGTCACAATAGCCTTGGCGCCCTCGATATGCGCAATGCGCTCGGCAACCGAATACATAATGCGACGGTACATGATCACGCGCAGGTTGCTGGGGCAGGTCACCGAGATCTCACGCTGACAATCGCCAAACGGCACCACGTACAGGCGGCCGATCTGGACACCCGGCTCAAGCGCACGGATGATGTCCTGCACCAAATACTCGCTCGTGTCGGCCGTCTGCGGACGACCGGAGAAATGTACCGGCACGCACACCGCGCCGCGACGCGCGAGCATCCAGGTCGCTACCGGAGAATCGATACCCGACGACAGTAGCGTCACGACCTTGCCGGCAGATCCCACCGGCAGACCGCCCACGCCGCGCTCGGAGCGCGCGTACACATAAACGCTACCCTGGACCACCAGCACGTGCACCATTGCGTCGGGGTCGTGCATCTGGACCTTTTTATCGGGAAACGCCTCGCACAACACCTCTCCCACCTGACGATTGATATCAATCGAGGTGAGCTCGTAGTCGGTGTTCGAGCGCTTGGCATGCACCTTAAACGACTCAAAGGGACCAAACTCGCGCAGCGCCTTCACGGCGGCGGCGCAGTACTCCTGCGGGTCGCGGTTCGTGTGATATGCCAGGGACACGCGAGCAACGCCGGGGACGGTGCGAATGACGCGCGCCGCCTCGTCGGCCTGATGCTCGTTAAAGGTCACGAGGATATAACCGGAAATTCGAGACACGGCATTCACGGAAAAGGCGGCCAAGGCCGCCTTGATGTTATCCATGAGGATATGCTCAAAATGTGCGCGGTTCTTGCCCTTTAGTCCAACCTCGTGATAGTGGACCAGGCAGACGCGGGCTGCCATTTAGGCTTCAGCAACCTTATGGCCGAGTGCCTTCTCGTAACGGGCCTCGTCGTAGGAGATGTCGCCGTCGACAATCTCGTCCATAGCCATCGAGATGGTATCGGCGCCGGAAAGCGCAATAGTGATGTCATCGACATCCTGGACGGCGAGCACGCGGTTGTGCTGGCCACGCAACATGCTGTTAATGTCGCAGGCGCGCTTGGAGGCAAGCGAGGCGAGCAGGAAGCGGTTGTGATCGGTCTTCTCCAGAAGATCGTCAATGCAAGGCTTTACAACGGACACGGACCTCAGATCCTTTCATGCATATCGAGAACGCGAACGAGCTCATCGGTCGCGCGGTCGAGATCGTCATTCACCACGACGTCGTCGTAGCGGTCGGCAAGGGCAAGTTCATCGGCGGCGTTTGCCATACGCAGCTCAATCGTCTCGGGCGTCTCGGTACCGCGACCGACCAGACGCTCGCGGAGCACCTCAAGCGAAGGCGGCTTGATAAAGATCAGCACGGCCTCGGGGAAACGCTCCTTCACCTGCAGGGCGCCCTGGACATCGATCTCCAAAATCAGAGATGCGCCAGAGGCGAGCTTGGATGTGACCTCGCTCACCAACGTGCCGTAGCAGTTACCGTGGACCTCGGCCCACTCAACAAACTCACCGTTTGCCACGCGGCGGTCGAACTCCTCGCGCGTCAGAAAAAAGTAGTTGACGCCGTCGACCTCACCTTTGCGTGGTGCTCGCGTGGTAGCCGAAACCGTCAGGCCCAGGTTCGAGCGGCGCTCGCGCACACGAGTGACGAGCGTACCCTTCCCTGCGCCTGACGGTCCAGAAATCACAAAGAGCTTGGAATCCTGAGCGCCCACTTATTTGGTCAGCTGCTCGAGGAGCTGCTCGCGCTGACGGACGCCGAGGCCCTGGACGCGACGGGTAGCGGAGATACCGAGCTCCTCCATGATCTTGGCGGCCTTGGCCTTGCCATAACCGGGAAGAGACTCGATGAGGGTGGAAACCTTCATGCGGGAAGCGATGGGGTCATCGGAGTTGAGCACGGACTCGAGGGACTTCTCGCCCTTCTTGATCTGCTCGCGAAGCTCAGCGCGGGCGTGACGTGCGGCAGCAGCCTTCTCAAGAGCCTGCTTGCGCTGCTCATCGGTAAGCTGAGGGAGTGCCATTCGTACCTCCAAATAGTTGGGTTATATCTGATTCAATAATTGGCATTTTAGCACGTAGAACGTACAAAATGCCCAATCGCGGGTCCATAGGTTAGACGATACCCGCAAAAAGTGCAATATACTGCGCCCAAAGTTAAGCCCCTGACCTGCGATTCCACACAAAGGATGGGAAAGATTACGCAGGCACAGGGGCTATTTTGTGCTAATGAGACCCAAAAGTGGTGACTTAGGGGAATCTTTTACGCGACGTTTTCGACCAGCTCGGCGACGATGGCGTCAAAGGCGGCGACCGGATCGTCGGCGCCGGTGATGGGACGGCCCACCACAATGTGGCTTGCGCCTCGCTCGATAGCCTGGGAAGGCGTCGCCACACGGGACTGGTCACCAAGGGCGGCACCAACCGGACGCACACCCGGAGTCACGATCAGGGCATCGGGACCCAACAGCTCACGCATGTCGTGAGCCTCCATCGGCGAGCACACGATACCGTCGATGCCGTTGGCCTGAGCGAGCTTTGCCAGGCGGGCGGCCTCCTCAGCCACGGGCGACTCGACGCCGATCTCGCTCAAGGCATCCTGATTCATGCTCGTAAGAACGGTGATGGCGACGAGCTTGGCGCGGTCCTCGCGCACCTCCTCGGCACCCTCGCGGCAGGCAGCGAGCATGGCGCCCGAACCCAAACCGTGGACCGAAAGCAGATCGGCACCAGCAAGCGAGGCCGAGCGGGCGGCACCGCGAACCTGATGCGGAATATCATGGAACTTAAGGTCAAGGAAGACCTTAAAGCCCAGGTCCTTAAAGGTCTTGACGATCTGGGGACCCTCAGCGTAATAGAGCGTCATGCCAACTTTGAGCCAAGCGGCATGGCCCGAAAGCTCGTGGGCAAGCTCGAGCGCACGCTCACGGTCGCAGTCGAGGGCGACGATTACGCGGTCGCGGGCATCGGTCTCTAGCATTCGAAAGCACCTACCAGTTCGTTGATGTCCTTTACGCCTTGGGACTCAGCCCAGGCCTCGAGCTCATGCGCGATCTTGAGCGAAGCGCACGGATCGACGAAGTTGGCCATGCCGACCGACACGCAGGTGGCACCGGCCAGGATAAACTCAGCCGCATCCTCGCCGGTCATGACACCACCGACACCGTTGATGGGGATATCAACGGCCTGGGCAACCTCCCAGACCATGCGCACGGCGATGTGGTGGCACAGCGGGCCCGAAAGGCCGCCCTTGGGCTTTGCCACGCGGGACTTGCGGGTATGGACGTCGATGGCCATGCCCTGAATGGAGTTGATGACCGAAAGGCCGTCGGCGCCGGCAGCCTCGAGGGCCTTGGCGATCTCGGCGACGTTGACCGGCGCCATCTTCACGAACAGCGGCTTATCGGTCACCTTGCGGCAGGCAGCCATAACGGAAGAGGCGCCCTCGGGCGTGGAGCCCATGGCGGCACCGCCGGCGGCGATATTGGGGCAGCTCACGTTGATCTCGTAGCCGGCAGCCCAGGGGCACAGCTCGACATACATCTCGAGTGCGCGGACAAACTCGTCAACGGAGTGGCCGGCAACCTGACAGATGACCTGGCAACCGTCCTTGGACAGTTGCTCGAGCCACGGGCCGGACTCGCGGGCAAAGGCGGCCACGCCGGGGTTCTGAAGGCCCACGGAGTTGATCATACCGCCGGGGATCTCGGCCATGCGGGGCGCGGGGTTGCCGGGCCAGGGCTCGGCTGCGCAACCCTTGGTGGTGATGGCGCCCAGCTGGGAAACATCAAAGAAGTTCTGGAACTGCCAACCGTAACCAAAAGTACCGGCTGCGGTGTTGATGGGGTTCTGCATCTTGACGCCGCCGAAATCGACGGCCATGTTCACGGTACCCACTAGAAGACCACCACCTTGGAAGCATCGAACACGGGGCCGCACATGCAAGCACCCTTCATACCGTCGACCGTCTCGACATTGCAGGTGTTGCAGGCGCCAAAGCCACAGCTCATCATGCGCTCGAGGGACACCTCGCAGTACGCACCGGCCTCGGCGGCAGCAGCGGCGACCTTCTTCATCATGACGGCGGGACCGCAGCTGGCGACGTAGTCGTAGCCGCCCTCGCCGAGCAGCTCGGCTGCCGGGTCGGTGCAAAAACCGTGCGTGCCGAGCGAGCCGTCGTCGGTGCAAACGTTGACCGTGGCGCCCAGCGCGCGGAACTCATCGATGCCCACGGCCTTGGAAGCGGTGCCAAAACCCAGGCACACGTCGACGGCCACACCCTGCTCGGCAAGCTTGCCGGCAAGGCACAGCACGGGCGGAACACCGATGCCGCCCGCCACGAGCAGCGCCTTCCTGGTACCCTCGGGAACAAGCCAGCCGCGGCCGCCAGGGCCCAACAGGTTGGACTTGGAGCCGGGGGCCATCTGCGACAGGCGACGGGTGTCGTCGCCCACGACGGCGTACCACAGCTCGACAGTGCCGGCCTCGGCGTCGGCGCGATAGAAGCTCAGGGGCACGCGAAGCAGCGAGGAAGCATCGCCGGGCACGGCAATGTTCACAAACTGGCCGGGCTTGAGCGCACTTGCAAGCTTGGGGGCCGAGATGACGAGCGAGAAGATGCCGTCGGCGATCTCCCGGTTCGAGACGACCTCGAAGTCGTGCATGCGTGCAGTGGAAGGTGTGGGCATAGACGCTCCAATCCCCCATGCGGTTGCATGGTCCAAACGAATAGAAAGCGCGGCACCGCAAGGGCGCCGCGCACAAAAGCGATAAGGCTATGCTAGCAGATGCAGCCGTCGGCAAGCGTCTGCTTACCGCCGACAAACACATCGGTGGCACGACCGGTGAGCGTGCGGCCGGCAAAACCGGAGTTCTCGGCGCGCGACTCGTAACCGTCCTCGCCAACCGTCCAGGTGGCGGACGCGTCGAACACGGTCAGGTCGGCAACGGAGCCCGCCTTGACCTGAACCTGGTCGAGACCCAGGATCTCACGCGGCTTGATGGCCATGAGCTCGACCATGCGGCCCATGCTCATCTTGCCCGTGTTGACCAGCTCGGTGAGTACGAGCGACAGCGAGGTCTCGAGGCCGATCATACCAAAGGGCGCAAGCTCGAACTCACGGGCCTTCTCCCACGGGGTGTGAGGAGCGTGATCGGTGACGATAACGTCGACGGTGCCGTCGATGACGCCCTGACGGATGGCCTCGGCATCCTCCTCGGTACGCAGCGGCGGATTGACCTTGAGCGAGGTGTTGTAGGTCTCGTCCAGGTCGTTCTCGGTCAGGAACATGTGGTGCGGGGTGGCCTCGCAGGTGACCTGAACGCCAGCGGCCTTACCGGCACGCACGATCTCCAGGCCATGGGCGGTGGAGATGTGCTGGATGTGCAGCTTGGCACCGGTCAGCTTGGCGATCTCGATGTCGCGAGCGATCTGGAGCTCCTCGCCGGCAGCCGGCCAGCCCTCGAGAGCCAGACGGGTCGAGACCTTGCCCTCGTTGATCTGGCCATGGCCGACCAGGTCCTCGTCCTGGCAGTGGCTCATAAAGACCTTGCCGAACATCTTGCCGTAGTCCATGCAACGACGGAGCATACCCGCGCCCTGCACGCCGCGACCGTCGTCGGTGAAGGCGACGGCGCCGTGGGCGACCATATCGCCCATCTCGGACATGGCCTCGCCCTTAAGACCGCGGGTCATGGCACCCGACGGATAGACGCGGCAGTGACCGACCTCGGCAGCGCGGGACTTGACGAACTCCACGACGGTGCCGTTATCGGTGACGGGATCGGTGTTGGGCATGGCGCACACGCCGGTAAAGCCGCCCTTGGCAGCTGCGCGGGTGCCGCTCTCGATGTCCTCTTTGACCTCGTAGCCGGGCTCGCGAAGGTGAACGTGCATATCCACCAAGCCAGGGACGAGGTACTTGCCGGAAAGGTCGCGGACCTCGGCTCCCTCGACGGCGAGATTCTCGCCGACCTCGGCGATCTTGTCGCCGTCAATCAGGACGTCAACGACACCGTCAAGCTCGACGGACGGGTCGACGACGTGGGCATTCTTAAGAAGCAAGGCCATTATCGGCACCTCCAAGCAGCAGATACAGGATAGCCATACGCACGCAGATACCGGCGTAGACCTGCTCCAGGATGACGGAGCGTTGCGGGTGGTCGGCCATATAGGAATCGAACTCGACGCCGCGGTTGATGGGGCCCGGGTGGCAGATGATCGCGTCGGGCTTCATGAGCTTCTCGCGGTCCTTGGTCAGACCGAAGAGCTTGTGGTACTCACGAATGGTCGGGAACGGGGCACCCTCGAGACGCTCCTGCTGCACGCGCAGCATGTAGACGACGTCCAGCTCGGGCAGGACGGAATCGAGGTCGCTCGTCACGTGGTCGCAGCCCAGGACCTCGGGCGCCGGCGGCAGCAGCGTGCCGGGGGCGACGGCGTAGGTCTCGCAGCCCATGATCTTAAGGGCGGGGATCAGCGAGCCGCAGACGCGGGAGTGCGCGATATCGCCGACGACGGCGACCTTCAGACCGTGGAAGTCACCCTTGTGCTCCCAGATGGTGTACAGGTCGAGCAGGGCCTGCGTGGGATGGTTGTGCTTGCCGTCACCGGCGCAGATGACGCTCGCGGGCGAGTTCTGCGTGACGATGTAGGGAGCACCGGCGTGCTTATCGCGCACGACGATGCAGTCGATCTTGTAGGCGTTGAGGGTCTCGACGGTGTCGACGAGGCTCTCGCCCTTGACCGTGGAGGTCGAGGAGCCGCCAAAGTTGAGGCTGTCGGCCGAAAGACGCTTCTCGGCGAGCTCGAAGGAGCTGCGGGTGCGCGTCGAGGGCTCGTTGAACATGTTGACGATGGTCTTGCCCTTGAGCGTGGGGACCTTCTTGATGGCACGCTCGTTGACCTCGGAGAACGCCTTGGCGGTCTCGAGGATGAGCTTGATGTCCTCTTCGGAGTACTCGGTAATGTCGATCAGGTGCTTATGGTTGAACGCCACGGTACTACTCACCTCCCAGCGGCGCGGAGCCCACGTGGGAACCCGGCGCGACGTCGTTAATCTCGACAGCGGTGTGGCCGTCGACTTCCTTCATATATAGGTGCACGTTCTCCTCATGCGACGAGGGAACGTTCTTGCCGACAAAGTCCGGCGAGATGGGGAGCTCGCGGTGGCCGCGGTCAACGAGGACAGCCAGCTCAATGCGGTTCGGACGGCCCAGGTCCATGACGGCGTCGAGAGCGGCGCGAATGGTACGGCCCGTATACAGGATGTCGTCCACCAGCACGACGCGCTTGCCGTCGACGCTAAAGGGAATGTTGGTGGCGTGGATCGCGGGAGCGAAATTGGTCGCATAGTCATCGCGGTAGAAGCTGATGTCGAGGCTGCCGAGCGGAACGTCGACGCCCTCGATCTCCTTGATCTCCTCGGCGAGCTTCTTTGCCAGAAGGTCGCCGCGCGTGACGATGCCGACCAGAGCGAGGTCTTCACAGCCCTCGTTGCGCTCGAGAATCTCGTGCGCGATGCGGGTCATCGCTCGATTGACGGCGGTCTCGTCCATGATGACCGCCTTGGGGGAAGTCGTGCCCATCGATCTCCTTCCTCACATGTCTTGACTGCTGACACAGTCAAAAAAATAGATGCCCGACCGCTTAAAGCGGACCAGACACCCACAGGAAGGGCTGCTCTTTGGGCAGCTATGTAATTCCATGTGGGTATCTCGTACCCCTTTAATGGTCATGGGATAGTGTAGCCAACCTCGAGCTTAATTGCGAGCATAAATACAGAGCAATCCGTAAACGGAGCCCAAAGCTCAATAAACCTATATATTTGTGGGACGAGCTTGAAAACGCACGCACGAGCTGGCATAATCCCCTCTGCTGCACGCAAATCGGATCTACGTCCAGGGCCGTGGCGTGAGCACTATCGCCAAAAGAGGAATATCTCTGTGTAGATTGCGCACAGGGAGCGACTTCTGTGCTATAGTTCAGGCTTGTTTGTTAACGCGACATGTTCGTTTGTCGCCCAAGGAGGGTCAGTTATGTCCAAAGTTTGCGAAGTTTGCGGTAAGCACCCCGTTGCCGGTCGCTCCATCAGCCACTCTCACCGCGTCACCAACCGTAAGTTCCGCCCCAACATCCAGCGCGTTTACGTCGTCGTCGATGGTCACCGTCGCAAGATGAACGTTTGCTCCACCTGCCTCAAGTCCGGCAAGGTTGCGCGCTCGTAAATAAGGTCTTACCAACAAGTACCTCGGACTCTCCGGGTCAAAGACCTCGCGTTCATATAGAACTTACCAAAGGCGCCCTCCCCTACGGAGGGCGCCTTTTTGCACTCATTGGGGACAGACTTATATGAGGGTTTGCAGATGTCAAAGGGATCATAGCCCAGCTGGTATGCCTTGTAACTAACGGTACGCCTCGAGCGAGTCGGACGCACCTTACACGGGATTGAAATGGATGTAATCGAGTAGCTGCACCGCCTGTGTGTCCGACTCAACCGCGACCCGCGAATAGCGATCATCAAACAGATGTCCCGTTTTCCCATTGAAATACTCATGAGAGTCTGTACCCAATGAGCGGGGCGATGCAGCAGGCAGATAGTTTTAGTTAAAACGCTTCAGTTTATTGAAGCGTTTTAGTGTGCCTTTTAGAGGAATCTGACCGTTCGCCGAATAATTTCTTGCTATCATGCAAGGCGTAGGGTAAATCTCCGATCGCAAGGAGACACAAATGGTGAAAAAGTCACCGGAAAACACTACTCCCGCAATTGTGGACAACGTAGAGGCGCTTGAGGCTAAGCTCGCTCAGATGCGAGAGGCCCAGGCGCTTTTTGCTACGTACACGCAGGAGCAGGTCGACAAGATCTTCTATGAGGCCGCCATGGCCGCCAACAAGGCTCGTATCCCGTTGGCGAAGATGGCCATCGAGGAGACCGGCCGCGGCGTTCTTGAGGACAAGGTCATCAAGAACCACTACGCCGCAGAGTACATCTACAACGCTTACAAGAACACCAAGACCTGTGGCGTTCTGGAGCGCGACGAGGCCTACGGCATCACCAAGATCGCCGAGCCCATCGGCATCGTGGGCGCCGTCATCCCGACGACCAACCCCACCTCCACCGCGATCTTCAAGACGCTGATCAGCCTGAAGACCCGCAACGGCATCATCATCTCCCCGCACCCGGCAGCCGCCAAGTGCACCATCGCCGCCGCCAAGCTCGTGCTTGACGCCGCCGTCAAGGCTGGCGCCCCCGAGGGCATCATCGGCTGGGTCGATGTCCCCTCCATCGAGCTGACCAACATGGTCATGCGCGACGTCGACATCATCCTCGCCACCGGTGGCCCGGGCATGGTCAAGGCCGCTTACTCCTCGGGCAAGCCCGCCCTGGGCGTTGGCGCCGGTAACACCCCGGTCATCATCGACGACACCGCCGACGTGCTGCTCGCCGTCAACTCCATCATCCACTCCAAGACCTTCGACAACGGCATGATCTGCGCTTCCGAGCAGTCCGTGACCGTCATCGACACCATCTATGACCAGGTTAAGGCTGAGTTCCAGAAGCGCGGCTGCTACTTCGTCAAGCAGGGTGCCGAGATGGAGGCTCTGCGTGCCGCCATGTTCAAGAACGGCGCCCTCGATCACCGCATCCCCGGCATGGCTGCCGCCAAGATCGCCGAGCTCGCCGGCATCGAGGTTCCCGCCAAGACCAAGATCCTGATCGCCGAGGTCACCTCCACCGACCCCGCCAAGGAGGAGTTCTCCCACGAGAAGCTCTCCCCGGTCCTGGCCATGTACCACGCCAAGGACTTCCAGGAGGCCGTCGACAAGGCCGAGCACCTGGTGCTCGCCGGTGGCCCGGGCCACACCGCCTCTCTGTACGTGCACCCCGCCCAGGCCGAGAAGATCAGCCTGTTCGAGCACGTCATGAAGGCCTGCCGTATCGTCATCAACACCCCGTCCTCGCACGGCGGCATCGGTGACCTGTACAACTTTGGCATGAAGCCGTCTCTGACCCTGGGCTGCGGCTCCTGGGGCGGCAACTCCGTCTCCGAGAACGTTGGGGTGAAGCACTTGATCAACGTTAAGACTGTGGCCGAGCGCCGTGAGAACATGCTGTGGTTCCGCGCTCCCGAGAAGGTCTACTTCAAGAAGGGTTCCACGCCCGTCGCCCTCGACGAGCTGGGCAACGTCATGGGCAAGAAGCGCGCCTTCATCGTCACCGACCAGTTCCTCTTCAAGAATGGCAACACCCGCGCCATCGAGGCCAAGCTCGACGAGATGGGCATCGCCCACGACTGCTTCTACGACGTCGAGCCCGATCCGTCGCTGCAGTGCGCACGTCGCGGCGCCAAGCAGATGGCTCTCTTTGAGCCGGACGTCATCATCGCCGTCGGCGGTGGCTCCGCTATGGACGCCGGCAAGATCATGTGGATGATGTACGAGCACCCCGAGTGCAAGTTTGAGGACATGGCCATGGACTTCATGGACATCCGCAAGCGTATCTTCACCTTCCCCGAGATGGGCAAGAAGGCCTACTTCGTCGCCGTCCCGACCTCTTCGGGTACCGGCTCCGAGTGCACGCCGTTCGCCATCATCACCGACAAGGAGACCGGCATTAAGTGGCCGCTCGCCGACTACGCGCTGCTCCCCAACATGGCTATCGTCGACGCCGACAACTGCATGACCGCCCCGCGCGGCCTGACCGCTGCCTCCGGCATCGACGTCATGACCCACGCCATCGAGTCCTACGTCTCCATCATGGCTTCCGACTACACCAAGGGCCTCTCCGAGCGCGCTGCCAAGCTCGTCTTCGAGAACCTGCCCTCCAGCTTCACGAACGGCGCCAAGGACCCGCACGCCCGCGAAGAGATGCACAACGCCTCCTGCATGGCCGGTATGGCCTTCGCCAACGCCTTCCTGGGCCTCAACCACTCCATGGCCCACAAGCTCGGCGCCTTCCATCACCTGCCCCACGGCATCGCCAACGCCGTCATCCTGACCCGCGTTATGCGCTACAACGCCGCCGAGGCTCCCGTCAAGATGGGCACGTTCTCCCAGTATCCTTACCCCAACGCGCTGCACAACTACGCCGAGATGGCCAAGTACTGCGGCATCGAGGGCAAGGACGACAAGGAGGTCTTCGAGAACTTCATCACGAAGCTCGAGGAGCTCAAGGACTTCATCGGTGTCAAGAAGACCATCGCCGACTACGGTGTTGACGAGCAGTACTTCCTCGACACCCTCGACGAGATGACCGAGCAGGCATTCAACGACCAGTGCACCGGCGCTAACCCGCGCTACCCGCTCATGAGCGAGATCAAGGAGCTCTACCTGGACGCCTACTACGGCCGCGAGCCCCAGGATTACGCCGTCTGCTAGTTTTAGCACGGTTTTTTGCGGCGGGGGTGCACGGGTGTTTCACACACCCCCGCCGTCGCTTCTATCGCATCGTTGAAAGGATGCAACCATGCTGCTACCCGATTCCAAGACCGAGCTCGTCCGCCGTGGCAACAAGGTCGTTTACGACCTGGGCGACAAGATCGTCAAGGTCTTTAACGAGACCAAGCCTGTCTCCGACGTGTTCAACGAGGCTTTGAATCTTGCCCGCATCAATGAGTGCGGCATCCGCAGCCCCAAGGCTCTCGAGGTTTCCCAGCTCGAGAACGCCAACGGCTGGGCGCTCGTGACCGAGAAGGTTCCGGGCACCACCCTTGCCGAGAAGATGACTGCCGAGCCCCAGCGCTTTGGTGAGTACCTCGAGATGTTCGTCGACCTCCAGATCGAGATCCACGGCTACACCTCCCCGCTGCTCAACCGTCAGCGCGACAAGTTCGCCCGCATGATCGACAGCCTTGATCAGCTCAATGCCACCACGCGTTACAACCTTCAGGAGCGTCTGGACGGTATGACCAGGGAGTTCAAGGTCTGCCACGGCGACTTCAACCCCTCCAACGTCATCGTCGGCGACGACGGCCAGCTCTATGTGTGCGACTGGGCACACGCTACCCAGGGCTCCCCTGCTGCCGACGTTGCCACCACCTACCTGCTCTTTGCCCTCAACAGCAAGGACCAGGCCGAGGCTTATCTGGAGCTCTACTGCGACCGCGCCGACATGCCCATGCAGGTCGTGCGTCAGTGGACGAGCATCGTCGCCGCTTCCGAGCTCGCTCGTAAGCGCAACGTGAACGATGAGTTCCTGAAGAACTGGATCGACGTCGTCGATTATCAGTAATATCTGAGCGATTTATTTCGCATCGGAGGCACAAAGGAAACCCCGCAGCTCGCATGGGCTGTGGGGTTTCCTTTTAGCGATTGAGTACGCCGACAAGATAAAAGGACGGCCCCGCATCTCCCCTATCTGGAGAAATGCGGGGCCGTCCCGTATATCGAACTACAAGCGAAATCGCCGATTAACGGCGTGCCGCCTTCACAAGCTCGGCGACCTTGGCGACGACCTCGTCGATCGCCACGTCCTCGCGCTCACCCGTAGCACGGTCCTTGAGCTCGACGGTGCCGTTCTTGAGGCCACGCTTACCCAGAACGACCTGATACGGGAAGCCCATAAGGTCGTTGTCGGCAAATTTAAAGCCGGGACGCTCGTCACGGTCATCGACGACGACCTCGATACCCTCGGCGCACAGGCCATCAACGATCTGCTCGCAGACGGTAGCGCACTCCTCCTTCTTGGGATCGAGCGGAATCACCGCGACCTCGTACGGGGCAACGGAGACCGGCCAGACGATACCGTGCTCGTCGTTGTGCTGCTCCACGACGGCAGCGAGCGAGCGGGACACACCAACGCCGTAGCAGCCCATGATGAGCGGCTTCTCCTTGCCATCCTCGTCCATAAAGGTGGCACCCATGGCCTCGGAATACTTGGTGCCCAGCTGGAAGACCTGAGAGACCTCGATGCCGCGGGCAGCGGAGAGCGGCTTGCCGCAGTGCGGGCAGGGGTCGCCGGCGACAACGGTGACCAGATCGGCCCACTCATCGACGGTAAAGTCGCGCTCGGGGCAGGCACCGGTAAAGTGATAATCGACCTCGTTGGCACCGCAGGCCCACTGCTTGGAATCGCGCAGGCTCTCGTCGCACACCAGACGGATGCCCTCGGGCAGGTTGACCGGTCCGATAAAGCCCTTGTGCAGGCCGTTCGCTTGAAGCTCCTCGTCGGTCATCATGCGGTAGCCCTTGCCAAAGACATGCTCGGCCTTGCAGTCATTGAGCTCGTGGTCGCCCGGGACAATGGCCACGACCGGCTTGCCCTCGGAGTCGATGAGTGCCAGCGACTTGCGCGTGCCGTTCTCGGGGAAGCCGAAGAACTTGGCAACGGCCTCGATGGTGCCCATACCCGGAGTCTCGACCTTGGTGAGCGTGCCATCGCCGGGGCCCTCGGTCACAACGACCTTGGTGCTTGCAGCCTCGTCATCGGCAGCAAAACCGCAATCGTCGCAGTAGACGAGCGAAGCCTCGCCGGCGTCGGCAAGAGCCATGTACTCGACGGAAGTGTCGCCGCCGATCTCGCCGGAGTCGGCGACAACGGGCAGAGCCTTGATGTAGCAGCGCTCGCAGATGTTAGCGTAGGCCTGCTTCATCTTGTCGTACTCCTCCTGCAGGCTCTCCTGCGTGGCGGAGAAGCTGTAGGCGTCCTTCATGATGAACTCGCGACCGCGCATCAGGCCAAAGCGGGGACGGAACTCGTCGCGGAACTTGTCCTGAATGTGGTACAGGTTGACGGGCAGCTGTTTGTAGGAGCGCAGCTCATTGCGCACCAGGGCCGTGACGGTCTCCTCGTGGGTGGGACCCAGGACGAACTCGCGACCATGACGGTCGTCAAAGCGCACAAGCTCCTTGCCATAGGCGTCGATGCGGCCGGACTCACGCCACAACTCGGCATCGACCATGATAGGCATCATAAGCTCCTGGGCGCCAGCAGCGTCCATCTCGTCGCGCACGATGTTCTCGATCTTGCGAATCGAGCGCCAAGCAAGCGGCAGGTAGGAATATAGACCGGCGGCCTCCTTGCGGATCATGCCGGCACGGAGCAGCAGACGGTGGCTGGCGAGCTCAGCGTCCGCCGGATCCTCTTTAAGCGTCGGCGCATAAAGCTTAGACATATACATTGCTCGGGTCATTTATTTCTCCTCAATAAGCTTGTCGACCTCGGCCATAAGCGCGTCGACAATTTGGTTCTCAGCTACTTTACCAATGATCTGGCCATGCGAAAAGAGCAAGGCCTGACCACGTCCGCAAGCAACGCCCAGATTGGCATCAGAAGCCTCGCCGGGGCCATTAACGGCACATCCCATCACAGCGATCGAAAGCGGCGCGGAGTAGTTCTTAAGCCGCTCGGTAACCTCCTCGGCAATGGGAATAAGGTTAACCTGGCAGCGGGCGCATGTGGGGCACGAGACAATCTCGGGGCCACGGCGACGCAGGCCCAACGACTGCAGAATACCCCAGGCAACCGGCGGCTCCTCAACCGGATCGGCTGTGAGCGACACACGCATGGTGTCGCCAATGCCTTCGGAAAGCAAGATACCCAAGCCTACAGAGCTCTTGATGGTGCCCTGGAGCTTGGTCCCCGCCTCCGTCACGCCCAGGTGAAGCGGAACGTGGGGAATCTCACGCGACAGGGCTCGATAGGTATCAAGCGTCGTTTGCACGCTATGGGCCTTGGCCGAAAGCACAATGTTCGTAAAACCACGGTCCTCAAAGTGCTTGACGAAGCGCTCGCTCGACATCACGAGCTTTTCGGGCTGCGTGAGGTCGTCGCGCTCGGCGATATCCTGCTCGAGCGAACCGGCATTGACGCCGATACGAATCGCGCACCCAGCGGCGCCCGCGGCATCGATCACGGCATCGACCTTAGCCCAATCGCCGATATTGCCGGGATTGATGCGAAGCTTGGCGGCACCAGCCTCGACGGCGCCGATGGCGAGCTTATGGTTAAAGTGAATATCGGCGACGATCGGCACCGGAGACTCGGCACAGATGGTGCGGAAACCCTCAAGCGCGGCCTCGGTGGGCACGCTCACACGCACGATATCGCAGCCAGCCTGCGCCAACGTGCACACTTGCGCAAGCGTTGCCTGGGCGTCAGCGGTATCGGTGCAGGTCATGGATTGGACCACCACCGGCGCGCCGCCACCGATCTGCACACCGCCCACATGCACGGGGCGCGTCAACTCGCGAGGCAAAGGATGGGATAAAGACAATCCAAACACTCCCCTACAGGATAAATCGAAGGACGTCGGAACGAAGCATATAGACAAACAGCAGCGCAAAGAGCGCGATGCCCACATAGCTCACGATCGTCTGGACCTTGAGCGGAAGCTCGCGGCCAGCAATCTTTTGAATGATCTCGATGACCAGCTTGCCGCCATCGAGTGGTGGGATGGGCAGCAGGTTCATAAAGCCAAGCGAGAACGAAATGAGGGCGGCAAACGAAAGGAACGTGGCAGGGCCGGCAGCAGCAGCCTGTGAGGACATAACGCTAATGCCCACGATCGAAGAAGACTGATCGAGAATCTCCATCGTATGCTGCGGCTGGAGCAGGCGCATCACGCCCTCCGCTGTCTGCACGACATAGGAGAACGAAAGGCGAGCCGACGTGATGGGGTCTAAACGAACCACCTGCGTAGAGGCATACACACCTAGGCGCTCGTCCTCTTTGAGCGCAACCGAGGTCGAATGCTGCTTGCCGTCGCGCTCATACTCAATGGCGATATCGTCCTTACCGGCGGTCTTGCCGATGGCATCGTAAACGTCCATCCAGGTAGAGCACGATACTCCGTCAACCGAAAGGATCGCGTCGCCGCCCTCGATACCCGCCTTGGCGGCAATAGACCCCTCGTCAACCTGACCGATCACGTTGGTATCCATCGGCACGGTGACACCCGCAATAGAGTAGATGCTCATAAGCAGCAAAAAGCCCGTCAGGATATTGACGAGAATGCCCGCGAGCAGCATAAAGGCGCGCTTGAGAAAGCCCTGGCCAAGATAGGTGTGCGAACGCTCTTGTGCAAGGAACTCGGCCTCGCCGCACGGCAGCTCCCACACATCGCCCTCGGTAGTCGCATGCTCTCGATCGAAACGGCGGCCGTCAAAGGTGGTGTAACCCGCCGCATCTCGTGGCAGCGTCTGATACTTGGTGGGATAGTAGCTCGGCGAGGGCTTCTCCCCTTCCTCATACCAAGGCGCGATAGAGCCCCAACCCAAGAGCAAGGCGCATGCCTCGAGCACAACCTCCTCGGATAGCTCGAGCTCGGCGGCAAGGTCGGCCACGGTCACGCGACCATGACGATAGATAGCCGCGAGCACGCGATCGGCGCACGAGACGTCGGTCGGATCCATACCGCAGATGGCAGCGTAGCCACCCAGCAGCAGCGGGGTCACGCCAAACTTGGTTCCAATGCGACGTGACGTGTGATGGATGTCAAAGCGACACGGCAGGCCCAAAAAGAACTCGGTCACACGGACGCCGCAGGCACGCGCCGCCAAAAAGTGGCCGCCCTCGTGCAAAAACACAAGGACGGAAAGCATCAGCAGGCCCCAAAAGACCGATGAGAGAACGCTCAGAACAGTATCCATAAAACGAAAAAGCAATCCTTATGGGTTAGGAACGGGTTGCGGCGAGCACCTGCGCAGCCTTTTCACGCGCCCATGCATCGATGTCGCGAAGCTGCTCAAACGAATCGACCGCCTGCATATCGTGGGCATCCATGCAGGATTCCACAATGCGATCGATATCGGTAAAGCTGCAGCCATCGTGCAGGAAGGCATCGACGGCGACCTCGTTGGCGGCATTGAGCACGCACGGCATGGTGCCACCCGTCTTGCCGGCACGTTCGGCCAGTGCCAGACAGCGGAAGGTATCCATGTCGGCAGCATCAAACGTGAGCTGCCCCAGCTCGCGGAAATCGATACGAGGCGCCGGGGTATCCCAACGCTCGGGATACGAGAACGCGAACTGGATGGGAATACGCATGTCGGAAGCACCGAGATGCGCCATCACGGAGCCGTCGGCGAACTCGACCATAGAGTGAATCTTGGACTGACGCTGCACGACCACGTTAATGAAATCGAGGTCGCAGTTAAACAGATGCATGGCCTCAATGCGCTCCAGGCCCTTGTTCATGAGGGTGGCGGAGTCGATGGTGATCTTGGCACCCATGGCCCACGTGGGATGTGCGAGGGCATCGGCACGCGTCACGCGGTCAAGCTCGTCGCGGGTGCGGCCAAAGAACGGACCGCCCGAGCAGGTGAGCCAAATACAATGAGCCTCGCGTGGGTTCTCCCCCAGATAGCACTGGTAGATGGCGGAGTGCTCAGAGTCGACTGGAATAAGCTGGCCCGGTTGCGCCAACGGCATAAGCAAGTCGCCGCCGACGACGAGGGACTCCTTGTTGGCAAGGGCAAGGCGCTTATTTGAGGTTAAGGCCGCATGGCTCGCCTCGAGACCGGCGGCACCCACAATAGCGACAAGCACGCAGTCGACATCGTCGCGACACGCAAGCTCGCAAACCGCCTGCGCGCCAACGCCGAGCTTCGTTCCCTCGGGCAACTCCTGCAGCACGGCGTCATCGCCATGAGCGACATCGGCCACGGCAACCGCCGAAACCGAGAACTCGCGGGCAGCGGCAACAAGCTCGGAGGTACTGGAGTTAACGGACAGCGCCGTCACCTGCAGGCGATCGGCATGCTGGCAGCACACATCGAGCGCCTGGGTACCGATAGAGCCCGTACAACCCAGAATGGCAACGCGAAGGCGTCCATCGGAGCCATACGTCGTCTGGAAGGACATTACAGCACGCCTCCGATCATCAGCATCAGCTGCGCGGTGATGCAGCCGAAGATAAGCGAATCGCTACGATCGAGCATGCCGCCGTGGCCCGGGATAAGGTTACCGGAATCCTTAACGCCCACACCGCGCTTGATGCGCGACTCGATAAGGTCGCCGATAACGCCCAAAATGGACACGACCACGCCGCACAGCAGCGCATAGGGCAGGCTGAGCTTGTAGAAGTGCGTCGCCCACAGGATGAGCCAAATCAAAACCGAGCCCAGGATGCCGCCGACAAACCCCTCCCAGCTCTTTTTGGGAGAGATCTTGGGAACCATCTTGTGTTTACCGATACGGCTGCCCACGATGTAGGCAAACGAATCGGAGACCCAAAGGGACGCACAAACGCCCACCGAAAGCAGGGCGCCGGCAAAACCGGGCACGGCATCGCGCAGCAGCACGATAGCCGACAGCATAAAGCCAGTGTAGATGGGACCCATGAGCGTCACGGCCACATCAGAGATGCGGGTACGCGGCGACCAGACATACCAAATGCCCACAGCGAGCATCAGGGCAAAAAGCAGGGCATTCAGCAACATCGAATCGCCCAACGCCGACAGCGGAAAGAGTACGGCGGCAGCGATACCCATGCGCTCGTTAGCCATCTTGCCATCGAGCCTCGTCATACGGAAAAACTCATAGCAGCACAGACCGCTCATGACAGAAACAAAGATGGCCGTGGGCACAATACCCAAAACCAAGCACAAGATAAAGACAACGGCGTAGACGATACCGGCAGCGGCACGGGTAATAAAGCCCGCCAGCCACGAACCGGTGCCGCTCTTCGCTGCAGGCGCTCCCGCAGTGGCAGCTTTGCGCGCAGGCGTCTTGGGAGCAGATGCCTTGGGACGATCGGACACGATTAAGCCTCCTCGGTCTTGCTCAGTCCACCAAACCTACGGTCACGGCCCTGATAGGCCAAAATGGCGTCGACAAGGCCCCAACGATCAAAGTCGGGCCAATAGGTATCGGTGACGTAGAATTCGGAATAAGCCACCTGCCACAGAAGATAGTTCGAAAGGCGCAGCTCACCAGAAGTGCGAATCACAAGCTCAGGATCGGGAAGGCCGGCGGTATAGAGGTGGGAAGCCACCATGTCGTCATCAATTGCGCCAGGATCGATCTTACCGGCGGCAGCGTCGAGTGCGATCTGACGGACAGCGCGGGTAATCTCGGCACGCGCGCCGTAGTTGACGGCAAGCGCCAGCGTCATGCCGGTGTGATTGGCACACTCGGCAAGACCGCGTTCAAAAACGTCGCGGGTCTTCTTGGGCAGCGCGGAAATGTCACCCAAAAAGACAACGCGCACGTTTTCGCGCTTCAGAAGCGGCAGCTCGTCGATAAACGTCTTGGCAAACAGGTGCATCAAGACGTTGACCTCATGCTGCGGGCGGTTCCAGTTTTCGGTAGAAAACGCATAGGCCGAAAGCACGTCGACGCCCAGACGCACGCAGGCGGTAATAATCTCACGAAGGGAGACGATACCCGCCTTGTGGCCCTCGGTGCGTGCAAGACCGCGCGATGTGGCCCAACGACCATTGCCGTCCATGATGCACGAGATATGGTGCGGAATGTTATTGAGGTCAAGGTCGGAAAAACCGACGCCCGCAGGGGCGTCGGCAAAGTACTCGACCAGTTTATGCTCGTCGTATTGCACCTTAGATCTCCATGACCTCGGCTTCTTTTTCCTTCAGAAGCTCCTCGACCTTGGCGACATACTCATCGGTGTGCTTCTGGACCTTGGCCTGCTCGCGACGGACATCGTCCTCGGTGAGCTCCTCATCGCGCTCAAGCTTGTTGTTGAAGTCGCGACGGATGTTACGGATAGACACCTTGGCCTGCTCGGCGTACTCGCGGCACTCCTTGACGAGCTCGCGACGGCGCTCCTCGGTGGGAGCCGGGAACGGCAGACGAACGACGGTGCCATCGGAGTTGGGGGTAATACCCAGATCGGAAGCGCCGATGGCCTTGACGATAGCGTTGATGAGTGCCTTGTCCCACGGCTCGATGAGCAGCATGTGGGCCTCGGGGGTCTTGACGGCGGCAACCTGCGTGACCGGCGTGGGAACACCGTAATAATCGACGGTGATGTCGGACAGAATGTTGGCATTGGCGCGGCCGGTACGGACCTTGGAGAAGTTATGCTTGAGGGACTCGAGCGACTTGTCCATATGGGCGGTGATGTTCTCTGCCATGCTTAATCCTCCTGATAGACGAGCGTGCCGACGGGCTCACCCGCGAGCGCGCGCTTGACGGTGTCCTCGCCATCGATGTTGAGGACCAAAATCGGCATACGGTTGTCCTGGCACAGTGCCGTAGCCGTGGAATCCATAACCTGCAGACCGCGGACGAGAACCTCGTGATAGGTAATCTTGTCAAAACGGACGGCATCGGCGCACTTGACGGGATCCTTATCGTAGATGCCGTCAACCTTGGTGGCTTTAATCAGAATCTCGGCGCCGATCTCGCACGCACGAAGAGCCGCGGCGGTGTCGGTCGTAAAGTACGGATTACCCGAACCGGCGGCAAAAATAACGACGTTGCCCTTGGAAAGGTGGTTGATGGCGCGACGGCGAATATAGGGCTCGCAGATCTCGTTCATCTGGATAGCGCTCATAACGCGGCAGGGAACATCGTTATGCTCGAAGGCATCCTGCAGGGCGAGCGCGTTCATAACGGTTGCCAGCATGCCCATGTAGTCGGCCTGAGCACGCTCCATGCCACCGGCAGCGCCTGCCATGCCGCGGAAAATATTGCCGCCGCCGACAACGACGCCGACCTCATGGCCAGCGGCGAGCAGCTCCTTGACCTGCTTGGCAAGATGGTCGGTAACCTTGGGGTCGATGCCATATTGGCCGTCGCCCATCAGTGCTTCGCCGGAAAGCTTAAGAAGCACGCGTTTATATCGGATGTCGGACAAAGCGATCCTCCTTTAATTAGACTCTCAATATGATATCAAAGGCTCTGATAAGAGCCATGAAAAAGCAGGCTGTGAGTAAAACCCACAGCCTGCTCATTACCAGCTACAAGAGCTTATTTACTCGCCACGGACCAGACGGTCAAAGGCAACGACGGTAATGGTGTCGCCGAGCTCCTTGGAGACCTGCTCAGCGTACTTCTTGATGGTGAGGGAGCTGTCCTTGATGAACTCCTGCTCGGTGAGCACGGACTGCTTGTAGAACTTCTCCAGACGGCCGACAGCCATCTTCTCCTGGATAGCCTCGGGCTTACCGGACTCGGCAGCCTGAGCCATGTAGATCTGCTTCTCGTGCTCGACGGTCTCGGCCGGAACCTGATCGCGGGTAGCGCAGATCGGGGCGACGGCGGCAACCTGAAGGGCAACGTCGTGAGCGAAGGTCTTGAAGGATTCAGCCTGAGCGGTCTCAGCCTTCTCGAAGGCGAACTCGACGAGAACGCCGATCTTACCACCCATGTGGATGTAAGAAGCGAGCGCGCCGTTCTCAGCCTTGCGGGCAGCGAAGCGGGAGATCTTCATGTTCTCGCCCATGATGTGAATCATCTCGGTGAGCTCGGAGGAAACGGTCTCCTCGCCCATCGGCTTCTCGAGCAGAGCGTCGACGTCAGCAGGCTCGGTGGTAGCGACAACCTCAGCGACCTTGGAAGCAAAGCCGGTGAACTTGGCGTTAGAGCCAACGAAGTCGGTCTCGCAGGAGAGCTCGAGCAGAGCGCCGGTCTTGCCATCCTCGGAGACGAACGCGGCGACAGCGCCCTCGTTGGTCTCACGGCCAGCCTTCTTGGCAGCCTTGGCAAGGCCGTTCTTACGCAGAACGTCGACAGCGGCGTCCATGTCGCCGTCAGCCTCGACGAGAGCCTTCTTGCACTCCATCATCGGGGAGTCGGTCATCTCGCGGAGCTGCTTGACCATAGCGGCGGTAATCTGGGCCATTGTGGTTCCTTTCAAAGAGATGAAAAAGAATTAACTAAGACTGATTTACTCGGCCTTGGGCTCAGCGGCCATCTCGGCCTCGGAGACCTGCTCCTTACCAGAGCCAGCGAGGCAGGCGTCAGCCATGAGCTCGCACATAAGGGTGACAGCGGAGATAGCGTCATCGTTGCAGGGGATGCCGTACTCGACCTCGTCGGGATCGGAGTTGGTGTCGATCAGGGCGACGACGGGGATGTTCAGGCGCTGAGCCTCCTTGATGGCGTTCTCCTCGCGCTTGGTGTCGATGACGAAGAGAGCCTGGGGCAGACCCTTCATGTCGCGGGCGCCACCGAGGTTGGTCTGGAGCTTGGTGAGCTCCTTGCCGAGAACAGCCTGCTCCTTCTTAGGCAGAACAGCCATGCGGCCGTCCTCGACCATGGCCTCGAGCTCCTCCATGCGGTTGATGCGGGAGCGGATGGTGACGAAGTTGGTCAGCATACCGCCGAGCCAACGCTGGTTGATGTAAGGCATGTTGGCGCGCTCAGCAGCGTTCTTGACGGCCTCCTGAGCCTGCTTCTTGGTGCCGACGAACAGCACGTTGCCACCCTTGGCGACGTTCTTGACGAAGGTGTAGGCCTGGTCGGCGTCGAGGATGGTCTGCTTGAGGTCGAGGATGTAGATGCCGTTGCGCTCACCGAAGATGAACGGCTTCATCTTGGGGTTCCAGCGACGGGTCTGGTGACCGAAGTGGCAGCCGGCCTCGAGCAGGGTGCGGATATTAATCTTGGTAGCCATGTTAAACCTCCTGTGGTTTGCCTCCGCGCGGGGTCATCCTCCAAAACCAACCCGGACATGTGCTACCAAAGCCCGGGCACCACGGTATGAAGTAGCCGCGCGTGCGTGATAAAAACATGTTGCCGTGAAGCAACCCGATGAATGATAGCAGGAATGCCTCTTCCTGCCAACCCGCAATCAAAACCACACACCTGAGTGCGGCGCGGGACGTCCCAGCCACTATTCGCCGCGGGGATGGGCTTGAGCCACGGCACGTTTAAGCCGATCGGGTGTGAGATGCGTGTAGATCTGCGTCGTGGACAGGCTCGCATGACCTAGCAGCTCTTGAACCGAGCGCAGGTCCGCACCGCCCTCGAGCAAGTCGGTCGCAAAGGTATGGCGCATCGCATGCGGGGCGATGTCAGCCGGAATGCCGGCGAGCGTCGCCAGCGTATGGAACCGCCGCCGGAGCGTCGCGGCGCTCATGCGATTGCCGCGCGCCGATATAAGCAGCGGATGCGGCCCGGTAGCGAGGTCGCGGCGCTTTGCCCGAGCGAGCAACTCCGGCCTCCCCTCTTCAATATAGAGACGCGTCACATCGAGCGCACGACGATACAGAGGGACGATACGCTCCTTGCTCCCCTTGCCCCACAGGCGCAGCGTGCGCTCGGACCATGAGATGGATTCCACATTGAGCGCCGCAAGCTCTGAGATGCGGGCACCCGAGGCATAGAGCAACTCGAGCATCGCCGCATCGCGCAGTCCCGCGGGTGTTGAGGTATCAGGCGTCTTGAGCAGCGCCTCGACCTGCTGGGTCGTAAGGACGCCCGGCAGGTCACGCGGCAGCTTGGGCGACGCGATCGCCGAGACCGCATCGCCCTCGACAATCCCCTCGGCAGCCATCCAGCGATAGAGAGATCGGATAGCCGACAGGTGCGCCGCAAGCGTTCGGGGAGCCACCTGCTCACGCGAAAGCTCAGCAAGATAGCGACGAATGGTGCGCACGTCGGCAGCGAAAGCATCAATATCCTCGCGCTCGCACCAGGCAGCAAAGCGCTCCAGTCTCGAGCCATAGGCCGTCACCGTGTTGGGAGAAAGCCCCTCAACGCGTGCGATATAGGCGATAAAAGAGTCGACGGTGTCGTACAGGTCAAAGGCTATGACCGGTCGCCTCCAAACAAGTCGGAACGCGTGGCCAAGTAGGCATCGAGGGCCTCGAGCGCACGGTCCGCATAGGCCTGATAGCGGTCGCGCTTGCTGCGGCGCTTACCGTCCTCGAGCGGCGGCACCAGGCCAAAGTTGACATGCATAGGCTGATAGCCCACGGTGGCAGGATCGGTCGCATAGCCCACGAGCGCACCCAGGGCGCCCACACGCGGCAACTCGACGCCCGCGGCACCGATAGCCTCGGCATAGGTGTTGAGCGCCGCGAGCAGACCTGTCGCCACGGCTTCCATGTACCCCTCGGTGCCGGTGATCTGACCGGCCAGGCGCACGCCGGTACCGGGCACGGCAAAGGTGCTATCGAGCACGTGAGGGGCGTCGACAAAGGTATTGCGGTGCATGACACCGTAGCGGAAGAACTCAGCGTTCTCCAGGCCCGGCACCATATGGAAGACGCGCTTCTGCTCGCCAAAGGTCAAGTTGGTCTGGAAGCCCACCAGGTTATAGGCGGTCTTCTCCTTGTTCTCGGCACGCAGCTGAATCGCCGCCCAGGGGCGACGTCCGGTACGCGGGTCGGTGAGGCCGACGGGCTTCATGGCGCCAAAGCGAATGGCGTCCTTGCCGGTGCGCGCAACTTCCTCGGCAGGCTGGCAGGCTTGGAACAGATCGCCGCCCTCAAAGTCTTTGAGCACCACGCGGTCGGCCGTGGTAAGCGCCTCGATAAAGGCCTCGTACTCCTCCTTGTTGAGCGGAGCGTTGAGATAGTCGCCGCTCCCCTGCTCCTCGTAGCGCGACTGCGAGAACAGCACGTCCATATCGAGCGTGGAGGCATCGACGATCGGCGCCGCCGCATCAAAGAATGCCAGGGCATCGCCACCGACGAGCTTCATAACCTCTTCGCTCAGCGCCGGTGAACACAGCGGGCCCGCGGCAATGACCACGTGACCCTCGGGAATCTGTGTGACCTCACCGTGCACGACCTCGATATTGGGACGAGCGGCAACCTCGGCCTCGACAAGCTCGGAAAACTTGACGCGGTCGACCGCCAAGGCGCCACCGGCGGGAACAGCCGCGCGATGGGCGCAATCGAGCAGGACTGAACCCATGCGCTCAAGCTCGGCCTTCAGCAAACCAGCCGCGGAATCCGGACGGGTCGACTTAAACGAATTCGAGCAGACGAGCTCTGCCAGGTGATCGGTATGGTGAGCCGGGGAGCTCACCTGGGGGCGCATCTCGCACAGCTTTACGGCAAAACCGCGATCTGCCAGCTGGATCGCGCACTCCGAACCCGCCAGACCGCCACCGATAACTGTCACCTGATCGAACTGCATCTGCAAACACCTTTCTAATTGACACGTTTTCCATTGTGACCGAAGGGTGTCTGGGCGTGAAGGGCAAACTTGGAGGGCGCATACCTTCCATCCATCATGCGCTCGATAAGACCCTCGAGTTCAAGCGAACCCAAGAGTTTGAGTACGCCGACAGCATCGAGCGAGACGAGCGCCGCGATGTCGTCGACCTTGAGCGGAGAGGCGATGAGCGCATGCATCACGGTCTGCTGCGTTGGATCCAGGTCGGCAATGCCGGGAGCATCGGGGCGCGAGTAGCGCAGGGTTCCGTAGATGCGTGAGATAGCCATCTCGATAGATTCCTCGTCGACGATGCAGCAGGCACCGTTCGCAATGAGGTAATTCGTGCCACGCGACTCGGGCGATAGGATCGACCCCGGCACGGCAAGAAGTTCGCGCCCCAAATCCATAGCAGCCTCGGCTGTGGAAAACGTCCCAGAAGGCATACCCGCCTCGGATACAAAGAGGGCTTGCGACAGGGCCGCGATTACGCGATTGCGGCGCGGAAAGGCGAACTTGCGCGGACCCATGCCCCACGGAGAGATCGACACGACCGCGCCACCCGTATCAAGCGTGCGCGTAATCAGCCCCGCGCTCGAACGCGGGTAGACCACGTCGGCGCCCGTCCCCAGCACCACAACGTGTTTGCCGCCGGCGTTGACCGCAGCCCAACCCGAGGCCTGGTCACAACCGACCGCACCGCCCGAAACTACCGTCACTCCCGCCTCAACCGCCACCTTCGCCGCAAGCTCTGCCACGGCAAGACCATACGGCGAGGCCTTTCGCGCACCGATGATGGAGAGCGCGGGCGTCGAAAGCGCCTCGGGGTTGCCGCGCACATAGAGCGTCTGAGGTACATCAGAAAGCTCCAAAACGGTCTCGGGATACAACGCGTCACCTGGATGCAGCTCGAAGGTCCCCTCAGCCATCATTGGTCCCTCCTTCCCTGGTACATCGCCGCCTCGAGCACGTGGTCCTGCGTCACCTGCTCGCTCTCGGCGACATCTGCGATCGTGCGCGCAATGCGAACAAGGCGCACGATGCCACGCCCTGTGAGATGCGTGCGCTTCGACAGGCCGAGCACACACTTCTCCGCCGCATCATCGAGCTCAAAGGTCGAAACGACGCCGTCAATGGACCGTGTCTCGTCATCCTCGGCCTCGGCATCCGCATCGTCCATGCGGGATTCGCGCCAAGCGCGAAAGGCGCGACCGCGCACAACGTAGTCACGTAACTCGGCCGACGACATGCCCTCCGCACCCTCGATAATCACTTGAGGGTCGGGACGGGTCACATCGATCATCATGTCGATACGGTCGGCCAAAGGACCGCGCAGTTTAGACCGATAGCGCTCGACCATCGCCGCCGAGCAGCGACACGGCACCTCGCGATCGCCCAAAAAGCCGCAGGGGCAGGGATTGCTCGCAGCCAGCAGCTGAAAGCGCGACGGGAAGGTAAAAGCCCCGTCGACGCGTACGATCCTCACGTAGCCGCGCTCGATGGGCTGACGCAGCGTCTGCAGCACGCCAGTGGGAAACTCGGCAAGCTCGTCCAAAAAGAGCACGCCGCCATGAGCAAGGCTGATCTCACCCGGGTGCACCGGGCGCCCGCCGCCGATAAGGCCTGCGGTCGAAATACTGTGGTGGGGACTGCGGAAGGGGCGGTGCCCCGCCAACAAGCCATCAATGTTCTCACCCAAAACCGAATGGATGCACAGTGCCTCCTGCTGATCCTCAACGGAAAGCTCGGGCAGGATGCCGGTCATACGGCGTGCGAGCATCGTCTTGCCCGATCCCGGAGACCCGATCATGAGCAAGCCGAGTTCTCCTGCCGCCGCAAGCGCCATGCCGCGTTTAGCGACTTCCTGCCCCAGCACGTCGGCATAGTCGAGCTCAGGCTCAAAGGTCGCCTCGACGCCCTCGGAATCCAAGTAGTGCCGCGCGGCATCGCCCATACCATGAGCAAGCTGAGACAAATGATCGATGAATCCGCAATCCACGCCCGCGAGTGGCACATGCTGGTCTGACCTGCCGGCGATAAAGGACAGCCCCAAATCACGCGCCAATAACTGAAACGCCACCTCGCCCTTGACAGGAAGCACCGTACCGTCCAAGCCAAGCTCACCAGCGATAAGACAACGATCGAGGTTGTCGCGGGGAATCTGCCCATCGGCTGCCAATACCGCGATGGCGATGGGCAGATCAAAGCCGCTACCGGTCTTGCGGATATCGCCGGGCGCCAGATTGACCGTAATGCCCGAGCGCGGGATCTCGAACCCGGCGGAGCGCATCGCGCAGCGAATACGACCGCGCGACTCCATCACCTCCATACTCGGTATGCCGAGCATCTGGATGCCCGGAACGCCGCCGGCAAGCGAGACCTCGACCGTGACGGGAATCGCCTCGACGCCGCGGATGCAGGCCGCGTGAACGGCAAACGTCTCGAACGCCATCACGACACCTGCCAATCGAACGCGTTGTACTGGTGCTCGATCTCGGCGATATGCCCGCCGCGAATGGTGACGCCCACGGCATCGAAGCGAATCGCCTTGAGCGGATAATGCTCCATGAGATAGCAACTTGCGATGCGGCGGTAGCGACGTTGCTTTTGGGCGTCCACGGCCTCCTCGGGAAAGACCCGCGTGCTGCAATCCAGCGCAACGCGTCTGGTCTTGACCTCGGCCATCACCACGACATCGTCGAGCTCATCGAGCAGCACCAGGTCGGCCTCGCCCTCGGTGCAACGATAACCCTGCTCCAGCAAGGTGTAGCCGCGCTCGTTAAAGTAGTCGATGGTGATCAGCTCGCCCAGCATGCCCAGCTCGCGAGGACTGAGTCCCTTGATAAACTCGGGCGTCATCGCCCCGCAGTCGAGCTTGCCGTTTTCCCAACACTCCTTGAGCTGCTGCGTCTTACTCTTTTTGCTTGCGGCACTCATGGGGTCTCCTTTCCCGCACACTGCATTGCCCCGATGATGAGAGCACCTTTCATGCGGGTAAGTACCGGAAGCAAACCAAAAGCTGACCAAATGCCGTCAAAAAACGGGCCGTACGCAGCAATGGTGTTGCATACGGCCCGCTACCAGCAGGTTTATAAAACCCCAGAGGTCCCTGTCTCCACAATTGACCTAGAAAAGGCGCTCAGTCTGCAGAAAGTTTCCGCAAAAGCTCACGCGGTGCAGCGGACAAAGTCCATGTTTGCGAATGGCCTCGATGTGCTCGGGGCTCGCATAGCCCTTCGACTCGGCCAGATGGTACTCGGGGTACTCGGCGTCGTACTCGACCATCATCTCGTCACGCGTGACCTTGGCCATGATGGACGCCGCGGCGATACAGGCGATCTTGGCATCGCCCTTCACCACGTCGCGCTCATTGGGAACGGCGCTCAAGGGGTTGCCATCCATGAGGACGCAGTCGGGTTCAAGTCCCGTATCGGCCACGGCGCCCGCGACGGCAACGCGGATGGCGCGGGCCATACCCATCTCATCGATATCCTTAGGCGCGATATGGCAAAAACCAATCGCCGTCGCCACCTCGGCAATCTTCACAGAGAGCAGCTCGCGGCGCGCCGGCGTGAGCTTTTTGGAATCGTTGATGCCCCAGACGCGCGGCTCCATGGGAAGGCACACGGCACACACGGTTAAGGGACCCGCTACCGAGCCACGGCCCACCTCGTCGACACCAACGACCACCCCATCGCCGCCAAGCTCATGCATAAGCTCGTACATGCCATTGACGCGCTCGCGCTCGGCAACCTCTTTGGAATGGCGTTTGAGGGCGCGTTCACAAGCCTTGATCACCTGCTGGCGCGGGTCCTCGCGATAATGCTCCACGAGGGCGGGGATCTCCTCAAACGTTGCGCTCGCCAGCTCTCCGGCAACCTGCGATGCCGAAACCGAGCTCGTCATATTGGCCATACCAGGCCCTCCTTGCATGCAAATCAGATAAAAAGAAGGGCCACCCGAAGGTGACCCTTACGTCCAAACGAGTGGACAGACGCTGCGATCTTCTTAGCGCTTCTCGGGGATGCGAGCAGCCTTGCCCACCTTGTCGCGGAGGTAGTACAGCTTGGCGCGACGGACGCGACCATGACGAACGACCTCGAGCTTGGCGATCTTGGGGCTGTGAAGCGGGAAGGTACGCTCAACACCGACACCGAAGGACATCTTGCGGACGGTGAAGGTCTCGCGGGCACCGGCGCCGGCCATGCGGATGACGTCGCCCTGGAAGACCTGGATGCGCTCGCGGTCGCCTTCCTTAATGCGGTAGTGAACCTTGACGTTGTCGGCGACGCGAACCTGAGGAATGTCCTCGCGGATCTGCTGACGCTCGATTGCGCGGATGTAATCCATGTGCAATTCCTTACTCTTCTAGAGGTGCCGTACCACCTTGGCCGGCACGTAGTTGAACAAACGTATTCGAGTATACACGCGCGGGTTTCTGCTGCAAGAACAATTTTTTACGCAGACAAAAAGACAAAACCCGCACATGATAACCGCCCGCCTCACGAATGAGGCGGGCGGCATGAAGGGGGCTACGCTAGGCATCTATACCCAAAACGTTAGGCGGAGCGCTTCGCCTCGAGCTTGGCCTGGGCGGCAGCCAGGCGTGCGAGGGGCACGCGGTAGGGCGAGCAGGACACATAGTCCACATCGGCCACGTTAAACAGGCCCTTGATGGACTTGGGGTCGCTGCCGTGCTCGCCGCACACGCCAAAGTGCATATCAGGGTTGGTGGCGCGGCCCTTCTCGACAGCCATGCGCACCAGTTCGAGTACTGCCGTGTCAATGGTCTCGAAGGGATTGTCCTTCAGGATCTTCTTATGCATGTACAGCGGGATGAACTTGGCCTCGGCATCGTCACGCGAGAAACCGAAGGTCGTCTGCGTGAGGTCGTTGGTGCCAAAGCAGAAGAAGTCTGCGTGATGGGCGATCTCGTCAGCGACCATGCAGGCGCGCGGCAGCTCGAGCATCGTGCCCACGGGAATATTGAGCTCGACGCCCTCTTCGTTGGAAACCTCGGCGATTACGCGCTCGATAACCTCGCGGGTCTGGACATGCTCGGCCGTGATGGAAACGAGCGGAACCATGATTTCGGGGCGCGGGTCGACGCCCTCCTTGATAAGGCGGGCGGCAGCCGTGGCGACGGCGCGGACCTGCATGAGCGGCAGATCGCTAAAGACGACGGACAGGCGCACGCCGCGTAGGCCGAGTATGGGGTTCGACTCGACCATGCCGTCGATACGACGCAGGCGGGTGCGCAGGACGGCAAGCTCTTCCTCGCTGGCGCCAGCGGCTTCCTTCTTGGTGATGGCGACCTCGAGCTCGCGAGGATTATCCAGGAACTCATGAAGCGGCGGATCGAGCAGGCGGACGACCACATCGCGACCGGACATGGTCTTGAACATCGCCAGGAAGTCCTCGGTCTGAACCTTGAGCAGGTCGGCCAGGGCCTGCTGCTTCACGGCCTCATCGTCAGACAGGATAAAGCTCTGGATGATGTTCTTGCGGTCACCCAGGAACATGTGCTCGGTGCGGCACAGGCCAATGGCCTCGGCGCCAAACTCGAGGGCGAGCTCGGCATCCTCAGGATTGTCGGCGTTGACGCGCACATGGTTGGCATGGCCACAGGTCTCGTCCAGGCGAATCTCGTCGGCCCAGGACAGGATGGTGTCCAGGTCGCCGGTAAGCTCGGCGGAGACCAGGTCGACGGGACCATCGACGACGATGCCCTGGGTGCCGTCGATGGAGATGACATCGCCCTCGTGCAATACGCGGTCGCTGCCCTCGATGCGCACGACCTTCTCGGCGGCGTCGATGTGGAAGCGCTCAACGCCGCAGACGCAGGGCGTACCCATGCCGCGGGCGATAACGGCGGCATGGCTCGTCTTGCCACCGTGGCTGGTCAGGATGCCCTCGGCGGCGACCATGCCCTTCAGGTCGTCGGGGTTGGTCTCCCAACGAACCAGAATGACCTTGTGACCCTCGTTGGCGCGCGCGACAGCGTCGTCGCTCGAGAACACGACCTCGCCCACGGCGGCACCGGGGCTGGCATTAAGACCGCTGGCGAGAGCCTCGTACTTCTTGGAGGCGTCAAACTGCGGGTGAAGGAGCTGGTCGAGTTGCGCGGGATCGATGCGGCTCACGGCCTCTTCGCGGGTGATCAGGCCTTCCTCGACCATTTCGATGGCGATGCGCAGGGCGGCGGTGGCGGTACGCTTGCCCACGCGGGTCTGGAGCATCCAGAGCTTGCCCTGCTCGATGGTGAACTCGATATCGCACATATCGCGGTAATGATCCTCGAGCGTCAGGAACACGCGCTCGAGCTCCTCACCTGCGGACTCGAGGCCCGGGGTGGTCTTGAGGTCGGCGATAGGCTCGGTGTTGCGGATACCGGCGACGACGTCCTCGCCCTGAGCATTAACCAAAAAGTCACCGTAGAACTCCTTGGTGCCGTCGGCCGGATTACGCGTAAAGGCGACGCCTGTCGCAGAGGTCTCGCCCTTGTTGCCAAAGGCCATGGCCTGCACGTTGACGGCGGTGCCGAGGTCGTCGGAAATGCCATGCTGCTTGCGGTAGATGCAGGCACGCTCGTTCATCCAGCTGCCAAAGACGGCCTGAATTGCAAGGCGTAGCTGAAGCTCCGGGTCGTGCGGGAAAACGGGCTTGCCATCGGCGACCTCGAGCTCGGGATACAGGGAGGCATCGACGTTCTCGGAGAAGATGCCCTTAAAGGTCTCGACGAGTTCCTGCAGGTCCTCGGCCGAAAGCTCGGAATCGACGCGAACGCCGGCGACCAGACGGGCCTGGGTCAGGGCGTTCTCGAACAGGTCGGCGTCAACGCCCATGACGACGTTGGAAAACATCTGGATAAAGCGGCGGTAGCTATCCCAGGCAAAGCGCGGGTTTTGCGTCTGGGCAATGAGACCCTGAACGGAGTCGTCGTTGAGACCCAAGTTGAGGACCGTGTCCATCATGCCGGGCATGGAAAACGGAGCGCCCGAGCGAACCGACACGAGCAGCGGATCGGAGGCGTCGCCGAGCTTCTTGCCACAGCGGGCCTCGAGGTCCGCCTCGGCGGCAACGATCTCATCGAGTGCGCCCTCGGGCCACACGTTACCGGCGCCGGAGTACTCGACACAAGTCTGGCAGGTAATGGTAAAGCCACCGGGAACCGGCAGGCCGATACGGCTCATCTCGGCAAGGTTAGCGCCCTTGCCGCCAAGCACGAAGTTCATGGACTTGTCGCCCTCGGTGACACAGGTGCCCTGGGCGTCGGTTCCAAAACGGTAAACCCTCTTGCAATCGCTCACGATACTTCCCCTTCCATGCGCTCTCGCGCACGACCGTGGTAACGAATCGACCCGCCGGATGCGGACCGTGAGGGAACTATACGGCGGGTTTTGGACAGGCTTGAGCAGAGGATGCGCGGTTTGGTAAACGTGCTAAAACTTGCGGTAAACGGTAGGTAAAGGTGGTTACCTTATGAAGATACCACTGCAAGAAACTTGCTGGTCAAATGCCAGTTTCTTGCTAAATCGCTTTACCATAAGTAGCTAATTTGGGACGGGGCTTTTTTAGCTGCCCCCGCAGGCAATCGACCAAAATGGTCGCGACTTCAGCCGGGGTAGCTAAAAAAGCCCCGTCCCAAATTAGCTACTTTTGTTGGGCTCAGCGGGCGGCGCGGCGGGCACGGGCTTCTTGGATTTCCTCCAAGTGGCTAATGATCTCGGCAGCGCTCTCCTCGATGGCCTTGCCGTCGGTACGCACCACAAAACAGCCTAGCCGCTTCATGAGGGAACGGGCTTCCTCAAGCTCGCTGCGCACGCTCTCGGGCTCGGCATAGGAGCCGGCAACGGCACGGGCGTAGTCATCGCCAAGGCGGCTATCGCGAATTTCGGAAATCACATCGACGGTCGAAATTAGGCCGAACAGGCGCATCGGGTCAACCTCGTAAATCGACTTCGGCGGCTCCACGCCATGGGCCACCGGAACATTGGCAACCTTGTAACCCTGATAGGCCAAATACATCGACAACGGCGTCTTGGACGTGCGCGATACGCCCAGCAGCACGATATCGGCACCCGACAGATCGTCGCAGCCGCGCCCGTCATCGTGCTCAACGAAATACTCCATGGCCTCGATACGATGGAAATAGCGGTCATCGGTCCTGTGAATCACGCCCGCGACGCCCTTGGGCGGCACACCGATGAGCGACGACAGCACGGCGAGCGTCGGGCCGATCAGGTCGACCGAGCGAATATGCAGCATGCCCAGGTAATCGAGCACACGAGCACGTAGCGCCGGATCGACGATGGTATGGAACACGGCGATATCGCGATGGTCGGCATCGACGCGCGGCCCCACAAATGACTTGACCTGCTCCACAGAAGTCACCTTAGGCAGGCGCAAAACACAAAAAGCCCCTTCATCAAATTGCCCGGACGCCGCAAGCACCACCTCACAAGCGGTATCGCCGAGCGAGTCGGAGATAACGATAACGGTGGGACGAGCGGTGACCGGGCAATCCATGCGGGGCTCCTTTTGCGCTTATGCGCAGGCTGGCTTACTTTTTGCGGGCAAGCTCACCGATGTTGGCGATGCCGGAGAAAACGGCCTCGAAGCGGTTGAGCAGCTTAAGGCGATTATCGCGGAGCTGCTCGTCCTTGTCCATGACCATAACCTCGTCGAAGAAACGGTCGATGGGCGCGCGCAGGGCGGCAAGGGCCGCAAATGCGGCCGGGTAATCCTCGGCAGCGAGGGCGGCGTCGACAGCGGTCTGAGCAGCCTCGGAGGCATCGGCAAGCGCGAGCTCGACCTCGCCCATCAGGCTGCGGTCGTACTCCACACCCAGCTCGGGCTTGGAGATATGCGCGGCACGGGCATAGGCCGTCGCCAGGTTGTCAAAGGTCTCGGCGTCGTTCTTGCGGGCCTCGTCGAGGGCGGCGCAGCGGGCGAAGAAGACGGACGGAGCGATGATGTGCACCGCGGAGACGGCGGCAACGGTATCGGCCGGGACCTTTTCGTCGCGGGCCATGCTCACCAGGCGGCCATGGAAGAAGTCACGAACCTGCTGGGCGACCTCGGCGGCGTCGAACTCAATGCCCTGCTCACTGTAGAGCTCGAGGGCGAAGTCGATGAGCGACGTGGGGTCGATCGGCAGGCGGTCGCGTAGGATGTTGATGATGCCGATAGCGGCACGACGCAGCGCGTAGGGGTCGGAGGAGCCGGTCGGGGGCTCGCCAATGGCAAAGATACCGGCGATGGTATCGAGCTTGTCGGCGCAGGCCACGATGCAGCCAGCGGTGCCCTCGGGCAGCTCGTCACCGGCAAAGCGGGGACGATAATGATCGCGAATGGCGTGGGCGACCTCGTCGTTCTCCCCCATCGCGGTGGCGTAGTAACCGCCCATCACGCCCTGCTGGCTCGTGAACTCGACGACGGCGTTGGATACCAAGTCGGCCTTGCACAGGTGCGCGGCGCGAGCGGCATCGGCGGCCAGGTGGGCGCCCAGATGGGCCTCGCGAGCGATGGCAAGCGCGAGTTGCTCAATGCGCTCGGACTTGGCGAGCACGCTACCGAGCTTCTCCTGGAAGGCGACCTTGGCCAGACGCTCGCGGAACTCGTCGAGGGAGATCTTCAGGTCCTCCTCGTAGAAGAACTTGGCATCGTCCAGACGGGCACGCACAACGCGCTCGTTGCCGTCGATCACGCGCTCGGCGTTCTCGGGCTTGCTGTTGGAGACGACCACGAACTCACGCGTGAGTTTGCCCTCGCCGTCATAGATCGGGAAGTAGCGCTGGTTGGTGAGCATGGACTCGCAGATAATCTCGTGCGGGACCTTGAGGAACTCCTCATCGAAGGTACCGACGAGCACCGTCGGCCACTCGCAGAGGTTAATGACCTCCTCAAAGACCTTCTTGGGCGTATCGACATGGCAGCCGGGACGGGCAGCCTCGACCTCGGCGATACCGGCAAGGATGGCCTCACGACGACGCTCGGCAGAGAGCACGCCGGCGTCCTCAAGCACCTGCTCGTAGACGGCGGGGCTGGCAACCACATGGTCACCGGGGCCAAGCACGCGATGACCACGCGTGGTGTTGCCGCTCGTCACGTCGGCAAACGACACGGGCACAACATCCTCGCCCAAAAGGCAGCAGATCCAACGGACCGGGCGCACGAACGTCGCGTGCTCGTGACCCCAGCGCTGGCTGCGGTAGTTGGGCCACTGCAGGCCGGCGATGGTCTTCTCGCACAGAGCGGTCAGAATCGGCGTAGCCGGTGCGGAGGGAATGTTCTTCTCGGCGAACACATACTCGCGACCGTCAGTATCCTCGCGACGGACCAGGTCCTCGGCAGCCACACCGCACTTGCGGGCAAAGCCCTGGGCGGCCTTGGTGGCGTTACCGTCAGCGTCGAAGGCAATGTTGGCCGCGGGGCCACGCTTGACCTCGTGAACCTCATCGGTCGCGGTGGCGACGTCGGCAACGAGTGCAGCCAGGCGACGCGGACTCGAGATCACGCGGACCTCGCCGTGGGCCAGACCGGCCTCGTCGAGACCCTTGGCGATCATGGTGCCAAGCTGCTTGACGGCATTGTTCAGCGGTGCAGAGGGCATTTCCTCCGTACCGATCTCAAACAGGAAATCCTTAGCGTCTGCCATGGCTTACGCCACCTCGCCTTCCTGGTCGGCATTCTCGTTGACTCCGGCGACCTCGGCCATATAGGCCTCGCAGCACGCCTTGGCGACGGCGCGGACGCGCAGGATGTAGTTGGCACGCTCGACTGCGGACAGGGCGCCGCGGGCATCGAGCAGGTTGAAGGCGTGGCTGCACTTCATGACACAGTCGTACGCCGGCAGCGGCAGCTTGTGCTCCAGGCAGGAGTGGCACTCGGCCTCGTAGTCGTCAAACTTCTGACGCATCATCTCGACGTTGGCGACCTCAAAGTTATAGGCACTGAACTCGCGCTCGTTCTCGAGGAACACGTCGCCATAGGTCATGGGCGTTCCGTCGGGCAGATAGCTCCACACCAGGTCGTAAACGGAGTTGACGCCCTGAGCGTACATGGCGATACGCTCCAGGCCATAGGTGATCTCGACGGGCACGGGGTCGACCTCGATGCCGCCCACCTGCTGGAAGTACGTAAACTGCGTGACCTCCATGCCGTTGAGCCAGACCTCCCAGCCAAGGCCCCAGGCGCCGAGCGTCGGGCTCTCCCAGTCGTCCTCGACAAAGCGGACGTCATGGTCGTTGGGGTCCAGGCCAATGGCGGCAAGAGACCCCAGGTAGAGCTCCTGGGCGTTGACCGGCGACGGCTTGATGAGCACCTGGAACTGATAGTAGTGCTGCATGCGGTTGGGGTTCTCGCCGTAGCGGCCGTCGGCGGGACGGCGGCAAGGCTGCGCATAGCAGGTGCGCCACTCGGCGGGACCGAGCGAGCGCAGCGTGGTCGCGGTATGGAAGGTACCGGCACCGACCTCGGAGTCATAGGGCTGCATAATGACGCAGCCCTGCTCGCCCCAGTACTGCTGGAGGCGCAGGATGATGTCTTGGAAGGAAAGCGATGAAGCGTTCATGCCTCTAATATCCCCTCGTCGAAACGATTACACGGTTAGGTACTGTACTATAGCGGTTTTTAGTCGATAGCGCCGATGCGGTTGAGCGGCCAGTAGCGCACAAGCGCCACAGCGATCAAATCAGAGCGGTCGACGGGACCAAAGTAGCGTGAGTCGGCAGAGTTTTCGCGGTTGTCGCCCATCACCCACACGCACCCGTCGGGAACCGTGTAGGGATAGCTTACCTGAGCGCCGGGCGCTTGGACCGAAAGCGGCCAGCTCATGCCCGTCGTATAGTCCTCGTCGAGCGCTTGGCCGTCAACGACCACCTTGCCATCCTGCAGGTCGACCGTCTGGCCGGCCGTGGCAATAACACGCTTGACAAGAACATCATGCTCGGAGGTGCCATCGGGGTTGTGAAACACCACGATATCGCCCTGCTTGACGGGCTGACCGAGCTCGAGGCTCACCTTTTGTGCCAGGATCTGGTCGCCAATCTCGATCGTGGACTCCATGGAGCCGGTGGGCACCACAAAGGGCTCGACCACAAACGAACGAATCAAGAAGGTGGCGACCAGTGCGATCGCGATGACCGCGATCCACTCAAAAGCGCCCCTCAACGCGGAATGCTGCGATGGAACCATTCTCACTCCTCGCTCTGCGAATACGACGCGTCCAGGATCTCTTGCGCGTATGCGCGCTCCTCGGGCGTAAGCCGTGCCGTCTCGATCAGGTCGGGACGCCAGCGGCAGGTGCGCTCGATGGCATTCTTGCGACGCCAGGCATCGACCTTGGCGTGATCGCCGCTCACAAGCACCGGCGGCACGCCCTCGCCGTTGAACTCGGCAGGACGGGTGTACTGCGCGTACTCGAGCAGTCCTCCGTCCTCGGCGGTCGAGAATGACTCGTCCACATTGCTCATCTCGTCGCCCAGGGCGCCGGGAATCAGGCGTACGACGGCATCGGCAACGACCATAGCGGGAAGCTCGCCGCCCGTGAGCACGTAGTCGCCGATCGACAGACGCTCATCGGCATACGCATACGCGCGCTCGTCGACGCCCTCGTAGCGACTGCACACAAACAACAGGCGCTCACTTTTGAGCAGGCGCTCGGCCACATGCTGCGTAAAGGGCTCGCCACAGGGGGTAAAGAACACCACAGTGGGCTTGGGACCCTCTGCGCTAATGGCCTCGATGGCCTCTGCGATAGGCTCGACCTTCATGAGCATGCCCTGCCCGCCGCCGTACGGCTCGTCATCGACGGTACGATGGCGGTCGTGCGTCCAGTCACGCAGGTTATACGCCTTAAAATCAAAAAGGCCGGCCTTGCGGGCGCGGCCCAAAATCGACGTGGACATGACGGGCTCAAACATCTCGGGAAAGACCGAAAGGGTCTCAATCAGCATGTTGTCCTCCCTACTTGTCCATATCGATCAGGCCGTCCATCACGTGGACGGAAATTGTTCCTGTGTCGGGAAGATCGAGCACAACCTGCTCGATCACGGGAATCAGTACCTCGCCGTACCGATCGCCCTCAACAACCCAAACATCGTTAGCGGGCGTCGACATGATCTCTACGATCGTGCCGAGCAAACCGAAGCGCTCGTCGACCACCTCGCGACCCATCAGGTCGGTATAGGCAGCGTCGAGCGAATCGAGTTCAAAATCGTCACGATTTGCCAGCACGTAGCATCCCGTGATGCCCTCGGCGGCCGTCAAGTCGTCAATGCCCTCAAACGAGACCAGATCGCCATCGCCCGTATCGGTGACGGACACGACCGTGCAAAAGCGGTCGCGCTTGAGCGCCGGCGGCGTCAGGGCGACGCGCATACCCGGCTCTAATACAGAAGGAAGCCCCCGCAGCGGCTGCGCGAGGACCTCCCCCTTCCTTCCGTGCGGCTTGACCACACGGGCGATGTTTTTGTACTGGGACCTCAAGGTCCTAGCCCAGAACCTCTACCTCGACAGCAGTGTCGAGGCGAGCGGCCAGTGCACGGGCGAGCGTGCGAATGGCCTTGATGGTACGGCCACGACGGCCGATGACCTTAGCGACGTCATCCTCGGCGACCGAAACCTCAATCGTAGAGGCGTCGTCACCATCGATGACCTCAAGGCTCACGGAATCCGGGTCGTCGACGATCTGAACAACGAGATATTCGACGAGATCGGCGATGCGATCTGAGAGCATTGCCTCACCCTCGAGCTGTGCAGCGTCAACCTCAGGCACGATTTACTCCTCGGCGCCCTCAGCGGCCTCAGCGGCAGCCTTAGCGGCCTCGGCCTCTTTGGCGAGCTGCTTCTTGGACTTCTTGACGACGGTCTCGGTCTTCTCGCCCTCGTTGGCGGCCTTGACCAGAGCGGCGACGGCGTCGGTGAGCTGAGCGCCCTTGGACTGCCAGTCGGCGATCTTCTCGAGGTCGAGGTTGATGGTCTTGGGGGCGGTCATCGGGTTGTAGCGGCCAACCTCCTCGATGATACGACCGTCACGCGGGGCGCGGGAATCGGCGACGACGACACGGTAGTACGGACGCTTCTTAGCGCCGTGACGAGCAAGGCGAATCTTGACTGCCAAAGGAAACTCCTCCAACCGAGCAGCTTTAGGCTGCAACTACAAACAAACAGTTGAACATAATACGCCATCGACGCGGGCAGGTGAAGTCCGTGAGACCAACTTCTTCGGTGTAGTCGAGGGCAAATCCATATCTTAGACAAGAATTCGGGATTTGCAAGCACATACACGCACCCCACATGAGCTGCGCGGTATACTCATGACATGGAAAGACGCGAACATACATACGGTTATGAGGATGCCATGGGCGTCACGCCGCCTCCCTGGACGGGTCCGGCGGTGGGCCTCATGGACCTCGATGCGTTTTTTGCGAGCGTGGAGATGCTCGACCATCCCGAATGGCGCGGAAAACCGCTCATCGTGGGCGGAGACGCCGATTCGCGTGGCGTCGTGTCCACGTGTTCATATGAGGCACGTCGCTTTGGCGTGCACTCTGCCATGGCCTCGGCCGAGGCGCAGCGCTTGTGCCCGCAAGCCATTTGGACGCATGGGCATTTTGATCGCTATCGTGAGGTCAGCGCGCAGGTCATGGCAATTCTCGCTGACGAGACCCCGCGCGTTGAACGCGTATCCATCGACGAAGCCTTTATCGATATTACACCGGGTCGCTTTGCGCCCGAAGACCCGCTGCTGGTTGCGCGGCGTATAAGCGACCGCGTGGCAGGGCTGGGAGTGACCTGCTCCATTGGCGTGGGCTGCAACAAGACGGTCGCAAAGATCGCAAGCGAGCGGGATAAGCCGTTTGGGCTGACCATCGTGCGCCCCGGAACCGAGCAGCGCTTTTTGGCCGCGCTGCCGGCATCTGCCATGAGCGGCATCGGACGCTCGGCCGAGGAGCGACTGCGCCGCATGCGCATCTACACCCTCGGCGAGCTTTCGCGCGCGCCTGAGTCCACACTGGCCTCTATTTTTGGCGTCAACGGCGAACGCATGCGCCAGCGTGCGCTGGGACTCGAAATCTCTGAAGTCACGAGTCTCGACGAAGAGCGCGAGGTCAAGTCGGTCAGCAATGAACGCACCTTTGCGAAAGATTTGACTGAGCGTGGGGATATTGAGGCGGCGATTGCACTGTTGGGAGAGTCAGTGGGACGCCGTCTGCGCCGTCAGGGGCTGACGGGTGCCACGGTAACGCTCAAGCTTAAGTATTCGTATGGAAGCGGTCGCTCGGCACAGCGCCGACTGCTTCATCCGACCGACGATGAGAACATCTTCGTGGCGGTTGCGCTCGAACTGCTCGACAACATCTGGCAGGAAGGCATGCATGTTCGCTTAGCGGGCATCGGCATGAGCGACTTCGACCACCAAGGCGGCATCCAGACCGACCTGTTCTGCGAGATCGATGACCGCGGAGCCCAATCCAGCGACCGCCGCGACCTCTCCGTCGCCATCGACGCCGTCCGAGACAAATTCGGCGACACCGCCCTATCCTTCGGCCGCCAATCCCGCTTCAACGATTAACCGCCTTTGGGCAAAAAGAAAGCCGGGCAGGTGCGGAAAACCGCACCTGCCCGGCGATATGCGTGAGGGTAGCTAAACCCCGTCTCAAATGAGCTACTAGAGGAGGTTGAGGGGGAGCTGGGGAGCGTCTCCCCAGAGTTTCTCGAGGCGGTAGAAGTCGCGGGCTTCGGGAGTGAAGACGTGGACGACAACCGAACCGTAGTCCATGAGCATCCAGGTCTTCTGCTCGCGACCCTCGATGGAGAACGGGTGCTCGCCGCAAGCCTCGGCGACCTTCTCCTCGATCTCGTCGACGATAGAATCGACCTGGCGGTTGTTGGTACCGGTGGCAAGCACAAAGTAGTCGCATACGTCGGAAAGCTCGGTCAGGTCGAGCACCTGAACGTCCTCGCCCTTCTTGTCGTAGGCGGCCTGTGCGGCGGCGCGGGCGACATCCTCGGCGGCGACACCGCTCGCGGACAGCGAGGCGGCAGTGCGGTCGGACGTGGCGGCGAAGCTCTTGTGCTCCACATGTTCAAGAATCTGCTCGTCGGTCATGGTCTCGTCGGCCATGGAATACCTCTTTCTAGACAGCCCGAGCTAGCGCAGCTGGGCGTAATGGTTGTAAATCGAAATAGCCGTGGGATAAAGATAGCGCCCGGACTGGATCACATAGACCAAACCCTGCGCAAAACAGGAGAAGAACAACTCGTCGAGCGACGACTCCCCCACCATCTTGCGCAGCGCATGCGCATAGTCGCCGTGGCGGTTGGGCTCGATGGCATCGGCCACAAAGACCACCATATCGAGCGGCGTCATGTCGCAAGCGCCCACGGTATGACGGTCGACAGCCTGGAAAACGGCCGGCGACAACTCGGGGAAAAGCTGCGGAAGCTCATAGGCGGCAACAGGACCATGCAAAAGCGGCGTCGCGGCGGAAGGAGAGCCGGCAATCTTAATGCCGTAATGCAGAGCGCGCGTAACCAGCTCGTCGTCGGAGAGCACTTTGTCCCAGTCGTGGATCAGACCGGCAGCAGCGGCATCAAAGCGGTCAACGCCGTAGACCTCGGCCAGATGAAGTGCGGTCTCGGCAACACCCAGCGAATGCACATAGCGCTTGCGCTTATCCTTCATGCGAACATCGAGCAGCTCTTGAATGCGCTTGAGCAGCGCGCGCTCATCGCCCTCAAACTGATCCTCTACCGACAACGTAGACCCCCATCACTCAAAATCTTCTTGGCCCAAATCGGCATATAGCCTGCGTTTGCGAATGTAGCCGAGCACGGACTCGCTCGTAAGATAGCGCACGCTCATACCGCGGGCAACACGCTTGCGAATGTTCGTCGAGCTGATCGCCAGCGCCGGAATCTGAATATAGCGCACGTCGAACGGCAGCCCCGACTCTTTGATTCGGGCACGCGCCGTATCGATATCAAAGCCCGGTCGCGTCGCCGCAATAAAGGTAGCAAGCTCAGCGATTCGTTCGGCATCATGCCAAGTCACAATATCGATAATCGCGTCGGCGCCCGTAATAAAGTAGAGCTTTACCTGCGACGGGTAAAAGTCGCGAAGGGCATGAAGCGTATCGGCCGTATAGGTTACACCCGGACGGTCGATCTCGAACCGGCTCGCCAAAAAGGCCGGGTTCGCGGCGGTGGCGAGGACCGTCATGGCATAACGGTCCTCGGCAGGCGTCACCGGCTTGTCAAGCTTAAAGGCAGGAGAGCCCGCCGGCATAAAGAGCACAGCGTCCAAGTCGAGCGACTCGCGCGCCTGCTCGGCGGTCACCAGGTGCCCGTAATGGATGGGATCAAAGGTGCCACCCATAATGCCGAGCCTAAACTCCTGCCCGTCCTCTAGAGGAAGCTCGGGCAGACCGATTCCACCGCGCAGGGACATGGCTTACTCGCCCTCCGAGGTCTCGGCATCGCCCGCGGCATCCGCCGCATCGACAACCTCGACTCCCTCATCCGCAGCATCGGCCACGTCAATGGCTTCAACGGCAACGTCCTCGCCAGCATCCTCGAGCTCCTCGTACTCCGAGAAGTCCTCGGCGCCCTCAAAGTCAAAGGCGCGCTGGCAAATGCGGACCTCGTCGCCCGCACGGCAACCGGCCTTCTCGAGCGCGTCGTCAACACCCATACGCGCAAACTTATGCTGCAGGTAAATGACGGCTTCCTCGTTTTCCCAGTCGGTCTGGATGACCATGCGCTCGATGGCACGACCGACCACGCGGAAGGCACCGGGCTCTTCCTGAACAATGCGGAAACGCTTCTCACGCTGCAGGCGACGGCGCTCCCACTCATCGTCGCGCAGAACGACCGGCTCATCCGAGACAGCCAACTCGGCGCGGAGCTTGGCCACCTGCTCACCTACGGCAAGCATCAGCGTGTTGAGGCCGGCGCCCGTCACGGCAGACACGGCAAAGAACATATGTCCATCGTCGAGCGCTGCGCGCTTGAGGTCGGCAATCTTGTCGGCCGTGCCCGGCGCATCGCACTTGTTGGCAACGACGATCTGCGGACGCTCCGAAAGCTCGGCGCCATACTGCTCGAGCTCGCGGTTGATGATGTGGTAATCCTCGACCGGATCGCGATCCTCAAAACCACCCGTCATGTCGACGACGTGCATGATCAGGGCCGTACGCTCAATGTGGCGCAGGAACTGGTGACCCAGGCCCTTACCCTCGCTCGCGCCTTCGATAAGACCGGGGACGTCGGCAACGACGTAAGAATATTCACCGGCACGCACCATGCCGAGGTTCGGCACGAGCGTGGTAAACGGGTAGTCAGCAATCTTGGGACGGGCGGCACTCATGCGCGCGATGAGCGATGACTTACCCACGGAGGGAAAGCCCACGAGCGCGGCATCGGCCATAAGCTTCATCTCGAGCTCGATCCAGTGCTCCTCGGCCGGTTCGCCCAACTGGGCAAAGGCCGGAGCGCGACGCACCGACGTCACAAAGTGCGTGTTGCCCAGACCGCCGGCACCGCCGGGCGCCACGACGACGCGCTCGCCGTCGTGCACCAGGTCGGCAATCTCAAACATCGGGGTCTGCGTCTCGGGATCGAGCTCGCGCACCACGGTACCCATAGGGACCTTGAGAATCAGGTCCTCGCCGCTCTTGCCGTTACGACGGGCACCCTGCCCGTGCGTGCCGCGCTCGGCGCGAAAGTGATGCTTAAAGCGGTAATCGATCAGCGAAGACAGCTGAGCATCGGCCTGGATGACGACATTGCCGCCACGACCGCCGTCGCCGCCATCGGGGCCGCCCTTGGGGACAAATGCCTCGCGCCTAAACGACATGCATCCGGCTCCGCCGTCGCCGCCGCACACGTTAATGCGGCTGATATCGGTGAACTGTGACAACAGAATCGCCTCCTACAAAAAGAGGGAGACCCTTGAATCCTAAAACTCAAGTGCCTCCCACATATGTGCTCTATGAAGGGTGAATTACGCGTTCGCGAGCGGGCGTACGCTGACCCTGTGCTTGATACCCTTGTGGAACTCAACGGTACCGTCGACCAGCGCGAACAGCGTGTCGTCCTTACCACGGCCAACGTTCTCACCCGGGTGGATGTGCGTGCCGTGCTGACGGACGAGAATCGTGCCCGTGGTTACCGTCTGGCCGGCATAGCGCTTCGTGCCAAGGCGCTGACCGCGGGAGTCACGGCCATTACGGGAGGAACCGAGTCCTTTTTTGTGTGCCATTGTGTATACCTACTCTTTCGTTACGAGTGTAATCTACTCGGCGACGGGAGCCTCGGCAACAGCCTCAGCCTCTGCCTTGACAGCCTTCTTGGCGCGGGAGGTAGCCTGAACCTTCACGATCTTCAGCTTGGTGAGCTGCTGACGGTGACCCTTCAGACGACGATAGCGCTTGCGCTTGTGGAACTTGAAGACCAGCTGCTTCTCGCCCTTGAACTGCTCAACGATCTGAGCGGTAACCTTGGCCTTGGCCAGCTTGTCGGGATCGGTGACGATCTTCTTACCATCGTTGAGGAAGATAACCGGCAGGGTGACCTTGTCGCCCTCATTGCCCTCGATCTTCTCGACGGTGATGACATCGTCGGTGGCGACCTTGTACTGCTTGCCGCCCGTGTTAACGATTGCGTACATGTTTACTTGCCCTTCATGCATCAGTTAGTGCAACAGCCGAATATAGTAGCAGGCGAAAATACCCCCGTCAACGAGTATGTGGAGCAAATCCACAAGTTCGCACAGGTATGGGGCTGACGAGTCGGCCCTCGTCGTCCTCGCATGCTTGATTCTGACGCTCGACATCGTAGGAGCAGATGGTCACGAGGTCTTGCATACCGGTGGAAACAATAGGTGCATCCACGCCCGGGGTCAAGCCCTGCAACAAAACATCAGCAGCAGAAAGCAAAATCTCCGGACGCATGGAGCCCTCGTTGTCGGCATGGGTGTCGAGCATGAGCACCAAATGGTCCGGGCGCTCCCCCGCCGTGAGCTCATAGCCCACGAGCGTGTGGTCCAAATCCAAGCGCTTGCTCTTTTTTCCGCGCGCGTAGTCGATGCCGTGACCCGCGCGCAGCGTGTCAATCGCACGACGCACCTCGTCGGCGCTTACGGGCGCCTCGGAATCCAAGTGCAGGTCGACGCGATACGACAGGCGCGTGAGCTGCGCCGTCAACGCCGGCGTGCGCACGTCGATGTACGCCGCCTCAATGGGCGCCAGATCGGCCGGAGACGCCGCAGCCAGACGTCCAAACGCCTCGTCGAGCGCCACGAACTCGGTCATAAATAGGTCATACCACTCGCAGGTCGACGACGTACCCACCGGTAGCGCCGAAGAGAAGCCCACGCGCATGTGCGGAGAGAAGCCCTGCGTGACGGCATAGGGAAGCCCCGCACGGCGCACGATGCGCTCAATGGTATGGATTACTTCGAGATGGCCCAGGTACTTAAGGCGATCGCGCTTGCCATAGCGAACACGAAGCCTAAAGAGCGAGGGGTTGTCGGTCAGGCGCTCACTCATGCGCGATCACCCATCAATACATTCTTGGCGTGGAGCGTGGGGCAGATCCCGCAGCCGGTGCACGACGTGCGGGTGCAGTCGGGAGTCGTGACGCCCTCGAGCGAGCGACGGTACTCGCGCTCGAGGAAGCCGCGCGTGCAGCCGGGGCTCACGTGCTCCCACGGCAGGCGCCAGTCCAACTCGTAGGGCAGGTGCACGAGCTCATTGAGGTCGATGCCGTTTTTGGCAGCAGCTTCCTTCCAGTTATCGAGCGAGAAATGCTCTACCCAGGCGTCAAAGCGAGAGCCCGAACGCCAAGCATCGATGATGACGGGCGTCATGTCACGACCGGCGCGGGAAAGCGCGGCCTCGATGAGCGAGGTCTCGGCATCGTGGTAATGCACGCGGACGGCACGGTTGCGAACGCTCGTGATGAGCAGCTTCTGGCGACGCTTGACGTCGTCGTAGTCGAGCTGCGGGCACCACTGGAACGGCGTGGCAGCCTTGGGGATAAAGACCGAAACTGAGATCGACACCGAGATCGAGCCGCGACGAGCCTTGGGCACCACGGAACGACCGAGCTCCAGCACGTGATCGGCCAGATTGGCGATGGCCACGATGTCCTCGTCGCGCTCGCCGGGAAGGCCCATCATAAAGTAGAGCTTCATGCGGTTCCAACCGGCCTCGAAGGCCGCCTTGGCCGCACGGTCCAGGTCCTCCTCGGTCACGTTCTTGTTAATGATGTCGCGCATGCGCTGGCTGCCGGCCTCGGGCGCGAACGTCAGGCCGCCCTTCTTTTCGCCGGCAACCGACTCGGCCATATCCACGCCAAACGAATCCAGGCGCTGCGACGGAATAGACACGCGAATACCCGTATCCTCCAGGCGACGGTTGAGCCTGCCGAGCACGTCGCGAATGCAGGAGTGGTCGGTCGTGGAGAGCGAGGTCAGCGACACCTCGTCATAGCCAGTCTTTTCCAGACCCTGAATCACCGACGAGACGATCTGGTCGGCCGAGCGCTCGCGCACCGGGCGATACGTCATGCCGGCCTGACAAAAACGACAGCCGCGGGCGCAGCCGCGCAGGATCTCGATAGACAAGCGGTCGTGAACCAGCTGCGCATAGGGCACGCACGACTGCGACAGCGGATTCGTGGCGCCAAAATCCTCGACGACGCGCTTGTAGACCACGGTTGGCGCATCCTTGCCTTCACGCGGCACGGTGTAGCCATGCGGCGAGCAGGGCTCGTCGTGACGAACCTCATAGAGCGACGGCACGTAGTTGCCGGCAATGGATGCAAGCTGCTCGACAATCTGCGCGCGCGGGACCCCTTCGTCACGCAGGCGGCGATGCAGCTGGCAGGTCTCGAGCAGCGATTCCTCGCCCTCGCCGATGAGGATGGCATCGAAGAAGGCCGCGTACGGCTCGGGGTTGTACACCGAGGGGCCGCCGGCGATGATGATGGGGTCGTCTTCGCCTCGGTCGGCCGCCAACAGCGGAATGCCAGCGAGGTCGAGCGCCTCGAGGAAGTTCGTCACCGCCATCTCGTGCGGCACATGCAGACCGACGATATCAAACGAAGCGACCGGCGCTGCACCCTCGAGCGAGAGCAGCGGAATGCCCGCCTCGCGCATAGCGTCACCCATATCGGGCCACGGCACATAGCCACGCTCGCAGGAGATGCCCTCGGCCTGGTTAAGGATGTTGTAGAGGATGGCGATACCCTGGTTGGGCAGACCGACCTCGTACACATCCGGATAGATCAGGCAGCAACGGTAGTCGGCATCGGCCTTGGAAAGCGTGCCCCACTCGTGATCGATATAGCGACTCGGCTTCTCGACCTTGGCGAGCAACGGCTCAATTAAATGAAAACAATCTTGGTATGCAACGCGCAACGGAAAACCCCTAAGCAGCGAGATCTGATGCGTCCTGATAGGACGCCATAGGACGGGTAGCGCCCGCGACCGTGGTCACCAGATCGCGAACGCGGGAGAACGTGGCAGTGACCACCTCGTTGGCACGGCTGTAGTCGACATCGCGCTCGTAGAGCGAAACGAGCGCACGGCCCATGCCATAGGTGCCCGCGGCAGCAGTGAGCGCCTTGACGGCAAACCCAATATGCGGCGTCTGCTTGACAAGTGCGCGGGTGACCGCTCGGATCACAAGACCGCCGGCAAGCACGCCCGCGACCTCGTAGCCGCGCTCAGGCTTAATGCCGCGTCCAAAGACGGCAGCGAGCTCAAAGAGCATGCCCACCTGCGCCAGCGCCATAACGGGATAATCGGCGCCCGGCAAAAACACCAGCGCACCGGTCGCCATATTGGTGAGCGCGCACGAGGTGATGATACGATTGGCCGCCGCGATGCGCATGAAGGCAAAGTTCGCCGCAAAAGCCGTTTCCTTGTCGGTGCGATCGAGAATCCAGCGGGCAAGCGTCTCGAGCAGATACGTCTTATCGGTTGCCGCTACCACGCCGAGCATGGGCGTGGACTCCTCGATAAACGGCACCTCTACAGCAGACTCGGCAAGCACGCACACGGGCGCGCCGGCGATCACGAGCTCCTGCACGGCACTCTCCAAGCGGTCGGAACCACACGAGAGCACCAGCACCACATCGGTATCGGTCTTTGGAGCTATTCGCTCCTCCCCCAGACGCTCGACGCGCACAATGCCCGAGGTCGTCTGCGGCACAAAGGCGTCACGCACCGTCTCGGCCAGAAAGCGCGAGGCGGACGAATCCAGATAGACCGAGACGCGCACCGGCGTATCGGAATCCTTCTTAACGGACGCGCCCATCTTAAAAGCGCGGGTCAGCTTATCTACGGGAATTTTCATAGCAAACCCCTCCAGCGGTTACGCGGCGCCCGAACGATGCCGCCATATGGATTGTACGATACCCACCGTCAGCAGCTGAATCATCATCGAAGACGAACCGAAGCTAATAAACGGTAGCGGAATACCGGTAATCGGCATCATGCCGATGCACATGCCGATGTTTTCGAAGGTCTGGAACGCCCACATGCCAACGATGCCCACACACGAAAGACGCAAAAACAGCGACTCACACTTAAAGGCGACGCGAATCGTCGAAAAGATCAGCAGCACGTAGAGGCACAGGAGCAAAAAGGAACCGCAAAAGCCAAAGGTCTCGGACAGGAAGGCGAAGACGAAGTCGGTGTGGAACTCAGGCAGAAAGCCGCCGGCCGACTGCGTCGCATGGCCCAAACCCTTACCAAAGAAGCCGCCCGAGCCAACGGCGATAAGCGACTGCTGCAGGTTGTAGGCATCGTCCGAATCGGCATTATCGGGGTCGATAAAGACCGTCAGACGGTTCATCTGATACTGCTTGATGAGCACATCATGGCCGAGCAACGAATCAAAGACCGAATCGAGCGCCAGGACGAGGGCCACCAGGCCCACGAGCAGGGCCAGCGTCGACAGCACCCATTCGCGGCGTGCACCGCTCATACAAATGACGATGGCGCCCGAAACAAGCACGACCAGGCCCGAGCCCAGGTCGCCCATGGCAACGACGGCCAAAAACGGAATGGACAGCATGCCGCAGAGCTTGACGTAGTCGCGAACGGTATCGATGCGACCGTTATACTGCGATCCAAGCGTAGCAATAAAGAAGATGGTGATGAGCTTGGCAAGCTCAACCGGCTGGAATGTCAAGCCGATACCGGGAATCTTGATCCAGCCCGTCATGCCCAGACCGCCCGTATAGGACAGACCCGGAATCTTGGGCGAGAAGATCACGATCAGGTCGATGACGAGCAACGCCGTCGAGAAATTGGAAATACCGCGCAGGTCGGTACGCCAGACGAGCACCGCCAGCACCGCCCCGATGCCAATTCCCAGCAGATGGCGTGAGAACGAGGCATCGGCCTTAAACTGCGAAGCCGACCAGATAATGATGGCACCGTAGGCGACGAGCGCCACAGTAGCCACGAGCACACCGATATGCACCTTTTGGCGAAACGTGCCGCGCGAGGCCGAAAGTTGTTTGTTGACACGGTCCAGGCTGCTGCGAGAACCGGTCTTGGTTGAACGGAACAGATCCGCCGGAGAAAAATCCATCGCAACCTCCTATCGAACCGAAGAATCGCCCGAGGCCGAAGAGGTATCGGGCTCGTCATAAATCACGCCGAGCACGTCGCGCACGACATGCATCGCGGTATCTGAGCCGCCGCCGCCCTGCTCTAGGACAGTAGCGATGACATACTTGGGATCATCGGCCGGTGCATAGGCGCAGAACCACGCGTATTCGTCCTCGCCGCTTTTCTCGCCCGTGCCCGACTTGCCGTATACCTGCGGCGTCAGGGTGCCAAAGTGAGCCGCCAGGGACGTCGATGCCGTGTAAATCACGTCGTGCATGCCGTTGCGAACAAGAGCCAAATCCGAATCGCTGTTGATCTTGGCCTCCAGGCGCTTCTTCTTGCCCTTGCCGTTGTATTTATAGGCATCGCCGTCGCCATCGCGCGACACGGCAGACAAAAACACGTGAGGCACGTACTGTTTGCCGCCGTTGGCAAGACCCATATAGGCACACGCCATCTGCAGGGGCGTCACCAGGATGTCGCCCTGACCGATGGCAATGTTGGTCATATCGCCGGCATTCCACTTGCGGTCCTCGGCAGATGCGTCGGTGAAGTACGACTCTTTCCACTCGGCATCGGGAATACGGCCCGCGCCCTCACTCGGCAGATCGATACCGCAGGTCTTGCCTAGACCCCAGCGACGAAAGACCTCCTGCAGACCCTCGGGATGTTGCTCGTCATAAAAGAACGCCTTGCCCATGTCGTAGAAGACAGGGTCGCACGAGTTGGCGATTCCCGACTGCAGCGTCATGGTGCCGTGGCCGGAATGCAGCCAGCAGTACTTGCCCCACGACTTGCCCAGACCCGTCCAATAACCCGTGCAGTTGGTCGTCTGCCCCGACGTGTAGGTTCCAAACTCAAGACCAGCCAGCGCCGAGAGCGGCTTGATGGTCGAGGCCGACATGTACTGTCCGCTAATGGCGCGGTTGAGCAGCGGGTGCGAACCCTTGTCATCATTGAGCTCGGTCCACACGTCATTTGAGACGCCGCCGATAAAGACGGACGGATCGAACTTGGGCTGGCTCGCCATGCCCAGGATCTCGCCATTGTTGGGATCGAGACACACCACAGCGCCGTTGCCGGCATTGCTGTAGCCAGTGGTCTTGGCAAGCTCGATAGCGCTCGCCAGTGCCGTCTCACAGGCCTGTTGGATCTTAAGGTCGAGCGTGAGCTTAATGTCGGAGCCGGCCTTCGCGGGCACGGCGCCGGCCTGACCGGTCACATTGCCCGAGGCATCGACCTTGACGGTCTGCTCGCCACGAATACCCTGCAGCAGGTTTTCGTAGTAACTCTCAACGCCCGCCTGGCCCACGATATCGCCCGACTGGTACGTAATCTTGCCAGCAGAAGCATCATCATCGCCAGAGGTTTTCTTATTCTGGGCCTCGAGCTGCTCGGAGGTAATGGTGCCGGTATAGCCCAAGATATGGCATGCCGTCTCGCCGTATGGATACTGGCGTTCGGTACGCTCGGCAATCTTGACGCCCGGGAACTCGCCGGCGTGCTCCTTGATATAGGCAACCGTGGAGCGACGGACGTCCGTCGCGATGGTATGCAGGCTCTGAGCGCCCTCTGTATTGTCCTGAATATTGCGAAGGACCGCCACATAAGGCATTCCAAGCACGTTGGCAAGATGGCGAACCAGAACCTCATCCTCGGCAAGGTCGCGGTAGGCCACGACAGCAAGTGAGGGACGGTTCTGGACAAGCGCCACGCCATTGCGGTCGAGGATGCGGCCGCGCACAGCGGGTGTGGTAACGGTGCGAGTCTGATTGCTATTGGCCTGCTTCTCGTAATAGTCCGACGAGACCATCTGCATGCCCCACAGCTTGACGGCAAGCGCCGCGAACATCGCGCCCACACCCGTGGTGAGGATGGAAAAGCGGCCCTTAAAGGCGGTCGCCGCGGTATTGCCCTCGCCCTCGGTGGCGCGCGGGGCCGTTCCATGCTGTGTATCGTAGGTAAAACGGGAATCGCCACGACGCATGATGACCAGCGCGACCACGATGGCCACAACCAGCACGATACCGGCGATAATAACCGTCATCTGGGAAGACATCTACGGGCCTCCCCTATTTGAGCTTGCGGGTCTTGGGCTTAAAGCGCATACCCGTCTGGCGTCCGCCACGTGCGGAGAATCCATAGCCGGACTGCGGCACGACGCCGGACATCAAAAACGGAATGGCAACCAGACCCGTCAGGATCGAGGACGGCAGCGCATGGCCGAAGATCGCCACGACAAAGCTCGTCTCCAAACCCATAAACAGCAAGATGATGCTGTAGATCACATTAATGACGAGCGCAAAGGCGCCCACGGTGACGCCGCGCGCACTCGGGGTACCGCCCGTCTGACCGACGGCGCTGTGCACCAGGGCAAAAGAACCCACGGTCAGCAGGAGCGACATAACGCCCACCGGCACGGCAGCGGACAGGTCATAAAACAAGCCGCTGCAAAAACCGCACACGACGGCACGGGTCGGGTCGCCCGAGAACACGCTTAGGCACACCAGGATAATCATGAAGTTGACGCGACCTCCCGCAATGGAGATCTGCGGTGCCAGGCCTGCCTGCAGCAGCACACACACGATGGCGGCGATTACAAACGTGCGGGAGCTCATCCCCTGCTCGTGTAGATCCATGGACATGCCCCCTATTCGCTCGAGCCGGAATCGGTCGTCTCGGACGTGTCGGAACTGTCATCCGAGCTCTCGTCCTTCGTCTTGGTCACAGCATCGCGCGACGTTCCCTGCGGCGTGCTGTTGGCCGTGCTCACGTCCTCATCCAAGGCCGACTGTTCGTCGGTCAACGAGGTAATGACCAGCACTTCCTCGTTGTTCTCGGCCGTCGTCTGGGCGCGCACCACAATGGTGTAGTACACATCGTTTGCCGATTTCTCAACCGACGAGACGGTGCCGAGCGGTAGACCCTTGGGGAACACACCGCCAATGCCCGAGGTCACGATGATGTCGCCAACCTTAACATCGGAGTCGACGCTCACGTACTCAAGACGCAGCGTGCCGTCAGCCTGACCCTGCAGCATGCCCTGGGCGCGCGTGTCCTGCACCATGGCGGACACACCCGAGTTCTCGTCGCCAATCAGGCGCACGGTCGACGTTTTGGCCGAAACCTCGATGATCTGGCCGATAACACCGGCCGAACTCGTCACGGGCATGTTGATGGTAAGCCCGTCGGCAGAACCCTTGTCGATGGTGACGGTCGAGGTCCAGGCATCGCCCGAGGCGCCAACGATACGAGCTGCGGTCGATTTGAGGTTGCAGGTCGACTGCAGGCCGACCAGCCCCTCCAGACGCTCAGCGGTCTTTTGAGCCTCGGAGAGCTCAGCAACCTTAGAGGTCAGCTCCTCGTTTTGTTTCTTGAGTTCGTCGAGCGTGTCCTGCGACGCCGTAAGGTTAGAGAACACGTTGCCGATCGCATTGAAGGGAGCCGCCACAGCCGAGCCCACAAAGCGCACCGGCGAGGTAATCGTCGTTACGCCCGAACGCACGGCATGAATCGGTCCTGCCTCGCCCTCGCGGATGTAAAACGTGAGCAGCAACACCGAAATCAGGCTGAAAACAATCAACGGGCGCATACCCGTTGATTGTCGCTTGGTATTCAGATTTGTGGAGAAACCCGAAGATCGTGCCAAATGGAATCCACCTTTTGGAAATTAAGCATTGGTCTGGACGAAGCCGCCATCAAACGCATTGGCCTCGAGCACGCGGGCACAGCCGTTAACGACGTTATCGAGCGCCGTGGGGCTGACGTTGACCGAAACGCCGGTCTCATCGCGCAGGCGCACGTCGAGACCGCGCAACAGTGCGCCGCCACCGGTCAGCAAAATGCCGTAGTACATAAGGTCCGAGGCAAGATCGGGGGGCGTAGCGTCGAGTGCGTCCTTGACGGCCTTGGCCATCTCGTCGAGCGGCTTGTTGAGTGCGCGACGAATCTCCTCGCTCTCGATGCGCACGGTCTTGGGCAGACCGGTAATCACGTCACGGCCGTTGACCTCGACGTCGAGCTCGTCCTTGAGCGGCACAGCGGAGCCGACCTTGATCTTGATGTCCTCTGCCGTACGCTCGCCGATCGCCAGGTTGTAGGCATCGCGAACGTGCGTGAGGATGGCCTGGTCGAACTCGTCACCGGCAATACGGATGGACTGCGAGACGACGATGCCGCCCATAGCGATAACAGCGACCTCGGTGGTACCGCCACCGATGTCGATGACCATGGAGCCGGTGGGTTCCTCGACGGGCAGGTCGGCGCCGATAGCGGCGGCCATAGGCTCTTCGATCAGATAGGCCTGGCGGGCGCCGGCCTGGATCGTGGCCTCAAAGACAGCGCGTTTCTCGACCGACGTGACACCGGAGGGAACGCAGACGACAACGCGCGGACGCGGAGTCCACGGATAGCGCTTCTCGGACGCCTTGTCGATAAAGTAGCGAAGCATGGCCTCGGTAACATCGAAGTCGGCGATAACGCCGTCCTTCAGGGGACGAACGGCCACGATGTTGCCGGGCGTACGGCCGAGCATGCGCTTTGCCTCGATACCGACCGCGAGGATGCGCTCGTCGTTCTTGTCGATGGCGACAACAGAGGGCTCGCGAATGACGATGCCCTTGCCACGCACGGAGACAAGCGTATTTGCGGTGCCGAGGTCGATGGCAAGATCGCCCGCATAGCTACCGAAGAACATATCCATCAAAGAAAACAACGCAACTCCTGATGTGTTGGATGATTGCTGGAAAACTACTAGCTCATCATACTAGCGCAAGCCCGGCACCTCACTTGCGGTGAAGCGCCGGGCAAAGCTAAATCCCATAAGGTCACTACTGGTTGTCAGCAGCCGAGAAATCCATATCGAGCGAGGAAACGGCCCAGCCGACATGGTTGTCGGAGCGCACGAATTTGACGGTGTACTCCTGCTCGCCGCCCTTGGACAGCGATGCCTTCACCTTAGCGGTCGTCTCGGTCATGGACTGATCCATGCCCTCGACGGACACGGTGGCACCCTGCGGAATCGAGGAGATGATCATCGACTTAGCGTCCTCGGACAGGCTCGAGGCCAGGCAAGACTCGGCCTTTGCCGTGTCACCGTCGCCGGCAGCCTGGAACAGATCGGTAACGACAGACTCCTGAGACGGGAAGCCAAAGCCGCGCGTGTAGGCAAAGCCCAGACCGCCCGCGGCGATCAAAATGAGCAGAAGCAGCACAATGAAGACTTTGAGACCCGTGTGGCGATGGCGACGACGGACCTTGGCCTGCTTACGATCCTGACGGTCCTGCTGGACCATCTCGGACTCGGACAGTGTAAAGAAGCCGGTGTCCGAGGGATCGGGCATAAACTGACCGGTCGCGCCCGTAGGATCGAGCGGATCGACGGCGGGAGCGTCCATCGCGGGCGCCGGAGCCGTGGCCATAGCCGTCTGGGCAGACAGCGCGGCAAGCGAATCGTGCACGCGTGCAAGCTCATCGGCCTGCTCGGAGGTGAGCTGGTAGATGCCATCGGCAGTAGCGGCGTTAAAGGCGTCGAGTGCGTCGGAGGGACGGCCGGCGGCAGAAAGCGCCTGACCCATGCCGGCGTTGAGCGCGCGCGTGTCGTCACGGGGACCGGCAAAGTCGATAGCCGTACGGTAGGTCTCCACGGCATCCGCCGGACGGCCGAGCTTAATGAAGCAACGACCGAGCTCGCCGAGTGCGGCGGCAGGAGCCGGATTGGCGCCGTCGATGGCAGCCTGACGGAAGGCAGTACCCGCGTTGGCATAGTCGCCCGACTGGAACAGCGCGTTACCCAGGCCCAGATAGGCCTTGAACGGCGTGGCGTAGGAAGCATCCTGCGTAGCGGCAGAAAACGCCTGGGCGGCCGTCGTGTAGTCGCCCACGGCGGCGAGTGCCTTGCCGCGGTTGGTGAGCAGCGCACCGCGCTTGCCATAGGTGCCGTCGTTGAGGGCGGCGGCATAGGCCTCGGCGGCCTCGGCATACATGCCCAGGTGCATCAAGGCGTTGCCGCGAAGGTGATCGGCCTCGCCCATAATCTCATCGGGAGTTTTTGCCGCCCCAAGCATCTGGGCTGCAGCGGAAAAATCACCCGCGCGGTAAGCGGCGCGGCCCTGTTGGATCAGCTGGCTATTCAAGGAAGTCCCCTTTACTCGTGAACGATCTCGACATGGACGATCTCGTCGCCGGCACGCAGCTGCGAAATCACATCGAGACCCTCGACCGTGGTACCAAAGACGGTGTAACCGGAATCGAGGTTATGCTGGGCGCCCAGGCAGAAGTAGAACTGCGAACCCGCGGAATCGGGGTCCATGGAGCGTGCCATGGCAAGGGCACCATCGACATGGCTGTTGCGCGGATTGGTGGCAAACTCGCCCTTGATGCAGTAGCCGGGGCCACCGGTACCGGGCATGCCATCGGGGCCCTCAAGACCGGCAGCGACGTCGGCGCCGGACATATCGCGGGTATTGGGGTCGCCGCCCTGAATGACAAAGCCGGGCACATAGCGATGGAACTTAAGTCCATCATAGAAACCCATCGTGGAAAGCTCGCAGAAGTTCGCGACATGAATGGGAGCGCCCTCGCCGTCAAACATGACCTTGATGGTACCCTTCGACGTCTCGATTACGGCGCACTCGTCGCCGGCAAGCTGATACTCGGGCGTGTAGAGCTCTTTCTTAAAACCAAACATGTGGTTCCTTCCTCGTGCGTTTAAAGCATATTTGTACGAATTGTAGCAATAAGCACGGGCTTACATCAATTGCGCACGTAGGTTATGCCGACTATGGCGAACTAATTTTAGGAATGCTGCTGCGGCTTCCAAGAACCCACATTGGCGTCGTACTGGTTCAGCGCGCTGTTGCCGCCCTGCGCGATGGGCGCCAGGATCTCGCTTTGGTGGGAACTCATCGACTCGCCATCGGGAATGGCCAGCGAGATATCCCAGCTCTGGCAGATCACGTCGACACGCTCGTACATCCACTCGGCAAGCTGCTTTAAGTGGGCGATGTCGTCCGCATAGACCGTATCGTCCTGATACTTAAGGTTGTTAAGCTCATCTTGCGTCTTTTTGATCTGGTCGCGCAGGGCGTAGGCACTCTGCGACAACTCCTGACGGGTGGACAGCGGCGTTCGGAGATAGCCGTTGTTAAAGGAATCGATGACCTCGCCGATCTGATCCTCGTCACCGTAGGACACGATAGTCTGATACAGACCGTCGAGCCTGGTATAGAGCTGATCATCGGTGAGCACGGTTTCCTCCTGGACCACCTCGGCAGCATCGTCCTGCTTGGTATCGTCCTCAGTCGCCTCGCCCTTTTGGCGCGTAGGGAAGGTCGTCTGCGCGGCCTGGCCAAACTGGTCATAGAAGCCAGGCATGACACCCATGGGATCGGCCGTCACGAACCAATAGGCACCGCCGCAAACGACGGCAAGGACCGCGATGACGATGAGCGGCTTGGGGATATGACGCTTGTGCTTGTGATAGGCGTCCTCGTCGGGATGCACCTTGCGCTTGGGTTTTTGAGCATCGTCATGCAGGGAAACGGGCGTGGGAATATCGACCTTGGGGATACCGAAATCCTTATCGAAAGCCGGCAACACGCAGGTCTCGTTAGGATCGGCGGCGTCCGAAAGCACCGCGGCTGCCGAGGCGGGCGCATGCGGCACCTCGGTATCGATCTGCTCTTGCGTTAGGCGCGGAAAGCCCGCCGTGCGGCCCGCTGCCAGGTCGGATGCGGCCGCGTCCTCGGAGAGGATACCCGGAGCGGGGCGTCCGCATTTGGGGCACGTACGATCATGCGGAGAAAGACGGGCACCGCAGCCCTCGCAGAACACGAACTCGGTGTGCTCGGGACCATCGCCCGGACCCACATAGGCGTTGCAGTAGGGGCAGAACGAGGCGCCGTCCTCGATAGTCTTAAGGCAATGCGGGCAGATCACGGCATCCTCTTTTCGAAGCAATTCAAACAATCGAGGTTAGAGCATAACATCGCCACGGCCCCACAGGAGCAAGGCACCAATTCAACATCGCCAGGCAGTCTTTTGGGGGATGATTTTTCTGGGACGGGGATTAAAAAATCATTAGGTACACAATGATTTTTTAATCCCCGTCCCAGAAAAATCATCCCTGAAGGCCGCGGACTACTTCTTTTTGCTTGGCATCGAGACTTTGATGCCTTGGGCGGACTTGGCCACGCGAGAGCGCTTGGCTCCGGCACTCTTCTTTTTCTTGGGCTGGGCCTGGGCCACGCCCTCGAGAGCGCGGGTCTCGGCCTCGCGAGCGGTGCGGTCTTCGCGGCGCTGCGCCATGTCGGCGGCGACGCGCTTGGCAAAACGCTCGGCCGTCGAACCCGTCGAGCTCACCTTGCCGCCACCGCGACCCAGGTGGACGCGCACACCGCGGCCAAAACCAGTTGCGGCATGACGACGACGCGGCTTGAGCGAATCCATCATCGTGGCGAGCTTAAAGAACACCGAGCAGGTAAAGACCATGATAACAGCCAAGATAACCATCTGGCCCATCGACAGGTTGGCAATGGACAGCAGCTCCGGGAATCCGATAACGCCCACCAGGATGCCGGCGACTACAAACACAAAGAGCACAACACGTAAGGGCGTGAGAGGCTGCGAGATGCGCCAGATCAGGCTGACGCTCGCCGCGCACGACGTAAGCAGACACATCGTAGACAGCGTGAGCTGGCTAAAGCCAAACACGCGCGCCACAAAGATATCGAGCGCCGCTGCCAAAATGACTGCAATCGACGGCGGCAATGCACGCTTGAGTACGTTGCTCAAAAACGCACCCTTCACGCGAGCATTGTTGGGCTCCAGGCCCAACACAAAGCCCGGCGCGCCGATGCAGAAGAAGTTGATGAGTGTCATCTGGATGGGCTCGAATGGGTACGGCGGCAGCGCGATACACAGCGCCGCCAGGGCCATCGAGAACAGCGTCTTGGTCAGGAACAGCGAGGCCGAACGCTGCAGGTTGTTGATGGAGCGACGGCCCTCGGCCACCGCGGCGGGCATCGAGGCAAAGTCGTTGTCGACGAGTACGATCTCGGCCACGTTGCGCGCGGCATCGGAGCCGGCCGCCATGGCGACGGAGCAGTCGGCCTCCTTGAGCGCCAGCACGTCGTTGACGCCGTCGCCCGTCATGCCCACGGTGTGCTCGCGGCGCTTGAGCGCCTGCACGAGCTCGCGCTTCTGCTGCGGGGTCACACGACCAAAGACATGGTAGCGGTCCACTGCGGCATCGAGCTTGGCCGGCGTATCGAGCGTCGTGGCGTCCACATAAGCGTCCGCCCCCGGCACGCCCACCACGCGCGCGATCGACGACACCGTACGCGGGTCGTCGCCACTGATCACGTTGAGGGTTACGCCCTGCTCGTTAAAGTAGCCGATGGTCTCGGCCGCCGAGGTACGAATCTCGTCGCGGATGGTCACAAAGCCCACGGGCTCGGCCTCGCCCACCATATCGCCATCGGGCGTAAAGCCGTCCACGCGAGCCACCACAAGCACGCGGCAGGTATCGGCAAGCTCGGCGACACGATTCTCGACCTGCGAAAACACACGCTCCGAAAGCACAAACTGTGCGGCACCCATCACATAGGAGCCCTGCGCAAACGAAGCGCCACTCCATTTTTTAGACGACGAGAACGGAATGACCGACAGCGGTTCAGACACCTCGACCGGACGATCGGCGTAATAGTTGAGCAGCGCCTGGCAGGTCTCGTTGGCATCGGCAGAGGTCGCACGTGCCACGTTAGCCAGCGCAAAATCGAGCACCGTGGTATCGACGGGAACAGCTGCCTCGTCCGAGCCGGCGCCTAGGCTCACGCCCTCAACCGGCAGCGGATACGTGCCCTCGACCTCCATACGGCCCGACGTAATGGTACCCGTCTTGTCCAGGCACAGCACGTCGACGCGAGCGAGCGTCTCGATGCAGTAGAGCTGCTGCGCCAGCACCTTGCGGCGGGCCAGGCGCACCGTGGCGATGGCGAGCACCGACGAGGTCAGCAGCACCAGGCCTTGCGGGATCATGCCCAGCAGGGCGCCCACCGTGGACAGCAGCGCCGACGAAGGCACATGACCAGCCAACAGCTCGGAGAAGCACCACGAAAGCGCGCTATCGCCCGGGGTTCCCGCGGCATCCCACAGCCCGCTCACACTCGAGGCAAACAACGCCAAACCGAGCGGGATCATGATGATGCTCGCAAAGCGCACGATGGCGTTCAGCGCGTTCATGATCTCGGAATTGACCTTTTTGACGTACTTGGCCTCGTTATTAATTTTGGCCACGTAGTTGTCGGCGCCGACATGGATCACGCGGGCGCGCAGCAGGCCCGAGTCGATAAAGCTGCCGCTCATGAGCTCGGAACCGGGCTGTTTCTTAATAAGGTCGCTCTCGCCCGTCAGCAGGCTCTCGTTCACGAGCGCCTCGCCCGAAATCACCACGGCGTCAGCGGGAATCTGGTCGCCGCGCCCCAGGCGAATGATGTCGTCGAGCACGATCTGGTCCAGGTCGAGCTCCACCTCGGCGCCGTCGCGGACCGCGATGGCCTTCTTGGAGGTCAGCAGCGTGAGTTTGTCGACCATCTTCTTGGAACGCATGGACTGGATGACGCCAATGGCGGTATTGAGGAACACCACGAACAGGAACGTCAGATTCTTAAACGAACCGGTCAAAATGACCAGGAACGCCAAGATCACGTTGATCAAATTGAACAGCGTGCAGAGGTTCTCGATGATGAGCTCTTTGACCGACTTGGTCTTGAGCTCCATGTTGCGGTTGATCTTACCGGCGGCGATGCGCTCCTCGACCTCGGCGGTCGAAAGCCCGCGCTCGATATCCGTTGCTGCCATACCACGTCCCATCACGTCACGTCAGTATAAGAAAAACCGCCCGGACCATGCGAGGTTCGGACGGTCTTACGTTCGATGGTGCCCCGTCTGCATAGATTCTAGAACCGAGATCTGCGCCGTTGGGACCGTCGTGCTGCTCAGGATACCACGGGCGGCGTAGCAACACCTTTTCTCGAGAAAAAACCCGCCCGGGATAACCCGAGCGGGCTGCGGCTAATGCCGGTTGATGCTCACGATGCAGAGCCCGATTGTCGCCACGGCGCCGCCGAAGAGCGAGCCGAGGAAGAACGCCAGCGCGACCATGCTAGTACGGGTTGCCGTCGGTGACGCAGACCTGGAGTCGGTCGAGCGGCTCACCGTAGAAACCCGCGAAGTCGTCGCCGCCGTAGGTGGAGCCGTCGTCGCAAACGGTATCGAGCCACCCGGCGCGTGCGGTGGTCTGCGAGCGATACCACGCCTGCTTGTACTCCTCGCCGCCCGGGGTCACGTAGTACATGCGCACGCCGTCGATGGTATGGCCGACGATGCCCGCGCAGCCGTTCACGGTGTCGTTGCGGTCGCCCTTGGTCACATAGCCGAGCCAGCCGTCCTCGATTGTGTGAACCTGATACTTGAGCGTGCCGCGGTCGACGCGTGCGCACAGCAGGTCGTGCTGTCGGCACGGGTATCCCGCGAAGCCGTTGTCCCCGGAGCCGAAGTCGGTCACCTCGTCCAGCCAGCCGCCGCCCTTGAGGTGGAGGGAGTAGTGGACGGGGATACGCTTGCCAGATGCCTTCGAGAAGCCGCCGGATGCCGCCTGAGCGGGCTTTGCCGCGGCGGGCTTGGCGGCTGCGGAGGGGGCGGGTGCCTTGCCGCCCTTCATCGCGTCGTACCACGCCTGGGCGCGCTGCATGTAATGGTCGCGCTGCGAGCCCGCAAGCTCGCCGGGGCAGGCCGTGGCGCTCCAGTAGCGGTGCGGGAACACGTTCTTGCACCACTCGGGGCGGCCGAGGCCGTAGTACAGGCACAGGGCCGCGACCAGATGCGCGCCGCTCTCGATTGCCTTCTCGTGGACCGTCCACGGGTTGCTGCCGCTGTTCGCGTGCTCGATGGAGATGGTCGTGTCGTTGCCGCGTCCCGTACCGATACCGTCGCCGCAGGCGTAGGCGCGGTCGGTGTCGTTGACGTGCTGCACGATGTAGCCGTTGCGGTCGACCGAATAGTGCGCCGAGCAGCCGTTGGCGCCCCAGATGCCGTTGCACTGGCCGGCGTTGAGGTCGCCGGCCATGTGGTGGATGGTCACGCCCTTGATGCCGAACGGGCGGCCTGCGGAGAAGTTGCGCCCCAGAAGCTTGTACTCGTCCGGTTGGACGTTCGCGAAGTCCGCCATGTTAGTCCTCCTTGATGTCGCCGAGCGCCAGCAGGGCGTCCAGCCATTTGTCCGTGATGCCGACCGATTTGAAGGCCGCATAGGCCACCTGCACGCCGCCGACGGCAGCGAAGATGGACGTGACCCATGCCGAGGGTTCGGTCGGGACGCCGCCCGACATGGCCGTGAGGGCACCGCATCCCGCCGAGACGGCGATGGCCGTCCAGCGGGCGACATTGCCCGTCATCGCCTTCGTCTTGATGGCCTGCACGATGTACGGCACGACCAGAACCGTGCACACCGTGAGGCCCGCCTGAATCTCTGTCACTTGGTTTTCTCCTATCTGCCGGATTCCTTGCTGTAGATCAGGTCGACGCGGTCGCAGATGTGGTCAACCTTTTCTGCCATTCCCTGGCTGCGCACCTGACTGTGGGCCAAGTCCGCGTGCAAGACCTCGTTGGACGCCACGACGGACTCCATGAGCGTCTTCATCGCCTCCATGAGGCTGTTGCTGCGCTCCATCTGCGCGGCGATGCGGCCCTCCATCTGCGAGCGCTCGCGGTCCCGCTGCGCGCGCTCGTCGACTTCGGCCTGCTTGCGCTCCTCGCGCTTGAGGTCGAGCTCGCCCTTCCGCTGGTTTTGGCGTTTGTACTCCTCAAGAAATTGTTTCCCGAAGTAGAACGCAACGAGCGTCAGGAGCACGCCGCCAAGCCAAGCCGGTCCGTAAGGCGCAAAAAGTTTGAGCACTTCCATCCTGGGCGCCCTCCTTCCGCCTATTCGGCCGTGTACTCCTCGCCGGTGATCTCCTTGTACTCCTCGCCGGTGATCTCCTTGTACTCGTCGGCGGTGATCCACTTGCACTCGACGGCCTTGTGTACTCGCGCCTTACTCCAAAGAGGTCGGTCGTAGTACTTCTTGACGAGCGCGAAGTGCTTGGAATGCTCGTCGGTTTTCTTCGTTGGCATTACTGGTCACCTCCGACCGTCATGAGCAGGTAGTCGATGTTCGCCGTGTTCTGTTCGGTCTGCGTCGGCTGCGACGCCCGCTCGCGCATCTGGTCGATCAGCGCCGACACGTCGAGCGTCTCGCCACTGTCGTAGGCGGCGAGCACCGCGGTGTAGGCGAGCTTTCGCGCCTTCCGCTCAGCGTACTCGTCATCGTCGATAACGCCCGCGTCGTGCGCCGCGTCGGGGTCGCCGATCTGCGACAGCAGATCGCGCAGGGCGTTGACCTCGGCCATGGTGCCATCTTGAAGATCGTTGGGGCGCGGCGTGTCTTCCTCAGTGTCCATGCGGACTCCTCTCTTGTCGGGGAATGTGCCGCCATCGTATTAGCGCCGTGAGATTGCCGAGCCGCTTTGATGGGCGCAAAGGAAGAAGGCGCGCCGCAGCACGCCTTCGATGTTTCTGTTATTTCGCAGCCGCTTCGCTTAGGCCGCTGCTTTGAGTTGCCGGTTCTCCGCTATTGCGAGGGCTTGCTTCCGCTTGAATCGTCCCTCTGGTTGGCCTGCATTGAGCACCCCCCCCCCTGCGCGAGATTTCCGAACAGGCTTCGGTACAGCGCGTCCATGGCCCGCACGCTGCGGTGCGCGTCCAGCCGCTTCATGCCTCCGCGCCAGCTCTGGTAGCTCTGCTCCACCTGCTCGGGGGTCATGATGCCATCGGCGACCATGCGGGCCATCTTCTTGAGCTTGCGGCGCTCCCGCGTTATGGAGTCTCGGCACGGCTTCACGACTATGCGGCCCGTGTCCGTGTAGAAGATGCGCTTCTTCAGCCACGTGAACCCGCGCGTGAGCTTCACCACGCGGGTCTTGCGCGGGTTCAGCTCGATGCCCAGCTCGGCGCATTTGCGCTCTATGAGCAGCAGGCACACCTGCAGGTAGTCCTTGGACTCGTGTATCAGGTAGAAGTCGTCCATATATCGACCGTAGGCCTCGGGGCGCAGCATCTCGATTACGTAGTGGTCGATGCGGTTGGGGTGTGCGACGGCGCATATCTGGTTCGGCTCGCTGCCCAGCCCCAGGCCCACATCGCCCTGCGCGTCTATCAGGCGGTGCTCCAAGGCGACCACGCGCGGATCTAGCAGCGCGGAGGCCACCTGGTCTTTGACGGGTTGGTGCGCTATGCGCGCGAAGTAGTCGGAGAAGTCGCCGAGCAGTATGTAGCCCTCGCGGCCGTGCCGCCTCCAGTGGTCGGCCAGGTGGCGCTTGAGCAGCTTCAGGGCGTAGTCGGTGCCCCGCCCCTTTATGTTCGCTGAGTTCGCGGCTATGAGGGTGGGCACGATCGCGGGCACGAGCGCGTTCTGCGACAGCGACTTCTGCACCACGCGCTCGGGGAAGTGCACGGCGCTGATGTGGCGCAGCTTGCCGCGCTCCCATAGGTCGAAGCGGATGAAGCCCCGGCATATGTCGCGGCCCTCCAAAAGGTCGCGGCGGGACAGGACGGCGTTGCGCAGGTAGTCCTTCATGTACCGCTGCGTGGACGCCTTCCACATGACGCCCCGCGCGGCCTGCTTGGAAGCCTTGCACAGGCTGTTGAGGTCGGCCACGGTCTCAAGCGTGCACGCCTTGACGCGCTCGGCCTTGGCCTTGGCCCGCTTCTCCTCGCGGCGCTTCCGGCGCGCCGCCCGCCTTTGCTCGGAGTTCACAGAAGGCACCCCGCACGGCTTGCAATGTGGCTCTGACAGCCGCTTGAGGTATGGCCATGAAACGCGGCGAAGCCACGGAGCGCCGCGCCATGCAAGCAGCGTCCGGCCACCATCGCGGGGTGCGTATTTACGGGCTCGCGCCCGATGGTCGCGCCTTCCTTCCTCTCCGCGCTCTGCTTTCGGCCCTCGGGCCTACTCGGTCTGGCAATAAGGGAATCCGGGGCGGGGGCGAACCCAGACGTTCGTCGCCGAATTGTAGTTGGCATTGCCGTTGTTGTTGACGTAGCACACGTTGGACGAGGAGCCACCCATGACGGAACGCAACCACCAATTGTACCGATAAACAAGGCGCGACCGCCGCCCATTATAGCGAACGCAGGCGCTCTAGCTCGGCCTCGGCCTCGGCTATGCGCTCCTCGGTGGACTTCTTGCCCGTCACGCGCACGTTCTTGCGTGCGCCCTTCAGCAGCCTGATCTCCTCCTCGACCATGGCCGCCAGCTCCTCGAGGCGGTTGGCGTTCACGGGCAGGCCGATATCCATGAGGCACTGCATGTCCAGCATCAGCTGCTCGCAGTCAGCTATGGCCAGCGTCAGGTAGCGTTTCCTCTCCAGCGCGTTGAACGAGGTGTTGGGGTAGAAGCAGTCGGCGCGGTTGACGTTGTACACGATGCTGCGCGCCGTCTCCACCGTGGGCACCGCGTTCAGCAGACGATAGGCCTTCGGAACCACGGAGGACGACGCCATCAGCTTGTTGACCTCCACGCGGATGGCGATTGCTTGAGTGAAAAACTTGTACTCGGAAACCTCGCGGTTGCGCTGGTAGACGCCGCTCACGTGCACCTCCTGGGGAAACTGGCGGAAAAAAACGGCCCGCTTCGCGGGCGAGAGGCGACCGCGCAAGGCGGTCGCCTAAAAGCAGAGTATAGAGCACTCGGCTGGCTAGCCGACGAGGACGCCGGGGCGGGGGCGAACCCAGACGGACGTCGCCGAAGGGTAGTGGGCATCGCCGTCGTAGCCGACGCAGCACACGCCGGACGAGGAGCCACCCATGACGGAACGCAACCACCAAGTGCACCGATTTCCGTTGATTCGGTGCGCGGTGTCCCTGAACAGGTCCCACTGGCAGTCAAAGCCGACGCTGTAGCCCTTGGTGCCCCACACTGGGCAGCCGTACACCTCCATCTCGGACAGCGAGAACACCTTGCCGATATCCTGCCAGCTCCACGAGTTGGAGTCGTTGAGCGCGCCGCTGGCGCTGTAACGCTCCTCAAGCAGGACGCGCTGGGTCAGCAGGTACTTGGTCAGGCTCTCGGGCAGGCACGCCTCGAAGGCCGTCTCCCACGCCTTGAGGTTGCTGCCCAGGTAGGGGCATTTCTGGTCTGCGGTGCCCTGGTTCGTGTTGGTCGTGTTCCACATCAGGAAGCTGTTGTTGGCAACGCCGGTCACGGTCTTGGCCACGGCGATGGGCGCGGAGGCCACGAAGGCGATGTGGTGGCCTTTGGAGCTGTCGCCGCAGCAGTAGTACGGGTCGAAGTGCGCCAGGAGGAAGCGCACGGACTGCTGGGCCGCCACGCCCGACGCGCTTACCAGCGGCACGTCGATGTAGTCTCCCACGCGCAGGCCCGCGAAGTTCGCGGCGGCGATGCGCTTGTGCAGCGCGTCGTACACGCTGCCGCTGCCGATCTCTCCCGCCAGGATGGCGGCGATGCTCTGCCCGCCGTACTTGCCGATTTGGCCCTGGCGGTTGTACTCGGCGTTGTTGAGCGCCGTCTGCGCGTTGCTGCGCGCGGTATCGTCGATGACGTTGAGCGGCTGGCCGCCTACGACCAGCGTCTTTGCATTTGCCATTTATCCTCCTTAGGAAAGGGTTACCGTGCTGCCCGATACCGAGCACGTGCTGCCGAACGTCACCGTGTCCCCGGATACCGACGCCTTGCCGGCAGGGCAGTAGACCGTGCCGTCCATGTAGATGAACTTGTCTGTCGCGTCGGCGAGCATCGTCGCGAGCTGGCCGTTCTGGCGGCGCAGCTCGGCGATGTCGGACTCGCCGGCGGCGCCCTGCGCCGCCGCGTTCGCGATCTGCAATGCCGCGCTTGCCGCCGCATCGGCCCTCGACGCCGCACCGCTAGCGGTGGATGCCGCATCGAACGCGGATTGACCGAGCCGAGATAGCTCAGTGCTCCACTTCCTGTAGAGCTCGTCGAGCTCCTGGTCGTAGCTGACGGCAGGCCCTGTTGTCCCGTCCACATTTCCCAGGATGACGAGCGCGAAGTCCTCGGTAGTCTCGGAGGCCCCGTTGGCGTAGAACTCGAAGTAGGCCAGGCGGCATTTGCCGGTGCCGTTGACGGCCTCCGGCGCCAGCGTGGCGCTCACCGAGGCCGTGCCCACGGTCGCCGCGCAACGAGCCCACGTGCCGTCGGCGTGGAGCACGCACAGGCGCGCAAGCTGGCACGTCGGGGTGTACGTCGCTCCGTCCACGGTGAGCGACGCCGTTATCTTCTGGGTCTGTGTCTCGCCCCGGCGCACCGTGACGCGCTGCGGGACTGTGCCCGGGCGCTTGCGCATGTCGAGCGCTATCGCGTGGTTGATCATTATTCCTTGGCCTCCAGCGCCTTGAGCGCGGCGAGCGCGGCCCTGAAGGCCTCGACCGGGTCGACGGCCTCGGTCCCCTCCCCCGTCTCGTCGGCCGTGGCCGGCTGCGGGTCGACGATGGCCGAGAGCGCATCGAAGCACGCGACCGTGGCAGCGGTGCGCTTGTCGACGTAGGTTGGCTGCACGAACACGAAGTCCTTGCCCTGCGAAGACGGCTCCGACACCTCCGACGCCTTGACAACCTTGCGCGTCCCATCGCTCATGACGGCGATGAATACCATGCCGTTCTTCTCGGCCTCGGCAAGCGCTTCCGCGTCGTAGCGGGTCAACTGCCCCTCGACGTTGCCAACAGGGTCATGCGCCATGTAGTCGACGATGTATGCCATTTGCATTCCTCTCTATCCAGTAGTTCCGACAGTTGAATACGATGTGAAGAGACCGTTGATCGTGTTTATAACGAAGGTTCCGAAATGCCATCCGACCGTGCCGTCGTGATTGTCGTGCACCTCTGAGACCAAGGGTTGAGACACGGAGCCTGTTCGTCCGTAGGTCGTGGTAACGTTGCAGTCGGACGTCGCCGCGGTGGAGATGATCGGAGATGATATGCGAACACTTCCCTGCGCCTGCATCTGGATTCCGTAATAGACGGCCCCCGTGTCCGTGTCGCGCATCGACGCCGTGTAGTCGATGTATCCGACTTTTGTCGGGGTGCTTCCATTGGTGGTGCGGTAACCGGCGAGCTCGCCCGCCGAAGTGAGCATGGTGTACCAATTCGTGTAGCCGCACTTGAACGTCCCGTTTGCCGTGATGTTGTTGGCGGTCATGTAGTTTGTCTTGAGCGTACCGGTGGTGAGGTTCCAGCTGTTTCGACCGAGCTTGTCGGCTATGGTGCCGGTGGCCATGTACGAGGCGTTGATGTACACCATGTCGTTCTGCATGTAGATGCCCTGCTCGGTACCGCCTTTCGTCAGGCGGTCGAACATCTCCTTCTGGTCCATCTGCTCGTCGTAAGCACTCAGAATGCCGTCGGCATAGTCCGAAGCGTTCTTCTGCTCGATGGCGTGGCGCGCCCCCGTCGCGGCATCGGCGTAGTCCTTGACCGCGCTCGAGTAGGCTCCGTATGCGGCGTCGTACTCGAACATCGCCGCCTTCAGGTCCTCGGATGTCTTGCACTTGAGCACCTTGTCGACCTTGTCGGCGTATGCGCCGTACGTGCCGCCCTCGTCGGTCGTGCCGAAGGCCTTGGTGTAGCGGGGGCCGAGGACGGACGAGAGGAACTGGGCGCTGAGGGCCTTGTTCGACTTCAGCGCGTTGTACTGGCTCGTGAGCTCCTCGCGCTCCTTTTCGACGTCCTGCTTGGCCTTCTTGACCGCCGCCTTCTCCGCTTCGGTCACCACACCGTCTTTGGCGAGGTCCTGCACCGTCGTGTCGAGGCCATTGAGCGAGTCCGTGAGGTCGTGCGCGCTCTGGTAGGCCTTGTTGTACGCGGCCTCCAGCACCGGCGCCGTGTGGGTGACGCTGCCGTCGCCGTAGGTGACGCGCTCCATCGACCAGATGAAGTATCCGCTCGCCCACTCCGGGAGGTCCTCGGACCATCCCAACTCGGGATTCTGCATGTTCAGAGGCGGCACTGTGTCGGACTGATTCCTCGCATAGAGCTTCACCGTGGACTTGACCACGGTGTTCGTCGTCGCGATGTCCTTGCCGTCGAGCGTGGCGCCGGGGCCTAGATGGACCTCGCTGGTGTCGAGGTTCCAATAATTCTTCCCTGATTTGTCCTGGATGGTGCCGACCTTGATCAGGTCGCCGAGCATCGTGCCGAAGCAGATGAACTCGGCGAAGAAGCCCTTTCCCGTGCCGAATGTGCGCCAGTCCCACGAGCCGTCCGCCTTGCAGCCGCCGGCGATGCGGAAGCCCTGTGAGCACAGCTGCATGGCCATGCCGTCGCCGGTCGTCGAGCGGCCGTCCGCGTCGAGGGGCACGGAGCCGAAGATCAGGCCGTGCTCGAAGCTCGTGTGGATGTAGCTGTTGCCCGCGAGGTTGAACTGTGCATTCATACTGTCCATGACCTGCTGGAGGTACGAGGGCGGCGTGGATGCTGCCACGTCCCAATTGGACGAGCGCTTCGACAGGCTGGACACTTTCTGCTGCTGCGCCAGCAACATGTCCGTGATTGTCTCGGTCACGTTCCCGAGCGTCACGCGCATGGAGCCGCCAAGCTCGTCGGTGACAAGCTTGGTCACGCGGCCCTCGCAGCGTAGCGCCGGGCTGAAGCACGTGTCGACGATCTGGACGTCGTCGCCCACGGCGACGCCCTCCCAATCTCGCCCGAACTGCATGAGGTCGACGGCATCAGCCTCGTAGGTCATTCCCGGCTCCTTGCGGGAGTCGAAGTATGCGCGGGTCTCGGCGAGCAGGGTCGCCGCGTCCTCGCAATTTGGATTTTCATATTGCCCGAACACGTGGGTGTGCCCGCCCATGCCGTCGGGTCGCCCGTACAGCTTGAGTGCGGTCGCGTCCTCCACGTAGTTCTTGCCGTTGTTGATGTCGCCGAAGGTCAGCTTGCGGCCGTATCCGCCGGTATCCGTCTCGATTCCCTTGCCGTAACCGTAGCAGGCGGTTATCGCGCCGTAGTGCTCGGCGCGCGAGACGGACGTGAGGTCCTTGGTGTAGGTGAATCGGCGGTGACCGCCCTTCGCGCCGCGATGCGAGCGGATGCCCACCTTGCGAGAGGTCACCCTGCCGCCGGATACGGTGATTTCAGTCTCAAGCTCGCCGCCGCATTTCAAGATTGACTGGAGCGCCTCGCGCGCCGAGGTGTGGTAGAAGGTCAGGCCCTTGTCGACGGTGCCGGTCTGGTCGACCGTTCCGGCGGTCCAGCGGGTCGGCCCAAGGCAGACATTCAGCGCCTGCAAGAAGCCGTAGCCGTAGGGGCGCTTGTCCTCGATATAGTCGCCGTACGTCTCGCAGATTGAGTTGATCGCCGTGTCCGTGTAGACCGTATCGCCTCCGGCGTGGAGGCCCTTGGGGTCTTGGCAGACGTGCTCGTGGACCTTGCCGAGGCGGTCGGCCCACACGAGGCGGTAGCCCTGCTTGAGCGCGAAGGTCGTGGCGATGTCCACGCTGTCCTCGCCGTTGAGCTCGTCGGTATGGGTGAGGGCGAGCAGCTCCTCGGGGCCGATTGTCGATACGTAGGCGTCCTGCCACGTGTATACGTCAATTCGCACCTAGAGCCACCTCTCCTCCCATTCGAGCGTCGCGGTGCCGCCGCTCGTCTTGATCTGCTGCACGCCGTCGAGCGAGAAGAAGTCGCTCGCGACGGTCACGGGCCAGTCCGCGCCGTTGACGGTGCAGCGCTCGGCGCGCATGTCCAACACGACGGTCTGTGCGCCCGTGAACGACGCCTCGACGCGGACGAACCGCCCGGTCGAGACGTTGGTGATTGTCCAGCTCGAGCCTGCCGGGGGCCTGCACGTGACCGTAGGGTAGGCTCTGTAGTTGCCCCCGGCGGCGACGGCGCGCTGGGATGCCGACACCTGCTCGGAGCGCCGCTGCCCGTAGGCGGCGGGGTCTGCACAGTAGAACCCGAGCGTGAGATTCGGCATGTGTGCGTTGCGCCCCTGCTCCGCCCCTCCCCTGTAGCGCGCGAGCATGTAGCGCTCGGGGGCGTCGTCGAGCACGAGGGCCTTCTCGCCACCGGACAGCGCCGAGGCGAGCACGGCCCTTGCCTCGGCGACCTCGTCGAGGGAGCCGCCGACGATGTTGCAATCGACCGCTATCTCGACGGGCTCGAGGCCCGTGGCGCGGACGTGTGTGCCGTCCATGCCGGGGACCTCGGTCTCATCGAGCCGCACCTTGGGGACAATCGGTCTCGTGACCTTGGTCACCAGCAGGTACGGCGTTAGGTCGATTCCGCCGAATATCATGCGAACCCCCTTGCGGCGAGCGTGTGCCTGCCGCGCATCGCGATGGCGGAGGAGACGCGCTCCGAGTCGATGTACAGGTTTCCGTCCTTGTCCCGGATCTGCTCGAGGACGGACAGGATGCCGGCGAGGGCGTCGTCGGAATCCTCCTCGGGACGCGCCGGAGTGTAGACAGCGGACGGCGCGACGGTCAGGCCCGTCGAGAGCATCCCCTGCGCGGTGTCCATGGCGCCGCTGATGGCGGAGACCACGGTGCCGGTGCCGGAGCCGATGCCCTGCGCCCAGCCCTGCATGAGGGCCTTGCCCGAGAAGGTCGTGTAGCCGTGCCCGGAGAAGGGGCCGACCTTTGCCGGCGAGAACGGGAAGAAGGAGCGGATTCTGGAGACTGCGCCGGAGACCGCCGAGGTCACCGAGCCGATAGCGGACATGATGCCGTCCTTCAGGCCGTTGAGTATCGACTTGCCGGAGTTGAAGAGCCAGTTCCTCGCACCCGAGAAGAACCCGGTGATCTTGCCCTTTATGCTCGTGACGGTCCTGTAGACGGAGTTGATTCCGTTTGACGCTGCGCTCTTGATGCCCTCCCAGATGGACGAGCAGGCGCTCTTGATGCTCCCCCACATGCTCGACCACGTGGAGCTGATGCTGTTGAGCACGGAGCTGATCACGCCGTTGACCTGATTTATCGCCGAGTTGACGGAGAACTTGATGCGTCCCCATACGACCTCGGCGAAGTCGCGGACGGTGTCCCACACGCTCGACCAAACCGAGCTGATTCCGTTGAGCGCGGACGTTATCACGGACTCGACGACCCCGATGGCCGCCCGCACGGCGAACTCAATCTGAGACCAGACGAGCTCGGCTACCGACTTGATGGTGCTCCAGACCGTATCCCAGTCGCCGCTTATCGCGGCGGTGACCGTGGAGATGACTGTCTGCACCACGGCCATCGCGACCTGGACGGCAGTGGAGATTGCGCCCATCTCGCCAGTCAGGACAGCGGAGATCGCGGGCCAGACCGCGTTCCAGACGGCGGAGATGATGCCCATCGCCACCTGAATCGCGCCCTGGATGAGCGGCATCGCCGCCAGCACGGCGGACAGCACGGACTGCACGGCGGGCATGGCGATGGCGACGAGCTGCGAGACGGTCGTCATTACGTCCGCGATGACACCGACCAGGAAGCCGATGACCGGCGACAGCGCCTGCACGATGCCGAGCACCACCTGTATGCCGGTGGAGAGCACCGGCAGCACGGCCTGCGCGATGCTGAGCAGCGCCGTGCCGATTGGCGCGATGAGCGGCGCGATGAACCCGATTGCCGCCTTGATGCCGTTACCGACGGACGTGGCCACGCCAAGGATGGCCTGAAGCGCCGAGCAGATCTGCGAGGAGTCCACCTTCGGCAGCTTGATCCCGATGCCGGCGAGCGCCCCGACGGCGATGTTCCACGCCGTGGCGAGCGCCTCGGACACGATGGGCGCGAGCACCGACGCGATGCCGGAAAGCGCCGCGGGGAACGCCTCGATGATGCCCTGCCCGATCTGCGCGACGCGCGGCGCGATGTTCTTGGCGACCGCGCCGACGGACGTGAGCAGCTGCTCGGTGAGCTGCGAGAAGTCCACATCGTCTCGGCCCAGACCGGTGAGGAAGTTCTCCCACGATGCCTTGGCCATGCCGATGGAGCCGGAGATGGTCGTCGCGGCCTCCTTGGAGGTCGTGCCGGTGATGCCCATCTCGGACTGCACGGTGTGGATAGCCTCGACCACGTCGGCGTAGCTGTCGATGGTGAGGTCGGCGGTCTTGCCCTGCGCCGCGCGCAGCTTGTTGGCGTCCGCGATAAGTCGCTCCATCTCGGACTTCGTGCCGCCGTAGCCCAGCTTCAGGTTGTCCAGCATCGTGTAGTTTTGCTTGGCAAAACCTTGGTAGGCGTTCTGGACGTCGGCCATGTCCGAGCCCATCTTGTTGACGTTGTCCGCCATGTCGCCCATCGCCGTGTTGGCGGACTCGGCGGCCTTCGCCACGTCGCCGCCGCACGAGCTCACGAGCGATGCGGCGAAGCTGGTCGCCTGGGTCATGTATTGGTTTGCGCTCATGCCGCACGTCTTGTACGCTTCCGCGGCGTATCCCTGCAGTTTGCCGGACGCGGAGCCGAAGAGCGTATCGACGCCGCCGACCAGCTGCTCGTAGTCGGCGTATGCGGATACCGCAGCGCCGCCGATTGCGGTCACCGCCGTGGTGAGCGCGCCCATGCCAGCGGCGGCGACGGTGCCCACGCCCCTGGCGACGGTGCCAAGCCCGCTCAGCAGCCCGCTGGAGCGCTTGACCCCGCCGTCCACGCCGGAGGTCATCGAGTCGCCGAATGACTTTCCGGCCTTGGAGCCCGTGTCGCCGAACTCCGAGCAGATGCTGCCGGCGAAGCCCTTCATGGACGGCATGAGCGTGATGCATGCCGAGCCTACGCTAGTCGCCATCCCGTCCTCCTAATCCTAGAATCTCGTCGATTTCCGCCCTGTTCGCGAGGGCGTTGCGCTGGTGCCTCTTGAGCTCCGCGAGCTGCCCGGGCGTCTTGAGCGGCTGCGGCTCCTGCGGCGGTCGGTGCTTCTTGTCGCTCAGCCCCCACGCGAGGCTCCTGAGCTGGTGCTCGATGCGCCAGAGCATGTACGTCTCCTCGCTCCACTTGAGCTCCGGGTACATGCGGCGTGCGCACCTCGACCCCTTCGGCAGCTGCTCCCACAGGAGGGCGGCGCGCCGGAGGTCGTCCGGTCCGCCCTCGAGCGGGAGGTCGATGCCGTAGTACTGGCGGAAGTCCGCTACGACTTCTGCGCGGTGCCCTTCGAGCTCGAGGACGAACCCTGGGAGTTTTTTGCCTTCGCCGCCTCGAATGCGGCCTGCATGAGCGTGCCCGTGGACTCGACGGAGCCGCCGAGGCGCTCCATGTACTCCTCGTCGCGGCCCGCGAAGACGCGCTCGAAGGCCTCGAACATCCCGCCCGGCTCGGTCTCGCTCTTGGCGAACTGCTTGTTGGTCTTGTAGCTGAGCAGCTCGTCGAGGTCGGCAGTGAACTCGCCGTCGATGCCGGGGATGGTGAACGTGAGCTCGGTCATTACTTGCCCTCCGTGGTCTCGGTGGACTGGATGTAGTCGTAGCAGGTGTTGCCGGCATCGTCGGTGAGGTACTTGACCGTGAGGGCGCGCGCGGCGAGCTCGCCCACGGCGAGGGTGAGGTCGTCCAGCTCGGAGGACTGGGCGAGCGGCACGACCTTGCGCCAGCGGCGTCCGTCCTTGAGCACGAGCTCGAGCACGGCGGGCCACGTCTCAGTGGAGTCGCCGTTGTGCTTGACGGTGATCATGCCCTTCTCGTCCTTGACGTTGCCGGAGCCGTACATGACCTTGAGGGTCGCGGCCTTGATCTCGGCGAGCGTGAGCTGGGCGCTCTCGACGCGGGAGGTCTGCGGCGACGCCATGAGGTCGCCGTTCATGTCCTTGATGTCCTCGGAGTCGCTGTCGAGCGTCTCGACGTAGCCGTCCTCGCTGATGTAGCCGAGGCATTTCCACGCAGCGGGCAGCGCGGTCTTGTAGTCGTTCGGCAGCGCCGTTCCGGCGGGCGCGGTGAAGATGTAGCCGCCCTTTACTCCCTTGGCGCTGGAGACGTTGGCGACGTTGTTTTTGTTGCTTTCTGCCATGATTGCTCCTTATTCGCAGATGGTCAGGTTGATGTTCGTCTGGTATCTGGGAGTCCCCGTGTCGGGGTCGTCCCATCGGTACGTGCCGTCGGACACGGCCGAGAACACGTTGGGCTCGTCCTCGATGGCGGAGCACGCCCGCTCGACGGCCTCGGCGATCTCGCGTGCGCGCCTGCGGGTCTTCGCCCACGACGTGGCGAGCACGCGCGGGGACTGGATGAACCGTGTCGCGCTCGTGGCGGCGAGGGTGACCTGGACGAACTCATCGGGTCTCTCGCGCGGCACGTCGGGCACGCACTTGATGCCGGTCGCGTCCATGAGCCGCTTGGCGACAACCCTCTCGATGTCCATCAGTCACCTCCAAAGATTGCCTGCAAGCGGTTGTGCTTCTTCTCGCTGCGGAAGGCGTGGACGCTCTCCGTGTGGAGCGAGCGCCCCTTGGCGAGGGAGCCGCTCATGACGTCCGAGGCATAGCCTGCGCCCTCCCCCGGTTTCGGGCTAAACGATGCGTTGGCGGACGCGACGACAGCGTTTGCCTTCTGGTCGAGCATGGCCTGCACGCCCCCGCCGTTCATGACCTCGGCGTATCCGCCGCGGTTCCAGCCCTTCCACTTGATCTTGACCTCGCACTTAGCCTTAGCCATCGGTTCGGGTCACCTCGCAGGTGAGGTCCCAGGGGCCGGGCGTATTGGCCGCGGTGTATCGCTTGGGGTCGCCGACCACCTTGTAGTCGGTGCCGCGCACCGTGACCGTCGCGTCCCTGAGGTCAACGTCCGCGCCCTTCGGGAAGCAGAGCGTGTAGGCGACCGTCACGCCGTTCGGGCGCGTCGAGTCGAGGTCGGCGGTCGCGCCGGGGCACACCACGACGTTGTCGACCGCCGCCTCGGTCACCGTCTCGCCGGTGGGCTCGCCAAGCTCGTCGAACGACTGGGCCGCACTGCGCACGGTCACGGTCTCGCCGGAGATGAGGCACGTCATTCGGCCACCCCTCCCCTCTCCAGAGGCGTGAGCGCCCCGAGCGCCTGACCGGTGAGGCCGAGGCGCCTGAGGTCGCTCTTCCCGAGGTACATCTCGCCGAGCGCCGAGCCGTAGGTCACCGATGCGGTGTAGATTCCGGCCCCCTGGCTGTACTGCGTGGCGCCCGCCATCGCGGACGGTGCCGAGAGCACGCGGTTGACGAGCAGGCAGCACACGGCGGGCGCGGCGCGGTCGAACGCCGGGCACGCCCCCTCGGTGTACTCGCCGATTCGGTCCTCGAATGCCGCGAGCATCAGGTCCGATGCGTCCTGCAGCAGCACCCCGGTGCGGGCCTCGTCCGCGGGCTCGCCGTAGCGGGCCTTGTAGTCGTCCACGCTGGCGAGCGCGGCCATGGCTACTCGGCCTCCATGATCCCGGCGTCGACGAGGGCCTGCACGACCTTCGCGACGGTCGGGCTGGCGCCGGGGTTGGCGACCTTCTTGGGCACGACGAGCGGCTTGCCGTCGGGCGAGACGAGCGCCACGTGCTGCGGGAGGATGCTGGACGCCTTGCCCGCGTCCTCCACGATGAATTTCTGGACTAGCTGAGCCATCTCGGTACCCCCTAGGCGCTCTTGAGGACGGCGAAGGCCTTCGGGTCGAGTACCGCGTATGCCAGGACGGCCTCGGTGCGGTAGGCGATCTGGTTGTAGCCCTTCAGGTCCTGACCGGTGTTGTCGGGGTCGCCGTACTCGATGACCTCGGCGGTGATGTCGCGGACCATGCCCCACTTGATGGCGGAGAAGTCGCCCATGATCGCGGAGACCTTGGTCGGGGTCTTGGCGAGACGGCCGTTCACGGTGCCGGACACGGAGGCGGGGATGCCGTCGAGGTTGCCCACGTTGAGGGACAGCGGCACCTCGGGGTACAAGCGCTGCCCGGTGGCGGGCACGCGCAGCTTGCGCAGCTCGGAGGCGAACTGGCGGCTCATGGCGATGCCGTTGATGCCGTAGTCGAGCAGGGCGTCGGAGAGGGAGTCGATGTCGTCGACCGGGGAGTCGGTCTTGGCGACGCTGTGGACGTCCTTGTCAGCGGTCAGGGCGGTGTAGCCCGTGAGGCCGAGGCCGGTCTTGGGGTTGATGGCGTGGTAGACGATGTAGTCGAGCGCGCGGCCCGCAGCGGCGGTCTGGTCGGCGATGATGTTGGAGATGATCTCCAGCTGGTTGTCCTCGTCGGCCCACTTCAGCTCGTCGGAGACGCGCGTGGTCGTGACGATCTTGGCGCGCTTTGCGACTACGGGGTCGGTGGAGATCTCGGAGCCGGACTTCTTGCCGCCCTCGGCGACGACCTCGGCCTCTGCGGTCGGGTTGAACACGAAGTAGGTCGTGTCCGCGAACTTCTGCGGGGTGCTGGGGCTCAGCGTGGCGATGGTGGAGGTGTCCTTCACCTTGCCGATGATGGTGGATACCACGCTGGACGGCAGCTTGATTTTCTGGGTGTCGTTTGCAGCCATTTCTGTGCCTTTCTTCGGGTTTGGCTTACTTCAGGAGGCGCTTGGCGAAGTCTCGCAGCGCCTCGTCCCCGCCCTTGCCGCCCTTGTCGAAGCTGCCGGGCTTCTCCACTCGCGGCGCGGGCTTTGTCTTGAATGCGGCGAGCATCTTGTCGCACCATGCGGCCATGCTCTCCTCGTCCTCGCCGACGATGAGGTCCGCGGGGACTCCCTTCTCCTGCGCGACCTTGGCGGCGGTCTTGGCTCGCGCCTCGGCCTTCTCCTTGGCGTCGAGTCGCTTCTCGAGCTCCGCGACCTTCTCGTCGGCGGTCTTCTTCGCCTGGTTGGCCTCGTCGAGTGCGCTTGCCGCGCCCTTGTTGGCCTTGGCCTGCTTCTCCCACTTGCGGGAGTGCGCCTTCTCGGCCTCGTAGAGCGCCTTGTAGTCGGGCTCCTCGCCCCCGGTCGGCTCCGTACCGCCCGTGGGCTCCGTGTTGGTCTCTGCTGCCATATCGCGTCCTTTCCCGGACCGTGCGGCCCGTCGGGCCAGCCGTGCGGCCGAGCCCCTTAGATGTGCGTTTCGGGCCGTGCGGCCCTGTCGCGCGGCAGTGTCCTACGGGCGTGAGATTTGGCCTGTTTGGCGTTTTTCGGCATGAAAAAAGCCGCCCGTGGGCGGCCATGCGGTATGATGAGATTAGGCGGAAGCTGTTTGACTCACCTATTGAGACATGCAGCTCCCGCCTATTTTTTTATCGTTTGGAGCGACCCGTCGTGCCCCAGCATCCGCACTTCGGCGATTCCGTACCTCTTCATGTACTTGCGTATCCACGCTTCGGCTTGGCTGTCGGTAACCGACTTGTTCTCGCTGACGTCGAAGACGGCGAACCGCACCCCGCTCTTGTTGGCCACGGACTTCATGTGCGACTTGAACGTGTTCTCCGATTTCGACGTGTATACGGTCTTGATTTCGATGCCCGTGGACAGGTCGGCGCGGCTTACGGTCGTTTTTCCCTGCGCGTTCTCGCTCTTCAGGTGCACCTCGTCTTCCCAGAACTCGGCCTTGTAGCCCAGTGCCGCCAGCTTCTCTGCGGTTCTCCTCTCTCCGGGGTCTACCCTCCACCTCTTTACCTTGTCGCGCCTCACCGCATCGTCCGTGAACGTTATGCCCTTATGCTCGCCGCCCGCGTACCAGGACGGGTCGCGTAGCTCTATCTCGGATGCGACGCGGTTGTTGAGGTAGGCGGTGTACGCCTTCCCCTCCTTGTTGCCGTGGCGCCTCACGAGCGCTTCGCGTTCGTCCTCCGGCATTGCGTACCAGTCGGAGGCGATGCCGTCGCGGCCTCCGAGCGCGGCCAGGCAGTCGTTATACCTCTCGTACATCCCGTCAGGGTCGTATCCCTTGACCGTAGTCACCCCGTCGAAGCCGGGGACGATTCGGCAGTCGCAGTGCGCGTGCGAGTGCTCGGCCGCCTCCTCGGTCTTGGCGTAGAAGCCGAACGACGCGAGCATGAGGCAGAACCCGCACGTCTCGCCACGGGGAACGCGGGCGTACCACGGCTTTGCCGGGTCTTTGCGCGCGTTGTGGGCGACGCACCTGTTGGCGGCGCGCCTGATCTCCTCGTCGACCCTCGTGACGCACCGCGAGACAAAGACCTCGGGGGCGCCCTCGACGACCTTGCCGATGAAATACCTAACCGCGCCGAGCGTGTCGTCCGGGTCTCGCATGGACTCGGCGACCGCCCGATACTTCCCGGGAAAGCCCTGCGACGCCCTGACCGCGTCGTAGTACTCGGCTGCCCTGGCGGCGGCGCACGTGTCGGCGTAGTACCCGAGCACCGCCTCGATCGTCTCGTACGCCCTCTCGCGGAGAGCGGCGACATCGCCGCCACCACCGCGCTCCCAGCTCGACAGCAGGGACTCGAGCGCCGACCTCACCTTCGCCTGGGCGTCTGCCGACAGCGCGTTCACCTCATCGGTCAGCTCGTCCAGCAGGCTAGTCGGCACCGCCGCCATTCTCGCCCTCCTTCGGCTCGAACAGCGATGCGATAGCCGCGCCCGCCTGCGCCTTCTTGGCATCCGACTCGATGCGCTGGATCTGCTCGTCCGTGTAGTCGAGCATCTCGTAGGCGACCGTGGAGTTGGCGAGCTTCGGGAGCGCCTGCACCTGCTTGAGCAGCGCGTCGGACAGGCTCACCGTGGACGGGTACGCCGGGCTGAGGAATCGCGGGTTGATCTCATGCCCCGCATCGCGCTCGGTGGCGAAATCGGTGCCGTTCGCCACGGCGAGCGCCATGTAGGCCACGTTGCGCAGCGCCGTGCCATTGTCGCGGTTGAGGTTCTTGGCGTCGATGACAAGAGGCTCGAGGGACGCGGCGATGGCGTCCGAGGAGGACGGGTTGTCGTTGGACACTCCGAAGAAGCTCACCGGCACGTTGGTCACGGCGGACATCTGGCAGGCGAGCTGGCGAAGGTACTCGGTGAGCGGGGCCATCTGCAGCTGCGCGGACTGCCAGACCGTGGGCTTGTCGCCGTCGGGGTCTTTGGTGATCTCGTTGACAGCGCCCATGCTCGCGTCGTACTTGTTGCCATCGTTGAGCATCTTCTTGTAGGTTCCCAGAAGCCACGTCTGCGGCAGGGTCGCGGCCTCGGCGGCGACCTCCATGCGGGCGCGCTGTCGGATGGCGTCGTCGGTGATGCTCATCACGGAGCGGCTGATGCGCGAGGTGCCGAAGGGGCGCTCGAGAGTCGCGCCGTGTGCCATCGGCTCCATGAGGCAGCGCCCCATCGAGTGCTCGCGGTACTCGGCTACCCACGAGCCGCCGTCGCGCGTGAGCACCACGAGGCTGTCGTCGGTGAGCAGGTGCACCACGGTCGGCACGCGCTCGGTGTCGCCGGGCATCTTCTTGGACTCAGCCACGACGAGGCCCGCCCTGATGGCCTTGCGAGCGTCGTCCCAGAGCGCCGCCGCCGCGGTGGCGGGGTAAGCCGAGATGACCGGGTAGCCGCCGCCGTCCGTCACGGTCCAGAAGCCGCAGCAGTGCTTCAGCTCGCCGATGAGGTTCTTGCGGTAGAGGCGCTCCAGCTGGTTCGACTCGCAGATGGCGCGGAGGGCCTTGCTCGTACGCTCGTCCGCGCACGTGTAACCGTTGAAGATGGAGCGGTCGGCGAGTGCGTGCACGGCCTTGCGGGGCCAGTCCACGCGCGGGTTGATCTTCTTGGCGAGGCTCGCCGGCATGGCGATGCCGAGGTCCTTCACCGACACGTGCCCGAGGTAGTAGTCCTCGCGCTCGAGGTTGCTGGCTCGATGCTCGCGCCAGACGGTCATGAGCTCGCGGACGAGCGCCGCGTCGTCCGGCTCCAAGCCTGCGGCGGATGCTACCTGCCCCGCCAGTTCCATGTTCACTGCTGCCATCAGAAGCTGGCCTCCTGTTCCCTTCGCGGGTCTCGTTTCGTGGTTCTCGCCGCCCAGAGGGCGAGCGATGCGGACTCGATGGGTGCGGCGATGGAGTCGGGGCCGTCCGCGAAGCCCCATCCGTCCCTGCCTATGTCGCGCTTGAGCGACTTGCGCGCCGAGTCGTCGAGCGCCGGCGACTCGATGTGCGACAGCGTGCCCGAGTCGACCTCGTCCTTGAGCATCGACGCCGCAGCCTGCACGATTGCGGGCGTGCCCATCACGAGCGCGCACTTGCTGAAGCCGCCGTCGAGCATCCGCCGCTTGAGCGCGTCCGCTCCGGACTTGCCGTCGATGCAGGCGCACGCGATCTCGTCTCGGTTGCGCAGGAGCATGTCCGAGATCGCGACCGTTCCGCCCGAAGCGCCCATCACGTCGTACAGCTCGACGTAGGACGGTCCGTCCCTGTCGGCGAGCGCCCAGGACACCGCGGCGTTGGAGCCGTCTGCGGAGAACTTCACGCCGAAGGCGAGCTTTCCGTCAGTGGGCGCTGAGTCGCGTCGGCACCCGTCCCACTTCTTGGAGGACAGGGCGTAGAGGAGCGAGCCTCCCGTCTTCGCCCACCACCCGAGGCGCTCGCGCGCGAACACGTCGGGCTGCATCTGCTCGGACTCGCCCTTGACGGCCTCGTAGTTGAGCACGGTGCCCATGGACGGGTTGTACTCGTACCAGCGGGACTCGTCGTGGACGTCGCCTATCTCGTCCGCGCCCCACTCGATCCACGCCATCTCGGACTCGCCGTCGTGCACGTCGTCGTGGAGGTCGCGAAACACCGTGCCGACGTTGTCGGGGCCTGGCGGCGTTCCGAGGTAGATGGTCTGCGGGTTGTGCATCGCGCTCGCCGAGATGGCAGGCAGGGACGCCGCCTGCTGCGTGTCCGTGAGCTCCTGCGCCTCGTCGTAGATGAGCACGTCGTAGGTCTTGCCTCGCGCCAGCGAGTTGGTGCGGGTGGTGAAGCGGATGAGTCCGCCGTTCTTGAGGCTGATGGCCTGCTGCCCGTTCGTCTTGCGCACGGCGAGCAGGAGGTTGCGCAGATCGGTCTCGTCCTCGTCCTCGAACGGCTGTGACAGCTCCTTGAACATCTGGTCGGATGTGTCGCCGTGCTGGCAGGTGTACAGGATCTTCTCGCCGTTGAGCGCGCCGTAGAAGCACCTTGCTCGCACGACCCAGCTCTTTCCGTTCTGGCGCGGGATGGAGATGCCCAGCGTGCGCAGCAGGTACTTGTCGCGCGCATCGCGGGCCAGCATCGCGTCGAGCAGGTGCGGCTGCCACGGGAGCGGGTCGCCGAAGTAGGCGGTCGCGAGCTCGCACGCCATCCCGCCGTCGCCGCTGAGGTCCTCCGGGACGTTCGCCTCGTATGTCGGCGTCTGCCTGGGCTCCATCAGGCGCCCGCCGCCTTGGCCTTGCGCTCGCGGTCGGCGAACATGAGGCTCAGCACCCTAGCGCCATCGCTCTGCGGACGCGCCTGCTGCACCTGGATGGGCACCGCCTTGCGCGACAGCCCAAGCAGCTCGTTGAGCGCGCGTATCTCGGCGGTCGCCTGCTTGAGCACGGACACGGCGGGGTGCGGGCGCTCCATGATGGCGTGCCTGCCGTTCTTCGCCTTGACGGGCTTGTAGCCGACGGGGTCGAGCACCTTCACGGACTTGCCCTTGCTCATGGCATCCTCCGCGGCCTTCGCCACGGCGTGCCAGTAGCACAGCAGCGCGAGGTTCGGCGCGTCCTCGTCGGAGAAGCGCCCCGATGCGGTGACGCTCGCCCAGATCTGCGATTGATAGTCGTCGGATGCGACCGATTCCGGCATCTCCGGCATCCCGGCCTCCTTTCTCGTGCCCGCATTGTGCGACGCGGGTGAGATTCGCGGCCTACCCCCGCCCTGGGGTCATGGGGCGGGGGGAAATCGGCACTGGCAAGCATGGGTGTCCGTGCACCCCCGGGGAGGGGCAATGCCCCCGCCATCGGCGGCTCAGCGCCCCAAAAAGCAGTGTGGCGCAGCCGAGCAAACGACCGCGCCTCCAGTTTGGCTTTTCAGCCCCGCCTATTCAGTTGTCTCGAGCCTTCAGAACAGCCTCGTGCGCCTTATCTCGACGGGCCTCGCGTCGCCCGGCATGTGCTTGCCCTTCCTCTGGTTGCAGATGCGGTGCGCCGCGTCGAGGTTCGCGTAGTCCAGCACCGCGCCGCCCCTCGCCCTCGGCACCACGTGGTCGGCCTCGAAGCTCCACGGCGTGCCGGGCGGCAGGCTGTAGTCTATGGGCTGTCCGCATATGTGGCACGGCCTGCCCTCGGCGCGGAGCCTCGCCTTGAGCTTGCGCTCGGCGTTGCCGTTGGAGCTCCACGTCATGCCAGGCGCTTCCTCGCGAGGTAGTCCTTCTTCACCGACAGGGTCGGGGTCTCGTCGGTGCTTCCTATCTTGATGGTGAGCGTTATGGGCGGCAGCACGAACCTCTCGTCGATGTCCCCCGCCACGTCTTCCGCCATGGGCTCCAGCAGGGCCGCGGCGTCGCGGAGCTGCCGCGCCACCCTCTCGCCCGCACTCATGCGACCAGCCCCACGACCAGCTGCATGCACCACAGCACTGCGGCGACGCACAGCAACACGAGCACCGTCATGATGAGGCACCCGATGAGCCTGCCGATCAGCCTTCCAATCTCGTCCATTCAATCCTCCAATCTCACCCGCACGCCATGCGCACGAGAACGGTCAGAACCACGGCGAGCGCCCATGCGGACCTCGCCGCCCACGCCAGCAGCGCGGTGAGCGCCGCCAGCGGCATCAGCCACAGAACATGGCGCACGCTTCCTCCTGCATGTCCCTCATGTGGTCCGCTATCCACGGGAGCGCCCAATAGGCGACGTCGCCCGGCTCCGCGTCCGCCCCGTCGAACTTCTCCCGGAAGGCGTCGTCGAACTCCACCTCGCAGATGCCGTAGTCGCAGCATCCCTCGAGCAGGTGCGAGCATTCGCCGCAGGTTCTCGGCTCCTCCCTGTTCCACGGTGCGTCGGGGTCGCCCTCGAAGCACCCCGGCGGTAGGTTCCAGCCGCTTCCCGGTTCATATCCCGCCATCAGGCCCCCCTCCTTGTCGTAATCCGCCCGTACTCACCCGCGGGCGTCAAAAAACCCTCGAACTGCCACGGATTGATTGAGATCCGGGGCGGGCCAATCTGGAAAGACGGGAACTGGCAGTCCTTCCAGCCGTTTTTGCGGCGCTGGTTGTCTCCACCGCAAGACTCGGCGGCATAGCACGCCCTGCAGCGCTCGGGAATCTCGCTATCCTCCACGCCGGTCACCGCCCTTCCGCCTTCTCGTTCGCCCTGTCTTTCGGCCTCACGATGTCCCGCGGGTCTTCGCCCATCGCCTCTGCGAGGTTCAGCAGCAGGTTTATCTTTACTTCCCTGCCGTCGCGGATGGCATGGCCAGGCTGCTGAGGTTGACGCCCGCCGCACGCGCCAGCTGCTTGAGCGGCACGTGGTTGTCGATTCTCCAGTGGGCGATCTTCTCGGCATCCAGAACGTACTCGGTCGCCATCACCTGCACCTCCCCTCGCGCTTGAGCGTCTCCACGTTGCGGCGGGACCTCTTGAGCGCGCGAATCCGGGCGCGCCTCCATTTCGGGTCGAGCCTCTTGCAGAGCGCCCTCGTGCCCGCGCCTCACGCCGCGCAGCGCGGGCACGAGGGCCTCGTTGAAGCTCGCCACCGCGTTGGCCATGATGGCGGCCGCGGCCCTCGCGGCGGGGCCATCCGGTCTCCACAGGTCGACGGACGGCGTCGGCGTATTGCTCTTGAATCTTGAGCCTGTGCGTCGCCATCAGGCCTCACCCCTCAGCTTGCGGATGCGGGATACGATGTCCTCAATCACTTTCGGAGAGCAACCAGTTGTTATATTGCTGAGAGAACAACTTTGACAGGTTCCATCCTTGCTGAAGTACGTGCAAGCGGTGCCTTCTGCGACGCATTTGTCCAAGTCCTCTTCCAGCTTCTCCCAGCTGTCGGGTTCGGTGAGGTACATGAGCTCGGCGTCGAGTTTCCTGCCCGCGTCCGTGACCGCGCGCCAGCAGTTCCCCCACTCTTTCTCGAGGTCGGAATCGACCGTGTACACCCAGTACACGATGTTTCGGGCCGTGCCGCCGCTGCCGTACAGCACCTTGGTATCTAGCGGAATCTCTCGACCGTCGGCATCCTTTGGCAGTTGAATCATCATTCCTCCTTATCTGGCGTTATACGCCCTCCATCCCGATCTGCTCGCACCACTGGTTGGCCATCGCCTTTGCGATGCCCGGGAACGTGCGGCTGCGAACCTTGGCGCGTTCGTGTGGCGGCAGATGCCAGGCGTCCGCGTACCATGCCGACATGGAGTTGCCTGACTTGAAGACCTTGCGCGGCTCAGGCTCGACCTCATCAGTCGGCTTGAGCGGCTCGAGCCCCTTCAGCCACAGGCACGTCTTCTTTTCGAACGGGTCGCCGAACATGTACGGCTGCACGATTTGGTCCGGTTTGCGCCATCTTGTGCTCATACAGCCGACGGGGTTCTCGATTGCGACGTGCGGCGCATCGCACTTGGCGAACGCCATGAAGAACTCGACGGCGGCCTCACGGTTAGCCTTGCGCTCGCGCGCTCTGTCGCCGTACTTCCCCTCGTCGAACCAGCGGTTGCCGGTGACGGTGAGATACGTGCATGGCGGGTGCGCGATCACCAGGTCCCACCTGAGCTTGAGCATCTGGAGAGCGTCGACGTTGAGGTGCATGAGGTCGTGACCCCCCCCCGCTTCCTCAAGGTCGCAGCTGTAAGCCTCGTGCCCCATCTTCCGGAACTCAAGCGCCACGCGCTGCGACTCCTCGCAGGCGATAAGAACTCGCATCTACGCCACCCTCTTCCTGACGACGGCCACGTCGTACATGCCCTCGAGGTAGCCGACGGCCCTCGCCGCGGCCATGTCTTGCTCGCGGCCGAGCTCATCCCATCCGCTCATCGCGACTCCCAGTAGTTGCACCTGGCGAGCCCCTGCGTGCGGTGCACGAACTCCGGGCGCCGCCCGCACTCGTACTCGGTGCGCTCCACGCCGTGGACGGTGCGCAGCACCGTCGCGCAGCAGTGCAGACAGTTCTCACAGCGCTCCTCCCGGAGTCCGTCCGCATAGATGTCCGGCCTCTCGTTCCCCGTCATCTGTATCCCCTCTTCCCGTACCTTCCGTCGTTCACCATGTTCCTTACGTGCCGCCGCATGTCCTGCGCCGCCTGGTCTCCCTCGGGCGGCAGCTTCCGCCCGCTCGCGCACTCGACGCAGTGGACGCGCCAGCCGCCGCGGTAGCGCTCGAAGTGCCCGAACCCGGGAGGCGTCCACCTGGCGCACTCGCGGCAGTAGCCGCCGTAGACGTTCCTAGCCATTCCCCTGCTCCTTCCTGTAGACGTCGCGGGCCATCGCCTCCGCGAGCTCGCGCATGTCGGTCACCTCGGCGCACTCCGCGCCGAGGAACATGCCGAGCTCGCCCCTCTTGTGCCTGTCGCACCGGTACGCCCGGCAGATCTCGGGCCTAGCGGCGTAGACCGCGCACTCGCGCCCGTCCGTCAGGTACGGGCACAGCAGGTCGCACTCCGCTCTGGGCTCGGCGGGCTCGATTCCGTTCCGGCGCACGTACGCCTCGAGGCGCACCCGGTCGAACGGGCTCACGGGCAGGAAGCGCGAGCAGCACTCGCCGCAGCCCCTGCAGTCGCCCGTGTAGAGGTCGGTCACGTCGTCGCTCCGGAGCCCGGCGTGGATGGCCGCGGCGACGGCCCTCTCGTCATTCATCAGCCTGCCCCTTCGCCCCTGCCGTGGGCGGCGGCCCCTACTTGGAACATCCGGCCACCTTCTCGTCGTAGATCTTCTTGAGGTCCCGGTGCATGAACCGGGTGAACTCCTCCTCGCCGACGTCGTCCGCCAGCGCCACATATCGCATCGCATCGTGGCACCATTCGTCGAAGTCGAGCAGCCTTCCGCTGAACGCGCTCTTGACGTCCGTGACCTCGGCGTAGGTGAAGCGGGTCAGCATCCCCTCGCGCATGACCTTGTCGGCCAGCGCCTCGATGGGCGTCTTGGGGCGGTTGATGATCCGGCTGTAGCCGTTCGCCCTCTTTGTCATGGCGTCGAGCTGCTTGGCCAGCTTGTTGTTCTCGGCCGCGAGGCGCTCGTTGCGGCGCTGCTCGTAGTCAAGCTCGGCGAGCACGTACTGCTCGCAGTTGGTGATCTCCATCGTCATTTCACCTCTCGGATGATCTCGTTTCCGTAACGGTCGGTGATGGCCCAGTAGCCGAACTCGTAGAGGTCGGGGCTGTGCGGCGGATACTCCCTGAGCAGCGTGCCGGACCACCATGCCTCCTCGGCCGCCCCGGTGCGCCATACCCACTCGGCCCTGAGGCCGCCGTCGTGGAACTTCCCGTGGCACCCGGTCGTGCCGGAGCCGCACAGGGCGAACAGCGGGCTGCGCAGCTCCCACACCCCGTTTAGCGTGACGAGCCTGAACGTCTTTCCCCACGACCTGCGGGCGACGTGGTGGCAGTTGGAGGCGCGCCTGCCGCACACCGCGCACCGGGCCTGCGTCGGCTCGTATGCCGTGTCGTGCGTGTACCTCGCCCCGAGGTGCGGCTTGCCGTACAGCTCGGCGCGCTCCTTGGACCAGCCCCTGAGGACTCCCGCGTCGATCGTCATCGGGGTCTCCCCTCGCACGCGGCGCGTGCGGCCAGCAGCCTCCGCGCGTCCTGGTATAGCCCGAACTCCGCCCTGCCCGCGGTCGTGCCCCGCGGGGCCTCGACCTTGGCCGGGTCGATGCCCGGGTGCTCGGACGCCCACCGGCGCTCCTGCTCGGCCAGCGCCTCCTCTGGCGTCCTGGTCGGCCTGAACGTGGCGGCCTCGACCTCCGAGGAGATGGGCTTGCCGCGGCTGCGGGCCTCGGCGTCGAGCTCGCGCTGGCGGCGGTGCCACTGCCGGGCCTGCGGCTGCCAGTCCGAGATAGGCATACCGTTGGACTTGCGCCAGCCCTGCGACGCGTAGAAGTCGAAGAACGCCTGCGGGTCGCCGTTCAGGCAGTTGGCCCCGAAGTACGCGGCGACCTCCTCGGCGGTCGGCGGCTCGAAGCCCTCGGGCGCGGCGCACGCGTCCGCACTGCCCTGCACTGGAATGGCCTGGCTTGGTATGGACTGGTATGGATTGGTATATAAGGAGGGGTTTTCAGGTTCCGAAACCCCCGTTTCGGTAGTTTCCGAAACCTCGAAACCCCCGTTTCCGTTTTCCGAAACCCCCGTTTCCGAGGTTTCCGCATCCTCCGAAACCCCCGTTTCGGCCTTACTGGACTTCGGCGGCCTGCCGCCCTTGTTCTTGTTGCGGGCGGCGAGGCTGTTGTCGATGTCCTCGCGGAGGCTCTCGAACACGGCACTGAGCGCCCAGTCGGCGAACTCCGGCTCGATGCCGTTGGTGCCGTACTGGATGATGGCCCAGCACAGCTCCCCGCGCGGCCCCTCCGGCACGCGCTCGAGGGCGGCGGTGAGCTTCGGGAACCACGTGAACTTGCTTGCCATCAGAACCACCCCCAAAGAAGCGAAGAGAAGAACAAGAAACCCGCGGAGAAGGAGGCGGCGAAAAGGGCCGCCTCCCAGTGGTCACGGATGGTGTCGGGTAAGCGCCCCATCAGAACGGGATGTCCTCGTCGTACACGTCCAGCTGCTGCTGGGCGGGTGCCGGCTGCGGCGCTGCCTGCTGCGGTGCCGGTTGCGGTACCGCCTGCGGGGCCTGCTGGTAGGCCTGCTGGGCGTTCCACTGCGGCGCGGGCTGCTGGGGCGCCGGATGCGGGGCGTACGCCTGCGGCGCGGGCTGCGGCGCCTGTCGGGGCGGGTACGCCTGCTGCTGGTAGCCCTGCGGCGCGTACTGCTGAGGCGCCTGCTGCCCGTTGGGGTTCTGGCTCATGAGGACGACCTCGTCGGGGATGATCTCGACCTTCGAGCGCCTGCCGCCCCCGTTCTTGTCCCCCCAGGAGCTGTAGCGAAGCTTCCCCTCGATGGCGACCTTCATGCCCTTGCGCAGGATGCGCGAGAGCGCCTCGGCGCGGTTGCCGAACATGGTGCAGTCGATGAAATTGGGGTAGTCCTCCCACTCCCCCGTCTGCTGGTTGCGGCGGCGGTCGTTGACCGCGACGCCGAAGCCTAGCACCTGCGTGCCGCCCGGCGTGACGCGCAGCTCGGGGTCTCGGGTCAAATTGCCCGACACGACCACTCTGTTGATGCTCATCTGTATGTCTCCTCTCCGCCGCTCGTCCATGTCCTCTGGATGTCGGCGTCTACTGTCTTGATTCGCAGCTTCAGCGCCATGATCGCCTCGCTCGATGCCTTGTAGAGGGCTTCGGCGCAGTCGCGCAGCTGCTTCTTCTCGGCTATCTCCTCGCGCCCCCGGCACAGGTCGCCGATGATGGTCACCGGCGTGCCCTTGGAGCGCTCCTCGAGGATGGCGATGCGCAGCGCCTTGCGGTAGTCCGCCTCGTTCTCGGCGTACTGCTGGCCGGTCCGCCTGAGCGTGTCCAGCTCCGCCATGAGGCGCTCGAACAGCTCCTCGCGCTGCGCGTACATGTCCTGCATGGCCTACAGGACGCGCCACGTCGGGGTGGCGCAGCAGCCGGGATGCTTCTTGAACTCCTCGTACTGCTCTTTCGACTCGAAGGCGTAGGCCGTGCCGCAGGCCTTGCACTTCGCCGTGAAGCCGCCGCTCTCGGGCGGCTCCTTCTCGGGCTTGTCCAACAGCGCGTCCGGGTCGCTCTGCCCGTCGATGGCGAACAGGCCGCAAAGCGCGTACTTGCGCGCGTAGCTCGACGCCATCCCGGTCACCTGCGCGTCGTCGGAGCCGCTCTTGTGCTCCGCCTCGCGGGCGTAGGCCTTGAACTCCTTCTTCTCGCCGTGCCCGTCCACGAAGAACAGGGTGCACGTGGCCTCGACGTAGTAGCGGTCGCCCACCTTGCAGATGTTGTCGCAGAGCGTGAACGCCACGCCCGCCTCCTTGCAGGGCTCCTTGAGCGCGGCGACGATGTCCTCGAACGAGCGGTAGCTGAACTTCGCGAACGCGTTGTAGCGAGCCTTGGGGACGGTCACGGAGCGCTGAACCTTGGCTATCGCCTGGGAGAGCGTCATCTCCTCCTCCGCCATCTAACACACCCCCTTGCACTTGATGGTGCCGGTGATTCCGCGCTCGCGCAGCGCCGCGGCGAGCTGCTCCATCTGCGAGCGCGTGGCGGACGGGATCTCGACCGTCCAAGCGCAGGACAGCTCGGGGCGCGCCGCGACGGCGGGCTCAGCCTGGCGCCTCGGAGCGGGACGCGGCGCGGGCCTGGACTCGACCGCCTCGCGCATGGCGGCGATGCGGGCGTCCTCCTCGTCGGCGGCGCGGGCGGCGTTGAGCGCCGAGCCGAGGTCGAGCGTGCGGAACAGCTCGCGCTCGGCGACCTCGTAATGGGCCATGGAGCCGCGCTGGGCCTTGAGCGTGTCCCAGTCGCGGGCGACGGCGGAGACCTTCTCCTCGAGGGCCTTCTTCGCCTTGACCTCGCCGAAGGATTTGTTGAGCCACTTGTCGTCGTGCAGGCGCTCGTAGGGCACGACCGGCGCGAGGAGCTCGGCGAACTCCCTGTAGTGGGCCTCGAGCGCGGCCCTCGCGCCCGCCCTGCGCCTCTCCTCCGCCCCGTCGAGCTGCGCCTTGATGCCGTCCGACGCTCCGTCGATGATGGACGTGATCTCCTTGCAGCGCTTCTCGAAGGCGGCGAGCGGCTTGTTGTACTCGCGCTTCACGGCCTTTCGGCGCTCCTCGATCTCGTTCTTCAGGCCGTTGAGGTAGTGGCGGTCGTTCTTGGCCTCCTTGATGGACTCGTCCTTGGTCAGGTCGTACTTGGCGCCCTCGTAGTCCGCGACCTTCGCGCGGATGCTGGCCTCCATCGCGTCGAAGTTCGCGCTGATGACGGACGGCGAGTACGTGACGACGAGGTCGGGCGCCTCCTGCTCCTCGATGACCTCGGCCACGACCTCCTCGGCCTTGCTCTCCCCTGCCATTACCTGACCTCCTCGTTGAGCATCTGGTTGTACTTCCTCTCGGTTATCGCCTCGTCGATGACGGCGGCGTGCCCGACAATTCACTTGGACAGTCTCTCGCGCGCGTCCAAGAACCTGTCGAACGCCTCGTCGGACTTGGTTATGCCATAGATGGTGAACATCGCCTGCTCCTCCGTGGCGAGCTCGGCCAGCTCGGCGAGCATCCCCTTGTAGTCGGCCATCACTCGGTCACCTCCCCGTCGTGGCTAACGAACAGGATCTGGGGCTGCTTGCTCTGGATGGACAGCCAGACCTCCTCGCCGCTCTTGCGGATGGCGTCGAACGCCGCGCTGTCCTCGGTGTCGACCTCGAACTGCAGGACGGCGACGCCGCCCTTCACGGTGGCCTGCTTGAACTTGGCCTCGATCTCCACCGGTATGTTTGTGCTCTCCATCGCTATTCCTCCTTCTCGGCGCCCGCGAGCATCGCCGCGAACGTCTCCAATGTCATGGTCACGAACTGCTCGCCCGGGATGGCGGTCCCGCGGCGCTTCCAGACGACCACGCCGTAGTCGGCCCCGCGGTTCCTGCGCTCGGTCTCCGCCTCGCGCAGCCACTTGGGCAGCTCGTGCCTCCCCTGGTAGTCCTTGCACTCGATTGCGATGCAGCGCCCGGCCACCGACACGCCGCGGATGTCGCCCGTGTCCCTCGAGCCGGTCTTGACCTGCCTGTCGATGTCGGCCCCGAGCTTCCCGGCGAGGTAGTCGGCGACCAGGCGCTCGAACCTCGTGCCCGCGTCCTTGGCGGACCTCCTGCTCCTACTCATCGCGGAACCCGTCGCTCTTGGAGCGGTGCTTGTTGAAGGCGTCCCTCAGCTGCGGGTAGCGCGCCTCCATGATTCGGGCGAGGCTCGGGGCGATGCCGTTCTTGCAGCCCACATGCAGCTCGTTGCGCACCATGTTGACCAGGTAGTTCACCGAGACGTAGCCCTTGCGGTTGAGGCGCATGGCCTGCTCGACCATGAAGCTCCACGCGCCGGGATTCTCGTCTATCCACTTGCGGGCCTCCCGGAAGTCCTGCTCGCCGTCCGCGCCGAGGCCGAATATCTCGAGCTGGTTGCTCATCGGCTTCTGGCGGTACCTCTCGTCGTTACGCATTGACCGCTCCCGCCGCGCATGCCGCCTTTGCCGCCTGGACCGCGCCGTCCATCGTCGGGAGGACGAAGACGGTCAGGATCGCAGCGAACAGGACCGCGGCGGCGATGAAGCCGACCATGGCCCCCGCCCGGAACGCATCGGAGTCGAGCTGCTCGCGGACGGTCGGTCGGTATGGCTTGGGTGCTATGATGGTCTGAGCCTCATGTCTGGGGCTGTTTCGGCGAGTGCTCACAAGTTGGTAGCTGGGGGCGCTCGCTTCTTTGTATGTGTACATCTTGTGTTCCCTTCTGATGTTTCCGCAGGTCAGGGCTAGGGTGCTTTTTAGGGTCTTTATTTTTGGGACTTTTTCGCGCGGCTCTTGGCGCTGTAGCACCTCTGCCGCTCACGGTCGTTCCGCTTGGACCTCGCAGCCTCCTCGCGCATCGCGCTGGCCTGCTCCCTGAGGTCTGCCACGTGGCCCTCCTTCGTGCACTCCGCGCACCAGCCGTTCGCCTTATTCAGCGGCTTGAATGTCATGCGCCCGCACTTGGGGCACATCCAGCGCTGCCGGAGCGATATGCCGCACTTCCTCGCCTGGAGCTTCACGGCCTCGGTAGTCCTCCCGAGCGCCTTGGCTATCTCCTTGGCGCCGTCGCCGGCGTGCTCCCTCAGGTACCGGATCTCACGTGTCGACCATGGCCTCACTGTCTCTTGCTCCCCTCATTCCTCTCCCATTCCCGGTACGCCGCCCGAAGCGTCGAGCACATGGTGTCGAGCGCTATCTCGCGCGGGGTCTTGGGCTTCTCCTCGTGTTCTTTGGCGTCCATTTAGGACACCGTCCGGTTGTCGGTAAGACCGAGTAGGTAGTCAGCCGAACACTTAAACAGGCGAGTCATCGCCACCAGTTTCGAGCCGGGGATCTCTCCTCCATTCTCATAACTGGCGACAGTAGCTCGACTCTTGAGGCCGATCTTCTCTGCCAGGTCCTCTTGACTGAGACCAATGCGGACACGTTCGCTGGCAATGGGATTCATTTGCACCTCCATTTCACTATTTGTGGACTTCACAATACGTGAATATAGATTAGTGCCCAGCTGTTTGCAAGCATGATTTCGCTATTTGTAAATCTTTTTGTACAATATGCTCACGCTTAGAAACAGGAGGTAACCGTGGGCATGAAGTTTCGCCTCAAAGAAACGAGGCTCAAATACAAGAAGAAGCAGCCAGAGGTTGCCAGCGCACTCGGCATCGGCGTACCCATGTACTCGATGATTGAAAACGGGCAGCGCGAGATAAATGGAACGAAGCTTGTGAAGCTCGCCAGATTCTATGGGTGCTCTGTCGATGAGTTGCTTGGGACTGGTTCGTGGGACGAGGGGGAATGACCTATGGGTCTGTTCGGTGACATTGCGAGAGCCGCCGCTAACGCCGCTCTCAGCACGGCGAAAGATATGATAGGGGACGCTGCTGCCGCTAAGATTGGCCAGCAGGTTGGCGTTGGCAAGTCCATATCGTTTCGCGGTGAGTGTGAGCGACCCGTATACGTCTATTACGGCGAGCCGTTGAGGAAGATTCGTAAAGGTGATGTGTTCGATGCCGAGGTCGTGACGAAGCCAATGCGGCTGAGAAGCGAGCTCACGGGTGGCGTATGGGACACCACGGACGACGGCTTCGCGCTCGCATACAAAGGAAAGGTGTTTGGGGCAGCGTCGGCTCTCGGAAACACGTTCAAGGACATTACGGAGCTCGGATACAGGATCACTGTGTCGTGCAGAATGACGGGATGGTACGCCAAGGGAATCCCGACCGTCGTCATGATGATCGACGAGCCCGAGGAGATATTCGCGTGGCTCGATGCCTGCAAGGGCCTTGGGCGCGACGTCAGCTTCGAGGAAAGGCATTCCCCCGAATGCGAGTCGGCCGCCCTAGCGGAACGCACCAGGCTTGAACTGTCGAAGGCGTGCGGGCGAGAACTGCCGGTGGGCGTGGACGGAGACTGTGTCTACATCGAGGATGACAAGTGGGCCGGCATGAGAAAAAGCGGGGTATTTCAGGTCGAGGTCTCCACGGAGCTGATCCCGACTCCTCGCGGGTCAACGGCGAAACCGCATGTCGCCGTCTTTGTGGATGGGTCGATGGCGGCCGATGTCAGCGCGAGGTGCGTGCACTACAAGACCCTCGCCGAGCATGCCGGCGAACGCCCATATTTCGCCTGCTGCCAAAAGCGAGAAGGTCACGATGGCTCTCCCATATGGAGGGTGACCGTTGTCTATCTCGGAAGATAAAAGAGCCCCGTCGGCAGCGCCGGTACCGCTATAGCCGACAGGGCATCCAACCAGTGCACCCATGCAAACTCAACTTGAAGAAAGGGTGACATACACATTATGCCAAAGAGGGCAGTGATATACGCGAGGTTCTCGTGCAACAGGCAGCGCGAGGCCTCGATCGAGGACCAGCTGCGCGTCTGCCGCGAGTGGTGCGCGCGCGAGGGCTACGAGGTCGCAGCGGAGTACTGCGACCGCGCCGTGTCGGGGCGCACCGACGACCGCCCCGAGTTCCAGCGGATGATAGCCAACGCCGGCGAGAGCGAGATCGTCCTCGTCTACATGATGGACCGCTTCAGCCGCGGCGAGTACGACGCGCCGATATACAAGCGCGAGCTCGCCACGCACGGGGTCAAGCTGGTCTCGGCGCTCGAGCAGATACCGGACAGCCCGGAGGGCATCATCTACGAGAAGCTGCTCGAGGGGCTCGCCGCCTGCGAGTCGAGGAAGACCGCCATCAGGACCAAGCGCGGCATGGAGGGCAACGCCCTCAAGTGCAAGACCAACGGCGTGCGCATCTTCGGATACCGCAGGAACGAGGACGACGAGTACGAGGTCGACGAGGCGCAGGCGGCGTGGGTGCGCGAGGCCTTCGCGCTGAGGCTTGAGCGCATGTCCATGAACGCGATAGCGCGCGAGTTCGCGCGGCGCGGCCTCAGGACGCGCAAGGGCAACCCGTGCGGCCAAGCGATGGTGCAGCAGATGCTGCGCGACCGCAGGTACACGGGCAGGTATGAGTGGGGAGGCATCGTCCGCGAGGGCGGGATGCCGGCGATAGTGGACGAGGTGACGTTCATGGAGGTCCAGGGAATCAAGTGCCACAAGCAGCGCTCGAGCGAGAGCTGGGGCGACTTCGCCCTCGCGGGGACGGCACTGTGCGCGGAATGCGGCAGGAACCTGCAGGGCGTGAGCGGCAGGGGCCGCAACAACGTGAAGTACGAGTACTACAGCTGCCCGGGGTCGTGCGTCCGCAACATCAGGCGCGAGGAGCTCGAGGGCTCCATAGCCTCGGCGCTGCGCGGGCTGCTCGGCGACCGCAGCGAGGCGCTGCAGATAGCCAACATGGTAGCGGAGCGCGCGGACACGGCCGAGGTGCGGGCTCGCCGCAGACAGGCCGAGGACTCGCTCAGGGCCGCGGAGAGGGGCCTGAGGAACATCCTCAACGCCATCGAGCAGGGCGTGATAGCGCCGGGCGTGAACGAGCGCATAGCCGAGCTCGAGGAGCAGCAGGCGCGAGCGAGGTACGACCTCGAGGCCATCACGGACGAGCGGATAGACCCGCAGCGCTTCGCCGACTTCCTGCAGTGCGGGACGGCGCTCGACGACGCGACGCTGCTGAAGGCGTTCGTTTGGCAGGCTGTCGTCTCGGAGGACGAGATACTGGTCACGCTGAACTACGACAAAAAGGGCGAACCCGCCAGATTGGACATCCAGCGGGTTCGAGCAAAATTGGAATGGTGCCCCATGTTGGATTCGAACCAACGGCCTTCTGCTCCGGAGGCAGACGCTCTAATCCCCTGAGCTAATAGGGCCAACGGTTGGCATTATACCCAAGTGCGCCACGGGCTATCATAATAAAAGAAAAAGCTTTGCAATTCCGAGGAAGACGCGGCGCAACGGCCCACTTTAGAAGGCAAAAGCGAGTCAGATAGTATAAACTCTCATGCACCATATATACACGGCTCGCGATGCGGGCCGTTTTTGCAAGGGTTATCCATCGAGGTAAGAGGCACACCATGATTGCTATTTTAAAGCAGAGCGCCAGCGACGAGGCCGTCAGCCATATCGTCAGCTGGATTGAGAAAAAGGGCCTGAAGACCGATGTCTCGCGCGGCGAGAACGAGACGATCATCGGCCTGGTGGGCGATACGACCAAGATCGACCCGTTCCTGCTCGAATCCATGGATGTCGTCGAGCGTGTGCAGCGCGTCTCCGAGCCTTTTAAGCGTGCCAACCGCAAGTTCCACCCCGAGGACTCCGTCATCGACTGCGGCCACGGCGTCAAGATCGGCGGCGACCAGTTCCAAGTCATCGCCGGCCCCTGCTCCGTCGAGGGCGAGAACCTCATCCGCATCGCACGCCGCGTAAAGGCCGCCGGCGCCACGATGCTGCGCGGCGGTGCCTACAAGCCCCGCACCTCCCCCTACGCCTACCAGGGCATGGGCCCCGCCGGCCTCGACCTGCTGTGCGAGGCGTCCGCCGAGCTCGACATGCCGATCGTCACCGAGATCATGGACCCGCGCGACGTGCAGGTATTCCTGGACAAGAAGATCGACGTTATGCAGATCGGCGCTCGCAACGCCCAGAACTTCCCCCTGCTCAAGGAGGTCGGCAAGACGCAGACCCCGATCCTGCTCAAGCGCGGCATGTCCGGCACCGTCGACGAGCTGCTTATGGCAGCCGAGTACATCATGAGCGAGGGCAACGACAACGTCATCCTGTGTGAGCGCGGCATCCGCACCTTCGAGACCCGCACCCGCAACACCTTCGACCTCAACGCCGTGCCGGTGCTGCACCACCTGTCGCACCTGCCCGTCGTCGCCGACCCCAGCCACGCCACCGGTTACACCCGCTACGTTGAGCCCATGGCGCTCGCCGCGACTGCCTGCGGCGCCAACGGTCTGGAGATTGAGGTCCATGACGACCCGAGCCACGCTTGGTCCGACGGTGCTCAAGCCCTCACCCCCGACCAGTTCGACGATACCATGCGCCGCATCCGCGCCATCCGCGAGGTCGTCTGCCAAGAGACCGTTCAGGAGTAGCCCATGGGTACGGTGAGAAACGCACGCGTTAACCAGGGCGGCCCCAAGTGCGCCGGCATCGTGGGCCTGGGCCTCATCGGCGGCAGCTTCGCACGCGGCTATGCGCAGGCGGGCGTCCGCGTGCTGGCCTGGGACCCCGATGACGATGTCATGACGGCCGCCAGCATGGGCACTGTCGCCGGAGAGCTCAACGACAAGACACTCGGCGAATGCGACATCATCGTCCTGGCCTGCTACCCCGAGGCCTGCATCGAGTGGCTCGAGGCGCATGCACAGGCACTCGCCGATGCCACCGACACCGAGGCCATCATGGGCCCCGTGGTGATCGACACGGTGGGCGTCAAGGGCATCGTGTGCGAGCGCGCCTTTGAGCTTGCCCGCGAGCACGGCTTTTACTTTGTGGGTGCGCACCCCATGGCGGGCACCCAGTTCTCGGGCTACGCTAACTCTCGTGCCGACCTGTTCCAGGGCGCCCCGCTGGTGCTCGTACCGCCCGCGGTAGACGATGCGCTCAAGCTGGAGCTTTTGGGCCAGGTGCGCGAGATGGTGCGCCCCTTGGGCTTTGGCAAGTTCAGCGTGACCAGCGCCGCCGAGCACGACCGCGTCATCGCCTTCACGAGCCAGCTTGCGCACGTGGTATCCAACGCCTACGTCAAAAGCCCCACCGCCCAGGTTCACCACGGCTTTTCGGCCGGTAGCTACCGCGATCTCACCCGCGTGGCGCACCTCAACCCGCAGATGTGGTCCGAGCTCATGATCGACGACGCCGACGCGCTCGGCTTCGAGATCGACCATCTGATCGAGTCGCTTGACGCCTACAGCCGTGCGCTCAAGGACCGCGACCAGCGCTATCTGGAGAATCTCCTTGCCGAGGGCGACCGCATTAAGCGCGCACTCGACGACGAGGCCTCCCACTAGACCATCCATCACGCCAGGTCGAAAGGACCGAAGCTTATGGCGATTACCATCGATATCGACACCGCACGCCCCTACCAGGTGCATGTTGGCACGTTTTTGCTGGAGCAGGCGGGACCGCTCGTGCGCGCCACTGCCGGCGGCGCCAAAGCCGTCATCGTGACGGACACCAACGTGGGCCCGCTATACCAGATGCCTGTTAAGCAGAGCCTCGAATCCGCAGGCTACGAGGTGAGCATCTGCACCTTCGAGGCTGGCGAGGCCCATAAGCGCGCCGAGACCTACGTTGCCATTTTAGAGTTTGTGGCCGAGCACGAGCTTTCGCGCTCCGACGTGATCGTGGCACTCGGCGGCGGCGTCGTGGGCGACGTGGCGGGCTTTGTGGCCGCCACCTACATGCGCGGCTGCAAGTTTGTGCAGATCCCGACGAGTCTGCTCGCCATGGTGGATTCGTCGGTGGGCGGCAAGACCGCCATCGACCTGGCTGCCGGCAAGAACTTGGCCGGCGCCTTTTGGCAGCCGAGCGTGGTTATCGCCGACGTGGGGTGCCTGGCCACCCTCACGCCCGAGCAGTTCGCCGACGGCTGCGGCGAGGTCATCAAGCATGCCGTGATCGCCGACCCGGAGCTTTTCGCCGAACTGGAGAAGACCCCGCTTACGCTTGAGCTACTCAACCGCGATGTGGCCCGCGTAGCGCTCATCATCGCCCGCAATATCGACATCAAGCGCGCCGTGGTCGTCGCCGACGAGCGCGAAACCAACCAGCGCAAGCTCCTCAACTTTGGACACAGCGCCGGACACGCCGTCGAGGCCTGCGAGCACTTTGAGCTCGGACACGGCAACTGCGTGTCGATCGGCATGGGCATCATCACGCGCGCCGCGGCCCTGCACGGCGTCTGCGATGCCGCACTGCCCGGTCGTATTGAGGAGCTCTGCGCCCGCCATGGCCTCAAGACCCGCTGCGACCTCGATGCCGATGCCGTCTTCGCCGAGGCGCTCCACGACAAGAAGCGCGCCGGCGAAACCATCGACCTGGTGATTCCGCACGGCATTGGCCGTTGTAGCATCGACCGCACGCCGCTTTCCACTTTCCACGAACTCATTGCCGAGGGCCTCGGCCAGAAGGGAGACGCATCCGCATGCTAGCCCGCATCACCCCGTCCCCGCTCAAGGGCACCGTTCCCGCCATCGCGTCCAAGTCGATGGCGCACCGCCTGATCATCTGCGCAGCACTCGCCAACGGTGAGACACACGTCGCCTGCAATACCACCTGCGCCGACATCGAGGCCACGGTCCGCTGCCTTACGGCACTCGGCGCCCGCATCGAGACCGTCGAGGACGGATTCCAGGTCCATCCAACCATGAAGAGTATTGAGTTTGGCCTGCTCAAGGCACTTGCCGGCGGCACGCTCGACTGCGGCGAGAGCGGCTCCACGCTCCGCTTTATGCTGCCCGTCGCCTGCGCGCTGGGAGCAGAGGCCACATTTGTGGGCCAGGGCCGTCTGGGCGCCCGCCCGCTCTCCCCGCTCTCGGACGAGATCATCGCCGCCGGCTGCGACCTGCAGGGTCTGGGCGGCTTTCCGCTCAAGACGAGCGGCCGCATGCGCCCGGGCACCTTTGTGCTGCCGGGCAATGTGAGCTCGCAGTACATCTCGGGCCTGCTGCTGGCGGCCCCGCTGCTGTCCCAGCCCTCCTGCGTGCAGGTGACCGGGCTCATCGAAAGCCGCCCCTACATCAACCTCACGATCCAGGCCATGAAGGCCTTCGGCGTCGAGGTCAACGTCGAGCGCATCCCCGCCAAGAATGGCAAGCCCGAGGTCACAAACTTCCGAGTGAGCAGCGGCTCGTACCGCACGCCCGGCAGCGTGGCCGTCGAGGGCGATTGGTCCAATGCGGCCTTTTGGCTGTGCGCCGGCGCCATCGGCTCCGACCCCATCACCGTGGAAGGCGTATCGCTGAGCTCCGCGCAGGGCGACCGCAACGTGCTCGCCGCGCTTTCGCGCTTTGGCGCCCGCATCGTGCGCTCCACCAACGCCGCCACCGTGCAGTCCGACAAGCTCGCCGGCTTCGAGATGAGCGCCCACGACATTCCCGACCTGGTACCCGTCATCTCTGCCGTGGCATCGCTGGCCCAGGGCCGCACGTTCATCCGTGACTGTGCGCGCCTGCGCATCAAGGAATCCGACCGTCTGGTCACCACCACCCGCGAGCTCACCGCGCTGGGCGCGCAGGTGCGCATTGCCGGCGATGACCTCATCATCAAGGGTGTCGATGCCTTCACCGGCGGCGAGGTCGATTCGCACAACGACCACCGCATCGCCATGATGGCCGCCATCGCCGCGAGCCGCGCCACCGGCGAGGTCGTGATCCACGGCGCCGAGGCCGTCAACAAGTCCTATCCCGATTTCTTCGACCACTACCGCCTACTGGGCGGCAAGGTCACGCTCGAGGAGGAATAGCATGTCCTCGACCTTTGGCAACGTCTTGCACTTAAGCATCTTCGGCCAGTCGCACTCTCCCGCTATCGGCTGCTCGCTCGATGGCATCCCGGCGGGCATCGCCGTGGACCAGGAGAAGCTGCAGGCCTTCCTCGACCGTCGCGCCCCCGGTCGCGACGAGACCGCGACCAAACGCCGCGAGGCCGACGCCGCCCACATCATCGCCGGTGTTGTCGATGGACATACCACCGGCGCGCCCATCGCCGCGATTATCGAGAACACCAACACGCGCTCCAAGGACTATTCCGAGCTGCGCCGCAAGCCCCGCCCAGGGCACGCAGACTTTCCCGCGCGCGTGAAGTACCACAACATGCACGATGTCGCTGGTGGCGGGCATTTCTCCGGCCGCCTAACGGCACCCTTATGCATCGCCGGCGGCATTGCGCTGCAGGCACTCGAAGCCCGCGGCATTCAGGTCATGGCGCACGTCGCGCAAATCGGCGGCATCTCCGACCTGCCCATGGATGATATGGTCTATCGCGAGGCCGACCGCAAGGCGATCCTTACGAACGACCTGCCCTGCATTGACGCCGCCGCAGCCGGCCGCATGCGCGAGGAAATTCTGGCCGCGCGCGACGAACTCGATAGCATCGGCGGCATCGTGGAGTGCGGCATCTACGGGCTTCCCGCGGGCATCGGCGACCCCATGTTCGACGGCATCGAGAACCGCATCGCGCAAATCGCCTTTGGCATTCCCGCCGTAAAGGGCGTGGAGTTTGGCATGGGCTTTGCCGTGGCCGCCATGCGCGGCAGCGAGAACAACGATCCGTATCGCATCGATGCCGAGACCGGCGAGATCGAGGTTGAGTCCAACAACGCCGGCGGCATCCTGGGCGGTATTTCGACCGGCGCGCCCGTCATGTGGCGCATGGCCATAAAGCCGACGCCCTCAATTGGCCGCGAGCAGCAGACCGTAGACATGGACGCCATGGAAAATGCCGAGCTCTCGGTCCACGGCCGTCACGATCCCTGTATCGTCCCCCGAGCCGTCCCCGTAGCCGAAGCAGCCGCCGCCCTCGCCATCTGGGACGCTCTCCTCGAGGACGCAGGCCAGCTTTAGTCCACCCACCCCAAGGGTAGTTAATTTGGGACGGGGCTATTTTAGCTACCCCCATATACCGGTTCATATTTGCCCCGGCACCCATCGATTCGCCGACAGTCAAAGGGTAGCTAAAATAGCCCCGTCCCAAATTAACTACCCCCGCACAACGATTCACGAAAGGGGCCTCCATGGACCTTGCCGATATTCGCCAGGCCATCGATGGCATCGACACCACGCTCCTCAACAGCTTTGTCGAGCGCATGGACATTGCCACCGAGGTCGCCAAGTCAAAAATCGAGATGGGCAAGGCCGTCTTTGACCCCGCCCGCGAGCGCTCCAAGCTCAACAACCTCGCCAGCCGCGCGCCCGAGCGCTACGAGGCACAGACCATCGCCCTGTTCCGTCTCCTCATGAGCATGAGCAAGGCCGAGCAGCAGCGCTACATCAACGAGCTCAAGGGCATCACCATCTCGCAAAAGGCCCACGCCACGGCTGCAGCCTTTGACACGCCCTTCCCTCAAACGGCCACCGTTGCCTGCCAGGGCGTGGAAGGTGCCTATAGCCAGATCGCCGCGTGCAAACTCTTCGACGTGCCCGACATCGCGTTCTTTGAGACCTTTGAGGGCGTCATGCGAGCCGTGCGCGACGGGTTCTGCGAGTTTGGCGTGCTGCCCATCGAGAACTCCACCGCCGGATCGGTCAACGCCGTCTACGACCTGCTCGCACAGTTCAACTTCCATATCGTGCGCTCGCTGCGCCTCAAGATCGATCACAACCTGCTCGTCAAGCCCGGCACCAAGCTCGCGGACATACGCGAGGTCTACAGCCACGGCCAGGCCATCGCGCAGTGCGCCAGCTTTATCGAGGCGCACGACCTGCACGCCACCAAGTACCCAAACACGGCCATGTCGGCCGAGATGGTCGCCAACTCCGAGCGCACCGACGTCGCCGCCATCGCCTCGCGCAGCTGCGCGGCACTCTATGGCCTGGAGATGCTGGAGCCCAACATCCAGGACTCGGACAACAACTACACGCGCTTTGTCGTCATCAGCCGCGAGCCGCGCGTCTACCCCGGCGCCAACCGCACCTCGCTCATGATCACCACGGCCAACGAGCCGGGCGCGCTCTATCGCGTACTCGAGCGCTTCTACGCGCTCAATATCAACCTCATCAAGCTCGAGAGCCGTCCCATCCCCGGCCGCGACTTTGAGTTTATGTTCTACTTTGACCTGGACTGCCCCTTTGGCAGCAAGGCCCTCGACGACCTGCTCGATTCCATCGACGACGTGTGCGAGAGCTTCACCTACTTTGGCAGCTACACGGAGGTGCTCTAGATGACCGATTCCGCAGCAACTCGTCCCTACGGCGTTCTGGGCCGTGTGCTGGGCCACAGCTACACCCCGACCATCTACAAGGAGCTCGCTGGGCTTGAGTACGTGCGATTTGAGCGCGAGCCCGAGGACCTCGCGGCCTTTATGACCGGCGACGAGTGGGAAGGCACCAATGTGACCATTCCCTACAAGCGCGCCGTCATGGAATACCTGGACGAGCTGAGCCCGCTGGCCGAGCGCATGGGCAACGTTAACACCATCACACGCTTGCCCGACGGCCGCCTGCGCGGTGACAACACTGACTATTTCGGTTTTCAGTGCCTAGTTGAGGAGTTGGGCGTAGAGGTTGCCGGCAAGAAGGCCCTCGTGCTCGGTGCCACCGGTGGTGCCGGCACCACGGCAAGCATGGTGCTCGGCGACCTTGGCGCCACCGTGGTGCCCGTGGGCCGCACGAGCGAGGTCAACTACGGCAATATCGCGCAGCAGTCCGACGCCGCACTGCTCGTCAACTGCACGCCCGCCGGCATGTTCCCCCATTGCCCCGACGCGCCTTGCACGCTCGAAGGCCTCGATGCGCTCGAAGGCGTTATCGACATTGTCTACAACCCCGCCCGCACGGGCCTGATGCTCGAGGCCGAGCGCCGCGGGATCCCTTGCATCGGCGGCCTGCTGATGCTCGTGGCCCAAGCGGCACAGGCCGTCGAGCGCTATACCGGCCAAGTCACCCCACGCGAGCGCATCCTGGACGTAACGGAGCGCTTGTCACGTCGCGAACAGAACATCGCGCTGATCGGCATGCCGGGTTCGGGCAAAACCCGCGTGGGCGAGCAGATCGCCCTGCTCACGGGTCGCGAGCACATCGATCTGGACCGCGCCCTCGAGAAGCGTCTGAGCATGCCTTGTGCCGACTTTATCGTCGAGCGCGGCGAGGCGGCCTTCCGCGAGCAGGAGACGGCGGCGCTGGCCGACATCTCCAAGCGTAGCGGCCTGGTGCTCTCCACCGGCGGCGGCGTGGTCACGAGGGACGAGAACTATCCGCTGCTGCACCAGAACAGCCAGATCGTGATGCTCAACCGTAAGCTTGACGAACTCGCCCACAAGGGACGCCCCATCACCGCCCGCGACGGCATCGATAAACTCGCCGAGCAGCGTATGCCGCGCTACCGCGCCTGGGCCGACTACATCATCGACTCACGCGACTGCGCCGCCAACACCGCCCAAGCCCTCCTCGACACCCTCCCATCCGCTCTCTAACCAAAACCACCACAAAGGGGACAGGCACCTTTGTGGTGGTTTTCCAATCGCAAAGGAAGCAACCATGAAAGCACTCGTCATCAACGGCCCCAACCTCAACATGCTCGGCATTCGCGAGCCGGGCATCTATGGCAGCGACAACTACGACCGCTTAGTGCAGATCTGCCAGGAAGCGGGCGCTGCACAGGGCTTCGACGAGGTCGAGGTCTTCCAGTCTAACCACGAGGGCAGCATCGTCGACAAGATCCAGGAAGCCTACGGCAAGGTCGACGGCATCGTCATCAACCCGGCGGCTTACACGCACACGAGCGTCGCGATCCTCGACGCCCTCAAGGCCGTCGCCATCCCTGCCGTCGAGGTGCACATCAGCGCCGTAGAGACGCGCGAGGACTTCCGCCAAGTGAGCTATGCACGCCTAGCCTGCTTCGCCACCATCACCGGCGAAGGCCTCCAGGGCTACGCCCACGCGCTGGAGCTGCTGAGGGAACGTCTCGAAAAGTAGCCTCGCGAGCAAATCCATCAACGCGATTCACACGCTAATAATGCCAGTGCCGCCAGCAGCAACCTCGCTACTGGCGGCACTTTATTACTGGCATATAATCATTGCAGTCACACAACGTCTGGAGACGCGCATGTTAAGCATCCATCTGGGGGATTACCCCGGTTCCATCTACGATACCGAAACCTATTTTAGGAACTCATACTTGGACTCATGGTTCGAAGACCCTATGGCCGCACAGATTATAAAAAGCGTGGACGGATCAGAGCTCATCGGTCCCCACAACATCGTAAGCAAACAGCTGGGCTCGATCACCCCACTCGAACTGTCCGGCGGCGTTAAGACGCTGCTGCTGGTGCGCAATCTCCCAAATATGGTGTTCAACGCATCCACCTGCGGAGACAACTGTGCCCGCTGGCTACTCAAGATCGGCAAAGAGCAGGATGTGATGGTGACCTTATTCCACATCATGAAATTCCCCTGGAAGAGCTTTGAAATCCGCATTGAAAACGATGGCCGCATCGTCAGAAACATGCAGGAGTTTGTCGGCGCCACGAATGACTTTTTGGATGTTGATGAGTAATGAAGGGAACGCATACCGTTGTCGTAGAGCGTGCAAAGGTCAAATACACACTCACGTTTAAGCGCAATATTTCCTTTATACGCGGCAACAGCGGCACGGGTAAAACGACGCTCATCTCGATGATTCGCGACTACAACGACCGAGGACCGGAAAGCGGCGTTGCACTCAGTTGCGACGTGCCTTGCGAAACGCTTTCCGGCAGACGCTGGGAGCGCGAGCTATCGATCATCGAAGATTCAATCGTCTTTCTAGATGAGGGTAACGAGTTTATCTACTCAAAGGACTTCGCCAAAGCCGTCAACGGCTCGTCCAACTATTTTGTTCTGATATCTCGTCGCGATGCCAACGAGCTCCCCTACAGCGTTGATGAGATCCTGAAGCTAGTCAACACGACAAGTAAAACAATCAATGGCCGCAAGAGCGACAGGCGCTTCTACTCGGTGGCCAAGCCGCTATATGACCACACGGCAAGTATGCTGTATCAGGATCTAAATGTTGGATTCGAGGTACCCGACGCCGTAGTTGTCGAGGATAGCAAATCTGGCTATCAATTCTACGACGCTCTTTGCAACCGACTCGGGATCCCCTGCTATACCGCCACCGGCGTTGCGAATCTAAAACGTACGATTCACGAATGTCCCGAGCAAAACATCCTTGCTATTGGAGACGGAGCAGCATTTGGTCCCTACATCGAAAAGGTGCTCGGACAGCGCGTTTACAAGAACGTACGCTTGTTCCTCCCCGAATCATTCGAGTGGACACTCCTGCAATCTGGCCTCATTCCCAGTAACGATATCTTAAAAATCCTCGAGGATCCCTCAAGCTATATCGAAATCCGCGACTACCTGAGCTGGGAGCGGTTCTTCACCGATGTGTTGATCAAATACTCGGCAGACACTCGCTACGCCTACAGAAAGGCAAAGCTCAATGAGCAGTACCTGAGGCCGCAGGCGATGAATGCAGTTGCAAACGTCTTGCCCGAGTGCCTGAAGGCAGACTAGATACAGCGGGGAGGGCCAAGTTGGTCCTCCCCGCTTTTGTTACGCCTTCTTGATCACGTACGCCAATCCAATATCGCAGGCACAGCGTACGATTGACGCGAAGAACCACGATGCTGGCAGCGTCATAAGCAGAGGCTTGCTCACGCTCGGCTCCAGCCCCCTTTGGCGCGCCGTATAACCAATCCACATCAGCAGCACAATAGCAGCTCACGCCACGGCTTCGGCCTAAACGTATACCCGGCAAGAACAAAGAACACCGGCATATGAAAAAGCCCAGACCACCAAGCGGTCTGGGCTTAATAAACGATGGTGCTCCATGGCGGATTCGAACCGTCGACCTTGGGATTAGAAGTCCCCCGCTCTATCCAACTGAGCTAATGGAGCAAATAACCGCACGCCCAAGCAAGCGCAAGCCTGTCAAGCGCAAGTAATTATAACCTAGTTGAACTGCTCGCGGTACGCCTTGCAGACCTCATCGACCGGGCCGTCCATGCGAAGGTCACCCTTCTCAATCCAAACGGCACGCTGGCAGATGCGCTCAACCTGCTCCATAGAGTGCGAAACGAACAGAACCGTCACGTCGCCGCTCTGGATAAAGTGCTGGATGCGGGCCTCGCACTTCTGCTGGAAGAACACATCACCGACGGACAGCGTCTCGTCAACGATCAGAATATCGGGCTCGGTAATCGTCGCGATTGCAAAGGCGATACGCGCCACCATGCCCGAGGAGAAGTTCTTAAGCGGCATATCGACAAAGTTCTGCAGCTCAGCGAACTCGATAATGCCGTCAAAGTTGGCGTCGATGAACTCCTTGGTATAGCCAAGCAGGGCGCCGTTCAGATATATGTTCTCACGGGCAGTCAGCTCGGGGTCAAAGCCGGCACCAAGCTCAATCAACGGTGCGATATTGCCGTGCACCTTAACGCTGCCCTCGCTAGGCTCAAGCACGCCAGCGATAATCTTGAGCATCGTAGACTTGCCGGAGCCATTGGTGCCGACCAGACCCACGACCTCGCCGCGATGAATATCGAACGAGATGTGCTTAAGCGCCCTAAACTCCTCAAAGAACAGCTCGTGCTTGGCAAGCTTGATGAAGTACTCCTTGAGGTTGGTCAGCGACTCGGACGCCATGTTAAAGATCATGGTGACGTCGTCGACCTCGACAGCCAGAGGCTGCTCGCTGTAATCAACAACAGATTCAGTCATCACAGCACTCCTTAGATGTAGAGGATGAACTTGCGCTCGGACTTATGGAACACGGTGTAGCCAATAACAAGCGCAAGAACCGCCCAAGCGACGCACATACCAAACGTCAAAAGCGAGGGCGTGGTCTGGAACAGGAAGATATCGCGCATAAACTGCAGGTAGTTATACATGGGGTTCGCATAGACCAGAATGCGCACGAGATGCGGCATTTGCGCAACGAAGTCGGTCGTCCAGAAAATAGGCGTGATGTAAGTCCACGCCGTAATGACGACGCTCCACAGATGCATGACATCGCGGAAGAAGACCGTAAGGGCAGAGAGCATCATGCCCAGACCCATGCAGAAGCACATAAGCAGCAGCAGGCAAACCGGCAGCAGAATCAGGTGCCAAGAAGGCATAACGCGGAACCACAGCATAACGATGGCGACGGCGACCAGGGAGAAGGCAAAGTTCACCAGCGAGAAAAGCACTTTTTGCACCGGAAAAACCCAACGATGCACTTTAACCTTCTTGAGCAGCGGAGCCGCGCCCACGATGGATGTCAGTGCCTGGTTCGTGGACTCGGACATCACGGCAAAGGTAACGTTACCGACAATCAAATACAGCGGATACATTTCGGGCGTAATCGAGCCATTGCGGCCCTGGGCGAAAATCGTCGAGAACACGATGGCCATAACAATCATCATCAGCAGCGGATTGAGCACCGACCACGCGACGCCCAGAACGCTACGGCGATACTTGATCTTGAAATCCTTGGTAACCAGTTGACGAAGGATAAACGCATCCTTCTCAAATTCATTCTTAGCAAACGTCGCAGGCAGACTGCGAGTTTCTTGTTGCTTTGTCTGATCCGACACGGATGCAACTCCTTTACTCGTAATCGTTGACAAACGAATAGTATAGACCCGACGGGCGGGCAAACGATTCGCGCAACAAAACTGGAGAACTAACCCACATCTTAGGATACCCGTCGCAAACGGCTATACTTTCTAAGATTGGATGTATAAGGAGCATTGAGTGAATTCTGAATCTATTGCCGTCATTATCCCCTGCTACAACGAAGCCCTCACGATCGGCAAAGTCATTGACGACTTCCACCGCGAGCTTCCGCAGGCGACGGTCTACGTCTATGACAACAACTCGTCAGACGACACCTCGAGCATCGCATCGGAACACGGCGCCACAGTGCGCTTTGAGCCGCGCCAGGGAAAGGGCAACGTCTGCCGTCAAATGTTTCGCGATATCGACGCCGCTTGTTACCTGATGGTCGACGGCGACGACACCTACCCCGCCGAGGCGGCCAAAGCCCTTTGCGAGCCCATCCTCAACGGCATGGCCGACATGACCGTGGGCGACCGCTTGTCCAACGGCACCTATGCCGAGGAAAACAAGCGTGCCTTCCATGGTTTTGGCAACAACCTAGTTCGTGCCATGATTAAGTGGATATACGGCTACAGTTTCGATGACGTCATGACGGGATATCGTGCCATGAGCCGCCCGTTCGTCAAGACCTTCCCCGTGCTTTCTGAGGGATTCCAGATCGAAACCGAACTCTCGATCCATGCCGTCGACCACCGTTGGCGTATCAAAGACGTGCCCATCGAGTACCGCGACCGCCCGGAAGGCTCCGAGTCCAAGCTTAATACCGTGAGCGACGGCATTAAGGTCGTCGCCATGATCGGCACGCTGTTCAAGGACTACCGCCCGCTCAAATTCTTCAGCCTCGTAGCTCTTCTCTTTGCCATTATCGGTCTTGCCCTGGGTGTTCCCATCATTGTCGAGTATTTCCAAACCGGGCTTGTTCCGCGTTTCCCCACCGCCATACTCGCCGCATCGTTTATGTTCCTGTGCGGCTTAAGTCTCGTGACTGGTTTTATCCTCGACTCCGTGGCAAAGGTCGAAAAAAAGCAGTGGGAAGTCAATGTGTATAGCAAATACACCTTCGGTGACCATCGCAACGACAACACTAACGCGAGATAGCACGCCATGCCGTCGTCATGCCCCTGATAGCGCTTGCCGTTATCGAGCCGCTTGCCAACGCCCACGTTATATGGAATTAACTGTACGAAGGCTATTTCGAAGACGCCAACAGTACCCATGTAGCTAGCGTGACCAACCATGATCTAAGGAGCATTCAGTGAAGAAAAGGTATCCCGAGTTTGATGTCGCTAAAGCAATAGCACTTGCCGGGGTCATCATAGGCCATTCAATATACCTGGGAACACCAGATCGGCTTGCTTCCGTTTTCTACTCATTTGATATGCCTCTATTTTTTATTGTCAGCGGGTTCTTTAGCAAGCCCGAGGCTAAACTCACACCCGACTACGTTAAAAAGAACGCCAAATCGCTTCTGATGCCTCATCTGATTACCTGTGTAGGCGTAATTGGATGCTCGTTCCTAGGGGCGGTCCTAACAGGGAAAGCCAATCCGACAGAAATAGCAAACCACTGGTTTATGGCAAGCCTCTACGGCTGCGGAGGAATCACGCCCACAACCCCAGCATTCGTATCCGCCATTGGAGCCCTTTGGTATCTCTTCGCGCTTTTCTTTGGCAAAATGCTCCTGACCGTCGTTAATCAATTTCGCCATCCCACAATTATGGCTCTGGGGTTTTCTTCTGCGGCAATGTTCTGGCCCAAATCGTTTGGCTTCCTTGGAGCATCCTGCAGGCCTTGAGCGCAACGCTCTTTTTGTACATTGGACAGATCATCAGAAAGCACGCCCTGCTCGAGGAAAACTCAATCGAACCCATCTGCTGGCTATTCATGGCGGGAATCTGGGGTTACTCAGCTCTACACTTTGGAAAGCTCTACATGGTAACAAACACCTACGTTAACGGGACGCAGGATGTGATCGGGAGTATCTTTGGTTCATTGGTGATTCTCAAGCTATGCCAAATGGCTTGCAAGCATATTCCACGCGTCACGAAACCCATCGCCTGGATCGGAAAGTACACGCTCCCGCTCTTCTGCATGCATCTTATCGAGTTGAACGTGTTTCCCTATAAATATGTTTCCGGTATTGTCGAGAGCCTTCCACTAGCGCCGTGGATAGGATATCTAATCGTCCGTTTCGCAATCATTGCACTGCTCACGGGCATCTTATACACGTTCCCGCGCCCAATTTCCAAATGGTATTTCCAGTCAAAACAAAAGCGTAAAACTGGACGATAAAACCTACGTGCCTCCGCAAGGACCGCGCCTCTATTCAATTGAATAGAGGCGCATATTATGCCTCTCCCTATCGCCCGAGCTTATCACGAGACTTAGACTTCCCTTGTTTGCGAAATGAAATCAGACAAGACATAGCATCTGAGCCACACCATAGAACACGGACGGACATGTACTCGCCAGGGCGCCATAACGATCGGGAGACAACAAGATCCAAAACCCCAAAAAGATTGTCAGTCCGATAAGTGGAACCGTAATCCTAAAAATCACACCTTTACCTTCCACAAAACCAGGGGTCTGAAGCAGCACTCCAAACACAAGCAAAATCAATAACCATGAGAAGTCACTGAAGTACCGCATTGTAATACTCGCAATCTGGAAATCCGCAAAAAGGATTACCGATGCGACAAAGAGCGAAAAGATGATGGCAGCCTTCTGGCTCTGCTTGCTCTTGGAGAACACGGACGGAATACAAGCAAGGCCCACGAGCAAAAACGGAGCGTTGGGCAGCAATCCTCCAAGATAAGGCTCATAAAACCAATAGCCCTGGAAATCAACAGCCATGTCAACACCGAAAACATACGGGTACCGTGCGCAAATATTCAAAGGCTGAACCAAATACTGGAACAAAGCGGGAAGGGACCGCGATAGGACAATTCCTCGCGAAGTCATATCGCTACCAGTCAGGTTGTATGCGGCACCAAAATCAAAGACCGATCCAAACCTCATGCCGTTATACAGCATGGCGGGAATTGCAACGAGAATAAATGGCACAATTACCGACGCGGTATTGTTGGCACCCTTTTTTGAGAAAAACAAACGTTCCCGAAATATCGCATTCCAAAAAATCGGGAAGGCAAGCAAAGAGACCAACACGTATTGGGGCCGGCAGCCCAATGACAGGGCAATCAGAAATGAACCAAGCATGAGGTAGCTCTTCCTGAAGCCCCCGCGTTCTCCATCCAAACGCTCCGCACTGATATCTTCTGTATTGAAGACGCCGATGGCGCATCCATATACCATTGGCGTCGACACCATCAGATGCGGACCGCGCGGTGACCCCACACTCCGCTGGCGCCCACAGGGCTGCCCTCGTTTCCTGACATGTCCCGCGCGGCCCGCGGCGAGCCGAGACCGCCGCATGACCTAATAGGAGCATGGAGCGATACCGCGGACCCGAACAACCGCATTCTATCGCGCCCCGTCAGTGTGCCGTCTGCCCGGTCCAGGCGAGCACGGAAAGAACGGAGCGAGACATGAGAACCGAATCGACACCCGACGCCCGCGGGCCGGTCTTCTGCGGGGTCGACACCCACGCCGACTCGCACTGGCTGTGCGTCCTGGACTGGAGGGGCCGCAAGGTCCTGTCCAGGCAGTTCCCCGCAGACGCGGCGGGCTACGAGGCGCTCGCCGGGGCGATAGCCGCCGCCGGGGAGCCGGCCTGCATCGCGATGGAGGGGACGTCGTCCTACGGGGCGGGCCTCACCAGGCACCTCGCGTCGCTGGGGATGCCCGTGCGCGAGGCGCTCTCCCCGGCGAGGATGCAGAGGAGGCGCCCGGGGCAGGGCAAGTGCGACGAGGCGGACGCGGAGAGGGCCGCCCGCGCGGCGATGTCCGGCTCAAAGCTCGGGACACCCAAGAGCCAGGACGGGTGGGTCGACGGGGTGCGCTGCATGCTCGCGGCGCGCTCCGGGGCGGTGAAGGCGCGGACCTCGGCGATCAACACCGCGAGGTCGCTGCTCACCACCGCGCCGGAGGGGCTCAGGTCGAGGTTCCGCGGCATGGGAGGGCCGAGGCTGATGGAGGAGCTCCCCTCCGTGCGGTCGGAGGGCGCGCTGGGCGCCGCGCTCGGCGCGCTGGCGGACCTGTGGGCGGCGGCGCGCGACGCGGCGCCCGACATGGAGCGCGCGATCGGGGCGTCCCTGGAGGAGAACTGCCCCGCGCTGCTGGCGATGTACGGGTGCGGGCCCGTGAGCGCCGCCAAGCTCGCGGTCGCGGCCGGGGACAACCCGGGCAGGCTGCGCTCCGAGGCGTCGTTCGCGGCGATATGCGGGGCCTGCCCCATCCCCGCCTCGAGCGGCAAGACCGTGAGGCACAGGCTCAACAGGGGCGGCGACCGGCAGGCGAACAGCGCGCTGCACGAGATCGCGAGACAGAGGGTCATGCGCGACCCCGAGACCGCCGAGTACGCCGAGAGGGCCAGGGGGCGGGGAAAGAGCGACAGGGAGGTCATGAGGTGCCCCAAGCGCTACGTGGCCAGGGAGGCGTACCGGGCGCTGATGCACCCGCACGAGGTCAGGAGGCCCGAGGACGCGTCGGCGCTCGTGGCGGCCAGGCGCGCGGCGAGGGTCAGCCAGGTGAGGGCGGCTTCGATACTCGGCACCAGCGAGAAGTACATCTCGATGCTGGAGAGGGGCCAAAGGGAGCTCAAGCCCATAAGGAGGGCCTACGAGGCCTGGGTCGAGGCGGGGCTTCCGCTCGATTGGGACAGGCAGGCCTTCGAGGCCGAGCGAAAAATGGATTCTAAAAAAGACCTTGCCATATAGGAGCGTCAG
>DBFAAM010000008.1:0-14012 GCA_048193585.1 Collinsella aerofaciens | reverse complement strand
ACATGTCAGGAAACGAGGGCAGCCCTGTGGGCGCCAGCGGAGTGTGGGGTCACCGCGCGGTCCGCATCTGATGGTGTCGACGCCAATGGTATATGGATGCGCCATCGGCGTCTTCAATACAGAAGATATCAGTGCGGAGTGTTTTCAAAACCAAGCCCGGTCCCGGCCTGCGATGACGTTGCTGGCGGTTCTTGGGCATCGCTTGCTGGCGGGGTTCCTTGTCTGAGTTGAACTTAGTTGGCGGGGCTACTGGTCCCGGTCGCTGTCCCGGCCCAACATCGCCCTTAGCTTCTCAAAGCTCTCCTCGCTCAGGCAGTGCTCCATGTGGCAGCCCTCTTGCGACGCGACCTCAGCCGAAACACCCGCATCCTCCAGCAGCCCCACGAAAAAGCAGTGACGCTCCCACATTTGACGAGCGACCTCCAGACCACGCTCCGTCAGATGAACATCTCGCTTGCCCATTTCGACGTAGCCGTTGTTCTCCAACGTCGCCATAGCTTTTGAAACGCTTGCCTTAGTTACGCCAAGGTACTCTGCAACATCAATCGAGCGCACGATGCCCTGACGTTGCGACAGAACGTAGATCGATTCGAGATAGTCTTCTCCGGATTCACGCAGGGCCATGGGCCGCCTTTCGCGATGATTGCTAGTTAGCCGTTGGATACTTTCCACGGCTTACTTTACCGCAAAAGTTGCCCATGTCTTACTACTTTGCCTAAAAGTTAGCCGTGTTTCACAAAACGAGCGGGACGAAAACAAAATGGGAACACGCCCCGCAAGGAGTGTCCCCAAGTGCCGGGTCGCAGCTACACGAGTCCAAAGTGCTTCGCGGCGTTGTAGATGCCGTCATCGTCTACGGCGGTCGTAACGTAGGTCGCTGCGGCCTTCACAGTCTCCTGCGCGTTGCCCATGGCCACACTAGTGCCCACGGCGGCAAACATCGACAGGTCGTTCTCGCCGTCGCCAAAGGCAATCGCCTCGCTCGCGTCGATGCCCAGGCGCTCCAGCGTCGCCGCCACGCCCAGGTCCTTGCCGCCGTTAGCGGGAATAATGTCACAGAACAGGTCGCACCAGCGCGTGGTGAGCGAATGCGACACGGCATCGGTCACGATATGCTCGTCGTCAGGGTCCACAAAGGCGCAGAACTGGTAGACCTGTGCGTCAAAGGCGTGCTCAAACGGCTCCTCGTGGTAGACGATTCCCGCGTTGCTGCCAGCCGTCACCACGCGCTCGGACAGGCGGTTCACAAACGAGTTCTCGCCCTGCATGCACAGCGAGTCGTAGCGCCCCTGCGCCACCTGGTCCACAATCACCGCGACGTCGTCCGAATCGATCGGGCAGCTGCGGTAAACCCCCTCGGCATCAAAGCAGTGCTGGCCCGAAAGCGTAATGTACGCATCCCAGCCCAGGTCGAACAGCCAGTCCGGCATCTGGTAGGTCGGACGGCCCGTGGCGATCACGCACGCGATCCCCTGCTCGTGAAAGCTGTCGAGCACCTGCTGCGCCGACGCCGGAATCCGGTGGGTCTTAAAGCTCAGCAGCGTGCCGTCGATATCGAAAAACGCGGCTTTGATCATTCTCGCCTACTCCTCGCCCTCGAGCTTTTCGCTCGCCTCGAGCCACGCCATCTCCAGCTCGTCCATGGCAGCGTGAGCCTCGTCGATCTTTGCCTGCTGCTCGCCGAGCGCCGTGTAGTTGGTGGGATCGACTTGGGCCATTGCTGCCTCGGCCTCCTCAACGCGGGTGCGCTGCGTCTCCATCTTGCGCTCGAGCGAACTCACCTCGCGGCGGAGCTTCTGGCGCTCGGCGTTGGACAGGCCGTTGGGCTGACCGCTCGACTTGGGCTTTTCGGCCGCAGCTGCCGCGGCACCGGTGTCGAACGCGCCGGTCTTGGCACTCGGTGCGCCCACGGGCTCGCCCTCGGCGGTAGCGTTGCACAGGCGCAGGTACTGGTCCACGCCGCCGGGCATATGCGTCAGGTGGCCGTCGAGCAGCGCCCACTGCTGGTCGGTCACGCGCTCCATCAAGAAGCGGTCGTGCGTCACCAGAATCAGCGTGCCGGGCCAGCCGTCGAGCAGGTCCTCGACAATCGCCAGCATGTCGGTATCCAGGTCGTTACCGGGCTCGTCCAGGATAAGCACGTTGGGTTCGTCCAGGATTGTCAGCAGCAGCGACAGGCGACGGCGCTGACCGCCCGAAAGATCGCCGATGCGACTCCAGAGCTGCTGCGTCGTAAAGCCCAGACGCTCGCAGAGCTTCTCGGGTGAAGTCTCCTTGCCGTCGATGACGTAGTACTTCTTATAGTTGCTGAGCACCTCGCGGATCGTGTCGCCCATGTAGGGCTCGAGCTCCTCGAGCTGCTGCGACAGCACGCCAAAGCGCACTGTCTGACCGATCTTCACGCGGCCGCGCGTGGGCTCAATCTTGCCCTGAATCACGTCGAGCAGCGTCGACTTACCGGCGCCGTTCTCACCCAAAAGACCATAGCGGTCGCCCGCACCAATGAGCCAGGTCACATCGGTGAGCACCTGCTTGGGCGTGCCGTCGGTATCGGCATAGCCGGCATCCACGTCGACCACATCGATAACCTGCTTGCCCAAGCGGCTCACGGCCAGGCGCTTGAGCTCCAGCTCGTCACGCACGGGCGGCACGTCGGCGATCAGCTCGCGAGCAGCCTCAACGCGAAACTTGGGCTTGGTGGAACGCGCCTGGGCACCGCGGCTCAGCCACGCGAGCTCCTTGCGCGCCATGTTGCGACGGCGCTCCTCGGTAACGGCGGCCATGCGGTCGCGCTCCACGCGCTGCAGGATGTATGCCGAATAGCCGCCCTCGAAGGGATCGACCTGGCCGTCGTGGACCTCCCACATGCTGGTGCAGACCTCGTCCAAGAACCAGCGGTCGTGCGTGACCACGAGCATGGCACCCTGGCCGCGCTGCCAGCGGGCCTTTAAGTGACGCGCGAGCCAGTTGATGGTACGCATGTCCAGGTGGTTGGTGGGCTCGTCGAGCATGAGCACGTCATAGTCGCCAATCAGCAGGCGCGCGAGGTCCACGCGACGGCGCTGACCGCCCGAAAGCTCGACCACCGTGCCCTCCCAGGGCACATCGCTGATGAGGCCGGCCAGAATCTGGCGCGTGCGGGGACTCGACGCCCACTCGTACTCGGGGGCGTCGCCCACAACGGCATGATGCACGGTATCAGTATCGACCAGGTTGTCCTTTTGGCCGAGCAGACCGATCGTGATGCCGCGACGGTGCGTCACGCGGCCGTCGTCGGGCTCCAGCGTGCCGGCGAGCACGCTCAGCAGCGTCGACTTGCCGTCGCCGTTTTTGCCGACAATACCAATGCGGTCGCCCTCGCCCACGCCGAGCGTCACGCTATCGAAAATATGTTTGGTGGGAAACTCTAGGCTGACGGAATCGCATCCCAAAAGAATCGCCATATGCCCTGCTCCTTCGTAGAAATTCAACGTTGTCCATGATAGCAGCGAAAAGGCGGGGCGCACACGGCACAAAAAGGCGGGCCATCTCCCACAAGAGATGACCCGCCTATCCAATAAGTCCCGCGGCAACCGTGGCCGCCGCGGGCCTCAAGCATGTCCCGGACTAGGAGAACATGCCGGTGAGGTAATCATTCAGCCGCTTATCCTTGGGCCGTTGGAAAATCTCGTCAGTCTCGTCGTACTCGACCATATCGCCCATGTAGAAGAACGCCGTGCGGTTGGACACGCGCGACGCCTGCTCCATGTTGTGCGTCACGATGACGATGGCGCGGTCGGCAACGATCGACGACATGAGGTCCTCGATCGCCAACGTCGAGATGGGGTCGAGCGCCGAGCAGGGCTCGTCAAACAGGATCACGTCGGGGTTGAGTGCCAGCGTGCGCGCAATGCACAGACGCTGTTGCTGGCCGCCCGAAAGCGCGTAGGCGCTCTTGTTGAGCTTGTCCTTGACCTCGTCCCAAAGCGCCGCGCCACGCAGACTCTCCTCGACCATGCGGTCGAGCTCGTCACGGTCGGTGATGCCGTGGCGCCTAGGCGCAAACGTGATGTTGTCGCGAATGGACTTGCGAAACGGGTTGGGCTGCTGGAACACCATGCCAATGGAGCGACGCAACTCGTAGGTGTTCTCGGTCTTGGTGTTCACGTTGCGCCCGCGATAGTTGATCTCGCCCTCCACGCGGCAGCCGCGAATCTCGCGATTCATAAGGTTGAGGCTACGCAAGAAGGTCGACTTGCCGCAACCCGAAGGCCCGATGAGCGCCGTGATCTCGCCCTTGTGGAAGTCGAGCGACGTATTGTGCAGTGCATGGTGGTCGCCATAGTACACGTTGACGTCCTTGGTGGAGAGCACAACCTCGTCGCTCACGGCCTTGCCGCTCACGCGCACGCGCTTCTCGCTCTCCCCCACGCTCGACAGGAAGTCCCGGGTGTCGGACGATGCCGCTTCGGTTGCGGGCGTTACATTCATCTCGCTCATTCGGCCGTCATCTTCCTTGCCAGTTGCTTGCCCACAATGCGGGCGATTACGTTAAACAGCAGCACGCAAATCATCAGCAGCGCTGCGGTACCCCAAACGATCTGCTGGGCCTCGGGGCTGCCCTCGCCATAGATCTTGTAGATATGCACGGCGAGCGACTCGCCAGGGCGGAACACGTTCCAGGCACAGGTGGGGCTCGACAGGTTAAAGCTCAAGAAGTTCAGGCGAACCGGCGAGCTCATACCCGAGGTAAAGAGCAGTGCTGCGGCCTCGCCAAACACACGGCCGGCCGAAAGCACGATGCCGGTCACGATGGCGGGCATGGCCTCGGGAATCAGGATGTGCAGCGTGGCCTCCCAACGGGTGAGGCCCATGGCCAGGCACGCATCGCGCTGGGCCTGCGGCACGTCCTCGAGCGCCTGCTGGATCACGCGCACCAGGATGGGGATATTGAACATGGTGAGCGCGACGGCGCCGGAGATAATGGAGTACTTCCAGCCCAGCTGCACCGAGAACACCAGAAAGCCGAACATGCCGACGACGATGGAAGGCAGCGAGGACAGCGTCTCGATGGCGGTGGAGGCAATGTCGCGGATGGGGCCGTTCGGCGCGTACTCAACCAGGAAGACCGCTCCGCCCAGACTGATGGGCACCGAGATGACCAGAGTGATCAGCAGCAGGTAGAACGAGTCGAACAGCTGGTAGAGCACGCCACCCTGGGTACCGTTGGCGCGCGACGGCTGCGTGAGGAAACCCGGCTGGAACAGCGTCGAGACGCCCTCGAACAGGATATAGGCCACCATGGAGATGACGATGAGCATGACGATGGCGACGATCGCCGTCAGCACGCCCGTGGCGATGCGGTCCTGCTTTTGGACACGCCCGAGTCTCGCCTCGTCGATATGGATGCGCGTGCTAGCCACGAGCCTTCGCCCCCTTGCGGCCGATAAGGTGGATGATCAGGATGAAGATGAGGCTCATGCCCATCAGCAGCAGACCGAGCGCCCACAGAACATCGTCCTGGGCCGAGCCCTCGGCATAGACCGCCATGGACGTGGTGAGCGTGGTGGTGATGGTCGAGGCCGGCGACAGCAGCGACGTCGGCATGGCCTCGATACCGCCGATGACCATGCGCACGGCGAGCGTCTCGCCAAAGGCGCGGGTCATACCCAGAATGACCGCAGTCATGAGCGACGGCATGGCGGACTTGAGCACCACGTGCCAGATGGTCTGCCAGCGGGTGTAGCCCAGCGCGAGCGAGCCCTGGCGGTAGCTGTCGGGCACGGCGCGCAGGCCATCGACCGAAAGCGTGGTCATCGTCGGCAGGATCATGACGGCCAGCACGATGGCGCCGGGCAAGATGCCCAAGCCCGTGCTTACGTGGAAAACGCTCTTCATAAGGCCGACGACCACGTGAAAACCGATCAGACCAAAGACGACCGAAGGAATACCAGTCAAAAGCTCAATAAGCGGCTGAAAGACCTTGGAACCAAACTTAGGCTGGATCTCAACCGCAAAGATGGCAGAGCCGATAGCGATGGGCAGCGCGATAAGCGTGGAGAGCGCCATGACCGCAAACGAGGTGACGATCAGGGGCAGGGCGCCGGTGTAGGGCAGGCCGTTTTTGGCCGTGTTGGCCAGGTCCCACTTGGTGCCGGTGAAAAACTCGACGACCGAGACGCCGTCTTTGACAAAAGCCGAGAGGCCCTTTTGGGCGACCATAAAGATGAGCGCGGCAACGACAAGCGTCACGAGCGCAACGCACGCGCCCGTGACGCCCAGGCCCACGTTCTCAAGGTCGCGCTTTGGCAGCTGTTTTGCCATTGCAAACCTTTCCGGGGCGATTACTTATTTAGCGGAGACCTTGCCGCTGGCGTCCTTGACGACCTTCATGGCAGAGACGGGGATGAAGCCCTGCTCCTCGACGAGCTTGCCCTGGACGTCGTCGGAGAGCATAAACTCCAGGAAGGCCTTGGTGGCCTCGTCGGCGTCCTTGGAGCAGTACATGTGCTCGGTCGCCCAGATCTTGAAGGAGTCGTCGGTGACGTTCTTGCTCTTGGGCTCGACGCCCTCGACCTTGATGGCGTTGAACTTGGAGTCATCGAAGTGCGAGAAGTCGAGGTAGGAGATGGCGTTGTCGGTACTGCCCATCTGAGTCTGGACATCGCCGGACTTGTCGAGCTCGGCGTCACCCTTAAAGTCGACGGCCTCGTCGCCAAAAACGGCGGCCTCGAAGGTGGCACGGGTGCCGGAGCCGGCCTTGCGGTTGAGGACGACGATGGTGGCGTCGCCGCCGCCGACCTCCTTCCAGTTGGTAATCTGACCGGAGAAGATACCCTTGAGCTGCTCGAGGGACAGGTCGTCGACCGTCACGTTCTTGGAAACGACGGGGCCCATGCCCACGACGGCAACCTCGTGGTCGACGAGGTTCTTGACCTGGTCGGCCTCGAGCTTGGTCTCGGCGAAGACGTCGGAGTTGCCGATGGTGACGGTGCCGGCGGCAACAGCGGTCAGGCCCTTGCCCGAACCGTTACCCGAGCCGGAGACGGAGACATCGGGGTTGGCGTCCATGAACTTCTCGGCAGCGGCCTCGACGAGAGCCTGGAACGAAGAGGCACCGTCGTAAGTCACCTCGCCGGAGACGGACTCGGCAACAGCGGCGCTACCCTTGTCGGCGGCATCGGATGCGCCGGAGCCGCCGCAACCAACGAGACCGAGACCGACGATGCTGGCAAAACCACCAGCGAGGCCGAGGAACTGACGACGAGAATAAGCCTGATCGAGCATGATCTTCCTTTCATACATGCGACTCGCGGGCACCCCACCCGCTTTGCTGTTTGGAAAGATACGGCCCCGACCGGGCAGCGTCCGCGCCAACTACGGTTTCTTACGGGCATTTGATAGACCCTTACCGCAAGCGCAGCACGGCCTTTACAAACGAATAACAAACCCGCCACCAAGCATGACCCGCCTTTTACACCAATAAAAACAAAGTTGCGGTGAAATAGTTCCTGCTTGGCCATCAAATGGCCCATTCTAGGAACTATTCCACCGCAACTTAGATTGGGAAACCGCGAGACCTTAAAGCTCTAATTCATTCAAACGGAGGATCGCAACAATATAGATCTTGAGCGCCTGTTTAAGCTGTTCTTCGCTGGCACACTCGTTGGGGCCGTGCATCTGGCCGCCCCATGCGGGCAGCTCCAGGCCGGTCTCCTCGGGGCCAAACGATACGGCGCGGGCAAAGTTGCGCGCGTACGTGCCGCCGCCCATGGCAAAGGGCTCGGCATGCTTGCCGGTGAACTCGTTATAGGTGTCAATCAGCGCCTTCACGGCCGGATCATCGGCAGAGACTGAGAACGGCACCTTAGCGCGACCCAGCTGGCACGTCACGCCAAAACGGCCGACGAGCGGGTCGAGCTGCTCGCGGATGGTATCGGCACTGGTGCTATCAGGGAAGCGCACGTCGATGACCTGCTCAATATGGCCATCCGCCACGCGGATGACGCCAGCGTTGCAGGTAAGCGGGCCAAACGCCGGACTCGTCGCATCGATGCCCAGGCCGCGGCCATAGGCATCCGCATGCACAAAGGCCAGGAACTTGACGAACTCGTGCTCGGCAGGCGTCAGCAGACGCTCATCGCGTGCACCAAACGCGTCCTCGGCCTCGCGTAGATACGACACGATCAGGCCGACGGCGTTGATGGTGCCCTCAGGCATCGAAGCGTGGCCGCCAATACCGTGGGCGAAAATCTGCGCATGCCCGTTATCAAGCGCCGTGATCTCCAAGCGGTCGACGTTCTCAACGGGCGCCGGCAGCTCATCGGCGGCAATCGCAAGCTCGCAGATGGACTGCGACGGAACGGCATTGCTCGCCTCGGCGCCGCTCCACGACACGATGCGCCCGCCGTCGATCTTGGAGCTAACAAACGTCGCTCCAAACTGGCCCTTCTCGGCATTGCAGACCGGGAACTCGGCATCGGGCGTAAACAGAAAGTCGGGGTTCGCGTGGTTCTCCAGATAATGGTGAACGTCGGACATGCCCACTTCCTCATCGCAGCCCAGCAGCGCGCGGAAGGTGTAGCGCGGAACAATGCCGTGCTTGAGCAGGTAGGCGCCGGCGTAGAGCGACAGCACGGCCGGACCCTTGTCGTCGATCACGCCGCGGCCGAGCAGCCAGCCCTCGCGACGCTCCATCGCAAACGGGTCGGTGTTCCAGCCGGGGCCGGCGGGCACCACGTCCACGTGGCAGATGGTCGCGAGCTGCTTGTCGCCGCGACCCGGGATATCGGCGATGCCCACAAAGTCCTCGTCGTCGCTCGTCTGGTAGCCGAGCTTTTGCGCAATGCCGAGCGCGCAATCGAGCGCATCACGGACCGGGCGGCCAAACGGCGCACCGGGCTCCGCATTAGCAGCAACGGCCACAGACGGATAGCTCACCAGCTGATCGATATCGGCAACGACATCTTCCCAGACCTCGTCGACATACTCGGTAACGCTCTGCTCCACCTGATTCATGGACGACCTCCTTACCAATGAGCGACGGGTACGCCCGCCCCTCACATTACGTCTATTAGATAGCGAAAAGTTTAGCAAGCTCGGCTACCGAGTGCACCACTGCATCGGCACCCGCCGCCTCGTGCTCGCCCGGCGCCGCCGCACCCGAATAGATGCCGATGCACGGTACGCCCATTGCGTGCGCGCCCTCCACATCGTTAAAGCGATCGCCGATCATCACGGCATCGCCCGCCGTCGCACCGAGCGCCGCCAGGGCATCGCGGACCGAATCGGCCTTGGTCTCGCGCCCCTGCGGCGGATTCATGCCAACCACCGCCTCAAACTGAGAAAGTCCCAGCTCTCCCACCATGTCGATACACTTCGCCTCCATGCGCGACGTCGCCACGGCCAAGCGCTTGCCCTGGGCGACCAACCCATCCAGCAGCTCGGGGATCCCGTCGAACACGGGATACTCCTCCGGTCCCAGTTCATCAAAAAAGGCACGGTACTCGTCGGCCACCACAAGCGACTCCTCGCGCGTAAAGCCGTAAAAGTCGTGAAAGCTCTTCCACAGCGGAGGCCCGATCATGCGACGCAGGTCACCCATCTGCGCCTCCGAAAACCCGCGCGCGGCCAACGTCTTGCGCGTCGAGGTCATCACCGCCCGACCCGTATCGGCCACCGTGCCGTCAAAATCGAACAGCACAACCGGCCGCTTGCATATCTCCAGCGCCTCCATCGGTATCCCTCTTCCCCAGTTGATGATTTCCACACCGACACTTCAAACTGTTGACTATTCAACAATTGAACCTAGCAATGTAGAGTAACTCCACTATACTTGTCGCACTTTGCTCTCAGAAGGCGGCGCGTAGGCGCCCCAACGAAAGGTGCAATTATGTCTTTTGCCATCATAACCGACTCCACGTCGGACATCTCCCCCGCCCGCGCCCAAGAGCTCGGCATTTACGTGATTCCGCTACATGTGATTATCGAGGGCGAGGACCTGCTCGACCAGGTGCAGATTACCGCCGAGGAATACGTCGCCCGCATGGCCGACTCCGAGCAGCTACCGCACACCTCGCAGCCGAGTGCCGGTGAGTTCAAGGCACTCTTTGACCGCGTGCTCGCCGACGGCCACGATAGCGCCATCTTTATCTCGCTATGCAGCGAGTGGTCTGCCTGCTACGCCAACGCGTGCCAGGTGGCCGATACCCACGAGCTCGACGTGCGCTGCATCGATTCGCGCACCGGCTCGGGCGCCGAGGGTCTGCTGGTAGAGTACGCGCTCGCCATGCGCGAGGACGGCCGCAGCCTAGACGAGACCGAGGCGCAGATCCGTGCGACGCTGCCCGACGCCCATCTGCTGCTGATTCCGCGCACACTCGAGAACCTGGTCAAGAACGGCCGCGCGCCCAAGCTCGCTGGCCAGCTGACGCAGATGCTCAACATTCGTCTGGCCGTTTCGCCGGAGTGGAAATCGGGCGAGATCAAGGCCATCAAGAAGGGCCGCGGCGCCAAGCGCATCGTCGCCAACACCATGGCCGATTGCCTCGAGTTTTTGACCGAGCACCCAGGCTCAAGCATTCGCGTACTCACGACCGGCGCCGCCGAGGAGCAGGAGCTTGTCAACGAGGCACTCGCGGACCAGGATTACGTAGACGCCGGCACCGGCCCCATCGGCTGCACCATCGCCACCCACGTAGGCGTCGACGCCATCGCCATCAGCTACTGCCCCCGCTACCAGCCAACTCACTAGGGACGCCCACATCAGTTGCGGTGGAATAGGGACTGTTTTTGGCTTATTAGCCGCCAATCAATCCCTATTCCACCACAACTTGGAAATCGGCGATCAGCCCAGCGGACCCTGAAACAGCTCCTGATGAGTGCCCATTCTCACCAGCCTAATCACTGGGTTAGTCTTATGGGGAAGATAAAGAACGACCACATCGACCAAGCCATCGGATAGGTGGAAATCGATGTGGCCGTTGTAGTTTCCGCCCGGGTTTGAGAGCTCGTGGGCGCCATACTCCGCCGGAAGTGACCCATGAGCCACAAGCTCTGCAACCGCCGCTTTAAACTCACTTTTTAGCTGCGGATGCATACGCATCGTTCGTTTGTAGTCCACCTTAAATTGAGCCTCGACTTTAATCTCGAACATCGCTATTCCTCATCGAGGAATGACATAAGCTCATCAGCGTTATTGAATGACAGGCTATCGTCCGGCAAAATCCCCAACTCATGAGCCTCGGCGATCACCATGGCACGCCTCGTCGCCTCGTTGGGCGCCTCCGCCCTTCCTACAATCTCAAAAGGAATCTTTCGCTGATTTACCAGCTGCCGAACGGCAAGATTGAGATAGGAATTGAGGCTGAGGCCGACCGAATCCAAGAACTCAGTCGCCTGCTCCTTGAGCCCCTCTTCGATTCGAACCGTCGTAGGCTTAACTGTTGCTGTAGACATTTGCGACCTCCTCGCCCTCGTCTTTTACACCAGTATACCCAATATAAATGGCAATCTGATGTTAAATAACATCAGATTGCCATGCGTATTCATGTCGCGTGGGCACGATTGATCTACATCAGCCCGCTCAGGGCGATGTCGACGGCTTCGTTGAGGTCGTCGGTGATGTGCACGAGCTCGGGATCGAGCGGGCTGATCATACCGGCGTCCATCACCGGGCCGTTGAGCCAGTCGAACAGGCCCTGCCAGTACTCTGTGCCCACCAGCACGAGGGGCATGCGCTTGACCTTGTGCGTTTGCACCAGCGTGAGCACCTCGAACATCTCGTCGAGCGTGCCAAAGCCGCCGGGAAACACGATGGCGCCCGAGCTGTATTTGACGAACATGGTCTTGCGCACAAAGAAGTAACGGAAGTCCATGCCGAGGTTCACGTATTTATTGAGCCCATGCTCGTGCGGCAATTCAATGCCCAGGCCAACTGACTTGCCGTTGACACTCGCCGCTCCCCTGTTGGCCGCTTCCATGATGCCGGGGCCGCCACCGGTGATAACCGCCACGCCGCGCTGGGCAATCTTACGGCCGACCGTGCGCGCCGCCTTGTAGGCCGGGTCCGTCTTGGGCGTGCGGGCACTACCGAAGATGGTCACCGCAGGCCCTAACTCGGCAAGTGCGCCAAAGCCATCGACAAACTCGGCCTGGATGCGCAGTACGCGCCACGGATCGGCATGCAGCCAGTCGGTCGACTCCTCGGGCGCCAGCAGGTTGGCGTAGGTGTTGTCCTTAGGAATCATGGGGCCGCGCATGACCACGGGGCCGCGGCGGTACGTCTCGTCGTAGGCAGGCTCGCCCTCGACGTTCTCATTCTTAATCATGGGCACTCCTATCGAGAAAAAGAAAAACGGGCGGGGTCGACGCCATGCGCCAAACACCCGCCCGAACATCAACTACTCGGTATGGTACCCACGATGTATCAAGTGCTTGCAAGCTATCGGTCAGCGGTCGTGCACACGGTGTTAGCGAACGTGATGACCGGCCGGCGCTCGCCCCTTGCCGTTGCCCGCGCTCTGCAAGCGCCCGCGCCGCCCTTAGTAGTCCACCGCCGCAGGGCTGTTCATCCAGTCGCTCACAAACGCGCCGTAGCGGCCCTCGATAATGGCCTGGCGGGCACGCTGCATAAGGTTGAGCAGGTAGTAGATGTTGTGCATCGACAGCAGAATGCCGCCGAGCATCTCCTTCTGCGTGACCATGTGACGGATGAGCGCGCGGCTGTAGCCGCCCGTGCACACCGGGCAGGTGCAAGTGGGGTCGATGGGGCCGTCGTCGTGCGCAAAGCGCGCGTTGCGGAAGTTGAGGCGACCCTCGCTGGAGAACGCCGTGCCCATACGGCCGGTGCGCGTCGGCAGCACGCAGTCGAACATGTCGATGCCCACACCCACACCACGCACGAGGGTGGTGGGGTTGCCGACGCCCATCAGGTAGCGCGGCTTGTGCTTGGGCATATACTCGCTCGCGAGCGGCGCCAGCGTCTCGAACATGGTCTCGTGGTCCTCGCCCACCGAGTAGCCGCCGATGCCGTAACCGGGGAAGTCGCCGCACTCCTCCAGATGGCGCAGCGAGCGCAGGCGCAGATCTAGGTGCATGCCGCCCTGAACGATGCCAAAGAGCGCCTGGTCGTCGCGGGTATGCGCCTTATAGCAGCGCTCGGCCCACATACTCGACAGCTCAACGGCGCGCTCAACGTAGGCGCGCGTGGCAGGATAGCCGGGGCACTGATCGAGCTGCATGCAGATGTCGGAGCCGAGCTTCATGGCGATTTCCATGTTGTCCTCGGGTGTCCAGAACACGTGGCGGCCGTCGTAGTCGTTGACAATAAAGCGCACGCCCTCGTCGGTGAGCTTGACGGCGTCGTTGTGGCTGAAGACCTGGAAACCGCCCGAGTCGGTGAGGATAGGGCCGTGCCAGTTCATAAACTTGTGCAGTCCGCCCAGCTCGGCAATGGTGTCCTCGCCGGGACGCATGGACAGGTGATAGGTATTGGCGAGCACGATCTGGGCGCCGAGCTGTTTGACGGTCTCGGTAGGAATGCCCTTGACGTTTGCCTTGGTGCCCACGGGCATAAAAATCGGCGTCTCGATGTCGCCGTGCGGGGTATGTAGCACGCCGGCGCGCGCGTGCGTGGTCGGATCCTCGGCGATCAGATCGAATTTAAAAAGGCTCTGGTCCATAAACTGGAACTCCTTGGTTGCGGTTCATACGCAAACCATTATACGGGCAACCCGCAAGAAGCACCGACTCGACAGAAACTAGTGCAAAGGAAACCTGCCCCCTTGCACCAATGCACCAATGCACCAATGCACCAGGATAAAAATGATCCGTTTTCCTCCGTCCCCAACGGATCATTTCCGACAGCCACAGCAACGCCGATGTTATGGCACCGACAGACACTATGACCCAATCCGAGGGCACTAAAAAGATAGGAGCCCCCGCTCGTGACCGCGGGTCGGGGCTGCGACAATGATGTCGAAGTGCCATAGGCGCAGCCGCGCCGCAACGAGGTTGGGAGGCTCCCATGCCAA
>DBFAAM010000002.1:0-6133 GCA_048193585.1 Collinsella aerofaciens | reverse complement strand
TGGCCTTCTTTGCGTGCGGAACTCGCGACCAACCTTATGCCTCGCCCGCGGTCCCGGACCTTCCGGGTTCGGGGCGCGACACACCGGACTGGGTTATCTGAATAAATATGGCGAAGGCCCCTTTCGGGGCCTTCTTTGTTAAAGGAATTCGCCGACTCGGTGGACTTCGGGTTCTAGGTCTACGTTGAATTGGTCTTTGACGGTTGTCTGGATGTGGCGGATGAGTTCGTCGACGTCGGCGGCGGTGGCGTGGTCGGCGTTGACGATGAAGCCGCAGTGCTTCTCGCTCACCTGCGCGCCGCCAACGGCGTGTCCTCGCAGGCCGGCGTCCATGATGAGCTTGCCGGCAAAGTAGCCCTCGGGGCGCTTGAAAGTGGAGCCGGCACTCGGCATGTCGAGCGGCTGCTTGTCCTCGCGGCGCTGGCGGTAGTCGTCCATGTCGGCCTTGATCATCGCGGCGTTGCCCGGAGCGAGATTGAAGGTGGCCGAAAGCACGATAAAGCCGTCATCGGCGATGCGGCTCTTTCGATAACCCAGGTTGAGCTCGTCGACATCGAACTCGATGATATTGCCGCTGCCGCGGGTGCCGTCGTCGAGCTGGCGAGCGGGTTTGTAGACGCGCACGGACTCCAGCACATCGGCCATGCAGGCACCGTAGGCACCGGCGTTCATGTAGCAGGCGCCGCCGACCGATCCGGGGATGCCCGAGATGGGCTCCATGCCGGTGAGACAGGCCTCGGCTGCCGCGGCTGCGACATCGGAAAGCAGCGCGCCGGCTGTCGCCGTGACGTGCGTGCCGTCGATCGTAATGTCGGAGAGGCCTTCGCCCAGCGCCACGACGACGCCGCGGATGCCCTTGTCGCCGACGAGTAGGTCGGAGCCGTTGCCCACAATGGTGAGGGGCAGATCGCAGCGATAGCAGGTATCGAGCGTGGCGACGAGGCCCTGCTCGGTATCGGGCGTGACAAAGACGTCGGCCGGGCCGCCGATCTTAAACGTGGTGTGCTCGCGCATGGGCTCGCTCATCAGTACGTTGTCCTCGCCGGCAACGCCAGCAAGCGCGCACAGCAGGTCCTCGTTAAAAAAGTCGTTCTCGTGCATACGAATATCCGCCTTTTGGTGGTCGTTGTCATCAATCGATTGCAATATACCCCACCCGGACGGATTTGGTGCGCTGGCGGCGATAAAACAGCCGTCTACCGGATTGGTAAAGTGTTTATCACCGAGGTAGAGGGGTAGTCGCTATACTTTCAAGAGATTGCGCGTAAACCCGGAAGGAGCGAGATGGCCAACAAAGTCACCCTCAAGCAGATCGCCCAGGAGGTGGGGCTTTCCCCCTCGTCGGTCTCGCTTGTGCTCAATAATCGGCCCTGTCGCATCTCGGAAGAAAACCGCAAGCTCATCAAAGAGGTCGCGGCGCGCAACCACTATGTTCCCAACCAGATCGCGCGCAGCCTGGTCATGCGCGAGTCGCGCACCCTGGGCCTTATCGTCCCTAACATCGAGAGCCGCTTTTTTGCCTCGCTCGCCGGTAGCCTGGAAAAGCGCTGCCGCGAGGACGGCTATGCGCTCTTCATTACCAGCTCGGGCGGAAGCGCCGATGACGATCTGGAGCTGCTGCGCCAGCTGGTGACGCGCGGCGTTGATGGCGTCTTCCTGGTCGTAGGCGACGAGTTCTCCGACGACCGCGCCCTGCGCGAAGAAGTCAGCCATCTGCCTATCCCTGCCGTGATGGTCGACCGTGCCATTGAGGGGCTCGAGTGCGACAAGGTGATGTTCGACCACGAGATGGGTGGCTACATGGCCACCCGCTATCTGATCGAGCAGGGCCACCGTCGCATTGCTTGCTTGGTTAACGCGCGCCGTTCCAATACGGGGCGTAAGCGACTTGCCGGCTATGAGCGCGCGCTGCGCGAGGTTGGCCTGCCTATCGACGCGCGTTTGGAGTTTGAGAGCGAGTACTACATTCCGAGCGCATACGAGGCCTCGGAGGCGGTGCTCGCAACCGACGCCACCGCCGTGTTCGCAAGTTCGGATAACATCGCCCTCGGTCTGCTCAAGCGCTTGCATGAGATGGGGAAGAGCATCCCGGGCGATATCTCGGTGGTGAGCTATGACAACTCGGCGGCCGACGTTCTCTTTGAGCCGGCGCTGACCGCGATTGAGCAGGATCCTGGTATCCTCGCGGAGCATGCTTTTGGCTGCATGTCCAAGCGTCTTGCCGGTAGGGGCGGTAGACGTGCCGAAGAAGTCGTTCTGGAGCCGGCGCTTATCGTGAAGGGCAGCGTGCTCGATCTTACCGAATGTAGCTAAGCGTACTTGTTTGTTTGCATAGATTGCATGCGGAGTGTCCGCTATTTGTCGGCGGGGCCGGGGTGCCTGCCTTGTTTTGAGAAGTTCGCGGAGCCCACTTCTCAAAACAAGGCAGGCACCCCGGCCCTCGTCCGTTAACTCTTCCGCTGGGCGAGCCATAGACGCCGCGCACCGATAGGGTAAGGCGGCGGCTTGTAATTGGTGCTATATTCAGCTTGAGTTGTTTAATACTAGTACGGGAGGCTGATATGGGGCTGTTCAAGAAGAAAAACCCGCAGGATGCCTTTGATCCCGATGTGTTTACCATCACGGATACGATTTTGGACCCGCCGCGGTTTACGTTTTTGCCGGCTATCTACCAGGATGCCACGCATCGCAAGTGGGCCGTACATCAGCGCGGCGGCGAGCCGAAGATTTTTGACTATGCGGACGTGTTGCAGTGCGAAGTGGCCGAGGCGGGCGATCCGGAGGCCGAAGAAGCGGTCTCTAAACAGGAATTTGCCCAGCGTATCCTGGCAAATCCTGCCAAGGCGGCGAAAATAAACGCTGCCAAGCGTAATATGTGTCTTGGTATGGGCGTTGTTGTGGCGGTTCAGACGGGAAAAGATGAGGTTTCCAAATTAGAGATTCCCGTTATGACCGACGAAGTCAAACGCGATTCAAGTCTATATAAGTCGTATCGGAATGTCGCCGAGAAGATCAAGGCCGAATTTGATGCCATGGGAGGGCTGGCCTAATTTTGGCGGCATACGTTTCTGAATGAGGAGTCTGTGCAATGGCAGGCGAATCTTATGCAATTCCCCCCAAAGATCGTGCTGTTGAGGGAATTCTTTGGTATATCCAGCACCATCAGCTTGCCGGCGGCGATCGCCTGCCGGCCGAGCGCGTGCTGTGCGAAGAGATTGGCGTTTCGCGTACGGCGTTGCGTGCCGGTATCACGCGGCTCATCTCGTGTGGAACGCTCGAGAGCCGTCGCGGATCGGGTACGTATGTGTGTCCTCCCAAGCCGTTGAACATCTTCCAGGAAACGTATAACTTTTCCGATGCTGTACGGACTGCCGGCCTGCACCCCTCTTCTCGTCTGGTTTCCACCGGGACCATCGAGGCGGATGAGGCGCTTGCCGACAAGCTTGGGGTGGCTGTAGGCGCTCCCTTGCTCCGCATGCAGCGCGTTCGACTTATTGAGGGCGAGCCGACGTCAATCGAGACGGCTCACGTTAACCTGTCCCTGTGCCCATCGCTTATCGAGCACGATTTTGAGTGCGAGAGCCTTTACGATGTCTTGCTCAAAGAAGGTGGCGTGCGTGTTGAGCATGGACGTGAGCATATCTCCATCTCGCGTTTGAACGCCGAAGAGGCCGAGCTGCTCCAGCAAGAAGAGGGAACGCCGGTGTTCTATGAGAGCTCGATCGAATTTGATAAGGACATGCGTTTTGTGGAGCATTGCAAATCGGTGATTTTGCCCACAAAGTTCCGCTTTGCCGATAACGGCGAAGAGAACGGCATGAGGAGCGTGGCAGGTGAACAATGGCTGAAACAGTAGATGCCACCCCGGTTTATATGCGCATTCGACGCCGCATCGAGGAACGTATCGAGCGCAGTATATATCCCACGGGTTCCATGATTCCGTCCGAAAAAGACCTTGCCGAGGAATTTGGTACGACACGCTTGACCATCCGAAGCGCTGTCGATGAGCTGGTTCGGCGCGGGCAGATTCGCCGTGTTCGGGGAAAAGGTGCCTTTGTGGCGCAGAAAGTACCTGCTTTTTTTGAACGCACGGTCGGTTTCCGTGAATCGGTCCGTGCTTCGGGCGGCGAGCCGTCCGTCCGTATTCTCGCGCGTTCCAAGCGTTATGCGGGGCCATATTACGCCGACCTGTTTGGCATCGCCGAGGACGACCTGCTCTATTCCGTTCGACGCCTGAACTGCATAAACGGTAGCCCCGTATCGATTGAGACGGCGCTGATTCCCTGCCTGCTGTTCCCAACCATCGAAGATATTGACGTGTCGGTCTTCAGTTTGTACGAGACCTATGAGATGCTGGGCCGAAAGCCAGTCATGGCACAGGAAAAGCTCGATATCGAAGCGCTGGGCGCACGAGATGCCGGCCTCCTTGGACTGGAACAGGGCGATCTTGTTTTGCTTTTGGAATGCGTGAGCTATGACGCGAGCGGTCAGGCTATCGAGTATGTAAAGTCCTTCAATCGTGGCGATACGGGCGGCTACACCTATACGTACTAGCTGGTATTTTGTGAATAACGGCTGGGAAACTAACCAGTTTTGATCGTTGGGTCAGCTGTATATACAACCTTACAGGGCTCAAAATCGACCGTTCGCCGATGGGGATAAATTAATCGACAAAGAGGTATCAAAAAGCCGTAACCTGTAACTGTGATTGGTATCAAATACTAATGATTTGTTACGAGGTGAGACGATGAAGATGCTCGATTACGTTCAGCTTGCCCATGTGCGTATGGGGGAGAACCTCGAGCGTTCGTCTGAGCTGGTAGCGCAGCTCGTTGATATTTTCCAGTCCGGTTCTTTTGACGCGCTGCGCATCGTTGCTTCGGGTTCGTCGCGCCATGCCGCCGATTGCGCCCGCGATTACCTGCAAGATGCCCTGCAAATGCAGGTGTCCGTTGTGACGCCCGAGGCCTTCGTTGATTTTGAACACACCTATCCGCAGCATGCGCTCAACATTGCCGTTTCGCAGAGTGGCTATTCGACCAATACGATTGCGGCGCTCGATTACATGCGCGCACACGATATGGCTGCAGTTGCGCTCACGGCAAACGTCGAGGCACCCATCAAGGAACACGCTGACATCGTTCTTGACTACGGTGTGGGCGTCGAGTCGGTGGACTTTGTGACTCTGGGCGTCGAGGTGCTCGTTGAGTACCTGGTGCTCTTTGGTATTTACGGCGGTCAGGCGCGCGGAACGATTGACGCCAAGGGCGTTGCCCAGCGTCTTGACGACCTGCGCGAGGCCATCCAGGCCAATGCCGTGATGTGCAAGACCGCCGAGGCATATGTCCAAGACCACATGCTCGAGCTTTCTGAGCACACGCCCGCCATGGTCGTCGGCAACGGCCCCAACTATGGCGTTGCCGAAGAGGCGGCCCTCAAGCTGAGCGAGACCATCAAGATTCCTGCCATGCATCACGAAGGCGAGGAGTTCGTCCACGGTCCCGAGATGCAGATCGTTCCGGGCTATCTGGTGTTTATCGTCGACGATCCGCAGGGGTCGGAGCGTCTTGCGAATATCGCTGATGCGCTATCGAACGTTACGACAAAAACGGTGCTGCTCACGGCCCATCCCAAGGGTAGGGCTCACGAGGTTGCGGTGCCTCAGGTGGCTCCGCTGCTCAGCGCAATTCCCAATTTGGTGTTCTTCCAGACGATTGCGGCAATGATCGCCGAGCGTCTGAAGTCATGGGACGTGCACCCGTATCTTGATGCCGTCTCCAAGCAAATGGAGGTCAAGGCAGAGGGCTACGAAGAATCAGTCAATGCGCTTAAGGCCAAAGCGGCCGAGTGTTACGGAATGTAAGCGGGTTTGATGCCCGTTGGCATGGGGGATGTGAAGACAACCCCAGAAAGGAGAGACAAATGAAGGAAACCGAGAAGATCGAGATCATGCATTTCGACCAGGAGGGCTATCTCGAGGACGGCAAGGCGCTCTACGAGACCGGCAAGAAGATGATTGAGCTCGCCGACAAGGTCGCCGACGAGGGCTACGACGCCGTGTTCCTGATGGGCGTCGGCGGCACCTGGGACGAGCTCATGCAGCTCGAGTACCTCATGAACAAGTTCGGCGACC
>DBFAAM010000023.1:0-46722 GCA_048193585.1 Collinsella aerofaciens | reverse complement strand
AACAGCGCCGTTGAGAAGGCGACCATCGCAACGCGCACGGTCACGTTCCCTGCTTTATTCTTCCAGGATACGGTAGCTGAGGATGTGCAAGCAAACCTTCAGGAGTGGGGCTGCACCGACATCGTCGCCAACGAGGACGGCTCTTATACCGCGACGATGCCTATAGACAAGTACAACGAGCTTGTGGATTCTTGGCATGATTCGACGGCAAAGCAGCTTGACGAGATGCCCAACAGCGAAACCTGGTCAACCATCACCGCTGTTGATTATGATGAGCAGTTCTCCAAAGTGACCCTGACCACCAGCAACAGCCAGGTCGGGCTCAGCGAAGCTTTCGCCCCGTTGCAGGCGGGGCTGATCGCCTGCATATATCAGCAGTTCGCGGGACAGCCGGTCAGCTGCGTTGTGAGCATCGTCGACCAGAGCGGCGCGGAACTTGCTAGCACGACCTATCCGGATGCGCTCGACCAAGATCAGCGCGATTCGCTCACGGCAAATTAACGGATGCTCACGATGGCCCGAATCGAAGCGATTTTGGCGATAGCCAAGATTGTGACTGACGGCCACAAGATTGCCGACGCGTCATAGGCGAATTGAGAAAGCGGTATAGAAGGACGACTGCTTTGAGGCCGTGGATTAACTCCACGGCCTCCGGGTTGTGGGTTTGGCTTAGCATGTCGTTCAACAAAAAAGCCGCCCGATGGGCGGCTTGAACATTTGGTCGCGGGGGCAGGATTTGAACCTACGGCCTTCGGGCACCCTTTTCAAATTTTGGTTTCCCGAGGTCACACGCTGCATCATCCCAGCTCAAACCCTATTTTTCGACCAAAACAGTGTCACTCGGTATCACGTAAAATCACGTAAAATCACGCTCATACATATTACCATACCGATTACCTCGAACCCCTAGGTCGTACGGAGCATGTCCACCAAAACGGAGACGTTGGTCGTATCCGTATAGTAGTTGCGATTCACCTCGGGGCTGTGCCCGAAATACGCCGAGCGAATCAAATCGGGAACGCCTTTCTGCATCCACTCGGTGTTGAGGGTCGCGCGCCAGACATGGGTCGAGACCTTATCGAGAAGGGGTATGCCCAAGGCGTCTGCCAACTCGTGATAGAGCTTCTTAATGGCACGCTCCGCGTTGCTGATGTCCCACGCGCGGCCATGAGCCGCGGGGGCGGGGAACAGCAGCGCGCCTGGTTCGGCCCCCACTCTTTCCAGCCGCGCCCTCATGCGCTCGGCAACGCGCTCGTCAAGGATGGGGATGGTACGCCCGCGATGGGTCTTTGACACCTCGGTCGTCACGGTGACACTAAGCAAGCCGTCCTTGTCCTCAACGTTCGCGCGGCTGAGCAGTCTCGCCTCGTTGATGCGAAGCCCCGTCACTGCCTGCAGCAGCGTGATCTCAACGACAGCGCGGCGCAGATTGCGCACATCCTCAACGGTATAGTGCCCTCTTTTCGGCGGATTTACATCATTGGGGTCAATCGCAAGCAGGTATTCGAGCACGCGCCCGCGCTCCTCCGGCGTGAGCGCCTGTCCGCCCGGAGCCTTGTTTGTCATGCGGCACTCAGGCAGGCGCGGCTTGAAGCTTTTGAGGGGGTTGTGGGCGATTACCTCGTCGCGCACCAAAGGCTCAAGAACATATTTGCTCACCGTCTTTTGGCAATGCTTGGCGGTAGAGGTGCCGTGGCGCCTTGCCATCCCCTCCAAGATGCCTTCGAGGTTGCGCGGGCGAACCGCGTCCGCGATGCGAAAGCCCCCAAACGCCTCCGCCGCGAGATTGAGCACGTGGCAGTATTTATCCCGTGTTCGGGGTCGCAAGATGGAATCATCGGTGCGCTCGATTCCGGGGATTACCTCTTTGCGGATATAGTCGCGCATGCTCGACGAGCCCTTCCAAGGAGTGCTGCCCCCGCCTGTTGCGAGAATTTCCTCAGCTTGGGCATGAGCGCGGCGGCGCAGCTCGCCTTTGGTGCACTTCCCCTTGGTCGTCTTCTTGATGAGACGCCCGTTCAGCAAGCGCATGCTCCACTGCATGCGATAGCCACCGTCGGGCGTCGGCGTAATCTTTGCGCGGTCAATGCTTGTCTCTCCAAGCTCAAGGGCGACGCGGGACATGTTTCACCTCCCTTCCTTTGCGTCGCCTATCGGCGAGCATCTCCGCTCGCCTTTACCTGATGTTCGACAATCCAGTCCTGCACGTCGCTCAGGCGATACATCACAGGGGAGCGCTTCTTGCCCAGGCGAATGTACGCAGGCCCTCGGCCCTTGCAGCGCCAGTTCGCGAGCGTGCGAGAGCTGATGCCCAGCATGAATGCGGTCTCTTGGGAATCGATGAGAAAAATGGAATCGGTTTCGTTTGTAGCCATGACTGCCTCCTGGCAACAGGCACAGCCGCAATAGCGGCGTGCATCCTGGCCAGAAGGCGCTCCCATCGGATGCGATACGCACATCCGCGCTTCCTGACATGCGGGAATCGGCGAAACCCAATTCGCGCGTCCCGCGAGCCGACCTGCAGCGGTCTTTTGGCCTTGCCCAGCCCGAGCAGGGGTTTGGTGCATCGGACATGGCGTGGGGAGGCTCTGTTTCCCCGAGGCAGCCTCTTAAGGCGTCATGGGAGACGCCACCTGCATCCAGTGGTTAGCGCTTCGAGGAGACGGAAGCGCCAGAGCACGAGGCCTCAAACGGCCTGATGACATCTTACCCCGCCGTGCCATTCTTGCCAAACGGGGAAGATGGAGCTTGTTTTTAGGCGCATCGTCCGGGAAGACCGATGCCGAGGGCAACGAGAGAGACGGGCCCGTTTTCACGCCGCGTTTTTCGGAAAACAGTTCCACAAAGTCACCATAAGCGGCAGGGCAAGCCCCGCACTTGCAACGCACGCTCGCACGCGCCTCATCCCGTCGTTGCATGATCGGGGCGACGCCGTTGCGGCCTCGCGGCAGTCTTGCGGCAGGGCTTTTCAGGCCCGAACTGCCATCCAAACCCCCGCCCGCAGGCTCGCAAGGCGGGACTGGCAACCCTGGCAGCCCCTCCCGCCACCGCAAAACGGGTAGCGGTGGAAGAAGACGTACACGAAAAGGCAGGGGACGGTTTTACCTGTGTCCATGTACTATTTAGGCTGCCAGGACTGCCAGCGCCCTCTCAACCCCCATCGCCGCAGAGGGAAGGGCGGCAGGGGTCGCCGCGCCGACCCCTGCCGCGCACCTGCCAAACCTGCCGTGCGCCACCTTCTCCGCCGCGGCGTCCTCGCTTCACGAAAACGGCACACCGGCTTTCCGCTCATTTATGAACAGAAAGCCCTTCTACCTGCGCTTTTGCAGAAAACGAGGTCTTCTCAGTCACCGAATGTCACGGTAAAACATTCTAAAAATACCGCGAAAGATTCGGAGGAGAAGCCATGGGACAGACGTATAACGAGCTTATAAGAACCGTGACCGATGATTATCTTGCAGGCATCGACAAGGACAGCATCCCGTCTCCACCAACCATTGAGGATGAGCTGCTCCAAGCCACCAACAACGCCATTCAGGAGTACAACCTCGGTCCCCGTGACGAGAATGCCCCTATCGGCGCAAAACTGAAGGACGCCTACCCCGACCAGAAGCAGCCTGGCGAGCGCGCCATGAAGCTCAAGGAGCTTCTGCCCCTCCAGATTGCGCTTGTCATCAAGCAGGTCCACCACGCCAAGCTCATCTGCTGGGCGGCAGACGAGGGGGACGGAAACTACGACGTGGGCGTGTACCAGTCGGAGGGGGACGCCAAGGGCGTCTACGACACCAGAAGCGACAACCTCACGCGGCTTATCCGCCGCTATGACGCAACGATCAGCAAACGTAACGTCGATGAGGTCGTTGCGATCTTGCGCGCGGTGTGCGAGGTGGTGTCCCCCTGCACCAAACCCGACCTCGTCGCCGTGAACAACGGCCTGTACGACTATGGCAACAAGATTCTCATGGACTTCGACCCCGAGCTGGTGTTCACCTCCAAAATCGGGACGGACTTCGTGGAAGACGCCCCCAATCCCGTCATCCGCAACAACGAGGACGGCACCGACTGGGACGTGGTGACGTGGATGGACGAGCTTTCCGACGACCCCAAGGTCGTGGAGCTTCTTTGGCAGGTTCTCGGTGCGGTCGTGCGCCCCAACGTCGACTGGAACAAGAGCGCGTGGCTGTACTCGACCCTCGGCAACAACGGCAAGGGGACGTTTTGCACCCTCGCCCGCAACCTCTGCGGCAAGGGGGCGTGGGCGTCCATCCCCATCAAGGCGTTCGGGGACGACTTCAAGCTCGAATCCCTCACGCGCGTCTCCGCCATCATCACCGACGAGAACGACACGGGCACCTACCTGGACGATGCGGCGGCACTCAAGTCCATCATCACGGGAGACCCGTTCTTGATGAACCGCAAGTTCAAAGACCCGCGCTCGGTGAAGTTCCGGGGCTTCATGATTCAGTGCATCAACTCGCTGCCGAAGCTTCGCGACAAGTCGGAGTCCCTGTACCGCCGCCTTCTGGTGATTCCCTTCGAGAAGCGCTTCGAGGGCTGCGAGCGCAAGTACATCAAGGGCGACTACCTGAACCGACCCGAAGTCCTCGAATACGTGCTCCACCGCATCCTCGCAAAGACCGATTACTACGAGCTTGACGCCCCCGAGGCGGCGTGCAGGCTCCTTGCCGAGTATCGCGAGGTGAACGACCCCGTGCGCCAGTTCCTCGACGACATCCTGCCGCAAGCCGCTTGGGATTTGCTCCCCTGGCAGTTCCTCCACGACCTGTACCGTCACTGGTCGCGGCGCAACAACCCCTCGGGAAGGGTTCAGTCCAAGCAGGTCTTCATCAAGGAGGTCAAGGCGCTCCTGCCCCAGCACGGCATCGGATGGAGCTCCACCCAAAACCCCGTCCGCGCCCCCTTCAAGATGGACTGGCCCGAACCGCTCATCTGGGAGTACGACGTGACCGAGTGGATGAACAGAGCCTATCGCGGCTCCGACCCCGACCGCGCGTGCATGCCCGCCAGCATCAAGGAGCGATACGAGGGGCTGGTGCGAGACGTCCCGCAAGGCGAGCCGCAAGTCAACCCGCAGCCCGCTGAACCCCATGATGCGGACCGCCGCGAAAGCGAAGCGATCTGCCCCGCACCGCAGGGGTAGTCGCTTCGATCACGGCGGCATCCACTGTCTCGATAGGGACGGACGGCTTTTCGCCTCCGTCCCTTTTCATGTGGCGCTCCGCCGGCACCCAAGCCCGCTGGCGTACGTCCTGAGACGGCATCTGCGAGCGCCTTGCGCTCGCAGCGTTTGCGACCCTGAGGTCGCATCGAGGGGGACTGTCGGCTATGCCGACCGCAGCGCACGCTGCGTCAGTCCCCCTTATGCCCTTTTGCCTTTTTTGCCCCCGAAGCGTATAGCGGAGGGAGCCAAGGCGATTTCTCCTGATATATGGCGCGAAGCGCTGTAGAAAATACGTTAGTTTTTAGGGGTTGAATTTGTCGAAAATTGCGACAGTTGTAGAAAGCGCTTCGGAAAGCCCCATAAACGGGGCAATCTTCTCGGAGTTTTTCTACAAGTCCAGGCGTAAAGTGACGACGTGTAGAAAGTGCGTCTTGAGTGTCCGCGAAGCAAAAAAATAAAGGGCGCAGCGATTGTTTCGCTGCGCCCTTCGGCGTCTTTTCAGTCGTAGATTATCGGAGCGGGCACGAGCTGCCAAGCTGTGCCTAGATGATTTACCCCAAGGACGTACAGGTCAAGCTCCTCGTCGTAGAACACCGGCTCGCCCGTGTGCTCCATGACAAACGACGGGTCCTGTATGATGTACCACTGGAAAATCTCCTCCCATGGCGCCCAGTCCCCGCTCACAAGCTCAAGCGGGCGTTTTGCCATCTCGTTTGCGAGCACCATGTTCCCGCACGTCTCGGCGAGGTCGGCGTAGGTCTTGATGCCGTAGTCACTCATCGCCCTTCCCCTCCGCTTCCCGCTCCTCGATTCGCTTGAGGCATTCCGCCACGCAGTAGCGCATGGTGCGCAGGGCCTCGCAGTCGATGCTCTCCGCGAGGATGTCCCCGTCGAGGACGACCTCGCCCAGAGCGTTCACGAACCGCCACTCCATCACGTTGTCGATGCGCTTGAGCACGTCCTTCAGGGTGCCGCTGTCGCGCATGGGGGCGTTGCCGTCCACCTTCGCCATGCGCTCAAGCTCCTTGGCCTTCGCCGAGCAGATGCGGGCGGTGCGCCTGAGCACCTGCGCCCTCCACATGGCCTCCTCCTGCGGGCTGTCGGGTTCAAGACGCTCCTTGTCCATCGTGTACCTCCTTATCTTCGTTTCAGAGGCACCCGACGCCGCAGGCGTCTTTCACGCATGCCCATCCAAAGCCCAGCGAAAGACCCTCGAAAGACCTCCGCAGGGGCTCTGTTCGGGCAGGGGCGCGAAATGGGCTCAGCACAGCCCAGCGAAAGACCTTCACAGGGGCTTTGTTCGGACAGGGGCGCGAAAAGGTCTCAGAACAGCCCACCGAAAGACCTCGAAAAGCCCTTCAAAGGTCGGTGTGCTGTCGCTGATCCTGTTTCGCGGTATTCCGGAGCATCTGGGCAAAAAACAAGGGGAGCATCCGTTATGCGGACGCTCCCCTTGTTCGGGAAACGGACACCTGCACGCGACCGAAAGGGAGCGCGCGGGTCTGTGAGGGCTATGCCCGAACACAGCACGTGCCGTGATGATGCTGTCGTTATTAACAGGCATGCCACCCGTTACTGACGAGCACCGCACGAACTGCAATACACGTAGTCCACGTAGGATTCAGTTTGCCAGGTACCGCGGTCTTCCTTGTGGGAACCAGTCTGAACCTGCTGGGTCTCGTAGATAGTCTCGGTACGGGAGTTGTCAGGCACACCCTGCTTGATGAGTGCCACACTGTGCCATTTGGCGTCATTGCTATCAGTAGTGGTGTAGCCGTCGTAAGCGAAGATGTACTTGGTACCGACAGCGACCTGCTGAGTGCCGTAGTCGGGTACGTCGACCCAGTTGCTCACCCAGACGTCACGGGTAGCCGTGTGGTTCACCCAAGTGTGCGTATGGGCGGGCTTGGAAGGCTGGCTGGACTGAGAAGGCTTGTTAGAAGACTGAGAACCCGCGTTCGAAGAACCGTTGCTGGAAGACTGGGAACCAGCGTTGCTATCAGCCTTGGCGTTGTTGTCATTCTTGGCAGACGGTGTCGTCTGGGCAGGCTTGTCGTTGACATCGACGTCCTTGTCGGCGTCAGTGGCCTCCTGCTTGGTCTTGTCGCTCGCGTTCGGGTTCTTGGCGACGTTGCCGTCGAGCTTGTCGAGGATGCCCGTGCCAGCATCGCCCTTCAGGGTCTCGTCACCCTTCTTGATGGCGTCCTTGGTCTTGTTGACGATGTCGGCGAGCATGTCGTCGGTGACCTTGTCGGCGGGAATCTGCTCCATAGGGCAGTTGACGGCAGGTGCGGTCTTCGCGTCGGCGTCGACGGTGATGTCGACGGGAGCGCCCGTGTCGTAGATGTCGAAGGCGGAACCGTCGGAGTTGACGGGGCTGACGAAGCTCACGGTGTAGTCGCCCTCGGCGAGTTCGACCGTGGAAGTGCCCTTGTTGCCGTCGGCATCGGGGGTCACCGCGTGGTAGAAGTCCACGTCGTTGCCCTCGATATGGGCGATGGCGGGCGTGGAGTTCTCGTCCCAGCCGTGGTCGGCCGTGACGCTGAGGGTCACATCGACAGTTCTTGACTCCTGCTGTTCTGGTTGTTGCTCGGACGTTGCGAACGCCCCACTTGCCACGGCTATCGCAACAACGATCGCAACAACGATCGCAGCGGCTATCGCTGCGGCTTGGGGCTTATGCGAGCGCGCCCACTGGGATAATCCGTTCATTATCCATCCCCTTTTCTTTCATGATGGTTTCGAGTTACCTCGTTATGTCAACCGCGTCATTACTTAACGCTTTCCCATCGCGCGAGCCATCCAGTCGAGGTTGCCGCTCGCACTGGCGGTGTTCGCGTTTATCTGCTGAGCCTGATTGAGAATCTGCCCCTGCATGAACAGGTTGCCTATCTGCAGCATGTTGCCGATGCGCTGCTGGTTGAGAATCTGCTGCTGGCCCGCTTCCATGCGGCGCCGGTGCATCTCGGTCTCGTAGAGGTTGACCATCTCCTGCACGGTGGTGGCGCGATGGTTGCGCACGGCAGCAAGGAAGAAATCCACGGCTTCGATGCTGTCGTAATCCATGGGGTACCACGGGGCGACCTGCGAAGCCCATTGCTGCTGAACGGCGAAAATCTCCTGCTTGGTTTGCTCGATGCTCTGGGCTAGGGCCTGGTTGTTGGCCTCAACTCGTTGGTTGCTTTGGTCAATCGCGGCATTTTTCTGGGAGCGGCTTTTGTCCGCCGTCTTCGCTATGACCTTGTATAGAATCGCACCGATGATAGCTGAGACGATGAGGTTCACGATATTCCAGACCGCCAATTGAAGCTCCGGGCCTCCCATCGAGAAGAACGGAAGGGTGGGGAGATACGTTATCACCTTAAGTGGCGTGCTCGTGATAAGCGTGAACGCGATAAGGAAGCCCCCGATTGCATAGAGAACGGGGTGCCTCTTAGTCTTCTTTTCCGTCTTGGCGGCAAACTGAGTGGTGAGCTGGTTGATGCGTTGCTGAAGACTGACCACGCGGTGCATCAGGTTATGAGCGATTGTGATACCCGACAGCAGGTTTTCCTGCTCGTTCATTGGCGTCATCGCATTACCTCCTGTTTTTTTGACTCACTAACGCTCTCGCCTCGTTCGCAAGAATGAGGTCTCAAACATTAACTGCATGCATGAAATACAGCCTTTCCAGTTTATTATATTTGAGGCTAATCGCCCATACGATTCAAGGCAACTTGATTTTGACGGGCGGTTAAAATGAAATACTTCGACATAGGACAGCGCATCAGGCGCTACCGCAAAGCCTGCGGGCTGTCGCAGGAGGCGCTCGCGCAAAAAGTTGGAATATCGGTAACGCACATGAGCCACATCGAAACGGGCAACACCAAGCTGAGCCTGCCCGTGCTCGCAAAGATTGCAGAGGAGCTGTCGGTAGGCACCGACGCTTTGCTCAGTGACGCCCCAAAACCCGACAAGGCGAAGCTTTCCGCCGAGGTGCAAGAGATTCTTGATTCATTCGAGATTGACGAGTTGCCCGTTGCGGTTGAGGTGCTCCGAGCGCTCAGAGATAGCCTGGCGAAACGCAGGGTCTAAGGCCTTTTTCGCTCATACATATTACCATACAGATTACTTTGGGCATTTTTGCCCCAAGGCAACGAAAAAGCCCTGAACCGTTTTACCAGTTCAGGGCTGAAATTTTGGTCGCGGGGGCAGGATTTGAACCTACGACCTCCGGGTTATGAGCCCGGCGAGCTACCAGACTGCTCCACCCCGCAATGTCTGGGCGCCTCATGTGCGCAAGAAAGAATATTACGCGGGAGTTCGGTAAACGGCAAGGAAAAACTCGTGGAGCATAATTCCTTCATATTTAAACCCCTCAGCCCCTATCACCGTAAACGAATCGCAGCCGAGTGCCGTCGGCGGCGCGTATACAATGGTGCGCGTCCTTTTATGCCAACACTGGGAGTAGACATGCTGCTCGCTATCGATATGGGAAACACGCAGACGGCCATGGGCCTGTTTGACGGAGACGAGCTGGTGCAGTCGTGGCGCATGCCCACCGACCGCTCCTATACCGCCGACGAGATCCATGTGCGCCTGATGGGTTTCTTTAAGATGTACGGCCTTTCGCTCGACGCGGTCGACGCGATCGCCTTTGCCGGCGTGGTGCCGCAGCTCTCGCGCGAATGGCACGCCGTGGCCGACCGCATTGCCGCGGACGCCATCGTCATCGGACCGCAGACGGCCGCGGTGACCAAGCTGCGCGCGGCGCGTCCCCAGGCCGTAGGCGCCGATCGCGTCGCTAACGCCGTTGCGGCCGAAACTTTCTACGGCGCGCCGGCAATCGTGGTGGACTTTGGCACCGCGACCAATATCGACGTCATCGATGAGGACGGTTATTACATTGGTGGAGCGATTGCGCCGGGCATCCGCATTTCGATGGACGCGCTCGCCGCCCGAGCCGCCAAGCTCGCCAGCGTTCCGCTCGAGGCGCCCGAGCACGCCATCGGCCGCGATACCGAGGAGTGCATCAAGGTCGGCGCCGTAACGGGCGCCGCCGCCATGGCTGAGGGCCTGGTCGCGCGCATGAAGCGCGAGCTGGGCCGCGAGGATGCCACCGTTATCGCCACGGGCGGTCTCGCCAGTATCGTCGCCGATTCGACCGATGCCTTCGACGTGGTCGACGGACAGCTCACCATCAAGGGTATCTGCGAAATCTACCGCCGCATGCAGGAGCTGGGATAGAGCAGGGGCTTAAGTCGAGCACGCCCGATGCCACAGTCCCCGCAAAGGCTCGCCAAGCCTATTCCTCAAAATCGAAAATTTTCAGTTTTGAGGAATAGGGCGCTGGCAACCCATTCCCCAGATAGGCGAAACCCTCCCCGGCGCAGGCCGAGGAGGGTCTTGTTGTCATCGTTGTCTTTGAGCGCTGGTGCCTCGCGCTACAGCCCGCGAATTCGTACGGCCTCGGGCGGAAACTCCTGCTCGCCGGCATCGGTCTTGATGGTCGCGCGGCCCCAGATGTCCAGGCCCGCAAACACGCCCACCGCGAGCGGCAGACCGTTGGGCGACACCGCCGCGACCTGACGACCCAGCAGTGGCACCATGTCAAAGTACTCGCCCAGCACCGGAGCCAGCGGGCCCGCGGCGCCCTGCGGCGTGTTGGCGGCAACCGCCCAGGCGCCCACGCGGGTCAACACGGCGGCGGCCAGCTCCTCAACCAGCGCTTCGTCGGCCATATTCACGCCAAGCTCACCCAGCGCCGCACACTCAATATCAACCGTCACCGCGGCAAACATGCCCGCAGCACCGGCACCGCCGTTCACGGCAACACGCGCGAGCGACGTCTCGAACGCGGGCGCACCGCACACGATGTTGCTCGGCCACTCAATGCCCACCTTGCCGGCAAGGCCCAGGCCCGGCGTCGATGCCGTGCCCACAAGCGCATCCATCATGCCCATCGCAGCCACAAACGGCAGGCCGTGGAAGGCATGCATGTTCACATCCGGACGCACGACCAGCGAAAACGCCAGCGAAGCGTTGCCCGCGCTCCAAGCGCACCAGCCCGCGGACGCACCCTCGCGGCCCGCGTCGCGCGCCGCGTCGAGCTCGGTGCCAGCGGCAACAGCATTCATCTCAATCATCTACATACGCCCCAATTCGCCCACGATATGGCCCACGCGGTCCTCGGGCTCCTTGACCTCGACGCCGTTGTAGCGGAAGAACCGCGCCGGGTCGTGCATCAGGTCCTCGAGCGGCACCAGCACAAAATCGCGTTCGCCGATCAGCGGATGCGGCAGGCGCAGCTTTTTGCCGCCGTGGGTCTCGCCGTCCATCCACAGCAGGTCCAGGTCGATGGTGCGCGGACCGTTGGCCTTGGCCTTTTTGGAGCGGTCGCGTCCCAGCTCGGCCTCGATCTTCATGAGCTCGTCGAGCAGCACCAGCGGCGCCAGCTCGGTCTTGATCTCGATGACGGCGTTGGCAAACGCGTCCTGGCGCGTCTCGTAGGCCGGCTCGCTCTCGTAAATCTTGGAGGAGTTGGACACGCAGGTGAGTGGAATCTCGGCGATCATCTCGCGTGCGGCGCGGATGTTGTCGCAGCGATGCCCCAGGTTGGAGCCCACGGCCACAAACGCGCGGCGCGGCTGCGGCTTGGCAACCGCCCAGTAGCCGTTCAGGAACTGCGCAAAACCCGCGGCGTCGTGCACGCGCACGATGTTGGCACCGGCCTGGATGGCGCCCAGGCACACGCCAAACGTAGCGGCATCGCGCTCGGCGGCCTCGGTCACGCCCGAGACGGCGCCCACAAAGCGCTTGCGCGACACGGCGCACATGAGCGGATAGCCCAGTGACGCCATCTTGGCAGTCTCGCGCTGGATGACGATGTCCTCGTTAGCCGACTTACCAAAGCCCGGGCCAGGATCGATGCAGATGCGGTCGCGCGACACGCCGGCATGGATGAGTGTGCGGGCCTGGTCAGACAGAAAGCCCATGACGCGGCGCATGATGGGCGCCGAATCGGGCAGGGTGAAGCGGCGGAGCTGCGAGGTGGGCACGTAAGCTTCCTCGCGGCGGGCGCTGCGGCGCATCATGGCGGCCAGACGGTCATTGGACTCCGATGCGGCCTCGGTGGCTGCGGGCGCGGGCGCGACGGTCTCGGCGGCAGCAGTCTGCTCGGTGGCGGGCGTCTCCTGCTCGCTTGCAGGCTCGGACGTGGGCTCCGGTTCGCCAAACGGCAACGAGGGCTGCACCACGCCGCCCGGAAGCTTGGCCTCAACCTTGGGCTCGCCCAGCAACTTGCCGCGACGGCGACGGGCCGGCTTCTCGGCCTCGCGCGCGGCCTCGGCAGCCGCTTCGCGTGCCTTCTCGGCAACAAACGCCGCAGCCGAGGTATCGAGCTGCACCGTTGCGTGCGTGCGGGCGGGCGCGGCGACCTCGCCGGCATGCACCACGATGACGCCGCAGGTGCTCGTCTTAACAAACTCGACCATCTTGGGATCGGTGAAGCCGGTCACGTCGTTGACGATCGAGGCGCCGCAGCGCACGGCCGCCTTGGCAACCGCTACATGACGCGTGTCGATCGAGACGATGGCGCCCTCCTTGGCCAGCGCGCGCACCACGGGCAGCACGCGGCGCGCTTCCTCATCGGGGTTGACCGGGGTAAAACCAGGGCGCGTGGACTCGCCGCCCACGTCGATGATGTCGGCGCCGGCGTCGAGCATCGCCAGGCCGTACTCGATGGCGGCATCGGGGTCGAAGTGCTCTCCGCCATCGCTGGACGAATCGGGCGTCACGTTGAGGACGCCCATGATGCGCGGACGGTCAAAGCTGAGCTCGTACTTTCCGCACCGCCATGTCTTGCTGTCGTTCGCCATGAACATCCTCCTAAAATGCCCACGCCGCCGAGCTTGGGGAGCTGGCGGCGGGGTCGCTTTGCACTCAGTCTTTCTATTGTATCCGCGCGCGCGGGCTAGAACGCAAACGCGGCCGCGATGTCGCAAGAAATCAGCAGGTCGGCATTTGCATCCTGATCGGTGGGAGCAAGGTTGCATATGGCCAGCGTATCGCCGGTAAAGTATCGCGTAAGGCCTGCCGCCGGATACACCACGAGCGAGGTCCCGCCCACAATGAGGGCATCGGCCGCGGCGATGGCGGCAACGGCACCGGTCAGCACATGTTCATCGAGCGGCTCTTCGTAGAGCACCACATCGGGCTTGATGCGGCCGCCGCACGCGGGGCACGCAGGCACGCCCGCGGCATCCTCGTGCTCGCGCGAGCAAATCCACTCGGCGCTATAGACCGTGCCGCACGACTGGCAAATGTTGCGATGGACCGATCCGTGCAGCTCGAACACGCGCTGTGATTCGGCCATCTGATGCAGGCCGTCGATATTTTGCGTCACCACGGCATCAAGCTTACCGGCGCGCTCCAGCTCGGCCAGCTTGGTGTGGCAGCGGTTGGGTTTAGCGTTAAGCGCGATCATCTTGGTGCGGTAAAAGTCGAAGAACTCCGCCGGATGCGCCTCGTAAAAGCTATGCGACAGCATGGTCTCGGGCGGATAGGCAAACTGCTGGTGATACAGGCCGTCCACGCTGCGGAAATCGGGAATGCCACTTGCCGTAGAAACGCCAGCGCCGCCAAAGAAGACCACGCGCTTGTGGGTGTCAAACAGATCCGCCAGCGCGGCGGAGGCCTGCCTGGGGTCCGATATTGCCTGCGTCATATGAGTCCTCCGTCCTTGTTAGTCGGGCAGCGTTGAGCGACGTCCCAGCATGCGGCCTTTAAGTCAGCATGCGCGGATCCCATCCCGCCCCTGTTGCGCTAATCTTAAGCCTGCCAACCCCGTCGAAAGGACACCATGCCTCAGACTTACACTTTCGCCTCGTGGAACGTCAACGGCCTGCGCGCCGTGCTCAAAAAGGACCCGAGCTTTATCCAGATCGCGCAAGAACTCGACGTCGATATCCTGGCGCTGCAAGAGACCAAGTTGCAAGAAGGCCAGGTCGATATTGACCTGCCCGGCTATCACCAAACCTGGAGCTACGCCGAGCGTAAAGGCTATTCGGGCACCGCGGTCTTTAGCCGCCAGGAGCCGCTGCGCGTACTGTGCGCCGATGCGCTGCTGCCCTACGCCGGCGAAGGCGAGGCGGCCGTGCTCGTCGCCCAAGCCGCAACCGAGGGCCGCGTCTGCGCGCTCGAGTTCGACAAATTCTGGTTTGTGGATGTCTACACGCCCAACGCACAAAATGAGCTCGCGCGCATCGACGTGCGTATGGCCTGGGACGATGCCTACCGCGGCTTTTTGAACGCGCTCGAGCGCGAGACCGGCAAACCCGTCGTAACCTGCGGCGACTTTAACGTGGCGCATGAGGAGATCGACCTTAAGAACCCCAAGTCCAACCGCGGCAACGCAGGCTTTTCGGACGAGGAACGCGGCAAGTTTACCGAGCTGCTCAACGCCGGCTTTACCGATACCTGGCGCGCGGCAAACCCCGACGTCGAGGGCGTCTACAGCTGGTGGAGCTATCGCTTTAATGCCCGCAAGAACAACGCCGGCTGGCGCATCGATTACTTCCTGGTAAGCGACGCAATCGCCGACAACGTACGCGACACCGGCATCCGCGGCGATATCTTCGGCAGCGACCACTGCCCCGTCACCCTCACGCTAGAACTCTAGCCCCAAGTAATTCCTGGGGGGACAGAGGAAAACAGACCATGTGACCCCTCTCCCCCTATAAGTTGCGGTGGAATAGTTCCTGTTTGGGCAGCAAATAGCCAAAAACGAGAACTATTCCACCGCAAGTTCGTGAGGGAACGCGAAATGCCCTACAGTCCGTATTTCACGACGACACGGTTAATGCGACGGCACCAAGGCTTGTACAGGGCGGCCAAGAACACGCAGGTCGCGAGGCCGTGTGTGATATCGAACGGCACTGCCGTGGCAAGACGCGCCACGGCACCCGCCCAAGTAAGCGGCTGTACAAATCCAATGATGTCATACGCGTTAATCACGACGCCATAGAGCAAGCCCGACGCAAAACCGTACGCCAGCAGCGCCGGCAATCGCACGGTGCCGTCGGCGCGGTCGAACGCACCCGCGTACGCCAGCGCGCCGCCAACATAGCCAACCAGGCCCCAGGCATACATCTGCCACGGCGTCCACATGCCCTGCCCAAAAAAGAAATTGCTGGTCAGCGCCGCCAACGCACCGACCATAAAGCCGTTACGACGACCGAGTGTCGCCCCGGCGATAATGGCGATGGCACTCACGGGTTTAAAGTCGGGAATGGGGCCGAACAAGATGCGGCCCGCCGCAGCCAGCGCCGCCAACACCAGCGTGGGCATAATCTGGCGCAGGCCCGGTCGCGACGCCTCGTAGCCCGCAAAGAACAGCGCGAGCACGAGCGCCACCACGACAAGCATGGCAAGCGCCGCCTGCTCAATGCCCGCCAGCAACGCCGCAGCCATCACCACTGGCACCGCCAGCAGCAGCGGGATCTCCAGTTTTGTAAGCAGGCGCGCGACGCGATAATCCGTCATCCCATCACGCCCTATAAAACACGTTGTCGGTAAAGAAGTCGGCCGGCGGCTCCATGCAGGCAATCTCACCGTCAAACATCATGGCAATGTCATCGGCAACCTGCTCAGCAAAATCCAGATCGTGCGTAGCCATGATGACGGTGCCGCCAGCCTTCGCATGGTCACGCAGGGCGCGGGCGATGATGCGGCGACTCTCCAGGTCCAAGCCCTTCGTGGGCTCGTCAAGCAGCAGCAGCTCGGGGCCGATCAGCAGCAGCTTTGCCAGTGCGAGCAGCTGGCGCTGTCCGCCCGAGAGGTCGTAGGGGTGGCGCGTCTCCAGGCCGTCCAATCCCAGTTGCGTCGCACGCTCCCGCGCCAAGTTCTCGTCATATCCGCAGGTCGAAGCCCATTCCATCAGCTCGTCGCGAACCGTCTCGGCAACCAGCAATGCTTTGGGATTCTGAGGCAGCAGCGCCGCCGAGGCCGCCCCGCGCTCCATATGCCCACGCTGCAACTTGACCGTCTTGGCCAGCACCGAAAGCATCGTCGACTTACCGCATCCGTTGCCGCCCACGATCGCATGCACCGCACCGGCCGAAAACGACGCATCGAGCCCACGCAACACCCAGCCGGACGCTCGATCGTAGCGAAACCAACCTTCCGACAGGGTGGTAGCCGACCCAGCGTGCATTTTTTGGAGTATTCTGCTTCCATCCGTGCGCGGGAAGGCTTCCGAGCCATTCTCGAGCGACGTTTGCGCCACAAATTTGGACGATTTGTCCAATTCTGAACTTTTTTTCGCGCTCGATACGTCCCCGGGCGGCTCCAGAGAGCCCAAATTGTCCTCACGCCTGCTGAATACTCCGTTTTGTGCACATCGGATGGCACCCCACCCCCACGTGTCATCGGAAAACAGCGATTCTCGGCGTCCCAAAGATGCCATATCCGCCGCCTCGTGCACGCGGCCATCCTCAATCCGGTACGCACACGTCGCGTATTCGAGCATTGGGCGCGGCTGATGCGTCGCCACAACAACCGTGCAGCCCAGCTCGCGATTCACACGAAACAGCGCGTGCAGGAAATTCTTCTCGGCAACGGGATCGAGCTGAGACGTGGGCTCGTCGAGCAGCAGCACGTGCGGGCGCAGCGCCAGGACGGCGGCAAGCGACAGCAGCTGCTTGCGGCCACCCGAAAGCGTATCGGTATCACGATGAAGCCAGTCCTCCAGACCAAAGAAATAGCTGGTCTCGGCAACACGGCGGCGCATCTCGTCGCGCGACACACCCAGATTCTCTAGGCCAAACGCCATCTCGTGCCACACGGTCTCGCACACGATCTGGTTCTCGGGATCCTGGAACACATAGCCCACGCGCTCCGCAGACGCGCGCACGTCCATGTCGGCAACGTTCTCGCCCAGCACGCGCGCATCGCCAGTGCGCTCGCCCGCCGGAGCGATCTCGGGCTTGAGCAGCGACAGCAGCGTCGACTTACCCGATCCGGTACCGCCGACAAGCAGCGCAAATGCACCTTGAGGAACAGACCAGTCGAGCCCCTCGAGCACCGCATCATCAGCCCCGGGGTAGGCAAAGCTCAGGCTCCGCACCTCAATCGCCGGCATATCCGGGCCGCACGCCGCGCCCGACACCGGGCCCCTATCCAACCGAGCCATCAGCCAAACCTCTTCTTATCAATCGCGTGCAACGCGCAAGGCAGCACCATCCAGGCAGCGTACACGACATAGCCCGGCCACGGCGCCGGCACCGAGAGCTGCGGATAAAACGAATACTGCGTCGTCGCGGTCCATGCCACTGCCACCACAGCGGCGCCAAACAGCGCAAGCCCCACCAGCGCGGCAACATCGCCGCGCCCCAGCCGGTACCGCGCATACGTCGTACGACGCGTCGCGGCACCCCACCCGCGCGAGCGCATCGCGTCCGCGCGCTCCAGCGAATCTTCCATGCCCCAGCCCATCAACACACTCGATGCCCGCAGGCGCGAGCGCACGGGGTCGGCCGGCGCGCGCCCCGGCACGTCAATCGCATCTTGCACCGCCAGCACCGTGCGGCCGCGGCGCAAAAACTGCGGGATAAGCCTCATGCACATCGAGATCATGAGCGCAATCACCGGCGCGGCGTTGCCTAACAGTGCGAGTACCTTGTCGTATTCGAGCATCGACGCCGCGGCCTCAAACCACAGCACGCTCGCCACAAACAGCCCGCCCATGCACAGGCCGTATACCATGCTTTCCAGATACACCGCGCGCATGCCAATACGGAACAGCTCCGTCGAGCCCGAGGCGTTAAACAGCGGATTGACCAGCGCGATAATCAAAATCACCGGCAACTGCCAGCGGAGTGCGCCCAGCGTGCGGGCAGCCCCACGCGTCGCAAATCCATACGCCAGCCCGCCTGCGAGCGACAGCGCGATTAGCACCGGTTGCATCGAGAACATGGTGAGCCCCAGCGTCAGCACTATATAGAGTGCCGGCACAGCCGGATGCGACATCGAGAACGCCGCGACGGGCTCGCCGCCAAACTCCTCTCGCATGTTGTCCACGGGCACCCCCGCCCCCTCGCTCAAAAGACAACTCCGCAGCACCGCCAACGCCGCACGCAAGCAGTGCAAACGCCACGCCGGCGGCGCAAGCCTCAACCGCCGCAAACCAATCGTTACGCGCTCAACATATGCCTGCGGTATCATATTGCGCCGTGTATCGTTTCCAAACACACGTCTCTATAACGTAACAGGAGATCACATGGACGCAACCGCAATTATCCTCGCTGCCGGCGAGGGCACCCGCATGAAGTCGAACCACTGCAAGGTTTCGCACAAGATCCTGGGCAAGCCCATGGTTCAGTGGATCGTCGACGCCACCATCAAGGCCGGCTGCAGCCGCGTCGTGGTCGTCATCGGCAGCCACGCCGACGAGATGCGCGCCCTCATCGACGGCGCCTACGCCAACAGCGCCACCAAGGTCGAGTGCGTCGAGCAGACCGAGCGCCTGGGCACCGGCCACGCCGTGAAGGTCGCGCTCGAGGCCTGCGGCATCACGCAAGGCCCCGTCGTCGTGCTCAACGGCGACCTGCCACTCATCACCGCCGACACCGTCGCCAAGTTCGCGCAGACCGTCGCCACCGGCGAGCTCGCCTGCACCGTCATGACCATGACCCCGCCCGACCCCTTCGGCTACGGCCGCATCAAGCTGGGCGCCGACGGCCAGATCGAGCGCATCATCGAGCAGAAAGACTGCACGCCCGAGCAGGCCGCCACGCTGCTGGAGTGCAACGCCGGCTGCTACGCCTTTGACGGCGCGCAGCTCGCCGCCCACATTGACGAGATCGGCAACGACAACGCGCAATCCGAGTACTACCTGCCCGACATGCTCGAGATCCTCAAAGGCCATGGTCAGGCAGTCTCCATCTTCCACTGCGATGACTACCGCGACGGCCTGGGCGTCAACAGCCGCATCCAGCTCGCACAGCTCACCGCCATCGCGCGCGACCGCATCAACGAGCACTGGATGGCCGAGGGCGTTACCTTCATCGACCCCACGCAGGCCTGGATCGGCCCCGATGCCACCATCGGCCGAGACACCGTCGTGTGGCCGCAGACGCATCTGATCGGTCACGTCACCGTGGGCGAGGAGTGCCAGCTCGGCCCCAACAGCCGCCTCACCGACACCACCGTCGGCAGCGGCTGCACCATCGATGAGACCATCGCCATCGAGGCCGTCATCGAGAACGGCGTCGACTGCGGCCCGCGCGCCTACCTGCGCCCGGGTACCCACATGCTCGACGGTTCCAAGGCCGGCACGCACGTGGAGATCAAGAAGTCCACGATCGGCGAGGGCTCCAAGGTTCCGCACCTGTCCTACATCGGCGACACCACCATGGGCGCCGGCGTCAACGTGGGCGCCGGCTCCATCACCTGCAACTACGACGGCGTCCACAAGCACAAGACCGTCATCGGCAAGGATGCCTTCATCGGTTCCGACACCATGATGGTCGCGCCCGCCCAGATTGGCGACGGTGCACTCGTGGCCGCCGGATCCGTCATCACCGAGCCAGTCCCGGCCGACGCACTCGGTCTGGGCCGCGCCCGTCAGGTAAATATCGAGGGCTGGGCCGCCGATTATCGCCGCCGCCTGCACGAGGACGACGAGGCATAACGTTTTATCAAGCACAAAAGGAGCTGTTCCCATGGGGGGCGGCTCCTTTTTCTATCGTGACCTGCGCAACCGGATGAGTGGTCGGTTCGTGTCCGTTGACGGTAAAGACGTTATCAAGACTCGATAAACCCCGCCGCGCGGTTACAATGCAAAAAGGCATCTATATGGCATTCGATATAAAGGAGAAGGGTAATGCCGATTAATGATCCCGAGAAGTCGGAGAATATGCGCAAGTCCATCCGCGTGTATTCCGGTTCCTCCAACCGTCCCCTCGCTCAGAAGATTGCTGAGTACCTTGGGGTCGAGCTTTCGGGCCTTACGCTAAAGCAGTTCGCCAACGGTGAGATTTACGCCCGCTACGACGAGACCGTCCGTGGCGCCGACGTCTTCCTGATTCAGTCCGTGGCCGGCGGCAACGTCAACGACATGCTCATGGAGCTGCTCATCGCCACCGACGCTGCCAAGCGCGCATCTGCCCGCTCCATCACTGCCGTTATCACCCACTACGGCTATGCCCGCCAGGACCGCAAGGCCGGCCCGCGTGAGCCCATCACCGCCCGCCTCGTCGCCAACCTGCTCGAGCGCGCCGGCGTCAACCGCATCATCACCCTCGACCTGCACCAGGGCCAGATCCAGGGCTTCTTCGATATCCCGGTTAACCACCTGTCCGCGCTGCCGCTGTTTGGCCAGTACTACAACGACATGCACTTCGACACCGACAACCTGGTTGTCGTCTCCCCCGATGTGGGCCGCGCCAAGGCCGCCAAGAAGCTGTCCGACATGCTCGGCTGCGACCTGGCCATCGCCCACAAGGGCCGTCCGCGCCACAACGCCGCCGAGGTCATGGGCATCATCGGTGACATCAAGGGCAAGACCTGCATCATCAACGACGACATGATCGACACCGCTGGCACCCTGTGCGCCAACGTCAAGGAGCTCAAGGCTATGGGCGCTGGCGACATCTACGTCTGCGCCACCCACGGCATCTTCTCCGGTCCGGCCATCGAGCGTCTGAACGACGCCCCGATCGTCGAGTGCCTCGTCACCGACGCCATTCCTGTCGAGGTCGGCGGCAAGATCAAGACCATCTCGGTCGCCGAGGAGTTCGCTCAGGCCATCTCCGCCGTTTACCACGAGGAGCCCGTCTCCACGCTCGTCGGCGGCGACTTCGCACTGTAATCGCATCGTCCTTGTAACCCGGCGCATCGCCGTCGGAACAGAAGAAACCCCCGCGCTCCCCCTTGCTTCGCAAAGGTCGCGCGGGGGTTTCTTCTGTTCCGACGGCTCGCCCTGCCGCGGCCGCGCTTTTGTCTGGTGGGATTTCGCTGAAACGAAGTCTCGCCTTCGGCGGGCGTGGTAGCCTTTGTCGTTGATTAAACTTTTTATGTAACGGAAGGACAAATATGGCAGCTGCACAGCCGCTTAAGATTCGCATGGTTGCCGGGCTTGGCAACCCTGGCGAGGAATATGCCGAGACCCGCCACAACGCCGGCTTTAAGGCGATCGACGAGCTGGCCCGTCAGGCCGGCGTCACGTACTGGAAAAACCAGGCCGGCGCCGAGGTCGCGCTCATCAACATCAACGATCCCGAGGAAGAGGGCGGTAAGCGCCAGATTGTGCTGGTCAAGCCGCAGTCGTACATGAACACCTCGGGCGGGCCCATCTCCAAGCTCTGCCGCGAGTACAAGATCAAGACCGAGGAGCTGCTCGTCATCCACGACGAGCTCGACATTCCCGCCGGTGACGTACGCGTCAAGGTGGGCGGAGGCCATGCCGGTCACAACGGCCTGCGCTCCATCATCGACAAGATGGGCAGCCGCGACTTCAGCCGCATCCGCACCGGCATCGGCAACCCTCCCGGCAAGATGGCCGTCGCCGACTACGTTCTTAAGCAGCTGCGCGGCCGCGAGGCCGAGGATTTCCAGGACACCTGCGCCCGCGCCGCAGATGCCGCCGGTCTGGCCATCGCCCACGGCGTAATCTACGCCCGCGATCACGTAAACGGCGCCGCTTCCGCCAACGGCAAGCACTAGAACCTACTATTTAGGGACAGGTTTATTTTGGCAGGTTCTGTATGCGGAAACACCGCAGCGGCCGCACCGCAATAAACCCTGTGCCGCCATACATATGCAGCGCTCCAATGGGGGCCGGTCTCACCGATGTGCGAGGCCGGCCCCCTTTGCCGTTTTGCCTGATAAAACCGACCAAAATAAACCTGTCCCTATTTGGTAGGCCAAAGTGGATAAACCCTGCTCCCAACCGCCGAAGACACACGTAAGTGACATGTCCATGAGGGTATAATTTGCACCGTATGTCTGCACAACGCCTGTGCGCGTACGGTTTTACTCGGGCTACCGTCCATTTCCGTGGAGGCACGGTTCGGCGGCCCTAACAAGAGAGGGGTTCTATGTATAAGATCCTGGAGAAGACGCAGTTCTCGGAGAAGGTGTTCAAGTTCCGCATCGAGGCGCCCGCAATCGCCAAGCATGCGCACGCTGGACAGTTCCTCATGGTTCGCGCCAACGAGACGGGCGAGCGCGTCCCGTTTACCCTGGCCGGCTGGAACGGTGACGAGGGCTGGGTCGAGTTCATCTTCATGGTGATCGGCAAGACCACCGAGATGCTGTCCACCTACGAGGCCGGCGAGTCGCTGCGCGACGTCGTAGGCCCGCTGGGCGTTCCCACCGAGATGGCCGAGGGCCCCTGCGCCGTCATTGGCGGCGGCGTCGGCCTGGCAATTGCCTTCCCGGTCGCCAAGCACCTGGTCGAGACCGGTCACGAAGTTCACGCCATCATGGGCGCCCGCACCAAGGACCTCCTGCTCATGGAGGACCAGTTCCGCGAGCTCCTCGACGAGGACCACATCCACATCACCACTGACGACGGCTCCTACGGCGAGCAGGGCGTTGTCACCGCTCCGCTGGAGCGCCTGCTGCAGGACAAGGCCGTGAGCCAGGTCTTCTGCGTCGGCCCCGTTCCGATGATGAAGTTCTCGACCCTCACCGCCCAGAAGTACGACACCCCCATCACCGCGTCCCTCAACCCCATCATGGTTGACGGCACCGGTATGTGCGGCTGCTGCCGCGTCGAGGTGGGCGGCGTGACCAAGTTCGCTTGCGTCGACGGCCCCGACTTCGATGCCACCCTGGTCGACTGGGATGACCTTCGTGCCCGCCAGGCCGCTTACCGTTCCGAAGAGGGCGAGTCCCTCAAGGCCTATGAGGAAAAGAGCTGCGCATGCCACTAGTTAATGGTCGTTTCGTTGCCGATATGAAGTCGCCCCGCACCCCCGATAACGAGGAGCCGGCTGCCGAGCGCGCCTGCGACTTCCGCCCCGTCGACAAGGGCTTCACCGAGGAGATGGCGCTGGCCGAGGCCGAGCGCTGCCTCAACTGCAAGAAGCCGTTCTGTGTTGAGGGCTGCCCCGTCAACATCAACATCCCCCGCTTTATCGAGCAGATCCGCGAGAAGGACTTCGGCGGCGCTCTCGATACCATCCGCGAGGACTCCATGCTTCCCGCCATCTGCGGCCGCGTCTGCCCGCAGGAAAACCAGTGCGAGGGCAAGTGCATCCGTGGCAAGAAGTCCGAGCCCGTGGCCATCGGCCAGCTCGAGCGCTTCCTGGGTGACCGCCCCGAGCTCGCTTCCACGCCCAAGATGGCCCCCAAGAACGGCAAGAAGGTCGCCGTCGTCGGCTCCGGCCCGTCCGGCATCACCTGCGCCGGCGAGCTCGCCCGCAACGGCTTTGACGTCACTGTCTTCGAGGCATTCTTCACCGGTGGCGGCGTGCTGGTCTACGGCATCCCCGAGTTCCGTCTGCCCAAGGCGGTCGTCAAGCGCGAGATCGACGGCCTGGAGGACATGGGCGTCAAGTTTGAGTACAACTCCGTCGTGGGCAACATGGCCACGGCCGAGGAGCTGTTCGAGCAGGGCTTCGACGCCATCTACGTGGCGACCGGCGCTGGCCTGCCCAAGTTCCTCAACGTCCCCGGCGAGAACCTGCCCAACGTCTTCTTCGCGAACGAGTACCTCACCCGCGTGAACCTGATGAAGGCCAACAAGTTCCCCGAGTACGACACCCCCACCAAGCACGGCAAGAACGTCGTTGTCTTTGGCGGCGGCAACGTGGCTATGGACGCCGTCCGTACCGCCAAGCGCCTGGGCGCTGAGCACGCCATCATCGCCTACCGTCGTACCGAGGACGAGATGCCCTGCCGTCGTGCCGAGCTGCACCACGCCAAGGCCGAGGGCGTCGAGGTTCTGCCGCTCGTCTCCCCGCTCGAGTTTGTCGCTGGCGAGGACGGCTCCGTGTGCGCCGTCAAGGTCCAGAAGATGGAACTCGGCGAGCCTGACGAGTCCGGCCGTCGTCGCCCGGTACCCATCGAGGGCGCCATCGAGGAGATCCCCTGCGACGTCGCAATCTCGGCTATCGGTACCAACGCCAACCCCTTCGCTGCCAAGATCGGCGGCAAGATGGAGCTCAACAAGTGGGGCTACATCGTCGCCGACGAGGAGACCGGCCAGACCACCGATCCCCGCATCTGGGCCGGCGGCGACATCGTCACCGGTGCCGCTACGGTCATTCTGGCGATGGGCGCCGGCAAGAAGGCCGCCGCTTCCATCACCAAGAGCCTGCTGGGCGAGTAATCACCTACAGCACTAGCCACCAAACGGCAAAGTCCCCGTCGAGCACACGCCCGGCGGGGACTTTTTCTATGCCGACCGCTCCACCACCACGATGGGGACAGGCACCTTTGTGGTGGTTTGGGACTTGGTCGGTCGTTTAGTCTCAATCTGTAACAGTTAGGCCCTGTTGAGCATCGTAGTTGTTACAGATTGAGATATTGTACGAATATCCGTCTGTTCATCTCAATCTGTAACAGCTAGAGACCAAATATCCCGCTTGGTGTTACAGATTGAGATGTTAGGTTGGCGGCTGAACAGTTCATCTCAATCTGTAACACCTGGAGCCGTTTTGGGCAGCCTAGTGTTACAGATTGAGATTTTGCTAACGCCGAGGATGGGCGCTCGCCAAAACCTAGCGCTTGCGACGCTTGGTCGCGGCGATGCCGGCCGCGACAACGGTTGCGCCGGCGATGCCCAGGGCGGCGACCGTCATCGCGGCGGAGTCACCCGTGTCGGCAAGCTCCGTACCACCGGGCTTCTTGCCGTTCTTGCCCTTACCCTTGGACTTGTTCGTCGTCACCGTGGTCGTCGTCGAAGCCGAGACGCCCGCAGGTACCCCGGTGCCACCAGAGCCATCCGCACCGCCGCCCTGCTCGCCGCCGTCAGGCGTCGGCTCGGGCTCTGGCTTCAGACCGGGATCGGGCGTCGGCTCAGGCGCCGCCTCATCGGTCACCGTAATCGTAATGTTCAGACGCTCGGAATACTCACTGTACGACATGCCAGGGCGCTGTGCCGCAATGTGCACATACATATTGCTATCGAGCGCAATAGGCTCGGTGTACTTTACGCGGCCTTCGTCGCGGCAGGGGCAGGTGTCGTTAGTCGTGTACCAAATCGTCGTGCCATCCTCGGCCGAAAGCTCCAGCTTCGTGCCCTTGGGCACCGTAATGTAGTTCTCCTTGGGCGACCATGCACCAAACGTCGTCGCACCAATCATCGCCACCGGTCGCGCCGGTCGCACTGCCTCGGCAGACACGCGAACGTCGACCCGCTTAGACAGCGCCGTGCCGTCCACCGCCGCCGTCAACGTCGTCAAACCGGGCAGAGCACCATGCAGCACAAACGTCGCCGCGCCGTCCTCGCCCGTCACGGCCTGGGTGGCATCGACAGAGCAGATAGCCGAGGACTCCAGCCCAACACTAACCTTTGCGCCCGCAAACGGCTTGTCCGCCTTATCGGTCACGTGCGCCACCAGCTCAAAGTCACTGCCATCAAGCATGGTCACGGCCTGCTCCACGTTGAGCTTGAGCTTGTCGGCACGAACGCCCACGACAAGCTCGCCACTTGCCCAGCGCGTCATGGCCGTGCCGGCGTAGTTGCGAGCACCGTCGAGCTCAAACGCCACCGTCGAGCCCGCCTCACGCGCATCGGCATAGCGAATACGCAGCACGCGCGACAGCGGCTTGCCATTGGGATCGTCCTGCTTGTCGAGCCACGTATACGTCACGTCGCCCAAGCCCTGCGCGCACAATGCAACCAGGGCATCGTCGCTCGCATCCATATACTGCGCAAACTCAACCTCGATGCAATCGGTATAGGCGTGGGCCGAAACCACCTCGGGTGCCGCCGTCGACACCAAGCCAATGTTCACCTCAGTCTGAATCGGCGGCACGCGTAGCCAAGCCGAACGCGCCTCCTCATACCCGTCCTTGGTCACGCGCACCTGATACCAGCCGGTCGGCGTATTCCAGTTGTATGCACCGTCCGCACCCGTTGCAAGCGGATTGTCCTGCTCATACTCCTCGGCATCCCAACGCACCGCATTGGTACCGGCCGCATCGTCGGCGCTCCACAGCTCAACCGTCGCGCCTTCAACCGTATTGGACAGCAGGCCCTCGTACACCACGCCCGCAGGGTCGGGTGCAGCCTTGGCAGCCACATTGCGATAACGCGCCTCGAAAATCGACTGCATCTTCTCGTCCGAGATCAAGCCGTCCTTGTTGGCCTTGTAGACCTCGGCATCGGTCAGCTCGCCCCAGTTGACCGTAATACGATTCTGGCACGCGCGCTCCACCTGCTCGCAGGCAACATCGTAGGCGCATTCGGCATTGGTCAGCTTAATCGCGCGCTCCGAACCTACGCTGGTCGAAGCCGCGTCATAGGCAGCGCCCACCACGGTACCCGCCGAACCGGCCGTCAGCACGCCGGCGATTGTCATAATGGAGCCCACCGCCACATCGGTGCTGTCGTGGCAGAGCTGGCGATACAGCAGATCCTCAAACGCACGCGCCTTCTCCATGGCGTCACGCAGCGCGTAAATGCACTTCCAGTCGTCCTCGGTCTTCTCGGGCTTGGCAAGCAAGCGCGTATGCTGAAGCTCATAGCCCTCGCGCTCGCCCTTCACCTTCTGCATACGGACGTTCACGTTCTCCCAGTTCTTGCTGGCATCGTTCACGCCGTAAATGCCGGTAAAGATGCCGATGCCCTGGGTCGCCGCGGGAAACGCCTGGCCGGCCGCCTTCCACGCATCGGTCTTAAAGACCTGGCCGAACATCTCGCACTCGATCTTATAGCTCTTGAGCGAACGGATCGTGCGGATGAGCTTCATATGGGCGCTCACGTCGCCGTTGAGCTTCCAGGCCATGAGCCATCCGCGCACCTTGGAGTTGTTGAGGCTATGGACCACATTCCAGTTGTCGTACAGGTTGTCCAGAATGTCGCACTGCATGGCGATCGAGTTAAACAGAAGCGCCTGATTCTTGTTGTTATTGGAGTTCTCGATAAACTCCGACTCTATATAGGCCGTCTGCTCGCCATCGGGCGCGGCGACCTTAAAGCCCTTAACGGTATCGTCGTCAGCCGCCTTGTAGCTCAGTGAGCTGCCGAGCGCCTGGCCCAAATCGTTAAACCCGCTCGTCGACTGGCCGTTGTACTCACTGGCCTTAATGCCCGCACACTTGTTGAGCGCCGCAGCGGTTGCGTCATTCCAGCTTCCGTATTGGTTGAGCTGGCCGATACCCATCGACTGGCCCACCAGATCCTCGGCCCGCTGGGCAATAAACTCCGCTCGCGATGCATGGTCGACGAGCTCCTTGATGGCGGCCGCATCCGCAGCGTTCGCGCCCTGGGCCGCCGCGAGTTCCTGATACCAATCCTCGCTGGTGCCGTAAGCATCCTCAAAGATCATCTTGTCCACATTGACGCCATAGCTGTCGCCCTGCTGGGTCAGCAGCGCCGACGACCCGCCGACCGCGGCCTTGAGCTCAGCCGCAAACTGCGCGGCCTCGTCGTTGCCAGCACCATCACCCTCGCCGTCGCTGGCGGCAGGGGCGCGACGAGCCTTACGGGCAGCTCCACCTTGGGCTTCGTCCTCTTTACCGTTCTCGTCCTCCTCGGCAAACGCATCGGCGACCATCTGGTCAATCGCGTCGTTAAAGGCCTCGTCGACATCATTAAACGAGTTATCCATCATATACTCGTGCCACTGCTGCACGGCATTCGAGAACTCCTGTTGGCGCTCCTCGGCCGCGGCGGAATGCTTTTTAGCCGAAGCTTTGGCGTCAAAACTCAGCATGGTCATAAGCTGGGCATTGGAGATGCGGTAGGTCTGCGGCATAAAGATTTGCTCAAAGTTGCCGCAGTTCACATAGGTCGAGTCATTCGCCTTGTTAAACTCATCGAGCAGCTTAAGGTAACCCTCGTCCACATACTCCGCCACATAGCGCACACGGGTGCCCTCGCGCGACTTTTGAGTCAGAGGAATCGTCACCGTCTTGCCATCCACGCAGTCCACGTGCAGGTCGAGCGTGTCGGCGGCCTCTTCGTTTCCCACCTCGAGCGTGATATCAAAGGTCCAGTAGGCATTCTTCTTTTGTGGCAGATGATGGAAGGTCCACAGGCTCTTGCCGGTGTCCTTGCCGTCCTTGACCAAGTTTTGCGTACCGCCACGATACGTCACATCAAAGTTCCAGACCGAAGCGCTCGGAACATAGCGCACATAGTTGCGAGCCGTCACCTCTGCGGCAGCGGCGGCAACATCGGTCGAGCCCACGCGCGCCTCGAGCGTCACACGCTCGGCGGCAAGCGTATCCTGCGGCAGGTCGTATTCAATCTTGGCACGGCCGAGTTTATTGGTCTTGCCGGTGTACTTTGCAGCCGACGAGCCCGTCCCCACGGTGAGCTGCACGCTCTTGCCCGGCGCTGCATAAACGTAGGCCACATTGCCCAGCAGGCTGTGAACGTCGGTGTTGTCGACCTCGATGCGCGATCCGCTAACCTCGAGTGTGGTGCTTCCCAGCGGCAATGTCACCTCGCCCAGCGTAATGAGCGGCAAGACGGCATAGGTGCCTGCGGCCTTAGGCTTAAAGCGCACAAACACATCGGCGCCCATGCCCTTCTTCATATCGAGAACGAGGTTGTCGCCCTCCCAAGTTGTGTCAGCCCACATGGCATCGGAGCTGGCGCCGGCTTCGCGAGCGCCTGCGGACACATCCTCGACGGCATCCTTGGCCAGCGGAATCTCAATCTTGGCAGTCTGGCTGTCCTTGAGCTCGTAATGAATGCGCAGCTCGGTCTCCACGCCAACGACCGCGGACGAATCAGCGATAACCGAGCCTGCCGTCAGCCCGCGCTCGTCACGATACGTCTCCACGTCAAACGCGGGAACGTCGAGCGTCACATCGAGCTGCTTGCCGTCCTCGATCTTCACCTGCTTTTGCGCGATATGCTTACCCACGGTCAGTCCTAGGCGGCTAAACGTGGAATAGCTCGTCGCTTGGATGTCGTAGCTCGTCTTGTTAAAGGCAACGATGGTGTACGAACCGGCCTTAAGGCGCGGCGTCTCGGCCTTCATGATAGGCGTGGTGCCATCGTCTTCGTAACCCATCAAATAGGTGACGCCGTCGGCGACTAGCTTGCCGTCGGACGTACGGAACACCAGCACGCGGTTGGCGCCCTGGTAGTCGCCCTTGGTCGTGACCGCCGCCGTGCCCCAGGGCTTCAAGTCGATATCGACCTTGCCGGCCGAAGGCTTCACCGTCGCCGTCGCCCCACCCAGCCTGAGGCTGTCTTTGGGCTCGAGCGTTATCTCCAGATCCTGGTCCGCGTCGGCAATGGCCTGCGACACCACGAGCGCTGCACCCTGGATACGGTAGTCGTTTTCCTTGTCGCCCTTGGCAGGCTTAAGCGTCTTGCCGCCGCTCTTCACCGTCAGATCGATGTTATCGAGACTATCGAGCTCAATGCGTTCGGTCTTATCCTGGCCCACAATCGGTTCAAGATAGCCCACGTTGAGCTCAATCGCGCGCGAGGCCGGAATCTTGGTAAAGTCCTCGGCCTTAATCTCTCCGATATTCCATGTGCCCGTCATCTGGTCGCCCGGGCGCGCCAGCACCATGTCATAGTAACCGCTGAGCGAAATGCGCAGCGTTGCTGCCGTCTTGGAGAGGACATTGACAGCAACGGAGCCGTCGTCGCCAACCGTCAACGGCGTGGACTGCCCCGCCTGCACGAGCACGGCCGCCGCGCCCTGGGGAAGTTTGCCCGTGATCCGGGCGGCCTCGCCCATCCACTCAAAGGTATAGGCGGGACGCGTTGGGTCGGCCGAGTCCATGCGATCGGCGACGGCATCGGCAATCTTCTTGATCATCGAGGGGTTGCCCGCCGAGTCCGTCGCATAGGCATAGATGGTCTGGCCCTCACTAAAAGGCATCGAGTAATCGACGCCATCGATCGTCACGTTGTTGACGTACAGGCCCCCCTCTTCGAGCTTGATGTCGGGATTCATGACGCGCAGGGTCACTGCATTGTGGTTGGTGGTCCAGCTGCCGCCGGCGAAGCTTTCAATACGTGTGTTGTCGAACGGCTCCAGATCAATCGACTGCACGCTCTTGGGCACAACGATTTCCTTACCGGCCAGCGCGGGATCGAGGTAAGTAAACGCGTGCGCTCCGATATATTTGACACCGTCGCCGATCGTCACCGACGACACATGCGAGCACCCGTCAAAGGCATAGCGCTCAATCCGCTCCACCGTGCCCGGCACATCGATCTGCGTAAAGGTGAGTACCGTTGTGTCCGAGACATAGAACTGCGGCACGCCGCAATTGGCGAAGGCACGATAGTCGATAGTCTTAACCGAAGGCGGCAGCGTTGCCACCACATTGTCGTCAAGTTGTTCGCAGCCCTCAAAGGCCTGCTCGGGAATCGTGGTAAAGGCCGCGTTGTTGGGCCAGGTCACCGTGTGAAGTGTCTTGCTTCCGGTAAACGCATTCCAGCCCAACTCCTCAACCGAATCGGGCAGTGCGATTTCCTTGATGCTGCTGCCGCCCAAACCGCCCACAGAGCGGATATGCGAATCGGGGGCAAACGTAATTGATGTAAGCGCAGCGTTTCCCATACCCTTAAGGCTCACGACATTTTTTCCGTCGATGGTCGAGGGCACCTCCAACGTGGTAATGCCTCCGTCGCCATACTCGATAGAAATTTCATTGGTGAGGCTATCGATCGAGAAGTAGTACTGCGCGGGGGTCTGCTCGCCGGCCACGTAGCCATCGTCGTATTCGCCCTTTACGCCCGTGGCGCCCTTCGAGGTTGCCCAGAGTCCAAGTTCCTCGTTCCAGGTTGCCTCGGCACCGGAAGCCTCCTCTTGCTTCTGCTGCTCGGCGAGCTCCTTACCCTCGACAAGATCGGTGGCGAGCGTACCCGCAGGTGTGCCCTCGGTCTGCCCGGCGCCCGTCAGGCCCGCCGCCGATGCAATCTCGGAGGCCGGGGGCGTAGGGACGTCATCGGCGGCGGGCACTGTGGGGTCGGCAGCGCCGGCATCGGGCGCGGGGTCGGCGGAAGCAGAGTCTGACGTTTGGGCGTCAGCCGAATCGGCGGGAGCGGCGTCGGCTGCTTGGCCGTTATCCGTCTGCACAAAGGTGCTATCGGTGGTGAGCACCTCAGCAAACGCGCCCACAGGCAACGAGCCCGTCACCATGGTGAGGGTCACCGTGGCAACCGTCAGCCGGCGGCAAAGCGCTCGAACAGTAGTCCACCTCATGGTCGTTCCTTTCCTGAAAACCAAAAGTCATCCAGCGTAATCGTTGTCCAAAAACAAAGCGAACGGTAGGTTCATATATACGAACCTACCGTTCTACCTGCGCAAACCACCACAAAGGGGACAGGCACCTTTGTGGTGGTTCCGAACTTGGCCGGCCAGTTTGTCTCGATCTGTAACAGTTAGAGGTCAAATTCCCCGCCTGGTGTTACAGATCGAGACATTGCACCGGAGGCTAGACGGTTCATCTCGATCTGTAACATCTAAAGCCGTTTTGGGCAGTTTGGTGTTACAGATTGAGATTTTGCTAAAGCCGAGTATGGGCGCTGTCGCCAAAACCTAACGCTTGCGGCGCTTGGTTGAGGCGATGCCGGCGGCGGCTACGGTTGCGCCGGCGATGCCTAGGGCGGTGACCGTCATTGCGGTGGTGTCGCCCGTGGCGGCCAGGACAGCGTCGGACTTCTTGGCCTGCGTGGCTTTCTCAACCGTCTTGGTCGTGGTGGTGGTCGTGGTCGGCTTAGCCGCGGGTTTGGTCTCGGGTTTCGTCTCAGGCTTGGTTTCGGGCTTGACCTCGGGCTGCGGCGTCGGCTTGGGATCCGGCGTAGGCTGCGGATCGGGAGTCGGCGTGGCTTCAGGCGTAAACGTCAGATCGGTGTTGAGCCACAGGGTGAAGATACAGCCGCTCTCGTGATCAACTACACTCGCTTCGCCCATCTGGTAGCCGCACTCCTGGCCGTTGATCACCAGCTTGGTGTTGGGCGTAAAGTAGAATCCGCGCGCGGGCTTGAGGTAGATACCGTAGCGATAGGTCACGCCAGGCTTAAAGGCGTCGATGTGGTTCGTGATGTTCTGATCCCAGAACTTCTGAGAGTTCACTTCGCTGCCGTCGCTACCCGTCCAGTACTCACACTGAGGAAGGGAGTTGGAGCCCGTCGGAACATTCGCCGTAAAGACCGGCTTATCGCCCGCCTTGAAGGTGGTCGTGGCGCCGTCGATCTCTATAACGTCGATGGCACGCCATTCGTCGATTGGCTGCTCGCACAGCATATTGTCAGCATTTGGCGCGAAGACACCGTTGGCGGTCTTGATGTGGTGCGTCCAATGGCCGTTGACGTACATCATGCAGTCATCGGCCACGGTATTGTCGCCCTTGAGCCACAGCTCAACGGAGTACATGTAGAACCTGCCCTCCTCGAAGTGTTCAATCTTCTTCATGCCCGGCGTGTACTTTGCGGGGTCGGAATACCAGAAGGCAACGGGCTTGAGCTCCGCAGGGTCGCTGCCATCCATCTCTTCCCAGCACTCATAGGCGATCTCATACTTATCGGCATCGGCGGCAGGAATCGTCGCGGTCGCACGCGGCGCCTCGCCGGGCGCATAGTCGGTTTTCACATCGTTGACGTTTAGATTCTCAAGAGCTTCGTTTTCCGACGAAGCAGGCATCGTAATTGTTTTAATAGCAGGGACATACAGGAATTCTCCGCTTAGACTCGACTTTACGGTTTCCCCGTTTACGGTAACAACGGTTTCATCGCTGAAGGAATATCCGTCTTTTGGCTTCAGCATAAGAGAATACACGTACTCTTTCCCGCTTTTAAACTTTGTAATAGTCGGCAGGGAACCATGTGAGCCGTTATCGGAATACCAGGCAGCAACGGGTTCGTTGTTTTCAAATTCCTGCCAGCATTCATAAGCGATTTCGTATTTATCTGCATCGTAGTTAGGGACACCTGCCGTCACCTGCGGACCAGTATCCAGCTGCCAATTGAAGTCCGTATTCTGAACATTGGCAAAGGAGATGGATTCCGATTCTGATTCCGCTGCCGGGATAACAAGGCACGCCCTCTCGTAGACATGGGTGCGGGTGTAGTAGTCATCCCGGATCTCGTTAATAGTGGGTTTCCCGGTCGCCTCGGTATCTCCTTTAAAGGCGTCGTCCGGATCACCGATGATGATATTCCCGGGCTCTGTACCCGTATACGTAAGCTTGGATCCATCATAGGTGGTCGTCATCTTGGACTTATTCTCCCTGTACTCCGTAAAGTACTTCTGCTCCTCCTTCTGTCTCTGAATCTTGCTGATATCCAGGGTAAGCGTTGTTTTATTGCTCGCACTGTCATACGCCGCATGGACGATCAAGTCCCCCAGGCCGATAAAAGTCAAAGCGCTACCATCGAGAGCAGACTGGTCTCCATCTACAAGGGCAATCCCCTTCACATACTCAATCGTTTCTTCTTTCTTGATGTCGGTGTAATTGTTCCGCACCGTAATATTGACCCTAACGTCGCTGCCGCCAACAACATCGGTCACACCGCAGGGCATGATGGCGTCATTCGCCGGCGTGGCGGCGTTGTCGCTGGGAGTATTTTGTTCAGCGGGTGCCGCATCGTTGGATTCATCGGTGGCGCCAGTCGGGGCCGTCTGCTGAGGTTCAGTGACGGTTTGTGCCGTCGGAGCAGCATCAGTTGCAGGCGCGGTCGCCGGAGCCGCATCCTCCGCAACCGCCGGTGTCACCGGAGCCGCGGCAACCTCACCAGTCGCAGCGGCGGGATCCGCACACTCGGTCGCAAGCGCCAAACTCGGCAGTAGCAGCTGACCAACCATAAGCGCACACGCACCGACGCTCGCAATCCTCACACCCACGCAGCGCCAAGTACCATGAACCAGCGAGCAAGTGCGTTCGCGCTGGGCCTCCTTATCAAAGTGGCTTCCGTACATAACGGCCTCCTTGGTCGTAGGGACATGCCACCATAAAGGCGCCTGTCCCCTTTGTGGTGGTCCTGTACAACCAAGATGCGCCAAATGACTCTATACGCCTAGGTTCGTAGATGCGAACCTAGGCCTCTACCTGCGGAAATACAAAGAGCCGCCGCAAGGGCATTTATGCCCACGCGGCGGCTGAAAATGGCTATGAAAGCTTGCACTAGCGGTTGCGGCGCTTGGACGCAACGAAGCCGGCGCCGATGACGGACGCACCGGCAATTCCGAGGGCCGCTGCCGCCGTCGCGGCGCTATCGCCCGTGGCGGCCAGAGTGCCCACGGACTTCTGAGCCGCAACTGCCTTCGCGGCCGGCTTGGAGGCAGCAGCCGTGGAACTCGCCTGAGTCGGCGTCACGGACGGCGTGCCCGTCTCACTTCCACCGCCTGGCTGCGGCGCAGGAGCCGGGGTGGGCTCAGGCTGCGGCGTGGGCTCGGGCGCGGGATTGGGCTGCGGCGTGGGTTCGGGCTCGGCCGCATCCCCGTAGCTGATCACCACGTTGCGGGCGACCTCGTTGGAGGTCTTAATATCCTGGATAGTGGACGACCCGGCGGTGCCGATGACGAGTCCGTTTCCGGCGGTGTCGTAGTCAAGTCCGTTTCCGGCAGTTTCTCGCACGGTGCCGCCGGCGGGAGTCGTAATCACCGACCCGTACATGATATCGAGTGCGGGATTCATAGACGGTCCCCCGCCCGTGGTCTTTCGGTTGACAACATAGATCCCCGCTGTCAGGCCCGACGCCTCAACATTCGATTTGAAAATCCTAATCTGGGGCCTTTCCAGATCGTCATATCCTGCGGCGATGATTCCGTAGTCCTCTCGACGAGGCCCAGGGTTGGGTTCGCTCACATTTCCGCCAGTACGCACTGTGAGGTTCGATTTTTGGACAAGCATCCACGTCGAACCGCCCTCCGCCTGCGCGTCAATGCCCCTCGAAGACAGCACCGCATCGCCGGCAAGTATCTCGACATCAGCTCCGTTGACGATCTGCAAGAGCGTGTTCTTGTTGATGCCAAGCGTATGGATGCCTGCAGAATAATACGGGCCGTCCGCCGTCTTAATTGCAACCTTGGCGCCATCGATCGTGACGTCGCCCCCGTGCACGGAGACATAATCCGGTTCTTCCTGACCGCTTTCCCGAGCAACGCGACCGCCTGGCTTCCCATCGGCAAAGATGCCATAGGCGCTTTGCGGCGGCCGGTGTAGCCCATCCGCCTTCTTTGCCTCTATTTTAACGTCGGCGCCCTTGTCGATTTTCACGTTGCCCGATTTCGCGCGAATACCGTTTGAGCAATAAAAGCTACCCGTAGATATCACGTTAACACTGGATCCACTTATAGTGATGTCTCCATTCGTGACACCATCGCCCGACGCAGTAAGCACATTATCCTGAGCCGTCGCGTTGAGGGTCCCCTCCCCCGTAATGGCGAGATTGCCGTCCTTGACCTCGATGGCGCTCTGCCTGGCATCGGCCGTTACGGTGTTGATGCCTGTAACGTCGATGGTGAGGTTGCCCTTGGCGCCGATGGAGCCGCCGTCGTAGCCGTTGAGCTTCATGTCGTCGGCGCCATCCCAGGACCAGGTTCCCGCCTCGTCGCCGGCAGCGGTTCCCGCGTCGTACTGCGTGCCGCCCACGTTGACCAAGTCGGCGGCGAGCGCCACGCTCGGCAGCAGCAGCTGGCCGACCATGAGCACACTGGCCCCCGCGCAAGCAAGTTTTGCGCCCACGCGGCGCCACGTTCCATGAGAGAGCGCGCACGCGCGGCCGTGGTCGATTGGGTTGTCATGGATTTGCTTTCGCATGTGAGCCTCCTTGTCGTAAGGGGTACCTCCGCTGTCTTATGTTGCGGAAGCTTGCGCTAGCGGTCGCGGCGCTTGGACGCGACGAAGCCGGCGCCGATAACGGACGCACCGGCGATGCCGAGGGCGGCCGCCGCCGTCGCGGCGTTGTCGCCCGTGGCGGCAAGAGCGCCCGCGGACTTCTGGACCGCGGCGACCTGCGCGGCCGGCTTGGGGGCAGCGGCCGTGGAGCTCGCCTGGGTCGACGTCACGGACGGCACGTCGGTCCCGCTGCCGCCGCTCGGCTGTGGCGTGGGAGCCGGGGTGGGTTCAGGCTGCGGGGTGGGCTCGGGTTCGGCCGCATCTCCAGAGCTGATTACCACGTTGCGGGCGACCTCGTCGGAAGTTCTAATGTCCTGGATGACAGACGACCCGGGAACGCCGATGACACGCCCACTTCCAACGGTGTCGCGCACGGTACCTCCGTCGGGAATCGCAATCTTTAACCCTCCCTCAAGTTTGATATAGGGGGCCCTGCCAGCGCCAGCTTGATTGACGGCATAGACTGCCGCCGTCGAGCCCGACGCCACAACATTTGATTGAAAGAAGCTAATTCGAGGGGTAGCCGACGGGGAGCCAGACTGTGAAAAAATTCCATAGACATCTTTGCGATTTGCCCCTACAAGCTCATCAGTCCCGGCATCACCTTGAGCCGTGAGGTTCGAGCGATTGACGCGTATCCATGACGCCCCGTCTTGCACGCGTATCCAAACACCAGCCGAGATTTTTCCTGCGCTCCCTGTCGCGAGCGAAACATCCGCCCCGTTGGCAATCTTCAAATATGTTTCCGTCTTAATACCAAACGAATACAGAGCGACCGACATGCCCCCTGCATTACCCGCCGTCGCATTTAATTTAGCGTTGTCCACCATGATACAGCCACCATGTTTGGCGCTGTAGTCTGCCTCTTCGACCTGTGCACCCTCGATGGCAGAATGCCTGGGAGGAACATTTTCGGCAAGGACTGCAAAGACATCGGCGTTCGACTTTGCCTCGACATGGACGTCAGCACCATTCTTTATGGCTATGTCGCCCGCTGCCGCATGGATACCAATGGATTCATATGCTCCGCCCGTGGCTGTCACGTTAACGTCAGCGCCATCAATGGTCACATCGCCGCCGGTCCTGCCGTCTCCCGACGCCGCAATCACATCGTTCTGGGCCGTCGCATTCAGGGTGCCGTCGCCGGCAATGGCAAGGTTACCGTTCCTAACAGCAATGGCGCTCTGCCCGGCGTCGGCCGTGACGGTGTTGGTGCCCGTCACGCCGATGGTGAGGTTGCCCTTGGCGCCGATGGAGCCGCCGTCGTAGCCGTTGAGCTTCATGTCGTCGGCGCCATCCCAGGACCAGGTTCCCGCCTCGTCGCCGGCAGCGGCGCCCGCGTCGTACTGCGTGCCGCCCACGTTGACCCACTCGGCGGCGAGCGCCACGCTCGGCAGCAGCAGCTGGCCGGCCATGAGCACGCAGGCCCCCGCGCAGGCGAGTTTTGCGCCCACGCGGCGCCATGTTCCGTGAGAGAGCGAGCACGCGCGGCCGTGGTCGATTGGGTTGTCATGGATTTGCGTTCGCATGTGAGCCTCCTTGTCGTAAGGGGTGCTTCTATAACACCATGTTACGGGAAGATATCCGGATCCCGGGGCACAAATTCATATGCGGCGCATCTGCCAGCGCAAAAGGCAACGAGCACGCTATTGCCAAGCGCGCCCCGCCCCCCCCCGAAAGGCCCACCCCCTACCGTCATGGTCTACAATCGAGGGCACGATTGTTCCGTCCACCCAAAGGACCGTTCTTGAACCTGAGCAAGCCTAAAATCAGTGCGCTTTTGGCACTCGCGCTCTTTACCTTCGTCTTTCTTGCCGGCGAGTTTCGCTTCGACATCAATGTCGGGCTGCTCGCCGGTGCCGAGCGCGTTGTAATTGCACAGGGCTTTATCCTGGGCGCCAGCGTCATCGGCTTTATCGGATACGCGCCGCTGCTGTCCCTCGCCCAGCGCAAAGGCCAGCCCCAGGCAGTTGCCACCGCCGCCGTCCCCATCGCCATCTTGGGGTTGACCCAGATTCAGTCCCCCACGAGCCCGCTTGCGCTCGAGATTCTGGGGTGCCTCGCATTCCTCGGGCTCGGCCTGCTGGGCGCCGCCGCTCACCACGCCTTTTCGTTGGCATTCCAGGATGACCCCAAGCTTGCCACCGGTGCGGGAGCAGCCTATGCCGCGGGCATCCTGATGCAGTTCGCCATCAACCTGCTCGATTGCGGCGGCATCGCAGAGCTCATCGTCCTTGGCACAGCGACTATCGCCATCTCCGTCCTCAGCGTCGTTCCCCAAAAGGCCGCCAAAAGCTCCAGCGACCTCGCCAATCCCTTTGCCGAGCCATCGCACGTCCTCGCCAAGCAGGCGTGTTGGAGCATCGTGCTCGTCATGATTCTTGCCTGCTTGTTCTCAACACTCGACAACGTGGTCACGTTCTCCAACGCCCACGGCACCATCGCCGTACAGACCTGGCCGCGCCTCTTTTTGGCGGCGAGCGGTCTCGTCGCCGGTATCGTCTTTGATCTTGCCGAGCGTCGCTACATGGGTCTCATCATGCTCGGCGTCACGGTACTTTCCACCATCTCGATCTTGGCCGTGGAGGCCGGCGCCGACCCCAACTTGGGCCTCATCGTCTTTTATCTGAGTTCGGGCTTTTTTGTCACGTTCTTTACCGCCACGTTTACGCAGCTGGCGCCGCGCGTGCACACGCCCGCACTGTGGGCTGGCATGGGCCGTGCGGCCAATAACGTGTGCGCGTTCACCACGTCGGGCGTCTCGCTTGCGCTTGTGACCTCGGGCAACGTCGCCCTCATCATGATCGGCGCGCTCGTGCTGCTCGTAGCAGCCAGCGTTGCGTTCGTTGCCGCGGGCCTATTCCGCCTGCCTCAAACCGAGCAGGAGCGCGAACATCAACAGCTTGCCGAGGAGGCATTGGCAGCACCGAGTATCGAGGAACAACGCCAGACCTTCATCGCCAACCACGCTCTCACCCCGCGCGAAGTCGACGTGCTCATAGCCGTGACCCAGGATGAACGCCCGCTCAAGCAGGTTGCCGAGGAACTCGGTATCTCGATGCGCATGGTACAGCGCCACCTGAGCTCTATCTACCAAAAGACCGACACGCAAACGCGCGCCGGTCTCACCAAAGCCTTCCCCTCGGCCTAAAACAAAAACCACCACAAAGGCCCCTTTGCGGTGGTTTGAGCGGAGCAGAAGGTCACTCTGCCAGCTTGTCTCAGTCTGTAACAGATAGGCCCCTAAAAGCAGGCTTATTGTTACAGATCGAGACGGCAAAGGGACACGAAGCGATCTTTCGCAGCAACGCCCCTCTAGTAAAGCGATGCCATATATCGGCCGAAGCCTGGCAATGCAAACTCAAAACGTCCTTGCAGAGGTTCTTCAATTACCCCAGCCTCTACTAGACGCTTTTTATACGTTGAAATCGAACCGGAACTCTTCTTAAGCCTCGCTGCCAGCTCTTGCCTGGTCGTCGTCCCAACCGGATTCATTGCACGAAGAAAATCCAGGTCCCCTCGTGAAAGTTCCGCCGCTGTTGAAGCGAAAACTCGCGATTCCAGCTCCTCTTGCGCAAGTTTCGCGCCTCGTTCGACATCCTCAATAGAAACCTCGGAGGCTTGGCGCGAAGCATTCCATGCCCGATACCCCACCAACTGGAACATAAACGGAAAGCCATCGATCGCCTTGGCAGCGAGGTCGATCGCCTCATCAGAAATCGTCTTGCCGCCGTCCTCAATCGTTAGTCGAAACGCTTCTTTTACCTCAGTCGGTGAAATTGATCCCAGTGAATGTTGAGCCGCACGACGAAGAAACGATGTCGATTTCCCCGTCAGCAGCGCCAGCACGCGAAACGGCAGTCCCGCCATAAGCAAAGCTACCTTTTTATTCTCGCTTACAAAGTGCTGGTAGGTAGTAACAAGCTCCGTCATTTGCGCAAATGATGCATCCACTTCGTCAACGGCGATAAGCACCCCGGTGTCAGTCGCTTCAAGCTGAGCAAACAAAGCGTTCATCTTAGTACGCCAGTTAGCGCCCTCAAATTCAATATCGATGTTTTCCCAGCTCATGCTTCCTACGGGGGCAATGCCGACACTGTTCACACGCCTAGAAGCGGGCTTTTCGATCAGATGGGCGGCTGATTCGTTGAGGCGCTGCAAAATGTCTTCGAGCATCCCCTCCGAGGCCGTCACATTCGCTGTAATCCAACCCTCTTGCTGGGCGCGGTACGACAGATATGCCAAAAGCGCCGTTTTACCTGTACCACGCGCACCATAGAAAATCGAGCAAAGATTGGGATCGGAATCGTCATTTTCAAACGCCAGCACCATATCATCGATGATTTGTTCACGGCCGGCCATATACGCCGGTACACGTCCGAACATCGGAGTGAATGGATTTGCCTGCCTGTACGCCGTCGGTGCCGACATAAAGCCTCCCTTGAACTCATGCAACTTAATTATGCCCCTACAATCTATAAGTATTTTGAGTATCTTTGAGTTTTTTGAGCATCCTTGAGTTCTTTGAGCGATCGGCCACGGCAGAACCAGTTGACTTTCTCTGCCTAAAACAAAAACCACCACAAAGGTGCCTGTCCCCTTTGTGGTGGTTTTGGTCGGCTAGCCTTCGAGCTGCGCTACTTTGTAGCGGTAGGCAGCGGCGATAACGTCTTTGCAGCCCTCGCGGCCCAGCTTGGCGCGGTTGACGACGATGTCTTTGCCGCTCGTCATCTTCCACTTGCCGGCGCTGTAGCGCTTGTAGAACGCCTCGCGCGCCTTCTGTTGCTGCTTGACCAGCTTGGCGCCCTTCTTTTTGTTGAGGCCACGCTTCTTGCGCACGATCTCGACGCGGTCCTCAAAGGGAGCGGTCACCAGCACGGCAATGTGATTGGGGTTATTACGCAGCAGGTAATCGGACAGGCGGCCTTCGATAATGCAGCTCTCGGTCTCGCCCAGATCCAAAATCACCTGGCTCATCTTTTGGAACAACTTGTCCGAGTACGAACGCGCATCGTAGCGGTCGGGCAGAAACGCCATGTTCTCCACAGCCAGACGCTCGTCATAGGCGGCCATCTTATCGAGCGACTCGCCCGCGCGCAGCGACGCACGCACCAGCAGCTCGTTATCGTACAGCGGAATCCCCAGCTCATTGGCGAGGATACGACCGATCTCGTGGCCCTCGGCGCCAAAGTCGCGCGCGATGGTAATGACCACAGGACTCTTCTTGTTCTCCAGATCGCTCATCGCGATTCCTTTCTCTATGTGGCAAAGGGACAGTCCCTTTGTCGCATTCTACGCTGCCACAATACGACGTTGATATGCCCTCACCAGCAACGAGATACCAAAGTTGAGCACAAAGTACATCGCAAACACCAGGCCGTAGAGCATAAGAACCTGCGACAGGTCGATCGCGTGGGCCATCACGACGTTGGCCGTGTACATGAGCTCGGCCACGTTAATACCCGAAAGATACGAGCTGTCCTTGATGACGGTCGTGCACTGGCTAAACAGCGCCGGAATGATCGTCTTAAACGTCTGCGGCAGAATGATGTAGCGCATGGTGGCAAAGAAGCCGAAGCCCTGGCTCTGCGCCGCCTCAAACTGGCCACGCGGAATCGAGTTGAGGCCGCCGCGCACAATCTCGGCCATAACAGCGCTGGTAAACAGCGTAAAGGCGATGGTCGAAATCACAATGTCCAAACCCTGCACCGTAAAGTAGATAAACAGGATCCACAGCAGGTTTGGCGTGCAACGGAACAGCTCGATATAGGCGCTCACCAAAATACGGAACGGGCGTGGCGCATAGCTTTTAACGAGCGCCAGCACCGTGCCAAAGATGAGCGAGAAAAAGATCGACAGCGCCGAGATCTCGATCGTCTTAACAAAGCCGCCCCAAATGTAGAGCAGGTTGGTCGCGTTAAAGATTTCCATGCGCTAGGCCTCCTCTACGTTGTCGAGCCCCAGCTCGGCCAGGCTCACGCCGCGCGGACGCTCCTTGGAGCGGCGCTCGAGCCACTGCACCAGCATGGCGAGCGGAAAGCAGATGATGAAGTACATAAGGCAGCAGACGATGTATCCCTGCAGGTAACCGTACAGACTCACAAAGTTGTCGGAACGGTACATAAGGTCGCCGCCGGCCACGAGCGCCAGCACCGACGTGTTCTTGACCAGGTTGAGCGCCTGGTTACACAGCGGCGGCAGAATGATCTTGAATGTCTGGGGCAGCACGATGTACCAGTATGCCTGCGCACGGGTGAAGCCCTGGCTCTGGGCCGCCTCCATCTGACCGCGCGGAACCGCCTCGATACCGGTGCGGATGACCTCCGAAATGTAGGCTGCGTGATACAGACCCACACCCAAGAAGCCCAGCACGAACGGCGCAATGCGCACCGGCTGGTCGGCACCGGTTATGGCCTGCAAAAACTGCGGACCGGCCATGTACATAAAGAGCACCTGCACGGGCAACGGGGTGTTCTGGTAAAACTCCACGTACACGCGGCTTATGGCGCGCAGCACGCGCGAGCGAGTGGTAGAGAACACGCCCAGCAGCGTGCCCAGCACCAGCGACAGCAGCAGACCGGCAACGACCACCTGCAGCGTCACGCCAAAGCCCTCCCAGAAGGGCCCCATGTTTTGAAATGTCGTCGACCAACGGTCGGCGTCAAATAATCCTTCGAGCATTTGATTCCTTCCTTGGACGATGCGCCTATACAAGACCCCAGGTCTTGACCTCTTGGTCGAGCCAGCCGTCGGCCAGGCGATCGCAAATCACCTGATCGACCACGGCCGAAAGATCGCAGCCCTTCTTGGTCGCCACGCCGTAGCCCTGCTCGCCAAACTTAACCTCGGGTTGCAGCAGCTCAACGGTCTCGTTCATGTAACCGGCCAGCGTGGAGCGGTCCATGGCAAAGACATCGATATTGCCGGCGTCGAGCGAACTCTTGATGATGGGGTAGCCGCTAAAGGCCCTAAACTCGGGCTTACAGCTAAAGCCGTTGTCCTTGATCATCTGCTCGATCAGGCCCTGCGTGGTAGCACCCTGGCTCACGCCAATGACCTTGCCGTCCAGATCCTCAATTGAGGTAAAGCCCGAACGCTTCTTGACCATAAGTCCCACGTAGTCGGTACGGTACGGCGTCGAGAAATCCCAGCTCTTCTTGCGCTCGTCGGTAATGGTGTAGGTCGCCGCGACCACGTCAAGTTGGCCGTTATCGATCAGCGGGCCGCGCGTCTTGGGTGTTACGTCGGTAAACTCGACAAGCTCCTGGGCGCGGGCCTCCTTGTAGCTCACGCCAAAGACGGCAGCGGCGATCTGGTAGCACAAGTCGACTTCCATGCCCTCAAAGCGGCCCTTGGCGGTGTCGTAATAGCCATAGCCGGGAACGTCCTTCTTAACGCCGGCATTCAGATGGCCACGCGACTTGATGGCCGCAAGCTTGGACCCCTTGTCGGAGCCCTCGCCGCTGGTGGAGTTGCCGCAACCGGTAAGCGCGGTCCCCGTCAGCGCAAGCATGCCGGCGCCAGCCAGCTGCAAAAAGTGACGGCGCGACACGGCCGCCCTCGTCATATCCATCATGTCCATCACCGCGCCTAGTGCAGAATCTTGGACAGGAACTCGCGGCAGCGCGGGTTCTCGGGGTTATCGAAGAAGTGCTCGGGCGTGCCCTCCTCCAGAATGCGGCCGTCCTCCATAAAGATGACGCGGTCGGCCACCTGGCGCGCAAAGCCCATCTCGTGCGTCACGCAGATCATGGTGATGTCCTCCTGCGCGAGCTCAATCATAACGTCCAGAACCTCCTGGACCATCTCGGGGTCGAGCGCCGAGGTCGGCTCGTCAAACAGGATGATGGGCTGCTTGGTGCACAGGGCGCGGGCGATGGCGATGCGTTGCTGCTGACCGCCCGAGAGGTTCTGCGGATACTCGCCGGCCTTGTGAGCCATGCCGACGCGCTTGAGCGCGGCAATGGCGATCTCGGTCGCCTCCTCCTTGCTCTTCTTTTGCAGCTTGATGGGCGCGAGCGTCAGGTTGCCCAGCACCGTCATGTTGGGATACAGGTTGAACTGCTGAAACACCATGGAGCTATACTTGCGAGCCATCTCCAGGTGATTCTTTTTGGTGAGCGGCGTACCGTCGATGATGACCTCGCCCGACGTTGGCTCCTCCAGATAATCGACGCAACGGATGAGCGTCGACTTACCCGAGCCGGAAGGCCCGATCATTACGAGCTTCTCGCCGCGCTTGACGGTGAGATTGATATCTTTGAGCACATGCAGGTCGCCAAAGTACTTGTTGAGATGCTTGATCTCGATCATGTCTGCCATGAATGTCCCTTCCCTGCGTTTACACGAGTTGAACTATTGTACGGAAAGAACCGCGTTTCCGCAGCCCACACTACATTCCCGTAAAGAACCCGCAACCTTTAAGCCACTCATTGGGGACAGACTTAAATGAGTACCCGCTCATTGGGCACTCATTTAAGCCTGTCCCCAATGAGCGCCCTACCCTTCATCAGGCAGCAAAAAGGGGCGCGACCGCAATGGTCACGCCCCCTCAACATCAACTATGTACCGCTCGGCCCCTACGCGAGTTTGGCTCCGACAATCTTGGCAGCCGCAGGCTTATCGAAGTTGCCGCCGGTGGCCTTGCCGAGTGCACCCATGACCTGGCCCATCTGCTTCTTGGACGTAGCGCCCAGCTCGGCGATAACCTGCTCGATCAGAGCCTCGAGCTCCTCGCCCGAAACCTGCGCGGGCAGCAGGCTCTCCAGAATCTTGACCTGCTCGGTCAGGTTGTCGGTACGCTCCTGGTCGGTGCCGGCCTTAATGGACATCTCCAGCGTCTCGCTCGTCTGCTTAATCAGACGCTTGATCATGCTGTTGACGTCTTCCTCGGTCACATCACGACGCTCGTTGACCTCGATGTTCTTCACCTCGGCCTTAACCTGGCGAATGATAGACAGGCGAACCTTGTCCTTGGCCTTCATGGCCGCAATCATTTCCTTCTGCAGCTCTTCGTTGGTCATCTGCAAATCCTCCTCAATAGTATGGGCGGCACTCACGCGAGCACCGCCCCATGATTACTCAGTCGTCGACGAATCGTCGGTCGAGCTCTTGGTGACGCCCTTCAGACTCACGTTATAGGGTACGTCCTTGGGCATGGGGTTGACGGTAATGTCGGCGTCCTTCTTGTACTGCTCAAGCCACTCGCTGTATGCAGTACTGGCCGCCTGCGTCTTCACCACGTTGGAGACGTACTTCTTGATGGCCTTGGGCACCTGGTTGATGTCATCGACCTGATTATCGACATGGAAGTAGTCGGTGCACTTGATGATGTGGTAGCCATAGGTCGACTCGACCACGTCGCTCACGTCGCCCTTGTTGAGCCCCTCGAGCGCCGTCTGGTAGCTGTCGACGAAAGTGGTGAGCTTATCCCAGCCCACATCGCCCTTCTTCTCCTTGGAACCGGTGTCCTCGGAGTACTGCTCAACGGCGTCCTCAAAGCTCAGCTCACCGGAGTTGATCTTGTCCAGGCACTCCTGCGCCTTGGCCTTGGCGGCAGCCTTGTCCTCGTCGGAAGCGTCAGAATCGACCTTGATCAGGATATTCGACGAACGACGGGCATCGTTGTAACTGGACAGATTTTCGTTGATGTAATCGACAATCTCGCTGTCCTTGGGCTTGCTCGTGGGCGCGACGGCATCCTTAAGCTTTTGCTGTGCCAGGCTCTCCTTGAGTGAGTCCTTGTAGGTGTCCTCGGTATAGCCGTAGGTCTTGAGGGTCTTCTTAAAGGCCTTGGCACCGCCCGCGCTCTTGCACGCGTCCTTCCAAGCCTTCTCGACCTCCTCGTCCGACACCGTCACGCCGTTCTCCTTCTGCGCCTGCTGAAGCAGAATCTGCTGCGTGTAGGAGTCGATGAGTTGCTTGCGGTACTTCTTGGGCGTGAGGTCGTTGTCAACCAGATACTGCGCCCAGTCCTTGTCCTTGGTGTAGCCGTAGGACGTGCGCATGCTCATGATCTGCTTGGTCACGGTGTCCTCGGTGAGGTTGGTGCCGTTGATAGTAGCAGCCACACCGCCGGTAAGCTTGTAGCCCGAGGTATCCTCTGCCTGCGACATAAGGCCGGAACACGCCATGGCCGAGACGGAAAGCAGCATCGCCAGCACGCCGATGACCACCAGAACGATCTTGACGGTCTTAGACACGTACGTCTTGCACTGCTTCTTACGAGAGCTGGAGGCAGCGCGAGTCTGCTGCTCGGGCGTCGGCGCGGCCTCGGAGTTCTTTTTCTTATTTGCCATGTTTGGCCTTTCGCATCACGAATCGAACAAACGCCATTGTGTCACAACGCAGCCCCCGCGGCACGCTTGGTGCATTGGGGACGGGTTAATCTGCACCATTTTGGTGCAAAGGGGGCAGGTGTGGCACTTGGCAGTTGGGTGTTCCTATAGTTTTGTCAACCGTCGGGGCTACTCCCGGTAGGGCACCCGGTCGCGCATCACGGCGTATATCGCCCTGAGCCGCTTCCTCGCGACGGCCTTGAGCGCCCGCCCGTGCCCCATGCCCCGCGC
>DBFAAM010000016.1:0-35128 GCA_048193585.1 Collinsella aerofaciens | reverse complement strand
CCCTCGAGCAGCGGCATGGTGAGCGCGATCTGCGGCTCCATGCCCATCTTCTCCATGAGCTCACGGCCGGCGAGGAGGTTGAAAAGCTGGTCGCTGCCGCCCATCTCGACGTCGGCCTCGATCTTGACCGAGTCGTACGCCTGCATGATGGGGTACAGGAACTCGTGCAGCGCGATGGGCGTCTGGGACTGATAGCGCTTGGTAAAGTCATCGCGCTCGAGAATGCGGGCGACGGTGAACTTGGAGGCGATGGAGAGGAGCTCCTTGAGGTCCATGGGGAACATCCAGTCACCGTTGTGGACGATGGTCGTCTTCTCGGGGTCGAGGATCTTCATGGCCTGGGAGACGTAAGTCGCGGCGTTGGCCTCGACCTCCTCCTGGGTGAGCTGCGGGCGCGTGGAGTTCTTGCCGGACGGGTCGCCGATGGTGGCGGTGCCGTTGCCGATGATGAGGGTCACGCGGTGGCCGAGGTCCTGGAACTGGCGCATCTTGCGCAGCGGGACGGCATGGCCGAGGTGGAGGTCCGGGCTCGTGGGGTCGACGCCCAGCTTGATGTTGAGCGGCACGCCGCGCTCGAGCTTCTTCTTGAGGTCGGCCTCGGGCACGATCTTGGAAGCGCCAGAGGTGATGATGCGCATTTGCTCGTCTACGGGCAACATGAGATGCACCTTTCCTGGAGGGTCATAGCACCCTCGCCGCGACCGCGCCCGGATGGCGCGAACGGGCGGTGCTGAGAAACGACAGATTAGCTAAGTTTAGCCGAACTGAACGAGCGTCTGCAATCACCCGTGACACGAGCGCCCACGCCTGCGCCGGGCACATCATGCGACGCCAACCCCATCACGGGCGGCACCGTCGTCACATGCGATACAGGCGCGTCCTGCCCTTCTCGTCCACACGCACGGCAAGGCGCGCTCCCGAGCTTTTGCGATCGAGTTCGACGAGGAAGCGATCGCCCGCCTGACTCGCGAGGCGGCGCGGGCAGGTGGGACAGTTGTTCGAACATGGGCCCTCGGCAGTAAGCAGGCAGTGCTCTGTGATCATGAGGGGCGTCGAGCCGTCCGCCGCGATGTCGACGATGTCGCCCGGATGATGGTGCTCGACGGCGTGAGGGCTCTCCGCAGACTCCGCAGATGAGGCACCCGCCGCCCCGGCACAATGCATCCGAGCCGACGCGAGTTCCTCCGGCACGGGGTCTCCCGTCGCAGGGTCCCCCGATGCGGGGTCCTCCATCTGAGCCCTAACCGACGCGAGGTCCTCCATTGTGAGCTCCTCGGGGAGCCAAACGCGACGCGCACCGAGGCGGACCAGGACGCGGGCAGTCTCGGCGTTCCACACCTGCAGCGGCGACCCCACCTCCCAGGGTACTCCGGCAGCACGGACCGTCGGAATCTGACCGATGTTGCGAACCACGACGGCGGGGGCTTCTCCGCGAACGACACGCTCACAAGCGGCTCGCACGCCCTCGAGGTCCTCGAGTCGGCAAACTTCGCCGAGGTCGACAGCGGTATGAGGCGATTTGCAAGCACCGCCCGTGCTCGGCTCGACCGTACCCGGCTCGACCGCGCACGCACCGCCCACGCCCGGTTCGCCCGCCGCCCCATTTTCTCGGCGACGGCGAGCATGGGCAAAGCGAGCGGGTTCGGCAGACGCGCAATCGACGCCCAACTCGCTGGCAGCAATCCCTCCACGTCCGGCACCGGCTTCCGACGCCTCGAGACATGCCCCGGGCGCCACGCCCCCGGATTCTGCGGCGGCCAGGCGGACCTCTTCTTCGCGCATCTCCCGCACCGCGGCCTCGGCCTCCAAAATCGCGCCCGCCGAGCGGACCACGTGCACGGCGCTGCCCGCCTCGACCTTTCGCTTGCAGGGGATGAGCACTTCCTCTCCCGAAGCCACATCGCGCGGGCACGGGACGATCGGCCAGCGCTTGGGGACGTCGGCCGGCGCATCGGGGCCGGGGGTCGAGCGAATCTCGAGCATGTCACCGGCAGCCACCTCGCAGTCGAACGCCACCAGCGCCCCCTCGTAGCGCGGCTCCACAACATGCCCGGCCCGCAGACCCTGGTTGATAGCGCGCTCGACACTCATGAGATCGCTGCCGGTGGCAGCATGCCCGCCCTCGAGGTATCCAGAGGTGAAACCACGGCTGAACGAACGTGCCAGGCACGCCTCCAACCCGTCGAGCTCGACATCGCTGAGCGGTCGACCCGCCAAAGCGGCATCGAGCGCCTCGCGATAGCATCGAACCACGTTGTACACATAGTCGGGGCTCTTCATGCGGCCCTCGATCTTGAATGCCGAGACACCCGCCTCGAGCATTTCGGCGATATGCCGGATACCAAGGTAATCGCGTGGGCACAGCAGGCGATCGCCATCGGGGCGCATCGCCTGCTCTTCCGCCGCACGTCCGCGTTCCCAGGCACCACCCGCAAGGACCGCGCCCGAGCCATCCTGCAACTCATAAGCCAGGCGACACGGCTGGGTGCAGTCGCCTCGATTTGCCGAACGGACCCGCATCAAAGCTGAATATGAGCAGGCTCCGGAATAGCAGATGCAAATCGCCCCGTGGCAGAACGCCTCGATCTCAACGCCCGTGGCGCACAGCTCGGCCAACTCGGCCACCGACAGCTCACGGGCACACGTCACGCGCTCGATCCCGAGCTCGCGCGCGGCAAAGTCCACGGCGGCGGCACACTGCGCGCCCGCCTGGGTAGACAGATGCAGCTCGGCATCGGGCAACGCGGCTCGGATACGAACAATGAGACCCATATCCGCGACGATTAGGGCGTCGGCGCCCGCGGCAAGCGCGCGGCCCGCCAGCGCCACGGCATCGCCGAGCTCGTCATCCCACACGTACACGTTGAGCGTCACGTAGACACGCGCCCCGTGGGCGTGCGCCAGCACGCACGCCGAAGAGAGCTCCGCAAGCGAGAAGCCCCCGTTGGCCGCACGCGCGTTGAACGATCCGAGCCCCACGTAAACGGCATCGGCGCCGGCGGCTATCGCCGCCCGCAACGCGTCGGGAGTGCCCGCAGGCGCCAAAAGCTCAACCATATTCGCCCTTTCCCAGCATGTAATTTAGCTTAAGAACCCGACGCCACACGGGCGCTGGTCCTCGCATGCGGTATCGTACCAGCTATCTATGTGTACGTGACCGGGCTCCTCGCCCGATTGGATCGCAGGAGGTCAACTATGGGTCCTCGCCAGCGTCATGCGCGCTCTCGCGCAAAAACGCACGCCACCCCCGTCGTGCTCTTCTCCGTGCTGGGCTTTCTCCTCGTCGCCGGCATCGCGTTCGGCATCGGCATGCTCGGCAACATCAACCGTTGGCTCTCCGATCTCCCCGATTACACGGATGCCGACGAGTACCTCGTGAGCGAGCCCACGCATATCCTGGACTCCCAGGGCACCGAAATCGCCACGTTCTTCGTCCAGAATCGTGAGAGCGTCACGGCCGACAAGGTCTCCGAGTGGGTCCTCAAGGGCACCGTCGACGTCGAGGACGAGCGTTTCTACGAGCACAACGGCGTCGACATCATCGGCATCGGACGCGCCGTCCTGGCACAGCTCTCCGGCCGATCCGAAGGCGCCTCGACCATCACCCAGCAGCTCGTGCGCAACACCATCCTGTCCGAAGAGCAGTTTGACCAGACCATCGAGCGCAAGGTGCGCGAGGCTTTCATCGCCATGGAGATGGAGAAGATCTTCTCCAAGGACGAAATCCTCATGATGTACCTCAATACCATCTACTACGGACATGGAGCTTACGGCATCCAGGCCGCCTCCAAGACGTACCTCTCCAAGAATGCCAGCGAGCTCACGCTCGCCGAGGCCGCGCTGCTCATCGGCCTGCCCAACTCGCCCTCGTACTACGACCCCACCGTCAACCCCGATGTGGCCGTCGACCGCCGCAACAAGGTTCTCGGCAACATGCTGCGCATCGGGACCATCTCCCAGGATGAGTACGACGCCGCCGTAGCCGAGCCGCTCGCACTCAACGTCACCGAGACCTCCGACACCGGCATCTCCGTGTACGCGCATCCCTACTTCGTCGACTACGTGAAATCCCTGCTGCAGGAGGAGTTCTCCACCGACGTCCTGTTCAAGGGCGGCCTCACCGTGACCACCACCATCGACCCCGCGATCCAGCAGGCCGCCGAGACCGCTGCCGTCGAGAACATCAACAAGTACCCTGCCGCAAACGACCTGCAGATCGGCATGAGCGTGGTCGACCCCAAAACCGGTCACATCAAGGCCATGGTCGGCGGCCGCGATTACAATGCCGACCCCAACCACGTCAACCATGCGACCGCCAAACGCCAGCCCGGGTCCTCCTTCAAGAGTTTCACCCTGGCCACCGCCATCAAGATGGGTGTGAATCCCAACATCACCATCAACTGCGAGTCCCCCATGTACTGGGACAATCCCGGTGGCGAGGACATCAAGATCCAGAACATTGGTAATCACAACTACGGGTACCGCTCCCTTGCCTCCGCGACCGCTGTGTCTTCCAACACCGGCTACGTGCAGCTGGCCGAGACCATCGGCAATCAGAACATCCTGCAGACCTGCAAGAGCCTCGGTCTGGACACCTCCTCGATGCACGACGTCCTCTCGATGACGTTGGGCACCGGCGACGTCACGACACTGCAAATGGCTAACGCTTACGCTTCCTTCGCCAACGGCGGAGAGCACCGCGCACCCGTTGCCATCACCGAGATCAAGTCGCGCACTGGAGAGGTCGTGTACACGCACAAGGACGAGAAGACCCAGGCCCTCACCGCCGGCGATGCCGCGGCCGTGACCGAGGTCCTCGAAACCGTCATGGAGCGTGGCGGCACCGGCGTTACCGGCAACCCCTGGATCAAGCAGCCCATCGCCGGCAAGACGGGAACCGCCGGTACTGCCTCCGACACCACGGACCTGTGGTTCTGCGGCTACACCCCCCAGCTCTCCGTCTCGATCTGGGTCGGCCACTCCGGCACGAACACGCCCATCAAGAACGTCAACAACAGCACGATGACCCTGCCCGTCTTCAAGGCCTTCATGAAGGCCGTCCTGGCCGACACGCCCCGAGAGGAATTCCCCGAGGGTCCGACGCCCGAGTACAAGCCCAACAGCGAGTGGAAGTTCTCCCACACCAAGTCCTCCGGGGAGCTCGCCGCACAGCAGCAGGCCGAGGAAGAAGCTCAGCAAGAGGAGGAGTCTGGAGATGACGAGGCTCAGGAGGAGGAGCCTCAGACCCCCACGACCCCGCAGCCTCCCGTGACTCCTGCCCCCGAGACCGGCGGAACAACCCCCACGACGCCCCAATAGCACGCACCCTGCACAGGTACACGCAAATCGCCCCCGCCATGCGACGGGGGCGATTTCATATCAATCCATATTGCAGCTCCAGGGCCGTCATGGGCACGCGGCAGGAAACGAGCCGGCAGCGTGACAGGCGCACCGGGCACCTAAGACCCGCACGTGCGCTACGCCAACCGACCGTTCCTCACGCGACCTACCTCGAACGGCGCCAATAGGATACGAGCAGCGCGATAAGGGCGATGGGAAGGACCACAAGCAAAGTGAACAGCACGGTGTGCACGATCATGGGGCTCACTTGCGCACGCTCCTCAGCTTGCCGATCATGAGCTCGAACTGCTCGCCGTCGGAGGCAGTCCGCGTAATGACAAGGATGGTGTCGTTGCCGGCAAGCGAACCGAGGACATCGGGCAGCTCGGCCGCATCGATGGCCGCGGCGATGCCGAGAGCCGTACCGGGCTGAGCCTTGATGATCACGAGATTCTCAGTGCGCTGCACGCCGATCACCAGCTCGGAGACCATGCGCTGCAGATGCAGGTCCTCCGCCAAGACGTACATGCCCTCAGGAAGCTTGTGCAGGCCCATGTCGGCAATATCGCGCGACACGGTCGCCTGGGTGCAGTCGAAACCGCACGCCTTGAGCTCATCGACGAGCATCCGTTGCGTGCGAACATCCGCAGTGCGCACGATCTCGCGGATAGCGTCTTGACGACCGTTGCGTTTCTTAGCCATGGAAATCACCGTCCCCATTGCGGGCGCGCCGCTTGCAGCGGAACACGCCCGTAACTCAGGCCCTCTCGAACCTCTTCTTACTTATGCTTGAACCATTCTTGCATAGAATGCTCAATTGATAAGCACAAGGTGAATAATGTTGCAAAATTTACGATTCCAAGGGCCTACGGGCACGATGTCAGAGCACCCTCGTCATAGGCGACGTCCATGAAACACAGGCCGCGTGCAGGCGCCGTCGGGCCCGCGGCCCGGCGGTCGCAGGCGGCCAGGGCGTCGGAAAGCCAGCGCTCGTCCCTTCGACCCGCCCCGACCTCGACCAGGCTGCCCACGATCGTCCGCACCATCGAATGCAGAAAGGCATTGCCGGTGATAGTAAAGGCGATGTGCTCCTCCCCCAATGCCGATGCCCGCTCAAACGAGACGGCGATGACATTGCGGCACGTGGGCTTGTCGATAGCGGAGGATGTCTTGCAGAAGCTCTTGAAATCATGCTCTCCCACCAGGCACGCCGCGGCACGCTCCATGGCATCCATATCGAGCGACAGTCGATGCCACCACGTGACGGATCGCGTGAGCAGCGGACGCGCATCCCCCGTGACGATGCGATACGTGTAGGTACGCGAGCGAGCGTCAAAACGGGCGGAGAACCCCGGGCGCGCATGATATACGGCGTTCAAGGCGATATCGGAGGGCAGCAAGGCCGCCATGGCGCGCATCCAACGGGCATGCGTGATGGCAAGCTCATCGGCATGCGCGGGAATGCTCACATACTGCGATACGGCGTGAACACCGGCATCCGTACGACCGGCGCACGTCAAATCGACAGGTCGGCGCAAGAACGTCTCGAGCGCCCTTCGAACCTCGCCCGCCACGGTCCTCAGGCCCTCGGGCTGCTCGGCAAATCCGCTGAAGGCGGCACCGTCATAACCCAGGCGGAATACGAGCGTCCCATCGAGCTCATCGACAGCCGGATAGGCCCCGGACACGGACAAGGCGTCAACGGTGGCGGTCTTGGTCATGGAATCCCCTTTCATCGGGCTCATCCTATCAAAGAAACGGCGATCACTGCCGCCATGGACGTCAGAGAGACCACAAGCAACGCTCGGTCACGGCGGCCGAGCGGTCGCGGTACGGGCAGCCGCCCTTTGGAAGACGCATCGTAGCAACGGGCCGACATGGCCTCGGCGAGACGGTCGGCACGACGGAACAGGCCCACCACGAGCGGTGTGAGCACCGACCCCCATATGCGAATGCGCTCGACAAGACCGCCCTCATCGAAGCGGGCCCCGCGGGCGCGCTGCGCCAGACGGATACGGCCGAGCTCTTCGCTCACCAAGGGTATAAATCGCAAAGCCAGCGACAGCACCGTTCCGAGGGCGGCCACGGGCATGCCGAAATGCGCAAGGGGACGAAGCAGGCGCACGACCGCATCGCTGATCTGTGTGGCGGTGGTTGAAGACGAAACCGCGAGGGAAAATCCCACAAGAATCAAAATGCGCACGACGGCGGTGACGCCCCTCATCCCGCCGGCAGGATCGAGACGTGCGGGACCCGCAAGCGGCACCGCTCCATGTCCGTCGCATGAGACGAGATTGGCCACAAGCGTAAACATCAAGATGATGGCGACGGGCCGCATGCCGCGCAAAACATCGCGAGCGCCCATGCGCGCACTGAACACCGTGACCGCAAGCGCGGCGAACCAGAAGCACCACTCCCACGCATCGGCAGCGGTAAAGACGCCCAGCGTGGCGACAAGGAGCACCGCAATCTTAACGCGCGCATCGACATGGGCGAGCAGGGTACCCGCCACATAACCGCCAAATGGCCCCATAGGAGCCTGAGAACGCGCAGAAGGCCTCTTGAGGGCCGATGGCTCGTCGGCATGGGCAGCACGGGCCTGAGTGCCCTCAAGATGATCTGGGCGAAGCACACCGCCCTCCAGCACGAGCACACGGTCGGCAAGACGCTCCCACTCCGGCAGATCGTGCGTGACAACGAGCACCGCGCGTCCCTCATTGACGAGTTCACAGGCGAGTCGATGGATGAATGAACGGCCCTCCGCGTCAAGAGCAGCGCTCGGCTCATCGAAGATGTAAGCCGGCGCATCCAAAGCAATGACCGAGGCGATTGCCACGCGGCGCGCCTGGCCACCCGAAAGCTCAAACGGAGAGCGTTCAAGAACTTCCACAGGAAGCCCGACCGCCCCGATGGACCGCTCCACAAGCACGCGGACCTCTCCCTCGTCAAAGCCGGCGTTGCGCGGGGCAAAGGCCACCTCATCGAAGACGGTATCGTGAAAGAACTGCGCCTCCGGCTGCTGAAACGCCACTCCCACCATCCCCGGCGTCGCGGCATGCCCGCATACACGCACAGTGCCTGCATCGGGCTCGAGCAGACCGGCAGCGAGGGAGGAGAGCGTAGATTTTCCAGCGCCGGACGCGCCGGCGAGTATCACAAGCTCACCGGCGTGCAGATCAAGGTCCACGCCGTCGAGAACCGTTCGACCGCCGCGAGAGGATACAACGCCATCGAGCGACACTACGGTCTCTCTTGCAGCTCCGCCAGTGACTCGTCGTCCAACGTCGACTCGTAAGCCAGCTTCGATGCGGGTCTCGGCGCCAGAATGAGCCTCACCACAGGCCGAACCGCGAGCAACGGATCCGTCACACACGATGACCCTATCAGCCAGCGCTATCTCGTCGTCATCATGGGTTATGAGGACGAGGCCCAACCCGCGTTCATGGGAGAGCGCGGTGAACAGGCCGCGCATAAGCTCACGGGAGCGAGGGTCAAGTTGGGAGGTAGGCTCGTCGAGCACCAGATAGCGCGGGCGCATTGCCAGCACACCGGCGAGTGCAAGACGTTGCTGCTCACCACCGGAGAGTCCTGTTGTTACCCGCTGGTCAAATCCGTGAAGCAATGACAATTCCAGGGCCTCGTCGACGCGACGGGCAACCTCGTCTTCATCGATGCCGAGGTTCCGAGGTCCAAACGCAACCTCATCGAAAACGAGCGACGAGACGATTTGATCGAGCGGATCCTGTCGGACGTAGCCAACCAGCTCGCGCACGCGCAAGCGTTCCAGCTCACTGGCGGAAGGGTCGTGACCGTCAACAATCACGGCACCTCCGTCAACGAGCTGAGCTGCACATATCGCGCGCCCAAGCGTGGACTTGCCACATCCGTTCTCCCCCACCAGGGCAACAATCTCTCCAGGAGCGATGTTGAAGGACATTCCGTTAATCACGGCGGTGCCGTCGTAGGCAATAGACACCCCATGCAGGTCGATCATGTCACTCCCCTCAAATCTAAACCAATGCAGGATACGAAAAAGGGCGGTTCCGAAGAACCGCCCTCGTATGCAGCTAGCAAAGTAGCATGAGCTACTCAGCGGACTCCTCAGCCGGAGCCTCGGCAGCCTCGGCCTCGACGACCTCGGCAGCCTCCTCAGCCTCAACGACCTTGGGGGCAGCGGCCTTCTTGGCCGGAGCAGCCTTCTTGGCCTTGGGGGTGCAGGGCTCGGAGACGATCTCGATGATGACCATCTCGGCGCAGTCGCCCTTGCGCGGGCCGAGCTTCATGATGCGGGTGTAACCGCCGTTGCGGTCGGCCCACATGCCCTGAGCGGCCTTGTCGAAGATCTCAGCGACGAGGTTCTTGTCGCCGAGCTTGGCGATGGCGAGACGACGAGAGTGCAGGTCGCCCTTCTTGGCCCAAGTGATGATGGGCTCGGCGTAGCTGCGCAGCGCCTTGGCGCGAGTCTCGGTGGTCTTGATGCGATCGTTCTCGAAGAGCGCCTTGGCAAGGCTCTTCTTCATGGCCTTGGTGTGGCTGGCATCGGTGCCGAGCTTCAGGCCCTTCTTCTTGTTGTGACGCATGGTCTGGTTCTCCTCTAATACCTGGGTTAAGCCTTGAGGCTGAGACCCATGGACTCAAGTTTGTCCTTGACTTCCTCAATCGACTTCACGCCGAAGTTGCGGATGTTCAGCAGGTCGTTCTCGGAGAACTCGACCAGCTGACGCACGGAGTGAATGCTAGCGCGCTTGAGGCAGTTGTAGGAGCGGACGGAAAGGTCCAGATCCTCGATCTGCTTGTCCAGCTCGGCGTTGTCGTTGGTGACCTCGGGAGCGAAGATCGAAGCCTCCTCCTCGACCTCGGGGGTCTCGGCAAGGTTCATAAAGGCGGCCATATGCTGGTTGATGATATTGGCAGCCTGGACCACGGCGTCGCGCGGGGCGATGGAGCCGTTGGTCTCGATCTCGAGGACAAGGCGGTCGTAGTCGGTGTGCTGACCGACACGGCAAGCCTCAACGAGCTTGGCGCAACGGGAAACCGGCGAGTACAGCGAGTCGACGTGGATCACACCGATGGGATCGTTGTCGCGCTTGTTGGCCTCACCAGAAACATAGCCGCGGCCATAGCCGATGCGCATGCTCATGGTGAGATGGCCACCCTCGGTGAGCGTAGCGATGTGCTGCTCGGGGTTGACCAGCTCAAACTCGGACGGAATAAAGAAGTCCGCACCGGTGACCTCGCAGGGGCCGTCAACCGAAATGGTGGCGGTCGCCTCGTCGGTCGTGCCGAGAGCCCTGAAGACAAGACCCTTGACATTCAGGACGATGTCGGTGACATCCTCGACCATGTTAGGGATGGTCATGAACTCGTGCTGCGCACCATCGATCTGAATAGCCTCGACGGCGGCACCCTCGAGCGAGGACAGAAGAACGCGACGAAGGGAGTTACCCAGCGTATCGCCGTAGCCACGCTCGAGCGGCTCGACGGAGACACGAGCAGACGTCTCGTTGATCTCTTCGACCTGAACCTGAGGCCTAATGAATTCTGACATGTATTACCTCCAGCCTCAGCAGCCCGGATGGACTACTTAGAGTAGAGCTCGACGATGAGCTGCTCGTTGATATCACCGCTGATCTGCTCACGCGTCGGCAGAGCGAGCACGTTACCAGACAGCTTCTCGATATCGACCTCGAGCCAGCCAGGGACCTCAAAGCGCTCGGAGGAAATCAGGGCCTCCTTGATGGGGAGGAGGTCACGGAACTTCTCGCCGACAGCGACGACGTCGCCGGCCTTGACGCGGTAGGACGGGATGTCCACGCGCTTGCCGTTCACGGTGAAGTGACCGTGACGGACGGACTGACGAGCCTCTTTGCGGGTGCGGGCGAAGCCAAGACGGAAGACGACGTTGTCGAGGCGAGACTCAAGGATGATCATGAGGTTCTCACCGGTGACGCCGTTCATCTTGCGGGCCTTGTTGAAGTAGCCGTGGAACTGCTTCTCCAGAACGCCATAGATGAACTTGACCTTCTGCTTCTCGCGCAGCTGCATGCCGTACTCAGATTCCTTGCGACGGCGCTTGGGCTGACGGATAGATTCCTTCTTGCTGCTGTAACCGAGCTCAGCGGGATCAATCCCGAGCTGACGGCAGCGCTTAAGAACAGGAGTCCTGTCGATTGCCATATTGATACGATCCTTTCAGTTACACGCGGCGACGCTTCTTGGGGCGGCAGCCGTTGTGCGGAATGGGGGTCTTGTCCTGGATGCTCGAGACCTCGAGGCCAGCAGCCTGGAGGGAGCGGATGGCGGTCTCACGACCGGAGCCGGGGCCCTTGACGAAGACGGAAACCTTCTTCATACCGTGCTCCATGGCCTGCTTGGCAGCAGCCTCGGCAGCCATCTGGGCAGCGAACGGCGTGGACTTACGGGAGCCCTTGAAGCCCACCTGGCCAGCCGACTTCCAGGAAATGACGTTGCCCTGGGGATCGGTGATCGAAACGATCGTGTTGTTGAACGTAGAACGAATGTGAGCCTGGCCCACGGAAATGTTCTTACGGTCCGCGCGCTTCAGACGGGCAGCGCGAACGTTCTTCTTAGCAGTAGCCATCTATCTAGCGCTCCTTATTTCTTCTTCTTAGCACCGATCTGACGCTTCGGGCCCTTGCGGGTACGAGCGTTAGTGTGGGTGCGCTGGCCGCGGACCGGGAGGCCCTTGCGGTGACGAAGGCCGCGGTTGCAGCCGATGTCCATAAGGCGCTTGACGTTCTGGTTGCGCTCACGGCGGAGGTCGCCCTCAACCATGATCTGGTTCTTATCGATATAATCGCGGATGGCGTTAACCTCATCCTCGGTGAGGTCCTTAACGCGCGTATCCACGTTAACGTTGCACTCGACGCAGATCTTCGTCGCAGTGGTGCGGCCGATGCCGTAAATGTAGGTCAGACCGATCTCAACGCGCTTCTCACGCGGGAGGTCGACACCATTAATACGGGCCAACGTAGTCTCCTCTCTTAACCCTGACGCTGCTTATGACGGGGGTTCTCGCAAATGACGAGGACCTTGCCATGGCGCCTAATGATTTTGCACTTATCGCACATCTTCTTGACCGAAGGACGTACCTTCATCGTTCTTCCTTTCGGTAGCGCTCAAACTACTTCCCTACTATCTACTCGCCCAGCCGCAGGCGTTTAAAACTATGGCTGGTCTTCACACACAATCCGACCGTAGGTTGAGCTAAGCCTGCAGTCGGAAATGGAGTGCGTGTATGCGTGCCGCTATTTGTAGCGATAGGTGATGCGGCCGCGGGTCAGGTCGTACGGGGAAAGCTCCACGACAACCCTGTCACCGGGGAGAATACGGATGTAATTCATTCGGATCTTGCCAGAAATGTTGCACAGAACCGAATGACCGTTCTCGAGCTCGACCTTAAACATGGCGTTGGGCAACGGTTCCTTTACCGTACCCTCGAGCTCAATTGCGTCTTCCTTCTTCACAAGCAATCATCTTTCTCTAGAAAACGACAGCGATTGAGTATTCTACAACACGTATGCACGCATCGTAATAACTTCGTAATGGCTCCACAACTAAGTGGAACTTGTTACATTTGAAATGTAAAACAAAGCCGTTCCCTGATGCCCAAGATCGCCTTGAAATGAGAAGGCATAGACCTTGGGGTCATGCCTTCGAAATTGAAAGGCGAGGTTGGGCATCAGGGGGGCGGCGACTTTTACATTTCTCCGCCTTGGAGCGAACACCAAGCACCTTGGGCATCCGTGGTGAGAATCACCGGACCGTCATTGGTAATGGCGACGGTGTTCTCGTAGTGCGCGGCGGGCAGGTGATCGTTGGTCGTAACAATCCAACCGTCGGAGCCCGTGCTCACATGGTTGGAACCCATCGTAACCATCGGCTCGATGGCAATGACCATGCCGGCCTGGAGACGAACGCCCCTCCCCTTCTTTCCATAGTTAGGAACGTTGGGGTCCTCGTGCATCACGCGGCCAATGCCATGGCCCACATAATCGCGAAGCACGCCGTAACCGTGAGACTCGGCGAGGGACTGAACGGCATAACCGACGTCCCCGATATGGTTACCGGGAACAGCCTGCTCGATGGCAGCCTTAAGGCAATCGCGCGTGATCTCGCACAAAGCCTTGGCTTCGGGCGTGGGGGTGCCGACGAAAAACGTCCAAGCGTTATCGCCGACCCAACCGTCGACAACGGCTCCCGTATCGATGGAGATGATATCGCCATCGCGCAGGATCATGTCGGGGTTGGGAATACCGTGTACCACGGCATCGTTAATCGATGCGCAAATGGTTCCGGGAAACCCGCCGTAACCCTTAAAGGCTGGGATGCCACCATGCATGCGGATAATCTGCTCCGCGAGCTGATCGAGCTCAAAAGTCGAAACGCCGGGGCGCACCATGGCTCCAACGTGGCGGAGCGCCATCTTAGATAGCGCTCCTGCCTTCTTCATCTGCTCGATTTGCGTTGCAGACTTAATCTTGATCATAGACCGAGAGCCTCTTTGACATCCCCGTACACGGTCTCGCGAGCCTGGTCACCGTTGACCGACTTGAGCAGACCCTGGCCACGATAGTAGTCGACGAGCGGACTCGTGGACTTCTCGTAGACGTCGAGACGGTTCTTGATGGTCTCGGGCTTGTCGTCGTCGCGCTGATACATCTCGCCGCCACACTTGGGGCAGGTAGCATCGGCAGCGGTGCCGGTGTAACCGCAGGCGCGGCAGGTGCGACGCGAAGACAGACGATCGATAATGACCTCGGGGGCCACATCGACCAGAAGGGCGCAGTCGATCTCGCGACCCATGGCGGAGAGCTCGGAATCGAGCGTCACGGCCTGGGCGGTGTTGCGCGGGAAGCCGTCGAGGATGAAGCCCTGCTGGGCGTCATCGGCGGCAAGGCGCTCCTTGACAAGGTCGATCACGAGCTGATCGGGAACGAGCTCGCCAGCGTCCATGTACTTCTTAGCCTGAATACCAAGCTCGGTGCCACCCTTGACGGCAGCACGCAGCAGGTCGCCCGTGGAAATGTGAGCGACGCCAAACTCGGCGACGAGCTCCTGTGCGACGGTGCCCTTACCGGCACCCGGAGCTCCGAGCAATACGAGGTTCATGAGCAATCCTCCTCTAGCCTATTTAAAGAATCCATCGTAATCATACATCTTGATCTGGCCTTCGAGCTTATCGACCGTGTCGAGCACGACGCCGACCATGATGAGGATGGACGTGCCGCCAAATGCCTGGATCAGCTGGTTACCCGTAAAGGAGAAGATGATCGAAGGCACGATGGCGATGAGCGCCAAAAAGACAGCGCTGGGAAGCGTAATCTTGTTGAGCGCGTTCTTGATGTAGGCCGCGGTAGCCCTACCCGGACGCACGCCCGGAATAAAGCCGCCCTGCTTCTTAAGGTTGTCGGCCGTGTCATCGGGGTTGAACACCATGGAGGTGTAGAAGTACGCGAAAAACACGATGAGGACAACGTTAAGCACCCAGTTGAGCCAGCCGCGCGAAAGCGCAGAGGCAACTGCCTGGATCCAGCCGATGCCGGGGAAGAACACGGCAATCTGAGCCGGGAAGTACAGCAGCGCCGAAGCGAAGATGATTGGCACGACACCCGCAGTGTTGACCTTGATGGGCAGGTAGGTGGTCTGACCACCCATCATGCGACGGCCCACGACGCGCTTAGCGTAGGAGACCGGGATGCGGCGCTGGCCGCGCTCAAGGAAAACAATCAGCGGGATAACCAGCAGGATGATGGCGCAGATGATCACCATGGTGATGATGCCACCGGCATTGCCCTCGGTGCTGGAGAAGATAGCCTGCGGCAGACCGGCCATGATGTTCGCGAAGATGATCAGCGACATGCCATTGCCGATACCGCGCTGGGTGATGAGCTCACCAATCCACATGATCAGCATGGCGCCCGCGGTGAGCGTGCCGACGATCATGAGGTCGAAGATAATCTCGGGAGCACCGGCGCCATTAAAGCTGATGCCGAAGCTCTTAAAGAGGAAGAGGTAACCCACGGAGTTGAGGATTGCCAGAGCCAGGGTGAGGTAACGCGAATACTGCGTAATCTTGGTCTGACCGACCTCGCCCTCGCGGGCAAGCTCATGCAGGGAGGGCACAACGGCCTGGAGCATCTGGAGGATGATCGAGCTGGTGATGTAAGGCATGATGCCCAGCGAAAACACCGACACATAGCTCAACGCGCCGCCAGAGAAAAGATTCAGGAGGGCCATAGCACCTGCGGCGACCGAATTGTTATCGGTCGAGAAAAGGCCCAGCATCCCCTGGAAGGGAATGCCGGGCACAGGAACGTGCGCACCGATGCGGTACACGACGAGCATAGCTATGGTAAAAAGAATCTTTTCACGCAATTCTTTGATGCGGAAAGCATTCTTAAGACCATTTAGCACGGCAGCTCGACCTTTCCGCCGGCGGCCTCGATCTTGGCCTGCGCAGAAGCGCTGACCTTGTCGACCTTGACCGTGAACTTCTTGGTGAGCTCACCATTGCCGAGCACCTTGACGGGCTCGAACTCGCTCTTGGTGATGCGAGCGGCCTTAAGAGCGGCACCGTCGATCACAGCGCCATCCTCGAATTTACGCTCGAGACGCTCAACGTTAACAGCGGTGTACTCGATACGACGGGGGTTGCGGAAGCCCGGAAGCTTGGGCAGGCGCATAGCCAGCGGAGTCTGGCCACCCTCGAAGCCGGCACCCTTGGTGCCGCCAGAGCGGGAACCCTGGCCCTTCTGGCCGCGGCCAGAAGTGGTGCCGTGACCCGAAGAATTGCCACGGCCGACGCGCTTGCGGTTCTTGGTGGAACCGGGCGCGGGAGTAAGATCGTGAAGCTGCATTTGCTACTCCTCTACAATCTCGACAAGGTGCTTGACCTTGAAGATCATGCCGCGGACGGACTCGTTGTCAGCAATCTCGCGAACCTCGCGGATCCTGTGGAGACCGAGGGCACGGACAGTACGGACCTGGTCCTGCTTGCAACCGTTGGTGCTGCGGACCTGCTTGATCTTGATGGTGTCAGCCATGCTTAGTTCTCCTTACCGACGAACATCTCGGAGACCGTCAGGCCACGGCGAGCCGCGACGTCCTCAGGGCTGGAGAGCTCCTTGAGGCCCTCGACGGCAGCCTTGATGATGTTGAGGCCGTTGTCGGTACCGAGGGACTTGGACAGGACGTTCTTGATGCCAGCAAGCTCAAAGAGGGGACGCACAGCGCCGCCGGCGATAACGCCGGTACCCTCGACAGCGGGCTTGATGATGATGCGGCCGGCACCAAAGTGGCCGAGAACCTCGTGCGGGATGGTGCCCTGCTCGGTCACCGGCACGTGGAACATGTTCTTCTTGGCATCGAGAGACGCCTTGGAGATGGCCAGGGGCACCTCAGCGGACTTGCCCATGCCAACGCCGACGTTGCCCTTGCCGTCGCCAACGACGACGAGAGCGACGAGGCTCATGCGACGACCACCCTTGACGGTCTTCGACACGCGGTTGATGTAAACGACGCGCTCCTCGAACTCGGAGGCCTCGCGCTGCTGCTTCTGATTACGAGCCATGTGCTACATACCTCCTAGAACTCGAGACCGGCGGCACGAGCACCGTCGGCGAGGGCCTTGACGCGGCCATGGTAGATACGGCCACCGCGATCGAAGGCGACCTTGGTGATGCCGGCCTCGATGGCGCGCTTGCCAACGAGCTGACCGACCTTCTCCGCAGCCTCCTTGTTCGAGGTGTGGGTGCCCTTGAACTCGGCCTCGAGGGTCGAGGCAGAGACGAGCGTCAGGCTGGAGCCCTTGCTGTCGTCGATGATCTGGGCATAGATGTTGGCGTTAGTACGGGTCACGCGAAGACGCGGACGCTCGGAGGTACCCGAGACCTTGCCGCGAACACGACGCTGACGACGCTTGAGGCCTTCCAGCTTCGCCTTATGCTTGTTCATACGTAAACTCCTAAAAAGGTTGATCTTGCCAGCACCTGACGGGGTGCTGGTCTTATGCGAGTGAGTCGGTTACGACTACTTGGCGGCCTTACCCAGCTTGCGGCGGATGTGCTCGCCAACGTAGTGGATACCCTTGCCCTTGTAAGGCTCGGGAGGACGATGGCCGCGGATCTCAGCGGCGATCTGACCGACCTGCTGCTTGTTGATACCCTTGACGTTCACGTGGGTGTTGTCGGGAACCTCGAAGGTGATGCCCTCGGGAGCCTCGACGATCACGGGGTGCGAGAAGCCCAGGGAGAACTCGAGGTTCTTGCCCTTCTGCTGCACGCGGTAACCGACGCCGGCGAGCTCGAGCTTCTTCTCGAAGCCCTCGGAAACGCCAACAACCATGTTGTGGATGAGGGCGCGGGTGAGGCCGTGGCGGGCACGGGTCTCACGCTCGTCGTCGGGACGGGAAACGGTGAGGACGTTGTCCTCGACGTTGATAGCGAGCTTCTCAAAGACATCGAGCTCGAGCTGGCCCTTGGGGCCCTTAACGACAACGTTGTTGCCGTTGACTGCCACTTCGACTCCGGCGGGAATCTGGACAGGCTTATTACCGATACGAGACACGGTGATCTCCTTTCCTTCTACCTACCGAGCGAATTACCAGACGTAAGCGATGATCTCGCCGCCGACGTTGTGCTTGCGAGCATCGCGGTCGGTCATGACGCCATGGCTGGTGGAAATAATGGCGGTACCAAGGCCACCGCGGACGCGGGGCATATCGGCAACGCCGGTGTACTTACGCAGGCCCGGCTTGGAAATGCGGCGGATGCCGTTGATGACCTTAGCCTTCTTGGGACCATACTTAAGCGTGATGTGCAGAGTCTTCTGGGGAACGGTGTCCTCGACATCGTAGCCCTCGATGTAGCCCTCCTCGTGCAGAACACGAGCGATCTCGACGAGCTTCTTGCTGCTCGGCATGGAGACCGTGGCCTTGTTCACAGAGTTAGCGTTACGGATGCGCGTAAGCATATCTGCGATCGGGTCTGTAAGGTTCATACAGATTCTCCTTCGTTCTTGATGAACACGTGCTCTTGGTTCTTCGCCGCCCTTAACGGCAAAGCCTTTTTAGCGCGTTTTCCCTGTTCCAAACTGATGCTTGAAACGCTGGTAGTGACTTACCAGCTGGCCTTCTTAACGCCGGGAAGCTCGCCCTTGAGTGCAAGCTCGCGGAAGCAGACACGGCACAGGCCGAACTTGCGGTACACAGAGTGCGGACGGCCGCAGCGCTGGCAGCGCGTGTACTCACGAGTAGAGAACTTCTGCTTGCGATTGCACTTGACGATCATCGATGTCTTAGCCACTTATATCCTCCTCACATAGAGTATTGTTCGCCCCAAGCGCCGCCCCCTTGTGGGAACGGCGCTTATAGGGCAGGTGAACCTATTTCTTGAACGGGAAACCGAAGGCGTCCAGAAGGGCCTTGGCCTCCTCATCGGTATTGGCGGTGGTCACGAAAGTGATGTCCATACCGCGCTGGTGATCGACGGAGTCGAAGTCGATCTCGGGGAAGATGAGCTGCTCGGTGACGCCCATGGAGAAGTTACCACGGCCGTCGAAGCTCTTGGCGGAGATGCCGCGGAAGTCGCGGATACGGGGGATCGCGACGGAGGTCAGACGATCGAAGAACTCCCACATACGGTCGCCACGCAGGGTAACCTTGCAGCCGATCGGCATACCAGCGCGCAGGCGGAAGGTAGCGATGGACTTGCGGGCACGGGTGATCATCGGCTGCTGGCCGGTGATGGCGCGCAGGTCGCGCACGGCACCGTCGATGGCCTTGGAATCGGTAGCGGCCTCGCCGACACCCATGTTCACGACGATCTTCTCAAACTTGGGGATCATCATGACGTTCTCGTACTGGAACTTGTCCTGAAGCTGCTGCTTGACCTCGTTGTTGTACTTGGTCTTCAGACGCGGCACATACTTCTCTTCTGCCATTGTTCACTCCTTCTTGGGGTTTTAAGCACGGGGCGTGGCCACGATGGGTTGTCCTCGTGCCTCCTGGCTGCATCCGCGCCGCTCATGGCATTTTGCGGTTTGGACTCGACGCAGCAGGAGCCGACAAAACAATCGGTACTATACGCGCATCGGGAGCGTATTTCCAGAAAAACCTCGTCTGCCTGCACAACTCCACAACTCCCCCGCACAAATGGGTCCCAACAAGCAGTTGCGGTGAAATAGGGACTGTTTGGCGGCCTAACAGGCTTAAACAATCCTTATTTCACCGCAACTGCTTGTTGGGGATGCGATTAGCGCTTGCGGGGGATGAGTTTGGTGCGACGCAGGTGGATCATCTCGGCGGCGATGGAAATGGCGATCTCCTCGGGGTCCTCGGCCTCGATGGCAACGCCGATCGGAAGGTGCAGCTCGTCGATCTGGTCCTGCGTAAAACCTTCCTGCTCCAGGCGGGCACGCACAAAGGCCGTCTTGCGGCGCGAACCCAGACAGCCCAGGTAGGCAGGCTTGGCACGCATGGCCTGAATCACCACGTCGATATCGGACTTGTGACCCGCCGTGGCGACGACCACCAAGTCGCGCGGACCGATGGGGCACTGCTCGCTCAGGTTCTTGTAATCGACCAGGCGACGATCGTAGACACCGGGCACCCATTCGGGCGTCAACGTGCCGGGGCGGTCATCGCAGGCCACGACGGCAAAGCCCGCCGCCGTGAGCACGCGCGCCGTCGCGGCGCCCACGTGTCCGCAGCCAAAGATGTAGGTCAGGCCCTCGGGGCAGAGCGTCTCGATGTGCGCCGCGGGAATCTCAGAGGCAGCGTTGGTGTAGGTGACGTTACTCCCCTCCTCCACCAGTGAAAGCCCGGGGCAGCCCGCAATGGTATGGCGCGATGCCCTTCCATGGTACTCGGCCACATCGCCCTCGAGCGCGCTCGCGATAAACGGCTCAAAGTCGATGACGAAGTCGCCGATGCGCCGATAGACCAAGACGTCGGTAATTTCCTGGAACAACGGTGCCTGGGTCGCATCCAGATGCAGATAGCACAGGCAGATGGCTCCGCCGCAGATCATGCCGGTATCGGAGTTCTCGCCGCCCATGGTGTAGCGGACCAGACGCGACTGTCCCGCGCTCAGGAGTTCGCGCGCCTCATCCAGCGCAAAGAGCTCAATCTTGCCGCCGCCGATAGTGCCCGCCTGGCTGCCGTCGGCAAAGACGGCCATCCAGGCGCCCACGCCGCGCGGCGACGACCCCGCCGTGCCGGCCACGACCACGAGCTCGCACGTCTCGCCAGCACGCAGGGCGGCAAGCGCCGCATTCACCACATCGAGCTTTTCCATTGCCGCCTTCTATCCTCTAAAGATATCGGTGAGCATAGCGAGTGCCTCGAGCACGCCGCCGCCGACCGACGTCGCCTTGTCCGAAATGTAGTTGATATAGCTGGCATCGCCGCGCGGATCGACATCGGCGCATTTAAAGCCCTCGGTCACCTGCACGCCGTTCGCCAAAAGCCCGCGCAGACAGCCATCGATCTGCGTGCGCATGGGCGTATCGCCCGCGTAGCCAATCACGTCTCCGGCGCGCACGATGTCGCCGATTGCGCGGTCGGACCGAAACACGCCGGCGGCGGGGCTGTGGATAACACGCTCTTTGCCATAGCCAGCGATAATGCCCGGCACGCCCGTGTTGGGCTGGGGTGAACCTTGGGTAATGACACGGCCCAGGAAATGCCCGCGCATGGTCTCGACCACGGCGTCGCAATCGACCGGCGCGGTAAAGCCCGGCCCCACGGCGATGACGGTAGGCGCCATGTCGCGCGTGGTGCCCAGGTTGCGCTTGGCCAAAATCGCGTCGACCACAGCCGCGGGCTTAAGCTCATCGAGCATCTTGGCCTGGGGGTCTACCACGACGGCGACGTCTCCGGCCTCGGTAATTGTAAGCGCCTCTGCCGGCGTCTGTGCCAAGCGAGCGCGAATGCCCTCGACCTGGACCTCGCCCAGGCGAATGGCCTCGCAAAAACTGATTGTGCGACGGATGCACGTGGGAACCGCGATATCGGCCATAACGACCGACACGCTGGCGCGCACCAAGCGAGCGGCGACGCCCGTGGCGATATCGCCGGCGCCGCGAACATATACGAGCATTCCCGGGGCACCTCCCTGTGCTACGGTTTGAGCAGAGCAAAAGCGGTTCGACCGCTACTCTGATGATTATTTATTATCACAGTATTATACGGCGGTGAACAGATGGAAACGACGAGCGGAAACCTTGCCTCCGCGCTCAAGATCGAGCCGGGCATTACCGCAATTATCGGCAGTGGCGGCAAGTCGACGCTGCTGAAGACGCTAGGGCTCGAGCTCATGCGCGCCGGCGGCAGGGTGCTTCTCTGTACCACCACGCACATGTTTCCCGTCGCCGGCGTGCCATGGGACGGGTCGAGCCGTCGCCTGGACGCCGCGCCTTGGAAGCCGGGGACCCTGCATGTTCCCGGCTGCACCTGCGAGGCATGCGCGGGCATGAACCGCGGAAGTATATGCCAGGCGGGTGTTTTGGACCCGGAGACAGGCAAGCTCTCCGCCCCCGCCGAGCCGCTCAACGAGCTGGCACGGCGCTTTGACTATGTGCTGGCCGAGGCAGATGGCAGCAAGCGACTCCCGCTCAAAGCGCATGCCGCCTGGGAGCCGGTAATTCCCGCCGCCACGGCAAACGTTGTCTGGATCGTCGGCGCCTTGGGGCTCGGCAAGCCCATCAACGAAGCCGTCCACCGCCCCGAGCTCTTTTGCGAGCGTTGCGGCTGCGAGCTCACCGACATCGCCACGCCCGAGCGCGTCGCCCAGGTGCTCAATGCCGAGCTGCGGATGCTGAACCTCAGCAATGCCCGCATCATGCTCAACCAAGTCGACACGCTTGCCGACCCAACGATGGCAGATCGCTTCGAGGCAGTCCTCGACCGCTCCGTCGTCACCAGCAGCCTCAAGTAGCCGGCGCTGCCCCAGCAGACCTATAAGTTGCGGTGAAATAGTTCCTGAAACGGCCTATTTGGCGGCTAAACAGGAACTATTCCACCGCAACTGTGGAGGGGAATCCGGTGATCTTCCTGCTAGCGGGGGACGTAGCGGCCGGGTTGGGCTCCGGTGGGCTCGCCGTCGCGCGCAGCCAGCACGCCATTCACAAACACGGCCTTGGCGCGGCCATGTGCCTCAAAGCCCTCGAGCGGCGTGTAGTCCACGGCCTGATGCTGCGTCGCCGCGCGAATGGTCCAGCGTGCCTTGGGATCCCACACGCACACGTCGGCATCGGCGCCCTCGGCAAGACATCCCTTGCGCGGATACATGCCAAAGATGCGTGCCGGGTTCTCGCTCATCAAGCGGCAGAGATCCTCGGGGCCCAGCTGCCCCTCAAAGCTCGTGGCAATCGCGACGGGCCGATGCTCCACGCCGGGCCCGCCGTTGGGAATCGCGCGGAAGTCGTCGCGCCCGCGGTCCTTTTGCCCATGCAGGTTAAAGCTGCAGTGGTCGGTCGCAATCGTATCGATTTCGCCGGCCACAAGCGCCTCGCGCAGTGCCGCACGGTCACCCGCATGGCGCAGCGGCGGGCTCATCACATACTTGGCACCCGCAAAGCCGTCCTCGCCCTGCTCCAAGTAGCAAGTATCGTCGAGCATCAGATATTGAGGGCAGGTCTCGACATAGATATTCTTCTGCCCGCGCGCCTTGGCGGCACGGATGGCCTCGAGCCCCAGCTTGGTCGAAAGGTGCACCACGTTGACCGGTGCGTCGCCGGCCAAGTGCGCCAGATACAGCAGACGGCTCACTGCCTCGGCCTCGCACACGTCCGGACGGCTGAGCGCGTGGCCCTCGGGCCCGTGGATACCCTGCTCAAACACGCGCTTCTGCAGCTCATTCACCAGCGTGCCGTTCTCGCAATGCACGCACAGGATACCGCCCAGGCGCTTGAGTTCCTCGAGCACCTCGAGCGTCTCGGCATCGTCCAGGCGCAGGTGGTCATAGGCAAAGTAGGTCTTGAACGACGATACGCCCGCCTCGCGCATGGCCGAAAGATCGGCGCGGTTGCGCTCGTTCCACTCGGCGAGTGCCATATGAAAGGCGTAGTTGGCCGTACAGGTTCCCTCGGCGCGGCGATGCCACTCGGCCAAGGCATCGGGCATGGTCACGCCGCGATCGGCCGTCGCGTAGTCCACAATGGTCGTCGTGCCGCCGCAGGCAGCCGCGCGCGTGCCGGTCTCAAAGCTATCGGCTGTCCAATCCATGCCGGTCCAGCACTGCATGTGCGTGTGGCCGTCGATAAAGCCGGGAAACACCCAGCAGCCCGCGGCGTCCTCGACGGTATCGCCCTCGGCCGGCTCGATCGCCGCGGCGATCCGCACGATCTTATCGCCATCCATGGCAAGATCGGCGCGGCGAAGCCCCTGGGGCGTCACGAGCGCGCCGTTTTTTATGATGATCATAATTGCTCCTTATTGATTGATGCAGTTGGCCACGCGATCAAAATACGAGCAGGCGGCGATATGCTCCGCTATGCGTCGCTGTCCCTTGGCGGTGTCGACGTCCCACAGCTCGTAGGCACGCGCCTCGACCAGCACCACATCGGTACGGCCTTCGAGGATCGAACCGCCGCCGTCCTTGCCCTCAAGACACATAAGTGCATCGAACAGTTCCGCCGGAAAGAGCACTGGGCTCGAAGGCTCACCGTTGCACGCAAGACGTACCGGACGCTTGCGGCCACGCTCGTCAAATGCACGAACCATAGCCTCAAAAGAATCCGCACTCACGAGCGGCTGGTCGCCCGGCAAAAAGAGACAACCTTTCCAGTTGCGTTCGACTCCCCACGAAAGGCCCGCACGGACGCTTTCGCTGCGCAGCTCGCCATCGTGCAGCACGCACGAACAATGCTTGTCCTCGCAAATCTGGGCGACCTCGGGCCAACGCGTCGAAACCACAACGTCAAAGCCCCGGGGAACCGAATCGATGGTCCGGGCAATCAGCGGCTCGCCATAGATATCGGCGAGCATCTTGTTGGAGCCAAATCGCTTGCCCTCGCCCGAGGCCATAATCACGCAACCGAGTTTCATCTCCGCAAACCTCCCCTGGCTGCCTTGGACACCATAGTTGCTATACCCACCATACCAAGCTCGCACTCCGTCGGAACAGGTATGCGCTCGTTTTCCAGCGAACGCCCCTTGGCTCTCCATAGCACAAAGGAGGGCACCCCGCGACGCAGGGCACCCTCCTCAATGGTGCAGATATGCCTACTCAGCGTCGCCGGTAAACGTGGTACCGGTCTTGCCGGCAAGGCCATCGCGCGCCTTCTCGAGCAGCGTGATGAGCGCCGTGCGGCCCGGCTTGCTCTCGGCAAATGTCGAGGCTGCCTGGACCTTGGGCAGCATGGAGCCGCGACCGAACTCGTTGGCCTCGGACAGACGCTTTACGTCAGCCGCGGTCAGCGTGTCGAGCCACTGCTCGTGGTCGGTGCCAAAGCCAATGGCAACCTTCTCAACGGCCGTCAGGATGATCAGGGCATCGGCGTCAAGCTGCTCGGCGAGCTTCTCGGCCGCAAAGTCCTTATCGATGACGGCGGCAGCGCCCTTAAGGTGGTTGCCCTGGGCCTTGGTGACGGGAATGCCGCCACCGCCGCAGGAGATCACCACATGGTTGGACTCGACGAGCGACTTAATGGTGTCGAGCTCGACGATGTTCACGGGCTTGGGCGAGGCAACCACGCGACGGAAGCCCTGCTTCTCGTCGTGGATGAACTGATAGCCGCGATCGGCCTCCAGCTCCTTGGCCTCGGCCTCGCTCATCCACGGACCGATCGGCTTGACCGGGTCGGCAAAGGCCGGATCGTCCGCCGCAACCTCGACCTGGGTGAGCACGGTCGCGACACCCTTGTCGATATTGCGGTCGAGCATTTCCTCGCGCAGCGCATTTTGCAGGTCATAGCCAATGTAGCCCTGGCTCATGGCGCCGCAAACGGACAAGGGGCAGGGAACGTACTTCTGAGGATTAGAGCGCGTGAGCTCAGCCATCGCGTTGGCGATCATGCCCACCTGGGGACCGTTGCCGTGCACGACGACGACCTCGTTGCCCTCCTCGATCAGGTCGACGATAGCCTTAGAAGTCGTCTTGACGGCCTCCATCTGCTCGGGAAGGTTGGCACCGAGGGCGTTTCCGCCCAAGGCGACAACGATACGCTTAGCCATTTCTCAGCCCAGCTTTAGGCCTGGAACCAACGGGCGGTATTGCGCTCGTCGAGGGCCTTGAGGGTAGCGGCGGGATCGGCAACCTTCTGCAGGAACATCATGGCTGCGATGGCGTACGGCTTGTAGCTGGCCTCCTTGTACATGCCCACGCGGTGCATGTCGAAGACGTCGGCGTTGACCTCGCCGTGCTCGCAGGAGACACCGGAGATGTCGGCGGGCAGCGGGTGCATAAAGATGGTGTCCTGGCCGTTGGCAGTCTTCTCCATGAGCTCGGTCGTGGAGCACCAGTCCTGATGGGTGGCGTTCTGGGCAAGCAGCTCCTTCTCGAGCGCAGCGATGCCGGCGTCGTCGCCCTCGGCGTACAGGTTGGTACGCTTCTCCATGGCGGCAAACGGAGCCCAGCTCTTGGGGATCACGATGTCGGCGCCCTCGAAGGCCTCGGCCATGGTGCTGACCTGCTTAAAGGTGGTGCCGGACTCGGCGGCATAGGTCTTGGCGCGCTCGACGACCTCGGGCATGAGGTCGTAGCCCTCGGGGTGAGCCAGGGTGACGTCCATGCCAAAGCGGGGCAGCAGGCTGATCAGCGACTGCGGGCAGGACAGCGGCTTGCCGTAAGAGGGCGAATAGGCCCAGGTGACGGCAACCTTCTTGCCCTTGAGGTTCTCAAGACCGCCAAACTCGTTGATGAGGTAGAGCATGTCGGCAGAGGACTGCGTGGGGTGATCGGAGTCGGACTGCAGGGAGATGAGCGTGGGACGGTGATCCAGAACGCCGTCCTCGTAAGCCTGCTGCACGGACTCGGAGACCTCGGCCATGTAGGCGTCGCCCTTACCGATGTACATGTCGTCGCGGATGCCGATGACGTCGGCCATGAAGGAGATCATGGTAGCGGTCTCGCGGACGGTCTCGCCGTGAGCGATCTGGGACTTCTTCTCGTCCAGGTCCTGCAGCTCAAGGCCGAGCAGGTTGGCGGCCTTAGAGAAGGAGAAGCGCGTACGGGTGGAGTTGTCGCGGAACAGCGAGACGGCCAGGCCCGAATCGAAGATCTTGGACGAAACGTTGTTCTCGCGCAGCTCGCGCAGAGCGTCGGCGACGATGTAGAGCGCCTTGAGCTCATCGGTGGTCTTATCCCAGGTGTGCAGGAAGTCGCTGCCGTACATACCCTTAAAATCGAGGCCGTTCAGCTGCTCGACGAGCTCGGTAAACTTGGCGTCCATGTAAATGTCCTTTCTAAAGGTGAAACGATCGCAATGAGTAGATGCGCTCCGGCATGCGCGTGTGGCTAGAACATGCAGAGCGCTATGACGAGGACCCGCCACCGTCGAGGAAGCATGGGAGATAACGACCGCGGGCCCCAAGTCAACAGGAGGCGCCGGGGGCATAAACTGCCCCCGGCTCAACAAGATCGAGGAATGGGACTAGTCGATCTTGTTGTTGGTCAGACCGGCGCGGAACACGGTGGCGTCGCCATCGGCCTGGCTCGGATCGTAGAGGTTCAGGGCAGCCACATACATGGCGGCAGCGGTGACCAGGTCGTCCTTGTAGGTGACCTCGTTGGGAGCGTGAGCCTGAGACTCGGCACCCGGGCCAAAGCCGACGCAGGGGATGCCATAGCGGCCCTGGATGGAAACGCAGTTCGTGGAGAAGGTCCACTTGTCGCACAGCGGACGACCGGTGCGCTTGTCCATGCTGGGCTCGCAGCCGATGCGCTCGTCACCGAACATGGCCTTGTGGGCGTCGACGAGGGCCTTGACGTGCGGAGCGGTCTCCTTGTTGATCCACGTGGGGAAGTAAGCCTCGGTCTCGTAGACCTCGCCGGTCCAGGACGGACGGTCGTACATGTACATGGAGACCTTCACGTCGTCGCCGTACTTCTTGGCGGCCGGCAGGTTGCGGATCTCGTCCAGGCAGGACTCCCAGGTCTCACCGGCGGTCATACGACGGTCGATGGAGATGGCGCAGGAGTCAGCGACAGCGCAGCGGCTGGGGCTGGTGTAGAAGATCTGGCTGACGGTGCAGGTGCCGCGACCCAGGAAGCGAGCGTCCTCGAAGTGCTCGGGGTTGTACTTGGGGTCGAGCATCTTGACGAGGCCCTTGATGTCGGTCGACTCGTCGCAGCCGTTGTTGTTGAGGGCGCGGACGTCGGCGATGATGTCGGCCATCTTGTAAATGGCGTTGTCACCGCGGTCGGGAGCGGAGCCGTGGCAGGAGGTGCCGTGAACGTCGACGCGGATCTCCATGCGGCCGCGGTGACCGCGATAGATGCCGCCGTCGGTGGGCTCGGTGGAAATGACGAACTCGGGCTTAATGCCGTCCTTGTTGTAGATGTACTGCCAGCACATGCCGTCGCAGTCCTCTTCCTGGACGGTGCCGACGACCATGATCTTGTAGCCCTCGGGGATGAGGCCCATGTCCTTCATCATCTTGGCAGCGTAGGTAGCAGAAGCCATGCCACCCTCCTGGTCGGAGCCGCCGCGGCCGTAGATGATCTCGTCGGTCTCGTAACCCTCATAGGGATCGGCATCCCAGTTATCGATGTTGCCGATGCCGACGGTGTCGATGTGAGAGTCGATGGCGATAATCTTGTCGCCCTCGCCCATAAAGCCCATAACGTTGCCCAGGCCGTCGACCTTGACCTCGTCATAACCAAGGCTCTCCATCTCGGCCTTGATGCAAGCGACAACCTCACCCTCCTCGCAGGACTCAGAGGGATGGCTGATCATAGCGCGCAGGAAGCGAGTCATATCAGCACGATGGGACTCAGCAGCAGCCTTGATAGCGTCGAAATCGAGTTCTTTAGCCATTGTTCATAACCTTTCAAACGAAGGAATCTACCTGTGAGGTGGCGGAGCGATACCTATTTACTCCGCCCCAACGATTAGCAAGTGGGATATTCGCCTTCCCAAACAATGCGGCGATACTGGTCGGGATCGGTGTCGCCCTCGGTGGAGAAGCAGAGCACGGAGCTCGTCTTGTCCAGGCCGATGAGTTCCTTGAGCTCGGCGTACTCGGGATCGAGCATGAGGGTCTCGACCAGGCCGGTGGTCACAGCGCCGGACTCGCCGGAGATGACGCGCGGGTCGCCCTTCTCGGGAGCGCCCAGGGTGCGCATGCCGCGAGCGGTGACCCAGTCGGGGCAGGACACGAAGGCGGTGACGTGGTTGCGCAGGATATCCCAGCCCAGAATGTTGGGCTCGCCGCAGCACAGACCGGCCATGATGGAGGGCATGTCGCCGTCCACGATGCGCGGATCGCCGTCGCCGGCGGCAGCGCCCTTGTACAGACAGGCGGCAGGCGCGCACTCAGCCACGACGAAGGTGGGCGGGTTATCGGGATACAGGTTGGTGAAGTAGCCCACCACGGCGCCGGCGAGCGAACCCACGCCAGCCTGGACAAACACGTGCGTCGGGCGGTTGATGGCCATCTCGCGCAGCTGCTCGGCAGCCTCGGAAGCCATGGTGCCGTAACCCTCCATGATCCAGGACGGGATCTTCTCGTAGCCCTCCCAGGCGGTGTCCTGAACGATGACGCCGCGCTCGCAGGCGTCGGCCTCAGCAGCGGCCATGCGCACGCACTCGTCGTAGTTGACCTCTTCGATGGTCACCGTTGCGCCCTCGGCGGCGATGTTATCAAAGCGGGGCTTGGTGGAACCCTTGGGCATGTGCACGACGGCCTTCTGGCCCAGCTTGTTGGCAGCCCATGCCACACCGCGGCCATGGTTGCCGTCGGTGGCGGTAAAGAAGGTAGCCTGGCCAAAGTCCTTGACCAGCTGATCGGAAGTCAGGTAATCGAAGGTGCACTCGGCAACGTCCTTGCCGGTCTCGTCGGCAATGTAGTTGGCCATGGCAAACGAACCGCCCAGAACCTTAAAGGCGTTGAGGCCAAAGCGATAGCTCTCGTCCTTAACGCACAGGTTGGACAGACCCAGGCGCGCAGCCTGGCCGTCCAGGCGGGCAAGCGGAGTGACGGTGTACTGGGGGAACGACTGGTGGAAGGCGCGGGCCTTCTTCACGTGGTCGAGACTCATGATTCCCAAGTGCTTGTCATCGCTCTTGGGCATCGTGTTGCCCGCCCACTGGATCTTATCGGCCATACGGTGAACTCCTTAAGTCCTCTCTTGCCGGCTCCCGCATACGCGTTTCAGCCCATTCCCATTCATGCGACTGAACTTTTATGTGGATGCCAAACAAAAAGTTTGTTAGCACTGTTCTATCACACTTTTTGATTGGCAAACCTAACAAATTGTTTGTTGCCGTAATCGGTACTTTTTCGCCGCCGAACGGTCATGAATTGCCTTGTTGATGGATTTGTTTGCGAACAGATGTGGTTTATGGCAAAGTGTGCCCAAACTAATTTTTAGGAAGGCACCCATGACCCCCGCACAGATTGAGTTTTACAAGCGCCTCGCACACGGCCTGGCGCTCCAATTTGGCCCCAACTGCGAAGTCGTCGTCCACGATCTGGAGACCGAGGACGTGGACCACTCCATCGTAGTGATCGAAAACGGCCACGTCAGCGGGCGCAAACTGGGTGACGGCCCCAGCCATATTGTGTTTGAGTCCATGCACGAGGGCAGCACCGACGTACACGACCGCGAGCCGTACCTCACTAAAACCACCGATGGCAAGCTGCTCAAGTCCTCGACCATCTTTATCCGCAACGACGAAGGCAAGCCCGTCGGCATTTTGGGCATCAACTTTGACATTACGCTTATGAAGGCTTTTGAGCGTTCGCTCGACGCCTTTACCGGCACCGGCGGCACGGGCTATACCGAGCCCGAGCCCATTACCAAGAACATCGGCGACCTGCTCGAGGACCTGCTGCACGAGTGCGAGCAGTTTGTGGGCAAGCCCGCGGCACTCATGACCAAAGACGAGCGCATTCGTGCCATTGGCTACCTCGACCGTCGCGGCGCCTTCCTCATTTCCAAGTCGAGCGAGCGCGCCTGCGAGTTCTTTGGCATCTCCAAGTACAGCTTCTATAGCTACCTCAATGAGGCCAAGGCGGCGGCCGGCGACAAGTAGGCACTCGCCTGGATTGCCCCTCCCCTTTTGGGTGCGAGTTCTGGAAAGCACGAATCCAAGACCGGGCCGCTTGGGAAGTTCCATATAATCGATGTCATTAGTATTTCGAAAGGATGGAACAGAATGGCGTTGAGCAAGGCATCATGCACCGGTCGCGGATTGATTCCGGCAATTGGTGGACATGTGCACCGCATGTTCGATGAGGGTGAAGACGACCTGTTTTCGCTAAGCCTTGACGACGTGATGGATGATCGCCCGTGGACCGCCGACGAACTCATGGGCGGCGGGGCTCGCCCGTCAAACCCCAATCCCGCACTTGCGCCTAAGCCCGCATCTGCGCCGACTCCTGCGCAGTCGCCCGTTTCGACGCCCGCGCCTACGCCCGCACCCACTTCGGCGCCCACGCCCGCTCCCCGCCCCGCAAGCGACCCGTCCGAGACGGCGGCATTTCTCGCTGCAGCGACGCAGGGCAAATCGGCCGGCAGCACCGTTATGTACAACGCCCAGCAGTTACCTGTTCCTGCGGCACGCAAGCTTCCGGTCACAAGGCTCGATGAGCCCGTTGCCCATCAGGTTGCCCACGATTCCTGGGCTGCAGCCGATCTGGATGAGACCTCTACCGGCATGCCGGCGCTCGATGTTCCAGTTAACCCGCTTTTTGCCGCCAACACGGGCGCCGCGGACTATGAGGGCGGTGCGGCATATTCCGATTATTCCGATGACTATGCTGGCAACGGTCGCATCGAGACAGAGGATTATGGCACCGCATCGAGCGATTATCTCAACGATCCGTACGCTGCCACGCCTGCACCGGAATATGACCCGGAGGCCGCGTCCGCACCGGCGTATACCAAAAGCACGGGCGAAGAGCGCTTCGCCGATTATTACGCCAAGGAAAAGGCGCTGCGTTTCTCGGAATTTCCGCAGGCAGTCAAGGTTGCCTTTATCGCCATTGTCATTGCCCTGCTCGGCGTCATTGCGTTTGAGGGATTCCAGCTGTTCCGCGGCCCCACCCAAGCGGAGTCGGAGACCCAGCAAAAAGAGGACGATAACCAGTACCTGGACATCAACACCCTCAAGGGCGACCCCAACGACGAGGACGACGAGTAGCGAGAGCTGAAGGCGGCCGCAGGATCCCGCATCCAGCACCGGCTTCTAAGTGCTGTTTTGTCATCCAGCTACACTTTTCCGAAGTTTTAAGGTGCCTATTTCGACACTTTTCCGGATTTTATACTCTGTCCCTCCAGATGCGCTTTACGGTGCAGGCGTTGGAAGAAGGGCCATGTGCCGCTGGCGGCCCACATGTTCTGCAGATCAAGCTGCTCGGAGACGGCTCGCGCGAGCCGTCCAGCTGGAAGCTTTTTGCCGACGGTGCGTGCGTTGCGGACGGATCCGGCGCCTTTGCCCGCGAGTGCTTCTGCGAGGGCGCCGAGGTGTTCCTGGACCTGTGTCGCGACGCCGTGCACGCGGCCGAGCTGCACCAGTGGAGCCAGAGGGAGTACGAGCTGCTGAGCGCGGCGCGCGGGATTGCGGGGGTGTAGGTGGGCAGATAAGCCATCGGCAATTCCGAGATGGCAAGGGCCGGGAATTAGATTCCCGGCCTTTAACCTAGCACTGCTTTATAAGATCGAGCACCGCGGGAATGTCATCGGCATTACGAAGAGCAACATAGGTCGGTAGGCCTGGGCCAAATCCACCCTGCGTACGTTTGTCCTGGCACATGTCCTCTGGATCAATTAGGTCATCCACGCTCTTTGCCAGGCCGACGGCAATCCAGCCACCGTTGCTGGTCCTACCTTCTAACACGGCATGCAGTTTTCGCTTGCCCGACCTGAAGCCTACATAGTACTTGGCTATGTAGGACTCCCACGAAGGGTTACCACTCAGAACGGACTCGCGCACCTCATCGAAAAGCTTCTGGTTGAGCCCACCTTCGGCAAAGGTGGGGTGGTTCTCATGCAGAGTCCAGACAGGAGCCTCGTCAGGCTCCCCACGAGAAGGACGGTACTTGTCGACGACGTCTGCCGGAAGGTCGGGATACTTCCATATCTCGCACGCTTCTTTCGCCAGCTCGTCCGCGCGCTGCCCAATCTCTTCCTCACCCCATTTTTCATGCGAGACAATCGATTTGTTTAGGTAGAGCGGGCTGCACTTAAATCCGACGTCAGGCAGATTGAGCTTGTCCGAGAACGACCGGTTTGAGTACTCCTGGTTGTAGCCCGTCAGCGTAAGATTTCCCAAGTTGTTGCACAGCCTGTCGTGGACGTCTTCCCAGTTCTCACCAAGCGATTCCTTCCAGCCGTGCTCATCATCAATCGTCTGGGGCATGATGTGCTCGATCTGGTAATCGTCGGCTGAGATGGACTCCTTCGGGTGGTGCCAGTTCTCCATGCGTTCCAGGTAATAGCGCTTTTTAGAGAAGCGGTTGTAGCAGTCACGCGCCTTAAACTCCTCGACAAAATGCTCGTCTGTCGGAAAGTATGCGGTCATACCGCTGCTGTGGATAAGGAGCATCGCCGTAACGTACTCCTCGATATCGTCCTGCTGCTCGAGATTGCGATACATGCCGGCAAAGAAATTATTTAGGCCCGTGGTAAGTCTGCCGCAAACCGCTCGCCTGAACAGAAACGACTCGATAGTCTCGCAGATACGTAAAAACGCATTGCGGTCTAGTCCATTCCCCTCGTAAACCGAATAAAGCAACATTAAGAGGGGCCTTATCTGCTTCACGTCGAGGCTTACGATTCTGCCGAACACTCGGCGCAGTCCGTCGTCCTTCTCCTTACCAAGGAACAGACTGGCGTATCTATGTGCATACCCGCGCAGCTCCTTAAGCAGGCCCTCGGTGTCACCATCGTAGTCGTCGGCGAAATAGCGCTTAAACTCGTAGTAGGCCTCGTTCTCCTTCGGCATCCTATTGGGAACTTTAAGCCACAGCCAGTACCAGATAAATGCATTGAACTCGTCCTCGCCGCCTTTTCCGAACAAGCACTCGAGTGGATGCCAATAACCCTCATAAAGCTTGGTCTGTTCGTCGTTGGGAAGCGACATTAGAACGTAGTTACGGATGAGGTCAATGGGCGTGAGCGGCTTGCCCTTGGAGTTCATGGACTCAAATATGAGCTGGGCATTATCAACGCCAGCGGTGAGCTTAGTGTCGATGACCTGCACGCGGTTTAGCCCCGCCCAAAGCCTTGCCGGGTCAAATGATTTACCACGCATCTTCTCGCGGAAGAACGCATGGTTCTCGACAATCCGATCCGATTTTTCATCTGGCACGGGAGCCCCAGACACGATGGAGAACAGCGTCTCTTTATCGTCCTGCGAGAGCACCAGCTTGTAGCGTGCCAGACCGTTGTAGTCGTCATCGTTAAAGAGGTAATTTTTCCTCAGCGCCGAGATTTTGAGGTCGCCAAGGAAGCCAGCCTTGTCGGGGTTGCTCTCCAAATAGTCAGCCAAAGCTGCAATCATCAACGAAAACGTCGTCATGCGCTGCTGTCCGTCAATCAGAAGCACGCGCGAAATGCTCGTGGCAGAGCTCTCGGACTCGGGGATATAAAGCATTGACCCCACGAAGTGCGATACGCCATCACGACCCGCTCGCATGACGTCATCCCAAAGCACCTCGCACTCTTTTACACTCCACGAGTAAACTCGCTGGTACACGGGAATGACAAACTGCATCTTCGCCACGCCCATAAGGTCGAGCAGATTCGCCTCGGTTGCTTTCATTTACGCTTGTCCCCTTTCTTGTTTACGCCGCTTGCGGTCAGTCCCCCACTGAACGAAAGACGCTAAAGACCAGAGCATCGAAGCGCTGGAGCAACCGGGATGCTCGTCTCACTAGATTTTACAACGCTTGTCGCGAATACAGTTGAAAGCCAATCCGGTTCCGATGGCTCCCCCTATGAGAAGAAGGTGGATGCCAAGGGTCGCGTGACTAGCGATAAGTGCATCGCGAACGAAGTGCCGTTTGAGGAGCTGCCCGAGGGGTGGGCTTGGGCAAGGCTGGAAACCGTATATAACTTCATTGATTACAGGGGTAAAACACCTCACAAATCACCTTCAGGTGTTCGACTAATGACTGCGAGCAACATTCGCCAAGGCTATATTGATTACACACGCGAGGAGTATATTTCAGAAGACGAATATGCAACACGCTTGTCTCGCGGAGAGACCCACCGTGGCGATTTGCTGTTTACAACCGAAGCCCCGATGGGGTATTGCGCGATATGCGAAATGAAACGTTGCAGCTGTGGACAGCGTGTCATTACCCTTCAGAATTACGGCACAGTTGGTCCAGACAATGCCCTGTTCTGCCAAATAATTCTATCTCCACTGTTCCAAATTCAAGTTAAGGATCATGCCACGGGGACGACCGCAAAAGGAATCAAAGCAGCAGTGCTAAAAGAGCTATTTCTTCCGATTCCGCCTCTCGCCGAGCAGCGCCGCATCGTCGAGCGGGTGAACGAGCTCATGCCCCTGGTCGAGGAGTACGGTGAGCTCGAGGACGCCCGCGAGGAGCTCGACGCCGCGCTGCCCGGCCGCCTGCGCAAGTCGGTGCTGC
>DBFAAM010000038.1:0-18385 GCA_048193585.1 Collinsella aerofaciens | reverse complement strand
CATTTCAAAACTATGCCGGATTACGGGGCTGGACCCGGACCGGCCGTCCATGCCCTGCATTTCGCTGAATGCGCAAGTCGTCTACCTGCGGTTTTGATTTTACCGATTACGGCATGCTCGGGGGTTCCCGGCCTGGCCCCGTAAACCGGCATGGTTTTGAAATCGCCGGGTCGGCGGGAGCGCGATTGGCCCCGATAATGGGCCCGGCGCCGGCGGGATGGTCGTTGGGCGGATGGCGGCCCGTGGGGTGGAAGCGAAAACCGGCGAGCGGCGGAACCCGAGATGCCCTGGGCGCGCCCCGCGGGCCGGATCCGGCATCGCGGGTCCCTTGCCCTCGAGTCCGTGCCGCGCTCTCGTCCCAGCGGCGCCCGCGCCTCCGGAAAGTTTTTCCGAAATTGTCCTTGCATCGCCGTCCTAGTTCCCGTATAGTACTTCTTCGCACGGGGGCGTAGCTCAGCTGGGAGAGCGCTTGACTGGCAGTCAAGAGGTCAGGGGTTCGATCCCCCTCGTCTCCACCCGAGCATTGAATGAGGCTCCAACGCAAGTTGGGGCCTTTTTTCATATAGGCACACAAGGTCAAAGGCGGCACCATGATCCTCCTGGTCGACAAGATCGAAAAAAGCTTCGGCGCGCGCGTCCTCTTTAGCGGCGCATCCTTCCAGATCAACCCCGGCGAGCGCTTCGCGCTCGTGGGCCCCAACGGCGCCGGCAAAACCACCATGCTCAAGATTATCATGGGCATCGACAGCCCAGACGCCGGCCAGGTCCAGTACGCCAAGGACTGCCAGGTAGGCTACCTAGAGCAGGAAACCAATCTGGAGCAAAAGAACACCACCATCCTTGCCGAGGTCATGGCCGCCGCCAAGGAAATCCGCCGCATGGGTGAGCGCGCTAACGAGCTGCAGGCCCAGATCACCGAGCTCTCCGAGCAGGGCAAGGACGTCGACGCCCTCCTCAACGAGTACGGCCAGGTCCAGGACCGCTTTGAGCATCTGGGCGGATACGAGCTCGAGAGCAACGCCCGCAAGATCCTGTCCGGCCTGGGCTTTAAGGTCACCGACTTTGAGCGCCCATGCTCCGAGTTCTCCGGCGGCTGGCAGATGCGTATCGCGTTGGCAAAGCTCTTCCTGCGCCATCCCGACCTACTGCTGCTGGACGAGCCCACCAACCACCTGGACCTCGAGAGCGTCCAGTGGCTGCGAGGCTTTATCGCCAACTACGACGGCGCCGTCCTCATCGTCAGCCACGACCGCGCCTTCATGGACGCCTGCGTCGACCACGTGGCCGCGCTCGAGAACCGCCGCGTGACCACCTATTCCGGCAACTACAGCAGCTACCTCAAGCAACGCGAGGACAACCTGGAGCAGATGCGTGCCAAGCGTGCTGCCCAGGAGCGCGACATCGCCCACATGCAGGTCTTCGTGGACAAGTTCCGCTACAAGCCCACCAAGGCCGCACAGGCGCAGGAGCGCATCCGCAAGATCGAGCAGATCAAAAAGGAGCTCGTTATCCTGCCCGAGGGCCACAAGCACATCGACTTTAAGTTCCCCGATCCGCCACGCTCCGGCGATATGGTCGTGGGCCTGGAGGGTGTCTCCAAGTCCTACGGCGACAAGCACATCTACAGCGACATCGACCTCAAGCTCTACCGCGGTGAGCACGTTGCGCTCGTCGGTCCCAACGGTGCCGGCAAGTCTACGCTCATGAAGATCCTCGCCGGCCTGGAGCCGCCCACTACCGGCACGCGCGACCTGGGCACCAACGTGGGTGTGGCCTATTACGCCCAGCACGCGCTCGAGGGCATGACCGAGTCCAACACCGTCCTGCAAGAGATCGACACTGTCACGCCCAAGTGGACCGTGCCGCAGCAGCGCAGCCTGCTGGGCGCCTTCCTGTTTAGCGACAACGACGCAATCGAAAAGCAGGTGCGCGTCCTATCCGGCGGCGAAAAGGCTCGTCTGGCTCTGGCCAAAATGCTCGTGGCGCCCGAGGCGCTCCTGTGCCTGGACGAGCCCACCAACCACCTGGACATCGACTCGGTGGATATGCTCGAGAACGCCCTGCAAAACTTCCCCGGCACCATCGTGCTCATCAGCCACGACGAGCACCTGGTGCGCGCCGTGGCCAACCGCGTGATTGACATCCGCGACGGCAAGGTCACGGTCTACGACGGCGACTACGACTACTACCTCTACAAGCGCGAGGACCTCGCAGCCCGCGCCGCCGCCGAGGCAGCAGGGGAGAGCGCGCCTGCCGCGGCCAAGTCCACCAAAGCCAACGCCGCCCAGGCCGACACCCCCGCCGCGGCGCCTAAGCCGGCCGAGGGCAAAAAGACCAAGGAGCAAAAGCGCGCCGAGGCCCAGGCCCGTGCTGCGCTCAACAAAAAGCTCAAGGGCGTGCGCAACCAGCTCAAGAAGATCGAGGCAGAGCTGGACAAAAAGCGCGCCCGCTATGACGAGCTTATGGAATTGATGGCGAGCGAAGAGCTTTATGCCGATCAGGATAAGTTCAACGCCGCGCTGGGGGAATATAACGGGCTTAAGCAAGAGCTGCCCAAGCTCGAGGACGAATGGCTGGAGCTTTCCACCCAGATCGAAGAGGAGACCGCGCGTGAACTCTCGTAAGGCCGCTGCCGTGGCGATGAGCATCATCGCCATCGCGTGTCGCATCTGCGGCATCTTTATGAGCGCGATGACCGTGCTGCTGTGCTTTAGCGGCCTTACCGCCAAGCTGCAGATCGTGGGCTTTGTCGTTGAGCTTTCGCGCGCGCTGCCGAGCGCCATCGCCGGCTACGGCGTCATCACGTCGCCCTTTGGCGGTGTGTTCCGCCTGGATTACGCCATCGTGGCCGTCATCCTGTTTGTGGCTGACTACCTGCTCACGCGCGCCTCGCGCCGCGTCCGCTAGGGGAGCGACATGTCCAGCAGCTACCTCATGAACCTGCTCGCCAGCGCCGTCGCCGTCATCGTGGGTATCGTGATCCACGAGAGTGCGCACGCCGCCGCGGCCTGGGCGCTCGGCGACAAGACGGCCCGATCACGCGGCCGCGTGTCGCTTAACCCGCTCAACCATATCGACCCGTTTGGCACCATCATCCTGCCGCTGCTGATGCTCGCCGCCGGTGGCCCGGTGTTCGCCTTCGCCAAACCCGTACCCGTCTACCTCAACAACCTCAAGCACCCCAAGCGCGACGAGGTTCTGGTGAGCGTTGCCGGCCCCGCATCGAACATCGCCCTCGCGTGCCTCGCGGCCGTCTTCATGCACGCAACGTACGGCAACCTCTACACCAGCATGTCCTTTGCCCTGGCGTCCCAAATTATGAACTTCGGCGCCACCTTTATCGTGGTCAACCTGTCACTCGCGTTCTTCAACCTCATCCCGATCCCGCCGCTCGATGGCTCGTCGATCATCGTGCCCTTCCTCAAGGGCAAGGCGCTCAACAACTACTACCATCTGCAGCAATACGCTATGCCCATCCTCATCCTGGTGCTGTACCTGCTGCCTACGTGGACCGGCATCGACGTAATCGGCCGCTATTTCGACGTTACCGTGTATCCGCTCGCTGAGCAGCTGCTCAACTTCGCAATCGCCGGCATCTAAGGTAAACTTACAGGTCGACCGTGCAAAACGGTAAGAACATGCACCCAAACCGCGCCGCGAAGGCGCCGTCAAAGGAGGTCGAAGATGTCGTATCGCGTGTCGACGCAGGTCTACAGCGGACCGTTCGACCTGCTGCTGCAGCTGGTAACCCGCCAAAAAGTAGATATCGGCGCCATCTCCATCAGCGAGGTGGCCGAGCAGTACCTTGCCGAGGCCGAGCGCATCGAGGCGCTGGACCTTGACGTGGCGAGCGACTTTTTGCTGGTCGCGGCAACCCTTTTGGACATCAAGGCCGCCTCGCTGGTGCCCCAAGAAGCCCCGCGCAAGTCAGACGACGATGACGAGTTCGACGAAGACCTCGAGGAGCTCAGCACGCTCGACGGCGACGCCTTGCGCGAGGTCCTGATCCAACGCCTGATTGCCTACAAACAGTTTAAAGGCGCGGCTGCGGCCCTCGGTGCCCGCATGCAGGCCGAAAGCCGCATGCACCCGCGTGTGGCCGGCCCCGACCCCGAGTTCTTGGGCCTCATGCCCGACTACCTGGCCGGCATCACCCTGCGCGGCCTCGCCGTCATCTGCGCCGACCTGGACGGCAAGCGCCAGACCTTCCTGCTGGAGGCCGAGCACGTGGCACCGCATCGCGTGCCGCTCGACCTGACGGTGGCCTCGGTCGACCGCTTTACCATGGCGCACCAAACCTGCACCTTCCGCGAGCTGCTGGACGGCGACGCCACCACCGAGCAGCTCGTCGTCACCTTCCTGGCCCTGCTTGAGCTCGCCAAGCGCGGCTCGCTCACGCTGAGCCAAGACGAGATCTTTGGAACCATCCGCATCAACCGCGTCGAGGGCGCCGAGGCCTACGTGCCCGGCGAGGGCCCCGAGCTCACCGAATAGGAGCCGCAACCATGTCAACCCTTTCCACGCTGGAGGCAAACAGCCTCAAAGGTGCCCTCGAGGCGCTGCTGCTGGTGTCGAGCGACCCGGTGAGTGCGCCCGCGCTGGCCGGCGCACTGGATATCGCCCCCGGCGAGTGCGCGTCGCTGCTCGCCGAGCTCAAGGTTGAGTACGAGGAGGCCAACCGCGGCTTTCAGCTGCGCGAGGTCGCCGGTGGCTGGCGCCTGTTTACACATCCCGCCTACCACGATGTGGTCGAGGCCTATGTGTTGAGCTGGGACACGCAAAAGCTGTCGCAGGCGGCGCTCGAAACCCTGGCCGTCATCGCATACCACCAGCCCGTGACGCGCGAGGTGGTCAAGGGCATCCGCGGCGTCAACTCCGACGGCGTCATCGCGTCGCTCGTGGACAAAGGTCTGGTGCGCGAGCTCGGCCGCGACCCCCAGCGCGGTCAAGCCATCATCTACGGCACGACCAACGCCTTCTTGGAAAAGTTCGGTCTGCGCTCCACCCGCGACCTGCCCGATCTGGAGCAGTTTGCCCCCGACGAGCAGTCGCGCCAGTTTATCCGCGAGCGTCTAAGCGGCCGCAGCATTCAGTCCACGCTCGAGGAGCAGGCCGAAGATCTGGACGAAGAGCGCGAACTGCTCGATACCGATGTTGAAGATGTTGAGGCAGTCGGCGGCGAGGAAACGCTGTCCACCGACGACACTGCGGAGGATACGCATGACGAGGACTAACGAAGCAGGGGAGACGCGTGCCGGCGCTGCGGCGCCCAACGCGGATACGCACAAGTTCGACGCCCAGCCTGTCTACCCACATACCATGCGCCTGCAGCGTTTTTTGGCGCGCGCGGGCGTGGCGAGCCGACGCGGCTCGGAGGATCTAATGACCGCGGGCCGCGTGACCGTCAACGGCCAGGTTGCGACCGAGCTGGGCACCAAGGTCGATGTCGACCGCGACCACATCGAGGTCGATGGCATGTCCGTCCAGCTCAACCAGGGCGCCGCGTACCTGATGCTCTACAAGCCGACCGGCTACCTCACCACCATGAGCGACCCGCAGGAGCGCCCCTGTGTGGCGGACCTGGTTCCCCGCGACCGCTTTCCGGGCCTGTTCCCGGTGGGCCGCCTGGACCGCGACACCACGGGCCTTTTGCTCTTTACCACCGACGGCAACCTGTCACAGGACCTGCTGCACCCGAGCAAGCACGTCTATAAGACCTACCAGGCACTCGTGGATGGCCACCTGACCGATCGAGACTTGGAACCACTCCGCCGTGGCATCGAGCTCGACGACGGCCTGTGCCAGCCGGCAATCTGCCGCGTTATCACCGCACGCGAGGCAGAGGCCGTAGCTCCGCAAGGCGTCAAGCCCGGCACCACAGCCGTGGAGGTCATCATCCGCGAGGGTCGTAAAAACCAGGTCAAGCGCATGCTGAGTAAGATTCACCATCCCGTGATTCGCTTGCATCGCTGCAACCTTGCTGGTCTGGAGCTCAAGGACGTGGCCAAGGGCTCATGGCGCGAGCTCACCGACCGCGAGGTACAGATCCTCAAGACCGGCGGCATCCCGCCTAAGCAGGCCAGCTCCAAGCGCAACGGCGGCAAGCCCCAGGACATGCCCGCGGCCCGCACGCGTCACCACGGCAGCCACGGCTCCGCGCCCAAGCGCAACACCTACCGCGAGCGCTACACCGGCTAGACAGACCGCCAAGCCGCAGCGTCCGCGCATCATACCAGCACGTCAACCACCGAAAGGAAGCATTGCATGATCGTCGCCATCGACGGCCCCGCCGGTTCCGGCAAGTCCACCATCGCCAAGGAGATCGCCCGTCAGCTGGGCTTTAACAAGCTCGACACGGGCGCCATGTATCGCGCCGTCACGTTCGCCGCGCTCGACCGTGGCATCGACCTGGACGACGAGACGGCAATCGACGCCCTCGCCGAGCAGATCGAAATCCGCTTTACCAACGGTACTGGCGAAGACACTCGCTTGACCATTGACGGCCAGGACGCCTCGGCTGCCATTCGCACCCCACAGGTTGACGCTAACGTGTCCAAGGTCTCGGCCTACCCAGGCGTGCGCTCGGCCATGCTTATCCACCAGCGCCGCGCCGCCGAGGACCGCGACATCGTCGCCGAAGGTCGCGACATCGGAACCGTCGTATTCCCCAACGCGCAAGTCAAGGTCTTTCTGACCGCCGACCCGCGCGAGCGCGCCCGTCGCCGCGTGCTGCAGCGCCACCAGAACGACGCCAAGCCGCTCACGCCCGCGCAACTCGAAGCCGAGGTCGACGAGACCCTCGACGCCCTCAAGCAGCGCGACAAGCTTGACAGCAGCCGCGAGGTCGCGCCGCTCGTGCCCGCCGAGGACGCCGTGCATGTCGACTCCACCGCCCATACCATCGACGAGGTCGTCCACATTATCGAGGACCTCATCAACCAAAGGAGGTAGCCCATGCGCCTGTTTAAACAGACGCCCGAGGATTACTACAACGCCCCATATGCAGAGTTCCCTGCGCTCATTCGCGGCACTGTCTTCGTGGTCATGGCGATCCTTTGGGCCTTCTCCAAGCTCATGTGGCGCTGGAAGGTAGAGGACGCCGATCTGCTGTTTGAGCGCCAGGAAGGCCGCGGCAGCGTGGTCATCTGCAACCACACCTCGATGGCCGAGCTCCTGGCCGTGGAGACGGCGCTGTTCTTTGGGGGCCGCCGCATTCGTCCCATCTTTAAGTCCGAGTTCGCCAAGAGCAAGATTGTGCGCTGGGCCTTTAGCCGCGTAGGCGGCATCCCCGTGGAGCGTGGTACTGCCGATATGAAGTGCCTGCGCGCCGCCCAGCATGCGCTGCAGCGCGGCGAGGACGTTCTGATCTTCCCCGAGGGCACGCGCATCCGCTCGCGCGAGATCAAGCCCGAGGTCCACGGCGGTTTTGCGCTCATCGCTCAGATGGGCAAGGCGCCCGTTAACCCGCTCGCCATCTGCGGCTGGTCCGACATCACGCCCTCGGGCAAAAAGATCATGCGTCCCAAGAAGTGCTGGATCCGCGCCGGCAAGGCCGTCTCGCTTTCCGACGCACCGGCTGGGCTTAAGCGCACGGAGCGCCTGGAATGGTTTGAGTCCGAGGCCATGAACCGCGTCTACGCCATGCGAGACGAGCTGTGCGCCGAGCATCCGGGCAGGTTCTAGCCATGAGCGAGAACGTGACGAACACCACCGCGACTGTGTCCGGCCAGGCAACCGCGCCTACCATCGAGATCGCCGCCCACGCCGGCACTTGCTACGGCGTACAGCGTGCGCTCGATATGGCGCTGGCCGCTGCGCCGCAGGCAGAGGAGTGCACTCAAGTTCACACCTTGGGGCCGCTCATCCATAACCCCATCGTGGTGCGCGAGCTTGCTGAGGCAGGCGTCGGTCTGGCCGACACCTTGGACGACGCCGCAACCGGCACCGTGATCATCCGCGCCCACGGCGTGGTGCCGCAGGTAATCGATGCTGCCCGCAAGCGCGACCTTACCGTGGTCGACGCCACCTGCCCCTACGTGAAGAAGGTCCATGTGGCAGCCGAGCGCCTGGTGCGCGAGGGCTACCGCGTGATCGTCGTGGGCGAGCCAGGCCACCCCGAGGTTGAGGGCATCCTGGGCCACGCCGGCGATGACGCACAGGTCGTGAGCTGCGCCGCCGATGCGGACGCGCTGCCGCTCAAGGGCAAGGTGGGCCTCGTCGTGCAGACCACCCAGACCGCCCAAAACCTCGCCGAGGTCGTGGCCGCCATCACCCCGCGCGTGCAGGAGCTGCGTGTGATCAACACGATCTGCGCCGCCACGAGCGAGCGCCAGCAGGCCGCCGCCGCACTTGCCAACCACAGTGACTGCATGGTCGTCGTGGGCGGCAAGAACTCGGGCAACACCCGCCGTCTGGCGCAGATCTGCGCCGAGGCTTGCGAGCGCACGCATCATATCGAGGAGGCAAGCGAGCTCGAGGCCGCGTGGTTTGCCGGCGCGCGCCACATCGGTATCACCGCTGGCGCTTCCACCCCTCAAGAACACATCGAACGCGCCGTCGCGCGCATCAAGGAGCTTTGCCGCTAATCATGGACCAGACCGTACCCGCATACGCCGCCGAGGTGGCCGATTACGGGCGCAGCCGCGACCCCGAGCCGGGTGAGGGCGCGCTCGTAAAGAGCGTGCGTCCCGAATCGCCCGCGTGGGATGTGGGTATCGAGCCGGGCATGCGCGTGCTTACGGTCAACGGTGAGGCACTCACCGACATGATCGTGTGGCTCTGGGAGGCCGACGACGACACCGTCGACCTCGAGGTTTTCGACCCGCGCGACAATACCGTCACCCCCGTCGAGCTCGACCGCTTTCCCGGAGAAGACTGGGGCTTGGAATTCGACGGCCCCATCTTCGACGGCATGCGTACCTGTGTAAACGCCTGCGTGTTCTGCTTTATGACGATGCTCCCCAAGGGTGGCCGCTCCACGCTCTACATCCGCGACGATGACTATCGCCTGAGCTTTTTGCAGGGCAACTTCGTCACACTCACGAACCTCACCGACGAAGATGTTCAAAACGTCATCCAACGCAACATGAGTCCCATGAACGTGTCGGTCCATGCTGTGAGCCCCGACGTCCGCCGCCGCATGATGGGCCGCAACGCCCAGCGAGGCATGGACGTACTCGAAGCCATCATGGCCGCCGGCATCGAAATTCACGCGCAGATCGTGTTGTGTCCCGGCATGAACGACGGCGAGGAGCTGGAAAAGACTCTGCGCTTTTGCGAGGAGCACGAGCAAATCACAAGCCTGGGCATTGTGCCGCTCGGTTTTACCAAGCACCAAAACCGCTTTAGCTGGTCATACAGCGACAAGCCCGAGCTGGCACGCGAGACCATCGCCATGATTCGACCGTTCCAGGACCGCGCCTATGAGCGCTTTGGCCGCCACACCTTCCAGATGAGCGACGAGTTCTATCTGGACGCCGGCATCGATCCTCCCGAGGCAGACTTTTACGACGGTTACCCGCAGTACTACGACGGCATCGGCATGATCCGCTCGTATCTGGACGAGACCGACGACGTGCTTGCCGCCGACGCCGAGCGACTGGCCCGCGTCCGCGAGGCCATCGCCGCCCGCCACCAGCGCCTTCTGTGCCTCTCCGGCGCCAGCGCGCGCGACACCGTGGCGCGCTTTGTGGAGTCGCCGTATGGTCTCGCCGGCACCGTCACAGCCATCAAGAACCGCTACTTTGGCGGCAACGTGGACGTGACCGGCCTCATCGTCGCGTGTGACATTCTGGAGCAGCTGCCCCAAGATCTGTCGGGGGTTATGCTCTTTGTGCCTAAGCTCATGTTCAACGCTGACGGCATGACGCTTGACGAGTATCATCGTGACGATTTACTCGCAAGCCTTACCAGTCGCGGCGCCGAGGTTCATGTGGTGTCGACCATGCCACATGAGCTGCTCGATACTCTGGAGCATATCCTTGGCATTGTGCCTGCCGACTCTACTAATTCCGCTGACCCTACCCATTAAAGGAGAGCAGATGAAACCTATCGTCGCCGTCGTCGGACGCCCCAACGTGGGCAAGTCCACGCTCGTTAACCGCCTGGCCCAGACCTCGGACGCCATCGTCCACGAGTCCCGCGGCGTCACGCGCGACCGCTCGTATCACACGGCCGATTGGAACGGCCGCGAGTTCACCATCGTCGACACGGGCGGCATCGAACCGCTCAAGAGCGACGACGTCTTTGCCACGTCCATCCGCGACCAGGCGCTCGCCGCTGCCGAGGAAGCCGCCGTCATCCTGTTTGTGGTCGATGGCCGCACCGGCGTCACCGAGGAGGACGAGTCGGTCGCCCGCATGCTCAAGCGCTGCGACAAGCCGGTCTTTCTGCTGGTGAACAAGCTCGACAACCCCGATCGCGAGAACGACAGCATCTGGGAGTTCTATTCGCTCGGCATCGGCGAGCCCACGCCGCTCTCGGCCCTGCATGGTCATGGCACGGGTGACCTGCTCGACGATATCGTGGCCCTGCTTCCGGAGGAAGAGGACGAGATCGCCGACGAGTTCCCCGACGCGCTGAACGTGGCCATCATCGGCCGCCCCAACGCCGGTAAGTCCTCACTGTTCAACCGCATCCTGGGCGCCGACCGCTCCATCGTGTCCAACATTGCCGGCACCACGCGCGACGCCATCGACACGGTCGTCGAGCGCAACGGCAAGCACTACCGCATGGTCGACACCGCAGGCATTCGCAAGAAGAGCACCGTGTACGAGAACATCGAGTACTACTCCATGGTTCGCGGCCTGCGCGCCATCGACCGCGCCGACGTGGCGCTGCTCGTCGTCGACGCCTCCGTGGGTGTCACCGAGCAGGACCAGAAGGTCATGGGCTTGGCCATCGAGCGCGGCTGCGCCATCGTGGTGCTGCTCAACAAGTGGGACCTGCTCGACGACGATCGCAAGCGCGAGGCCTGCATGGAGACCGTCGACCGCCGTCTGGGCGTTATGGCTCCCTGGGCCCAGTACCTGCGCATCTCCGCCCTGACCGGCCGCAGCGTCGAGAAGATCTGGACGATGGTAGACGCGGCCGAGAAGACGCGCTCGCAGAAGATCAGCACCTCGCGCCTCAACACGTTCCTCACCGACCTGCGCGAGTTCGGTCATACCGTGGTGGACGGCAAGCGCCGCCTGCGCATGCACTACGTGACCCAGACGGGCGTCAACCCGCCGACGTTCACGTTCTTCGTCAACCACAGCGATCTGGTCAACGACACCTATCAGCGCTACGTCGAGAACCGCATGCGCTCGACCTTCGATTTTGCCGGCACACCCATTCGACTCTTCTTTAGGAAGAAGGAGCAAAAGGATGCATAATCCGATTCTGCTGACCGCCATCTGCGCCGTGGTCTCGTTCTTTATCGGGGCGATTCCGTTTGGCCTGATCCTGGGCCGCGTGTTCAACCACACCGACATTCGCAAGGCGGGCTCCGGCAACATCGGCACCACCAACGCCCTGCGTGTGGCCGGCCCCAAGGTGGCCGCGCTCACGCTGCTGCTCGACTGCCTTAAGGGCGCCATCTGCGTCCTTATCGCGCGTCCGCTCATCGCGAGCGTGGGCTATGGATTTCCGCCGAACATCATGGCGCCTGGAGCCCCCGGCGACTGGATGCTCGGCGTCATCTGCCTGGCAGCCGTGTGGGGCCACATCTTCTCGCCGTACCTCAACTTCCACGGCGGCAAGGGTATCGCCGTGGGCCTGGGCGTAATCCTTGCCTGGTACTGGCCCATCGGACTTTCGCTACTGGGCATGTTTATCGTGGCCGTCGCCATCACCAAATTTGTGTCGGTGGGCTCGCTTGCCGCCGCCATCGGCCTTCCCATCGCCGCTTGTGCGGTCTTTCCGTACAGCAGCCTGGGACTTAAGTTTTGCATGGCGATGATCGGCATCACCGTGGTATGGGCCCATCGCTCGAATATCCAAAAGCTCATGGCTGGTAAGGAGTCAAAGCTCTCGTTTACCAAACGCGTCACCGAGCCCGACGATAAGTAGGAGAGAGTCATGAATGTTGCGCTGATTGGCTCTGGCTCCTGGGGAACCGCCGTCGCCGGCCTTGCCGCCGCGCGAGCCGAGCACGTGACCATGTGGGCCCATAGCGAGCAGACGGCCGCCGGTATTAACGGCGAGCACCAAAACCCTCGCTATCTGGTGGGCTACGAGCTGCCGGACAACGTGGTAGCAACGACCGAGCTCGCCCAGGCGCTCGACGGTGCCGATGCGATCATCTTTGCCGTGCCTTCGACGCACCTGCGCGACGTCTGCCACCAGGCGGCGCCGTACATCGCGGACGAGACGCCGGTTCTGTGCCTCACCAAGGGCATCGAGCCCGAGTCCGGTCTGCTCATGAGCGAGGTCATTGCCAGCGAGATTGGCAACGAGGCACGTGTCGCGGCGCTTTCGGGCCCCAACCATGCTGAGGAAATCTGCCACGGCGGACTTTCTGCCGCCGTCATCGCCAGCGAAGATCCGCAGATAGGGGAGACCTTTAAGGACCTGCTCCTGTCCACGGCCTTCCGCATCTATCTGTCGCAAGACATGACCGGTGTCGAGGTCTGCGGCGCCATGAAAAATGTCATCGCCATCGTGTGCGGCATCTCCGCCGGCTCGGGCGCAGGCGACAACACGCTTGCCCTTATCATGACGCGCGGCTTAGCAGAGATCAGCCGTCTGGTGCACGCCCGCGGCGGTCAAGCTATGACCTGCATGGGACTCGCCGGCATGGGCGACCTCATTGCCACCTGCACCTCGGAGCATTCGCGCAACCGCACCTTTGGCTACGAGTTTGCCCACGGCGTGTCGCTCGACGAGTATCAGACGCGCACGCATATGGTTGTCGAGGGCGCCGTCGCGGCCCGCAGCGTGAGCGAGCTTGCCCGTTCACTGGGCGTAGACATTCCGCTCACCTTTGCCGTGGAGCAAACGCTCTACAACGGTGTTACTTTGGATAGGGCGCTCGAGATTCTTACCGACCGCGTACCCTCCCAAGAGTTCTACGGACTCACCGACTAGCGCAGAAAGGCTTCTACCATGGGTTCCATCAAAATCGCTCCGTCCGTCCTTTCGGCCGACATGGCCAACCTCAAGGGCGAGCTCGACAAAATCGCCGGCGCCGACTTTGTACACTTCGACGTTATGGACGGTCACTTTACCGGCAACCTCACCTTTGGCGTTGACATCCTTAAGGCCGTCAAGCGCTCCACCGATGTACCGGTCGACGCGCACCTGATGGTGTCGAACCCCGACGAGACGGTCGATTGGTACGCCGACGCCGGTGCCGACATGATCACCGTGCACTACGAGGCCTCCACGCACCTGCACCGCACGCTCACGCATCTGCAGCAGCGCGGCGTCAAGGCCGGTGTGGTGCTCAACCCCGCCACGCCCGTCTGCGTGCTCGATAGCATCATCGACATTGTTGACATGGTGCTGCTCATGAGCGTGAACCCCGGCTTTGGCGGCCAGAGCTTTATCCCCGGCACCATCGCCAAACTGCACGAGCTCAAGGCCATGTGTGAGCGCCACGGCGTGTCGCCCATGATCGAGGTCGACGGCGGCATCTCTTCCAAAAACATCGCCGAGGTCGTTAAGGCCGGTGCCGATGTTCTGGTGGCCGGCTCCGCCGTATTTAAGTCCGAAGATCCCGCTGCCGAGGTTGCGCTGCTGCAGAAGCTGGGCAACGAGGCCGCACAGGAGGCATAAACCCTTATGACCGCAGGTCAAAACAGCATACCCGTGAATCTTGACTATGCCGCCTCGACGCCCATGCGCGCCGAGGCGCTCCTTGCGCAGCGCGAGTACGACGACAGCGAGCTTGCCGGCGTCAACCCCAACTCGCTGCACTCGCTCGGCCGCAAGGCTGCCGCGCGTCTGGAGGTTGCACGTCGCGAGATCGCCCGCAGCTTTGGCGCGCGCGTTCGCCCGTCTGAGATTGTTCTGACCAACGGCGGCACCGAAGCCAACCAGCTGGCGCTACTCGGTCTTGCCGAGGGTGCACGTCAGCGCGACCGTAAGCGTAACCGCGTGATCGTATCTGCCATCGAGCACGATTCGATTCTGGACAACCTGCCGCTGCTGCGTGCCGCAGGCTTTAGCGTCGATCTGGTGCAGCCCTGCCGCATGGGCTACATTGAGCCAGCCACGCTTGTCGAGCTACTAGGCGACGACGTGGCGCTCGTGAGCATCATGGTTGCCAACAACGAGACCGGCGTGGTACAGCCTATCCGCGAGCTTGCCGCGGCCGCGCATACCGTGGGCGCTCTGTTCCACACCGATGCCATCCAGGGCTATCTGCACATTCCGCTCGATGCCGCCGAGCTGGGCGTCGATGCCATGTCCGTCGCCGCCCACAAAATTGGCGGTCCCGTGGCATCCGGCGCGCTTTACGTTAAGACCCGCACGCCGCTGCGCCCCCGCATCTTTGGCGGCGGACAGGAAGCCGGACGTCGCGCCGGCACGCAGGACCTGCGCACGCAGCTGGCCTTTGCCGCTGCCGCCCGCACGCTGGCTCCCCATGTGGCTCAGGAGCGCGAGAAGCTGCAAACCCTTTCCAACAAGCTCTACGCCATGCTTACGGCCCATCCGCGCATTCACGCCACCATGGGCGACTATGCGCATGCCGACCGTCTGCCCGGCATGGTGTCGATCTACATTGACGGCATGGACTCCGAGGAGCTCATCATCAAGCTCGACGCCGCCGGCTTTGAGGTATCGGCAGGCTCGGCGTGCTCGAGCGGCAGCATGGACCCGAGCCATGTTTTGAGCGCGATGGGCATCGGTCGCGAGCAAGCTCTCGGCGCTCTTCGCATCTCCTTCGATGACCGCGTGAATCCGGACGATCTGAACGACTTTGCCCAGACGCTGCTCTCGATCGTAGGTGCCGCATGATCGTCGCCGAACTCGAGCGCGCCCTGCTTGCACGCTATCCTATGACGGACGCCGAACCCTGGGACCACGTAGGCTTATCCGTCGGCGACCCCGACGACGAGATCCGCGGCGTGGCCTGCGCACTCGACGCTACCGAGGCCAACGTGCAGCGCGCCTTGGAAGCCGGCGCCAACGTGCTGCTGACGCATCATCCCATCTATATCAAGGCGCCCGAGGCCTTTTGTCCGCCTAGCGCGACACGCCCCCAGTGCAGTGCGGCGCTCTACGAGGCTGCCCGCTGCGGGGTGAGTATCATCTCGTTCCACACCAATCTGGACCGCTCGCATGAGGCTCGCGTCTGCCTAAGTACGCTGTTGGACGCCGCACCCGCAAGCTCGCTGGAGCACGTGGACGACCCCGAAGCGACCGGCCTGGGCGCGTTTGCAACGCTGAACGACCCCTGCAGCCTGCGTGACCTTGCCGCGCGCGCCGCAGCGGCGTTTGGCAGCGACCCACGCGTGTGGGGCGAGGCCGATCACCCGTGCCGCACCGTCGCCATTTTGGGCGGCTCCCTCGGCGACTTTGGCGAGCTTGCCATCGCCGCCGGTGCGGATGCCATCGTAACGGGCGAGGCGGGCTACCACGTGGCGCAAGACCTTGCCTTGCGCGGGCTGGCGGTGATCCTGCTCGGCCATGACCGTTCTGAGGAGCCGTTCGTTGATATATTGATGAACTCTGCGGTTGACGCCGGGGTCGACCCCCGTCATGCGATTAAAATACTGAACCCTTGCCAATGGTGGACTGTGACAAAAGGAGAGAACTTATGAGCGCCGGCGCTACGCTACTCAAGCTGCAACAGATCGATTTGGAGCTCGCCCGCAACAAGAGCGAACTTGCCAATATGCCGGAGCTCAAGGAGCTCGCTTCCAAGCGTAAGACCTACGTTAAGCTCAAAGCCGAGATGACCAAGCTCTACGCCCAGCGCAAGGACCTGGACATTGAGCTCGACGATCTCAACACCACCGAGATTCAGACCAACAACGCCATTGGGGCTGCCAAGAAGCGCCACGTCGACGGTTCCGACTACCGTGAGGTTCAGGACCTGGAGAATGAACTCGCAACCCTGGCCAAGCGTCTGGACAAGATTGAGCACACCCGCAAGGACGTCGTTGTCGCCCATAAGGAGGCGCTCGACCGCGAGGCCCGCGCACAGGCAATTATCGCCAAGTTCGAGGAGGGCGTGAAGGCCGATACCAAGGCCGCCCGCACTAAGGCTGCCGACCTGCAGGCTCAGATTGACGCCGCCACTAAGGAACGCACCGCGCTTGCCGCCACGCTGCCGGCCGACGTGCTCACCGACTACGAGCGTCTGCTCAAGCAGTTCCGCGGCCTGGCCGTCGAGACCATCCAGGGCAACATCCCCACAGTCTGCCACACCGCGCTGCAGGCATCGTCCATGAGCGACCTCAACCACGACGGTAGCGAGATTACGCACTGCCCGTACTGCCACCGCCTCCTGGTACTCCCGAGCAAGGAAGCTTAAACGATGGCGGCATCCAACAATTCAATGCAACTTGAGGGAAAAACGATCCTGCTGGGCATTACCGGCGGGATCGCCGCCTATAAGTCGTGCAATATCGTGCGCCTGCTGCAAAAGCGCGGTGCGCGCGTCAAGGTCGTTATGAGCGAGCATGCCACGGAGTTTGTGGGCCCGCTCACCTTCCGTGCGCTCACCAACGAGCCCGTTGCCGTGGGCCTATTCGACGACCCCTCCGACCCCATCCACCACATTTCGCTTGCGCAGGAGCCCGATCTGGTGGTCGTGGCGCCCGCGACGGCCAATATCATCGCCAAGATGGCCAACGGCATCGCCGATGACCTTATTTCCACCACGCTGCTTGCGACGCCGCGACCCATCGTGATCGCACCCGCTATGAACAACGGCATGTGGAAGGCGCCGGCGACGCAGGCCAACATGGCCACGCTGCGCGAGCGCGGTGTCAATGTTGTGGGACCCGGCAGCGGCTACCTTGCCTGCGGCGACGTGGACACGGGACGCATGAGCGAGCCCGAGGACATCGTCGAGGCTGTCTGTGAGGTGCTCAAACCCGTGCCTCAGGACCTGGCAGGCAAGCGCGTCGTCATCACTGCCGGCCCCACGCACGAACCAATCGACCCGGTGCGATTTATTGGCAACCGCTCATCAGGCAAGATGGGCATCGCCCTGGCAGGGGAGGCCGCTCGCCGCGGTGCTGCGGTCAAGCTTGTGCTGGGACCGACATCGCTCGATGTCCCCCGCGGCGTGGAGTGCGTGCGCGTGCAGACCGCCGCTGAAATGCTGCAGGCAGCGCTCAGCGCCTTCCAGACGGCCGATGCGGCAATTTGTGCGGCCGCCGTCGCCGACTATACCCCCGCCACCCCTGCGGACCATAAGCTCAAAAAGGCCAACGAACGCCTGGATCGCATCGAGCTTGTCGAAACGGTCGATATTTTGGCCGAGCTCTCGCGCCAGAAGGGCGAGCGGTGCGTAATCGGATTTGCGGCCGAGACCGATAACGTTGTCGAATACGCCGAGCGCAAATTGGCCCGCAAGGGCTGCGATGCCATTATCGCCAACGATGTCTCGCGCGCCGATTCGGGCTTTGGAACCGACACTAACAAGGCCTGGATTGTGAGCACAACGGGTACGCAAGAACTTCCCGTGCTAACAAAACCCCAGCTCGCAGATACAATTTTGGACTTGCTTCAAAATTTATAAAAAAGTTCTTGCACAAGTCTAAAGTTTCGGGTTAATATACTCCCTGTTGCAAGCGAGAGCAGAGCAACAAACATAAGCTTCGGGACGTGGCGCAGCTTGGTAGCGCACTTGACTGGGGGTCAAGGGGTCGCTGGTTCGAATCCAGTCGTCCCGACCAGAAGTTTGCAGGTCAGGCACCTAGTGCCTGACCTTTTTTGGTTTAAGCAATTGCTTAATTTTGATTAAGCAACAGGGTGCCAAAAATCTACCTGCGCGATAATCGCTTTTTGCGGTTACTTGCGCGTTTTGCACGCGCTTGAGCCGATTTATTAACGCGACATGAATCTACATACGCGTAGCTGGTATACAGACGAGTACAGGCTGTATTTATCGCGGCGATTTACGCAGATATGGCGACTGTAACGAACTAGTGTGTCGCTGTATTTATTCCAGCAGTTCACTTGATCTGTGGACAAGTGAGCGGTTACAACAAAACGCCAACCAGGATGGACTCCATACGAGGATGCCGCAAAGGTAATGGCGGGGAAGTGCGGCAGGCGCTCTGAGAGCCGCTGTATGACCCCATTTGGTAATGTCGAGAAAGTTGGTGTAGCGCCCGATCCGAAGTGAGTCGGCCCGGCGTCCTGGAATCTGGAATACGGTTGATATCCTATGCCGCCTCGACCCTGTCCGCAAGCTCGAGGCCGGACTCGAGCATCTTCCTGG
>DBFAAM010000032.1:0-22009 GCA_048193585.1 Collinsella aerofaciens | reverse complement strand
ACAGGCCCTCTCGGGGGCAGGGACGTTCGGCCGTGCGCGGGCGCCCGGTCGGCGGCCCGTTCTGGGCGCGCCTCAATCGTAGCCCGAGACGGTCCCGGGCTGACAATTTCGACTGTAATGGACGTTCTTAAACGACTAGTCGTTGGGGACACTCTTGAACAGGCAACATTCAAGGAGTGTCCTCGGATGCCGGCACTTAGGGACGTTCCCAAAGTGCCGGCACATAAGGAACGTCCCTAAGTGCCGACTACAGCGGCAGGTTTTGGCCGAGCATGGCTATGACGCTCATGAGGACCAGCATGCCGGCAGCGTAGGGTAGCACCGCGCCCAGGAGTTCGGCATCCTTACCGCGCACGTGCACGGCGGCAAGACCAATGGCGAGGGTCTGCGGCGAGATCATCTTGCCGGCGGCAACGCCAAGCGCGTTCAGCGCAACCATCCAGTAGTCACTCACGCCCAGCGCGGTGGCAGCCTGGCTCTGGATGGGGCCAAACAGCATGCCCGAGGACGTGCCCGAACCGGTCACGAAAGCACCGACCGCACCAATCCACGGAGCCAGAATCGGGTACAGACCGCCAGCGACCGCAATGCAAAATGCGCTGATTGACGAAATCATGCCGGCATAGCCCATCACCTTGGCGCAGCCCAGCACCGAAAGCATGGTGATCACCGTCGGCGTCATCTGCTTCACAGTCGCGGCCAGCACCTCGCCCATCATGCGCGGCGAAGCGCCCTGAATGGCACCGCCGACAAACGCCGCCAGGAAAATCCAGACGCCCGGCGTATTGATCCACGAAAACGTAAGCGTACCGGGATTCTCACCGCAATACACCTGCACATGGCTCGCAAACGGCGCGAGCGCAGCATGTACAGCGGGCACCAGATTAGACGTGCCCAGCAGCAACACAAAGATCAGGATGAAGCACGACCAGGCCGAAAGCGCCGATTTAACGGTGAGCTGTTCGCCGGCCTCGATATTCATATGGAAGCGTGCGTCCAGATGCCCCGACTTCTCGGCACGCATGGCAAGCGCAGCTGTCAGCGCGAGCGAAACGATGGATCCTACGACCACGGCCAGCTCGGGGCCCACAAACATGGCAACGACCAGAGCCGCGCCGACAAACGACACGCCGGAGAGCAACGCCACGCCGGCAACACCGTGCAGACGCTCGCCCACACTCGCGGCATTGCCCTGGTCATCGGCAACACGGCCCGCAACCAGCACAATAAATAGCGGCATCACCACAAAGAACGGTGCGAGCTGCACCAGCTGAACGGTCGCTAGGTGAAGGGAATCCAAAACCACCAGGTCGGCAACGGACACCGTGGGGATGCCGATGGAGCCGTAGGGCGTGGGCACGCCGTTGGCCAGCAGGCAGATGAGCACGGCAGGCACGGCCTCAAAGCCCAGGCCCGCGAGCATGCCGGCGGGAATGGCGACAGCGGTACCGAAGCCGGCCATGCCCTCCATAAAGCCACCGAAGCACCAAGCCACGAGCAGCGCCAGCAGACGGCGGTCGCTGCTGATGGAGGTGATCATGCTGCCGATCACGTCCATGGCGCCCGTACGAACGCACAGGTTATACGTGAACACCGCGGCGATGATCACCAGGACGATGGGCCACAGAGCCATCAAAAAACCTTCGAGCGAGGCGGTCGCGATCTGCGCTGCCGGCAGGTGCCACCATGCGAAGGCAAGCAAGCACGAAAGGACAAACGATCCGATAGCGGCCTTCCAAGCTGGCCATTTAAAGCACAGCAGCATCACGACCAGCCAAATAATCGGCACAAGAGCCAGTAAGAATGCGGCGACGTCCATAGGTAGAAGCTCCTTGGTACCGCGTGGGCGGCATCGGGGGTGTCACAAAACTTCAACAGGATACCGCACGTTTACCGACAAATTACAGCCGCCCGCCGAAATTATTGAACAATCCGTTCAAAAACACGAGCGAACACCGTCGCGCCTATACTAAAGCGCAGCAATAGAAAGGACTCCGCTTTGAGCATCACGCCCCTCGATAGCATTCGCCGCGCCATCGCCCGCCGCAACGGCACCTCCAACCCCGCTGCATCGAGAGACGGCGCCGCGAAGGCCCAGGGCGGCCGCATCGAGAACGGCCTCTTCCCTGCTTCGCACACCGCCGAGGAGCTCGCTCGCATCCAGGAGCTGAGCCAGCGCAACGCCGGCGGGCCCGATAGCAGCCAAGCCACACGTCGCCGGCGCGAACGCGATCGGGAGCCCGGCCCCGTTCGCCGCATGGTCAACGCTTGGTGGAACCGTCTGCTCGGCGCCGTCTACGGCGGCGGCTTCTCCATGCAGGAAGCGGAATACGAGGAGCACGCCACCAGTCGCGACTATCTTTGGAACACCCTCGGCACCGCCGTGTGGGGCTTGGCGTTTCCGCTGCTCACCATCGTGTCTACGCAGCTCGTGGGCGCCGAAGAAGCCGGCAAGTTCTCCATCGCCTTCGTCACCGGCACGCTCATCATGATCGCATGCAACTACGGCGTGCGCAATTTCCAGGTCTCAGACATCGACGAAAAGACGTCCTTTGCCTCCTACCAGCTCAACCGCTGGCTTTGTGGAGCGCTCGCCCTAGGCTGCGGCCTCATGTACAGCAGCGCCCGCGGCTATGACGCGCAGATGGCGACGATCGGCCTGGGCGTCTACCTGTATAAGGTCATCGACGGCATCGCCGACGTGTACGAAGGCCGCCTGCAGCAGGCCGACAAACTCTACTTGGCTGGAATGAGCCAAACGCTACGCTCCGTCGGCGTCATCGCGGTCTTCAGCGTGGCGCTGTTCCTCACGCGCAGCATGCCCATCGCGGCCATGGCCATGGGTGTCGCCGCGATCGCCTCGCTCGTGCTGGTCACCGCGCCGCTCGCCCTGCTCGAGACCGAAAAATCGCGCCGCGTGAGCCTTCGCGAGGTCGGCCACCTGTTTGTCCAGTGCGCTCCACTCTTTGGTGCACTGTTCTTGTTCAATCTTATCGAGAGCATGCCCAAGTTTGTGATGGAAGGCACGCTGGCATACAAATATCAGCTGTACTTTAATGCCCTGTTCTTTCCTGCGCAGGCTATTTTGCTGAGCATTGGATTTATCTATAAACCGCAGCTCCTGCGCTTGTCGAGCATTTGGGCTAATCCTCGCAAGCGTCGTCGCTTTGACCTGATTATTGTTGCCGTTATGGCGCTGATCGTGGTCATCACCGCCGTGTGCGCCGCATTTATGGCAGGTCCCGGTATTCCCCTCATGAGCTTTATGTACGGCCTCAGCTTTGAACGCTACCGTACGCTGGCGCTGCTGATGGTCGTCGCCGGCGGCGTCACCGCGGCCATCGACTTTATCTACGCCATCATCACGGTGCTGCGCCACGCTGGAGACGTCACCAAGGTCTACCTGATTTGTTTTGCCGTGAGCGTGGTGCTCCCGGTGATCCTGATCAACCTGCTGGGCCTGCTGGGCGCCGTGGTGAGCTACCTGGCCATCATGGCCCTACTGCTGGTGCTGCTGATTATCGAGTACCGCCACATCCGTCAACGCATAGAGAGGGACCGGAATCCGTACGGCGCCTAATTGCGGCGATGGGAGCAGCTAATTTGCGGTGGAATCACCCCCGGCTGGGTCTCGTTGCAGACACGCAAAACTAAGTGAGTAGACTTTTACCGAATCCCCGACCACACCGACAGAGCACACGTCTGTGACCTGCGGTTTTATTGAGGCAAATATGTTGGCTGCTCGGCATTTCCAAAAAAGTCTACTCACTTAGCCAGCGGGCAGCCAAATGATTATCTAATCCCCGTCCCTGAAAAATCAATTTGCGGGCAGAAGGGCAATAATAGTCAAAGGCCCCGTCCAAAATTAGCTACCCCTTGCGCCGTTATTCCCCGGGGCGAATATTCGCGTAGAACTCCGCCCCATCATCGAGCCGCAGGATGCCCACGCGACCGAACTCGGAGCCGGTGGCGGCGGCGCAGTCGATATCGATACGATCGGGCACACCGGCAGTGTCCTCGCCGCCCAAGCGCACGATCTGCCCGCGTCCCGATTCCTCATCGAGCCCCGCCAGACCACCGACCTCGCAATAGCGCCCAAGCGATACCGTGGGCGTGTGGCCGCTCACCACGACCGGGCCCTTGCCCTCGGCAGAAAGCAGCCCCGTCGGGGCATCCCAATAGCCGTGACGAATCCACAGCAGGTCATCGGACGACTGTACCGCGAGCATCTGCTGCAGCAGCTCGCGATCGGCACCCACCGCTCCAACGCCATCGGCACAATCGACGCCATGCTCAAGCAAAAACGCGCGCGCCGCCTCGGTCTGAATGCCGGCGTGCACCAGCAGGTACGGCCGCTCGGCAGTCTCGACCACCGCGTAGAGCGGCAGCGCGGCCATCCATCGCACGAGCTCCTCGTATGCCTCAAATTCCATGTCGTTGAGCTGCTCGCGCGTCGTCCAGCCACCGTTGATATCCCAGGTCTCGGCATCGAGCGGATCCTGACCAATGATGGCATCGAGCATGATCTGCTCGTGATTACCCTTGAGCACGTGGGCGTTGGGCAGCGAGCGCACGAGCTTAATAACGCCGACCGGATCGGGCCCGCGATCGATCATGTCGCCCAGCACGTACAGCGTGTCGTCGGACGTCAACGAGATCTTAGACAGGGCCTCGTCAAGCGCACGCACGTGCCCGTGAGCATCAGATGTCACATAGATCGCCATGGTACGCCTCTCCTTGCATTGCGGCCGAAGCCCGGCGCCGCAACTAAAACTTCAAGTTGAACTTAAACGTTACCCATTGTACTCCGTTGCAATAAAGCTGGAAAGGGTTTCCGAGCAGAGGCAAAGACGGCAGCCGTCTATGACGATATCGCGCACGCCCGCAATCCAACCCCATAAACCCACCATCTTTGGGTACAAATAACCGCAGACAACTGACCGTGCCACGCCAACCACCCAGGAGCGGACACCATCCATGAACCAGATCCTTCTCTTTATCGGCCTCGTCATTATTCTGTGCCTGACCATCAAACCCGTCGGCAAAAAACTCCCCTTCCCCACCCTGCTCATCTTTATCGCGCTGGGCATGCTGTTGGGCGTCAACGGCCCGACGCATATCGACTTTAGCGACTACGCACTCACCGAAACCGTCTGCAGCACGGCGCTGCTGTTCATCATGTTCTACGGCGGCTTTAACACCAATATCGACCGCGCCAAGCCCGTCGCTGCGCCGGCGGTGCTGCTGAGCACGCTCGGCGTCGTCATCACTGCCGGCATCACCGGCGTGTTCGCCCACTTCGCGCTGGGGATCGACTGGATCGGCAGCCTGCTGCTGGGATCGGTCGTGGCATCCACCGACGCGGCGAGCGTCTTTAGCGTACTGCGTGAGCACAGCCTGTCGCTGAGAGGTGGCACCGACTCGCTGCTCGAGGTCGAATCGGGCTCCAACGACCCCGTCGCCTACATGCTCACCGCTGTGCTCGCTACACTCGCGGCCGGCGGCGACATCAACATTCCCGCACTGCTGGCCAAGCAGATTATCCTGGGCGTGGGCCTGGGCCTTGCCATCGGCTGGGCGGCGGGCCGCCTGATTGAACGCGCGCACGCAACGGCCAAGGACGCGCAGACCATCTTTTTGTTCGCCGTGGCCATCGTCGCCTACGCGCTGCCGAGCTACCTGGGCGGCAACGGCTTTTTGGCTGTATACCTGGCCGGCATTGTGCTGGGTGCCAGCGACATCACCGGCAAAGTCGAGATGGCGCACTTCTTTGACACCCTCACCGAGATGGCAGAGATGACCATCTTCTTTTTGCTGGGCCTGCTCGTTACACCCGCACGCCTGCCGCAAATGCTGCTACCGGGCCTGGCACTCATGGCGTTTATGCTCTTTGCGAGCCGCCCCATCGCCGTAGGCATGCTGCTGGCGCCGTTTAGGACGAACCCTCGCCAGGTTGCACTCGTAAGCTGGGCGGGTCTGCGCGGCGCGGCTTCGGTCGTCTTTAGTCTCTTTGCCGTGGTGGCCGGCGTTCCCGGCGGACACGACCTATTTGACCTGGTGTTTGTGATTGCCGTGTCGAGCATTGTGGTGCAGGGCTCGCTGCTGCCGGCGGTGGCGAAGAAGCTCGATATGATCGATGCGACCGGCGACGTGCGCCGCACCTTTAACGACTACCGCGACGAGGACGGCATGTCGTTTGTAAAGCTCAAGGTGGGCGCTGGACATCCGTTTGCCGGACGCTCGCTCGCGGACATTGGCAGCGCGACGGACATGCTGGTGGTCTTGGTGCTGCGCGACGGTGCGCACCCGGTGCTGCCCAACGGCGATACCGTCATCGAGGAAGGTGACCTGCTGGTGATGGCCGCGCCAACGTTTGAAGAGCGTGCCGAGGTTACGCTGCGCGAGGTCACCGTGACGCCCCACGGTCGCCTGGCCGGCCAGCGTCTGCGCGACGTGCCGCAGGGCAAGCACCCGTTTATTGTGGTGATGCTTAAGCGCGACGGCCAGACGATCATCCCCGACGGAAACACCCTCATATACGCCGGCGACGAAGCCGTCATCGCCACACTAGCATCGTAGCCATCCCCACCCATAAGTTGCGGTGAAATAGGGACTGAATAGGCCTTCTAGCAGCCTAAACAATCCCTATTTCACCGCAACTTATTAAGGGGATGGGTTGAAGTTCAATCGCGACTACCAGTCCTCGTCTGCGCCGTAGTCATCGTCCGCGTCGTCGTCGACGGCAAAGTCGCGGAGGTCGAGGCCTTCGCGTTCGGCTCGGGCTAGGAGCTCTAGGGGCGACTCGTCCTCGATATCCACTACGTCGAGCATGGTAGCGGGAAAGCCAACGCCCGCTGCACTCCCCGCACGGTCAAGCAGGCTCTCGCGCAGCCGATATGCATCAACTTCGATCTTCATGGTGAAACTTCCTACCGACCAATCGCGACCGTAAAACCGCACGCCCCAAATGATGTGCAATAAATCCCAGATACGGCCATAATAAAACAATGAACATCAGGGGGGGTTACGGACGATGGATAAGCTCGATGCCATGACGGAACAAGTCAGGGACTTTTGTGATGCACGCGACTGGCGCAAATATCACACGCCAAAAGAGCTTGCCATCGGCATGGCAACTGAGTCCTCCGAGCTCCTTCAGCTCTTTCGTTTTATGAGCGACGAACGCATTGCAGAAATGTTCGAAGAAACCGAGCAACGCCAAGCCATCGAAGACGAAGTCGCCGACACGCTCCTTTTCCTTCTGCGTTTCGCAGATTTAAATGAAATCGACCTACCAGCGGCGCTTTCGTCCAAGCTCAAACGCAATGGCGAGCGCTACCCTGTCGACGCATCATCTGACGAATACAGAAAGGCGGACCACCATGAGTAACGAGTTCGCCCTTCGGCAATACACGCTCCCCCTGCCCCAGCCCTTCGAGACAAGCGAATCGCTGCAGGACTTTGGCACGCCAAAGCCAGGGTCGCACCACGACGAAAGCTGGCCTGTTCTCTACATCCTGACCAACAGCAAAAACAAAACGGCGTACATCGGTCAAACGACCAATTATCGACGCCGCATGAAGCAACACGCCGCAAACGTGGACAAAGACTTCGACCGTACCCTTCTGATTGACAATCCCACCTTCAACCAATCCGCAACGTTCGAGTTCGAGAATCGACTTATTGAACTGTTCTGCGCCGATGAAAAATACCAGGTCACCAATGCCAACAATGGCTATGCCCAGTTCGATTATTTTGAGCGACCTCAGTATCGCCAGAAGTTCAGAGACCTCTGGACGAAGCTTCGCGAAGAGAACTATGCGATCCACCCCATCGAAGAGCTCGAGAACACTGACCTGTTCAAATTCTCGCCCTTCAAGACGCTCACGCCCGATCAATACAAAACGATTGAGGCGATTTACGGGCGGCTCGAGCAAGAGCATGAAGACATTAAACACGGCGGTCCTAAGAAAGAGCGCGTAACCGTCGTGAACGGCGCGCCGGGAACAGGCAAAACAATCCTCGCCATCAGTCTCATGTTCAAAATCAAAAATGAGCCCAACCTTTCCGGCCTGCGAGTCGGTTTTGTCACCCCCATGGATTCCCTGAAGAAGACCCTCAGGAAACTCACGCACTTCCTACCAGGGTTAAAGCCTGGCGATATCTTGAGCCCCAGTGACGTAACCAAAAATGATCGTTATGACATCCTACTTGTCGACGAAGCACATCGACTGGGTAATTATCTAAGCATGGGTTCCGGCATTAAGGCCTTCTATAACACCTGCGACCGCCTCGGCCTTCCACACACGAGCAACCAGGTTGACTGGATATTCAAATGCTGCGACAAGGCATATCTGTTCTATGACCCCAAACAGCAAGTCCGCGCATCGGGACTCAACCGAGATGGCCTTGAGCAGCGACTCAACCAACTCGAAGAAGCTGGCATCGAGACCGAAGAATTCAACTTGAGTACCCAAATGCGTGTGCGTGGCGGCGATGAGTACCTCGATTTTGTCTACGACCTGCTTGATAACAAAGCGTACATGCATGCCGGCATTAAGTTTGATGAGCTCTTTGCCTCTCAGCCTTACGACTCGCAAGTCGGCGATCCTGACAGTGATATCCCCAGGTACCAGTTTGGCATAGTCGACCGGTTTGAAGATTTCTGCTCCCTACAGCAGGCCAAAGAAAAAGAAATTGAGCTGTCTCGTATGACAGCCGGTTTTGCTTGGAAATGGGAAAGCAAGAGCAATAAAGATGCGTTCGATATCGTCATCGAGGGCATTCCCAAACGCTGGAACTCAACCCAGAAGGATTGGGTTAACTCCGCCAACGCTGTCGACGAGGTCGGATGCATCCACACCGTACAGGGTTATGATCTCAATTACGGATTCGTAATTCTAGGTCCTGACATTTACTACGATTCGGACAAAGATTTGGTCTGTGTTAACAGGGCAAACTTCAAAGATGCCGTCGCAAAGAAAAAAGCAAGCGACGACGAGCTGCGAAAGATCATCGTCAACGCCTACTACGTCCTCATGACGCGCGGCATGCTGGGAACGTTCCTCTATGTGTGCGATCCGGCGCTCAAGGAGTACCTGTCACGGTATATCCCGGTGATATAGACCTAGCGACCGCCTTTCCCATGTAACCATCCTGTAAATCATAGCAGCGCACTCGAGTTTTACCGCGATGCGGTCGCGCCCGGCGCTCCACTGTGCTAAAGTATCCCGAACGTTCAAACGACTACGAGGGGAACTAGAAGATGGCACGTGTGCACAACTTCTCAGCTGGCCCGGCCGCGCTGCCTACAAGCGTGCTCGCCGAGATCGCCGACGAGATGATGGACTACCGCGGTTGCGGCATGTCCGTGCTCGAGATGAGCCATCGATCTAGCATGTACCAGCAGATTATCGACGACGCCGAGGCAACCCTGCGCCGTCTGCTGAGCATCCCGGACAACTACCGTGTCCTGTTTTTACAGGGCGGTGCCACGCTGCAGTTTGCGGGCATCCCCATGAACCTCATGCACCGCGGCCGCGCCGGCTACATCGTGACCGGCAACTTTGCCAACAAGGCATACAAAGAAGCCGCCAAGTACGGTGAGGCCGTGCTGCTCGCGAGCTCCGAGGACACCAACTTCGACCGCATCCCCGACATGGCCGACATCAATGCGCGCATTGCCGCCGAGGCCGCAGGCGACGGGCTCGACTACGTCTACATCTGCCAGAACAACACCATCTTTGGCACCATGTACCACGAGCTGCCCAGTTGTGGCGATGTGCCGCTGGTCGCCGATGTCTCGAGCTGCTTCCTGTCGCAGCCGCTCGACATTGAGCGCTACGGGCTCATTTACGCCGGAGCGCAGAAAAACGCCGGCGCCGCGGGCGTGATCGTGGCCATCGTGCGCGACGACCTCATCGCAGATGGCCCCGCCTTTGCGCAGACGCCGCAGTACCTGGACCTTAAGACCCAGGCCGCCAAGGGTTCCATGCTCAACACGCCCAACACCTTTGGCATCTACGTGTGCGGCAAGGTGTTCCGTTGGGTGGAGCAGACCGGCGGACTTGCCGCCATGGCCGAGCGCAACTGGGCCAAGGCCAACCTGCTCTACGACTTGCTCGAGAACAGCAAACTATTCCACGGCACCGCGCAGACAGACAGTCGCTCCATCGCCAACGTCACGTTCCGCACCGGCGACGCCGACCTCGACGCCGCCTTTGTTGCGGGCGCGGCAGAGCACCAGATCCAAAACGTCAAGGGCCATCGCCTGGTGGGCGGCATGCGCGCCAGCGTGTACAACGCAGTCACCATGGAGGACGTACAGGCGCTGGCCACGTACATGAAGGACTTCGAAGCGCAGCTTAGTTTGAGCCCGCGATCTAACTAGCCCGCAACGCGCGGGCCGATCAGCCATCTCAGACCACCCTGTATAGATCAAAACCTGCTAAGGAGTTTTCCATGCGCAAGATTAAAACCATCGATGACATTACCAAGGACGGCAAGGTCGAGTTTGGTGAGGGCTACGAGTTTGTGAGCACCGCCGAAGAGGCCGACGCCATTCTGATGCGCTCGACCGACCTGCACGGCTACGAGCTGCCCGAGGGCATCCGCGCCATCGCCCGCTGCGGCGCCGGCGTCAACAACATCCCCGTCGAGGAGTACGCCAAGAAGGGCGTCGTCGTCTTTAACTCCCCCGGCGCCAACAGCAACGCCGTTAAGGAGCTCGTCCTAGGCATGCTGGTGCTCTCGAGCCGCGGCGTGGTGCAATCAATGAACTGGGTGCGTGACAACGCCGACGACCCCGAGATTCAGGTCGATGCCGAAAAGGCCAAGAAGGCCTTTGTGGGCCGCGAGCTCAAGGGCAAGCGCATCGGTGTCATCGGCCTGGGCAACGTGGGCTCCAAGGTCGCCAACGCCTGCGTCGATCTGGGCATGGACGTCTATGGCTACGATCCGTTCATTTCCGTTGAGCACGCGTGGGTGCTGAGCCGCGAGGTGCAGCGCGTGGGCACGCTCGAGGATCTCTGCCGCGGCTGCGACTACCTCACCGTGCACGTGCCCAGCAAGGCCGACACCATCGGCATGATCAGCACCGAGCAGATTAACCTGCTGGCACCGGACGCCGTGCTCATCAACTACGCACGCGAGACCATCATTGACGAGGACGCCGTTGACGCCGCCCTGCGCGAGGGCAAGCTCAGCTGGTTTAGCTGCGACTTCGCCACGCCCAAGACCGTCAAGATGCCCAACACGTTTATCACCACGCACTCGGGCGCCGGCACCGGCGAGGCCGAGGCCAACTGCGCCGATATGGCCATCAGCGAGCTCAAGGATTACCTGGAGAACGGCAACATCGCGCACAGCGTCAACTACCCCGCCTGCAGCATGGGCAAGGCACGCGCCGCAAGCCGCATCGCCTGCCTGCACGCCAACGTGCCCAACATGATCGGCCAGATCACGGCAATCCTGGCCAAGGACAACGCCAACGTGCAGCGCATGACCAACGAGTCCGCTGGCGAGAACGCCTACACCATGTTCGACACCGACGAACACCTGGACAGCAGCACCATCGAGGCGCTCAAGCAGATTCCGTCGATGTATCGCGTGCGCGTGATCAAATAGCGCCGGCGCCAAGCCTGTCAGACAAGCCACGAAGCCCATTCGGCCCCCGTTTTCATGGAACGGGGGCCGAATGCGTTGCTCTGGACGGTTTCGGAAGTGCTACCCAGGACAAGTTGTTTCGGATAATCGACGGTGAGACCCAAATCGCTCAGCGCACTCGCTTTGATAAACAGCTTTATCAGGGACTTTAGTAGGTAAAAATCGATCTCTCTGTGCCGAATGTGAGTTGACTGTCTATTTTCCGAAACAACTTATTCTGGATAGCAATTTTACAGCCCTTCCAAGGCGAAACTGAAGCCTTTTTCGCGCCCAAAACTCTAGTTCGTGCGACCGTTTTCCACCTGCACGACTACATTCCCGCCCAATCGATAAAAATCTCCTCACGAAGCCGCCGTTCGAGCTCCTGCTGCCGCGGCGTCTTGTCTTTCAGCGGCACATCGAGATAGGACATGATGAGTTCCATCACTACGCGGAAGGCATCGGAGTCAACCAGCTGACCATAGGTCATCAGAACGACGGGATATCCCATCGTCTGCAGGGCTGTCGTTCGATCGGAGTCCGAGATCTTGGACTCAATGGATCCGTGAATGGCTTTACCTTGGCATTCAACCAGACACTCTCGGCTGCCGTCCTTATTTGCCAGCAAGATATCGGCGTAGCGCCTATCGAGCCCCGAAATCAGGCGGGCACTGCGCGTCATGCGAATCTCAACATTATTGGTAAGGTGCAGCCCTTCGCCGCCGCGCAACCTCGAAAGACCAAACAGCATCGAAGCCTGGACCTCGAGCGGCGATGCCGCCACCCCCGTAATGCACTTCGCGGCACGTGTGAACGATTTAGCACCGCGGAGCCCAGGGATCTTATCGACGTACTCGGTAAGTTCAGAGAGCTCGATCAAGGGAGGTCGTTTCCACAAGTCTGTTGGATTCCCCGAGGCATCCTTTACGTTTTCCCAGCCCAGCCGCGCGTCACCCCACCGGCTTCCATATGCCTGCTCAAGTGCCGACTTTACCTGAGGCGCAATCTTGCACACGGCAAAGGTGCCGCACATCTCATACATGCACATGATCAGACGCTCGTTCGAGACCGAGGAAGCCAGGGTCAGCAGGGTAAAGAGTGGGGACGCGACATCGAGGCCAAACCCTGTCTGCCGCATGGAATCAAACGGCCTCTCCCCGTTCCAAACATGCCTGACAATGCGATCGCCCTTGCGCCCGCAGGCGCCCTGCGCCAACACGTGTAGCGGAGTGCCCAGGAAATGCTTGACGAGCGGGTGCTCGCAAAGATGCTCCCTGCGCTGATCGTCCGCAGAATCGGGCAGGTCTGGCATTATTGCCAAGACCTGTGGAGGTATCCGGTGATACCGAAAGGCAGATATGTCGCACAGCATGTCGTCCATGAAGAGTACGTACCCGCTACGCCGTTTGCGAGCCCACCCGGACGGCAAACGCGTTGGCTCGGCCTGCGAACGGCAAATACCGCCACGCGCACGTCACGGATCTCTTAGGAGGCTTACAATCGGTTTGGAAAGCAGACAGTTTGTGAGGTTGTATATGGTTGATGAGGACTTTGCCTGGCGGCTTGCGCAGGAGCTTGTGCGGATCGACAGTTCCGACCCAGGTGCGTATGAGGGCGAGATTGAACGCTATATCAGAGCGTTGGTTGAGGAACGGTTGGCGCAGCTGAGCCATCCGGTACTCGATGCCGTGCAGATTGCAGAGCTCGAAGTACTCCCCGGGCGCCGCAACCTTATGGTCACCGTGCCGGGCCAAAGCGACGAGCCGCGACTCGTCTACATCTGCCACATGGATACCGTTACGCTGGGCGATGGCTGGGACGCGGACATTCCGCCGCTCGGGACGGTTGTGCGTAACGACAAACTCTATGGCCGTGGCGCCTGCGACATGAAGGGTGGCCTGGCCTGCGCAATTGCCGCGCTGGTCCATACGCTCGAGCGCGTGGTGGCGGATGGCGCGCTGCCCCGCCGCGGCTTTTCGCTCATCTGCTCGGTCGACGAGGAAGATTTTATGCGCGGCTCAGAGGCCGCGATCGATGCTGGCTGGGTCGGCTCGCGCGAATGGGTGCTGGACACCGAGCCCACCGACGGACAGATCCAGGTGGCGCACAAGGGGCGTACGTGGTTCGAGATTGAAATGACTGGCGTGACGGCGCATGCGAGCCAGCCCTGGAAGGGCGCCGATGCCGTCGCCGCCATGGCCGAGGTCGTGTGTTCGCTCCGTCGCGCGTTTATGGCGCTGCCCGCGCACGATGAGCTGGGGCCTTCAACCATCACGTTTGGCCAAATCGAGGGCGGATATCGCCCCTATGTCGTGCCCGACCGCGCCAAAGTCTGGGTCGACATGCGTCTGACGCCTCCGACCGATACGGCCGCCGCGAAGCGCATGGTAGAGCTGGCCATCGCCGGCGCCGAAGCCGCGGTCCCCGGTTGCCATGGCAGCTACACCGTGACGGGCGACCGCCCCGCCATCGAGCGCGACCCGAACTCTCCCCTTCTAGCAGCGCTCAAGCGTGCCGCCGATGACGTGACGGACGCGGACACGACCGTCGGTTTCTTTACCGGCTACACCGACACCGCCGTCATTGCCGGCAAGACAGGTAACCGCAATTGTATGAGCTACGGTCCCGGGTCGCTCGCGCTCGCGCACAAGCCCAACGAATATGTACCCCACGCCGATATCGTTCGTTGTCAGCAGGTGCTAATCGCGCTCGCCGATAACGTGCTCTGGGACGCGAGCGGCCAAGTTGGGGCATAATAAGCCGCGAACAAACCGACTCGTGCGTTAGGACCGCCCATGAAAGCACTTCCGTTTCCCTGCATCCGCCCGGCTCAGGACCGCGTGCTCGAGGCGCTGCCCGCAATGGGCAGCATCCTGAGCGGCAACGATGCTCTGCAAGGAGCCCTTGCCGATGGCCTGATGCTCAAGGACCCGGGTGCAGCGTATTACGTGTACGAATGCTCGGGGGAGCCGGGGCGCGTGACGGGCGTTGTGGCGATCTGCCCGGTTGGTGCGCTGGCGGGCGGCGACGCGGTTGCCGCCGATACGACCGCCGCTGCGCGCGCAATCGCCGACCTCAAGGTACAGCCTCGTCCCGTGTCGCTCGCCTACGAGGCCTCGCCCGTCATGGATATCATCCTGGGCGCCGCCAAAGAGGGCGCGTCGCTCTACGCCGTCACCGACCCCGCGGGCATTACGCACCGCGCGTGGGAGGTCAAGCGTGAGGACGCCGTCGGGGCCATCCGCGCTATGCTCGACCAAGCACCGGAGCCGGCACTGGCCGACGACCCCACCTACGCCGCCGCTCTGACCGGGGCGTCGCAGCTGCTGGCCGATGAGGCCCGTGCCGCCGGCACCTACACCGGCAAGGAGCCGTTCAACTTTGCCGTAGCTGCGCTCTTCCCCGCCGCGCAGGTCAGCGGCGGCGCGCCGCAGGTTCCGACGGGTCTGCTCACGCACCAAGTCGCGCGGTTCTAGCAAGACCAGACCGTCCAGCACAAAAATCGGCAGCTCAACAAACAGGGGGCGGAGATGCAGCAGGTACATGCATCTCCGCCCCTTTTGCGTCGAGAAGTTATGCCGGCGACCCGTGCCGCCACGCTCACGTTATCCCCGCTGCGGGCCTGCTGCCGCCACGAGCGGTTCAAGCCCCAGCTCGCGTGCGTAATCCTCCTGCGTAAAAATCTCAATCAGCTCAAACGTGTCGGATTCGTCGTCAAACGCAAAGTGCAGCACCGCGCAGTTGCCCGGCACGCGATCGCGCTCGTCGGCCGCCGCACCCTTCACGTGATCCATAAACTCCTTGATGGCCGAGCCATGGCTTACCGCGAGCACGCACGTATGGTCCGGACGCTGCATAAGCTCGATCAGCGTCGCCACCATGCGCTCGCGCACTTGCATCTGGCCCTCGCCGCCAAACTGGCAATAGAAGTCGCGCCACGGGCGCTCGGGCATAAGCATCACGCGCTCGGCCTCAAAGTCGCCAAAGAACCACTCGCGCAGACCGTCCAGGCGCTCGTACGCCAAGCCCGGCCACAAGTTGGCGATAGTCTGCTCGGTGCGATGAAGCGTGGAGGTGTAGGCATGATCGGGCTCAATGCCACGCGCACGTAAAAACATGCCGGCGCGCGCCGCCTGGTCGCAACCCAACTGCGTAAGCGGCGAGTCACTCCACCCCTGAATGATACGCTTAAGGTTGAATATCGTCTGTCCATGACGGACCAGATACAGATCTTTATTCATAGGGGTCCTTTCGTTCGTTACCAACCCAAGAGCGAAAACGCCCCGTCGCAATAGCCAAAATGAAGCACGGCACCGTTGTCGGGTAGCTCCCCCTCGCCAGTCACATACTCAAGAAACTCCTGGCAGGCTGAGCCATGGGAAACCGCCAGCACGCAGTCGTGCTGCGGCCTGGCCATGATGCGGGACAGCGCCGCGACCATGCGCGACTGAAGCTGCACTTCCGACTCGCCGCCAAAGGCCACCGGATAATCGCCCCAGGGCTGCGGCGGCATCTCGCGATTTGATGTGCCCTCCAGCGAGCCAAAATGCCACTCACGCAGGTCATCGACCAGCTCAATGGAACGGCCCTCGCCAACGATAAGCTCGGCCGTATGCCGCGCCCGGCCCAACGGCGAGGAATACACATGGTCAAAGGCCACGCCGCGCGCCTCAAACGCCGCGCGCGTCGCCAGCGCCTGCTCGCGCCCGCGCGCGGTAAGCGGCGAATCGTGCCAGCCCTGCAAAATGCTCTGCACATTGAGCTCAGTCTGCCCATGCCGCACCAAATACAGATCTGCCATACACCCTCCCCTCGTACCACCACAAAGGGGACAGGCACCTTTGTGGTGGTTTACCGCTGGATCACACCGCGGTGACACTCAACTACACCAGCACGTCGGCGAGCGAACGCTTGGGTACGTGGTGCACCTGCGCCTCGTCGCGCCAATAATTGATGGAGCCGTCGGGGTTGGAATCGATCGCATCGATCACCTGTGTCTCGGCCGGAACGCCAAACGCCATGATCAGCTTGAGCTCATATTTGTCGTTATCGAGCCCCATGGCATCGATCGCGCGGGGCGTAAAGGCCTTGAACATACAGGCTGCCACCTCAGGCGTGGCGCTGCGGGCGGCGAGCATCATCGTCTGCGCGGCAATGCCCGTGTCGACCTCGGTAATGGGAGCGGCTGGCTTGCCCGGAACGGCGCGCTCAGCCAAAATCGCGATGTAGCCGGTCGGGCGCTCACCCTCGGCAGGACCCGGCCAATCCTTAAGCGCACCGGCCCATGCAAGCTCATCAAATACGCGCGCGCAATCCACGGCACCGCTCACCACATGAAAACGCAGACGCTGAGCATTGGCGCCGCAGGGAGTCAGGTGAGCCAGCTCTGCCAGCTCGAGCAAAAACTCACGCGGCACGCGCATGGACTCGTCAAAACGGCGGCACGTACGGGCACGACGGACCAGCGCATCAAACGCTTCCAAGCCGAGCTTTTCGCAACCCTGCTCTGCCATCGATTCGACACTCGACGGCGCCTCGGGAACTGCTTCGTTCATAGGGACCCCCAATACAAGCCAATTGTCCTTAGAAAATCTAACCTAAAACGTAGGCAATAACGAACAGGGCTGCAATGTTCTACACCTGTTGAATAGAAAATCGCAACGTGGGGAACAACGGAAACAATTCGGGGCCTTTGGGTTACGTTCGCCCTCTCCGACCCATACGCCAGCGCCTTTAGGCGATACTGGTTGTAACGATCAAGGCTTACGCCGCACGGAAAGGAGACATTATGGGCATCTTTAAGAACGATGACCAAAAATCGAGCCAGTTTGGATTTGACGAGAAAAGCATGGCGGGCAAAGCCGTCAAGGCCGTGCGCTGGATTTACGCCATCACGGGCGTCTTAGCGCTCATTGCTGGTATCGCGCTGCTTTTTGCACCCGCCAAGTCCCTCGTCTTTTTGACGACTGTCCTGGGTTTTTACTTTGTAATCACTGCTGCCATCAGGCTGTTCACTGCCATTTTTGAGCCGCTGCTGCCCACCGGCTGGCGCGTGACGAGCATCATCTCCAACCTACTCATTATCTTGGGCGGCGCCATAATCCTGCGCAACCAGGCCTTCTCGACCGCGACGCTCACCACGATGGTGGTTATCGTGGCCGGCTTTGGCTGGATTGTCGAAGGTGTCATGTCCATTCTGGAGTCCGAGCTTTCGTCCAACCGCGCCCTCGCCATCCTGAGCGGCGCACTCTCCATCATCGCCGGCATGTTCGTGTTTATCTATCCGCTGTGGTCGGCCAAGATGCTCGTCATCTTTAGCGGCGCCGCGCTGCTGGTGTTTGGCGTAACGCTGATTGTTCGCGCTATTCAATTTGGCAAACTGGTGCACTAGATGCCGCGAAGGCTCTTTATTGATGCCGACGCCTGCCCGGTCACGCGTGAGTCGATTGACTGCGCGCGGCGGGCGGGCGCCGCCGTTGTTATCGCCGGCAACAGCACGCAAAACCTGGAACGGCACATTCGCCGCGACGACCCGCGCGATGCCGAGCACGCGCGACGCGGATTTTGGGTCACGACGCTCGACGTGAGCGTGGGCGCCGACAGCGCCGACTTTGCCATTGTCGAACGCCTGCAGGCGGGCGACGTGGTCGTGACGCAGGACATTGGCTTGGCGAGCATGGTGCTCGGGCGCGATGCCGCCGCCATCGGTGTGCGCGGGCGCGTCTACGACAAAGCGACCATCGACATGCAGTTGTTTATTCGCCATGAGGAAAAGAAGGTACGCCGCGCCGGCGGACGCACTCGCGGACCGGCGGCATTTACCAGCGAAGACCGCGCTCGCTTTAAGCGCAACCTCACCGAGCTGCTGCACTAACCAAGGTAGATTTTTGGGAAATGCCTAAAAATCTACCTTTTTGTTTTGAGCGGTGTGAGCGCTCGGAATCCATGGCTCAACAAAAAAACGGGCTTCAAAATGCCATGCGTCGCCGCATTGCGCAGGCGCCGAGCATGGCTATTTGAAGCTCGTTTTTTAGGCCTACTTAGAGGCCGAAGGCGGATAGGATAAGGCCCCAGCCGGCGCCGATGACGTACATCATGACCAGGAACACGGCGTTTTCACGAGCGCTGCGGTTGGTGCGGAACAGGACAAGATAGCCCACGCCGGCGGAAATGAGCGTGCCGGCGAGCATCGGCGCCAGCTGTAGCGCGCCCTCCAGGTACAGCTGCGTAATGACCACGCTGGCCGAGCAGTTGGGGATCAGGCCGACGAGTGCCGAGCCCAGGATAGCGAGCGTCTCGTTGCCGCGCAGGAACTGCTCAATTGCGGACTCGCCAAAGGTCTCGAGCACGGCGACCAAAATCAGCGTCACCAGGAAAATGAATACCGATACCTGCACGGTGTGCGAGATGGCGCTGCGGATAATCGACAGGACAGGCGCGCCTTCGTGTGAGTGGGAGTGACCATGGCCATCATGGTGTTCATGCTCGCCCTCATGACCGTGATCGTGGCCATGTCCGTGTTCGTGCTCGTCCTCATCCTCGTCGCAGCCGCAATGGTCGCGCTCGCACAGCTCGTGGATGTGATCGGCACTTACGCCGGCCTCGGCCACTTCGTCGATGATGTCACCGCCAGTGTGGTCGTCGTGCGCGCAGTTCACGTGGGCCGGGTTGGCCGCGGTTCCCAGCACGGTACGGCGAATCGCCGCATGCGCGCGGGCGTTACGGCGCAGGCCGCGAATGGCAGCGTCCACGATAAAGCCCGTGACCAGAGCGATCAGCGCCTTCGAGGCGAGCAGCATCGCCATGGTCTGCATGGGAACTTGCTCGGCAAGTAGCAGCGGCAGCATCTCGTCGGAGGTCGAGAGAAACACCGCCACCAAGGTGCCCAGCGTCACGACGCGACCGGCGTACAGCGTTGCCGCCATGGCCGAAAAGCCGCACTGCGGCACAATGCCCAGCAACGAGCCAACCACGGGACCCGCGGCGCCGGCGCGCTTGATGGCCCCGTTAACGCGGTCGCCCGCGACGTGCTCCAAGGTCTCGAGGGCCAGATACGTCACCAACAAAAACGGCACCAGCGACAGCGTGTCCTTGCCGGCGTCGAGCAGAATATCAATCAGCAAATCCATGACGGATGGAACCTTTCGTGTCTTTCGGCAGCATTGTAAAAGTCCTAGCGGTCAACTAGGGTATTGTAGTTGTCCTAGGCGCGATGCCAATAGTTGCCCATGGTAAACTATCATCTCGCCACATCTTAATGACCCTGAGCCGCACGACGCGGCCCATCCAAGGAGCAGTTATATGAACGTTTCACAAGCACTCGAATACGAGCGCCAGCCGTTTATCCCCATGTTTATCTACGGCGACCACGGCGCCATGGAATCCGAGCGTCAGAAAGGCGAAGAGGCCCTCAAGGTGCTCGAAACCGAGTACTTTACCGCCGAGGACGACCCCGGCTTCGACTTTGCCACCGTGCGCGACCTGGCCGACCGCAACCGCGACCTGTGCGACCAGATTGGCGAGGCGCGCCTGCGCAACGTGACGCCCGCGACGCTTTCGCGCGGCCTGTCCGACGCCGACGCCTGCGCCGCCATCGGCAAGATGCAAAAGCGCACCGCCGCGTCCGTCATGCGCGAGATCCGCGGCGACCGCGACGCGCTCGGTGTCGCCTACGCTCGCAAGCCCATCCAGGGCACGGTGCTCGGCATCGATATCGAGACCACCGGCCGCGCACCCGAGCGCGGCTACATCATCAACGTGGGCTGGGAGATCATGGAGCTCACCAGCGACGCCGTCCCGCACGACGCCGAGGCGCACTACTGCGGTCTGCCCGATATCTACCGCGGCGAGGATGTGCCGCTGTCGAATATCCACCACATCACCTGGGATGACATTGACGGCAAAACGCCCTTCCGCGAGAACAAGGAGCTGCAAAAGCAACTGCTCAAGCTTATGAAGAAGTACCCGTACATGGCGCACAACGCCGCCTTTGAGGACAGCTGGTTCAAGATCCACCTGGACGGTTACGCCGAGGCGCGCCGCGCGGGTAAGATTATCGTCATCGACTCGCGCCAGATCTGCCGCAGCCTGGACGCCGATGTGCGCTCGCTCCCCCGCGAGTCCGCGCCCGCCGCGCTCGAGAACTGGGCCCGCCGCCGCGGCACCCTCGCCGCCGACGCCAACGAGCAGCACCTGGGCCTCGACGACACCGACCTCATGCTCCGCACCGTCCAAGCCGAGTTCAACCTCAAGAACCTGTTTGCCAAGTAGAAACGTCTACGACAAACTCCGACGTAGATCACGAGCGGCCTCGCAGCGGGAAACCCCGCAGCGGGGCCGCCCTACGTTCCACAGATAGATCTGCCATCACAAATTCTGAACCTTCATTTTGAACGATTTCGACCAATTCCCAACACGCAATTCGTTGTCGGATGGTGATACATCGATATCAAATGTGCAGCAATTGAGTATTTATATGCTATAGCTAAGCTGCGAAAACTTTTATTTAGGGCATACCAACTCATAATTGCGTCAAGCTTTTGGACAGCATTTGGTTAGACCTCTAAAACGGCTTTTCCACTCAGTGCCATCAACACGGCATTAGCTGACACGATATATACCATGAGTATCGTATTGTCACATACCACTGCAAAAGCGGTCTACCAGGCCGCGCATTCGGTGTCTGCGAAAGGCATCGAATCCTGTAGTCCTGCCGCGATTTACGGATCATGTCCCACCGGAACGCTCCTTGACGCAGCCACAGAATGGCTCACCAAAAATGATGTTTCCCTCGACGCAAATGATTCCCTCGAGGTGATGGTGTTTGATCGCAGGAATGCGCGCTATGCAATGAACTGTCAGTGCCACGTTTCTTCAAAACGATTCTCGAACTCACGCTTTATAGAGCTCAAAGATGGCATCTTCATTGTTGGCGTTGAGCTTTGCGCACTTCAGGCCGCCACCTATCTTTCTTTTCGCGAACTAGTGGAGTACTACTTTGAACTGTGCGGCGCTTATTCCCTTGGAACCGACTCTTCCACCTCCTATACCGAGCGTTTCGCGCTCACCTCGACCGAAAGGTTAAAGCAGTTCTTTAATTCCATTACCAGATGCGACGGTTTGGCCCTTGCCCGAAAGGCGATCCAATGTGTACGCGATGGATGCCGGTCTCCTATGGAAACGGCCTTTGTCATGATGCTAACGCTGCCTAAAAGCGAAGGAGGACTTGGCTTAACAGTGATAAGGAACTAATTTACTTATCAACTGTTAGCTGACGGTTTCCGGGGTGCATACGGACAAATCCCGTCTGATTTCTAACAGGAAGTCAGACGGGATTTTCGCTTTATATTACGAATTATGGAGGACA
>DBFAAM010000030.1:0-43484 GCA_048193585.1 Collinsella aerofaciens | reverse complement strand
ACAGGCCCTCTCGGGGGCAGGGACGTTCGGCCGTGCGCGGGCGCCCGGTCGGCGGCCCGTTCTGGGCGCGCCTCAATCGTAGCCCGAGACGGTCCCGGGCTGACAATTTCGACTGTAATGGACGTTCTTAAATGACTAGTCAAACAAGAACGTCCCCAATGACTAGTCGTTTAAGAACGTCCCCGATGACTGCCGGGCGGGACCGTTTAGCGGTGCAGCTGCCGGCTGGGCAGGCTGAGCTGGTATCCTTATGCGGTAATGTCTCGATTCGTTAGGATTGCATGTGAGAGCTGCCGCTGTCCTTCGTTCAGTTATATATCGCACCCTGGCCGTCGCGCTTGCCGCGCTCGCCGTACTGAGCACCATCATGCCCGCCCCCGCCTATGCCGCCAATACCGATCAGCAAGTCAAGACGGTCCGCGTCGGCTGGCTCGTCAGCAACGAGGGCTTCCAGGACGGCACCCCCGGCGAGCGTCTCTCGGGATGGGGTTACGAGTACCTCCAGACCCTGTCGTACTACACGTCCGGCTGGCGGTACGAATACGTCTCCGGCACCTTCACCGAGCTTATGGACATGCTCGAGGCAGGCGAGATCGACCTCATGCCCAACATCTCCTACTCCGAGGAACGTGCCCAAAAGCTGCTCTTTTCCTCGAACCCCGAGGGCACCGAGCGCTACTACATCTACGCCAGGCCCGACCGTGACGACCTTGCAAAGGGTGACCCTCAAGCACTCCAGGGTCTCACTATCGGTTGCAACCCCGACGTCATGCAAACCTTCGTTGGCCAGCAATGGCTCGCCAGCGAAGGAATCGCCTGCACATACAAGGAGTATGACGGAGGATCCGATCTCTTTGACGCGCTCGCAAACGACGAAGTCGATGCCGTCATCATGAACGACACAATCTCGTCGCCCAATGCCTCCCCCATGTTCTACATTGGTTCGAACGACTACTACTTTGCCGTTCCCAAAAGCCGCCCCGACCTGATGGACGACATCAATGCTGCCATGACGGCAATCGCCCGCGTCAACCCACGCTATAACGACGAAGTAAAACTCGCTACTCGACCCAAAACAGCGGCTCATCATCGCTCAACGGCCCCGAACGTTCCTGGCTCAAAGCAAATGACAACACCATCACGCTCGGCTACATTACGGGCAAACTCCCCTACTGCAACGAGAACGAAGACGGCGAAATGGAAGGCTCGCTCGCATCGCTTGCGACGACGCTACACGATAAATTTGGCATTACGGTCAAAACCGTCGCCTTTGATAGCTACAAGATGATGTCAAAGGCCCTGTCAAAGGGAAGCATAGACGTTGCGCTGCCGGTATACCGAGATTACTGGTTTGCCGAGCAAACAGGCGTTGTGCAGTCGATATCGTTGGGGACCATATCCCTCACCGCCATCCACACCGGCAGCAACCTGAACAAAGACCTTCAGAACATCGCCTGTACCAAATCATCGTTTGTCAACAAAAATGCACTTGAAAGTCTGTTCCCCACAGCGACCGTAACCGAATACCAATCCGACGATGAAGCGTTCGACGCCCTCAGGAAGGGAACGGCGCACTGCATCGTCGCTCCCAGTTCACGCGTAAAAACCATCGGTGACCGTTACGATCTCGAGGACTGCGAGACGACCGAGCTCCCTGACACCTGTGAGATCTCGTGCTGGATTTCGCGCGGAAAACCCGAGCTGTTGGGAATCATCAACAAGGGCATCATCAATGCCGGAGAATCGCTCTCCGCAAGCAATTTCTCCTCCACGTCGTACACGGCCCAGGAATCCAACACGCTTCAATTCCTTTATCGCAACCGCACCGCCATTGCAGCTACCCTCATCGGTATGTTGTCGGTCGGCATCGTCCTGCTCATCTGGGCGCTCGTGCGCGCTCGAACCGAGCGCAAAAAAGCCGATGCTGCCAACGCCGCTAAGACGGCATTCCTCACGCGCATGAGCCACGACATCCGTACGCCGCTCAACGGTATCCTGGGCCTTATCGAGATCGAGGAATTGAAGGAAGGCGATATGCAAGTCGCCCGCGAGAGCCGTGCCAAGGCGCGCGTTGCCGCCAATCACCTGCTCTCGCTGATCAACGACATCCTCGAGATGGGCAAAATCGAAGACCGCAAGCTAACACTGGAGCATGCGCCTTTTAACCTCAAAGAGCTCTGTGACGATACACTGGTGCTGTGCAAGCTCCGCGCGTCCAGTAACGGCATCACAATGCAGGACAATAGTCTGCCGTACGCCACGGGGCCATACATGATCGGCAGTCCCACCCATATCCGACAGATCATGATCAACCTGTTAGACAACAGCATTAAGTACAACAAGCACGGCGGCTCCGTCACCTTTAGTTCAAAGACCAAGCCACTCGATAACGGGCGCGCGCTCTTTTCCTTTAGCGTTTCGGATACCGGCATTGGCATGGCTCCCGAGTTTTTAAAGCATATCTATGAGCCGTTTGCCCAAGAAGGTGACGATGCGCGCAGCAAGTTCCAGGGAACCGGCATGGGCATGCCAATCGTCAAGTCGCTTATTGAACTGATGGGCGGCACCATCGAAGTCACCAGCGAACTCCATGTGGGCACCACGTTCTACGTGGAAATTCCGCTCGATATCGACAAGAACCCCCGGACGCGGGCGAATACGGTCGAGAGGGCGCTCGACTGCTCACTCGCCGACATGAACGTGCTGCTCGCCGAAGACAACGAATTGAATGCCGAGATTGCCCAGGCGCTGCTCGAAAGCGAAGGCATTGTCGTAACTCGCGCCGCCGATGGCAACGAAGCGGTCGACCTATACGTTGGCCGTCCCGCCGGCAGCTTCGATGCGATTCTGATGGACATCATGATGCCGGGCATGGACGGCTACGAGGCAACCCGCGCGATTCGCCTGAGCGAGAAGGTCGATGCAGCCGACATCCCCATCATCGCGCTCACCGCCAACGCCTTCGCCGAGGACGCCAAAGCGGCACACGACGCCGGCATGAACGCCCATCTGTCCAAACCGGTCGACTTTAACAAGCTCAAAAACATGCTCGCCCGCATCAAGAAATACGGAGCTGTTTCGCTATAGTTTGTGCTCAACCGCCATACGCAGCAGAAAGGAAGCCAATGATGTTTAGGCCCTTACGTCGAAAGAAACGCGCCATCACTGACGAGGAAGCGCGCAAGTTGCTCGCCACCTGCAAGCGCGGCGTCTTTGCCGTCAACGGCGATGATGGCTACCCCTATGCCATTCCCGTCAACTACTTCTTTGACGCCGAGCACGACAAGATTTATTTCCATGGCGCCAAAGCCGGCCACAAGGTCGACGCACTCAAGCGCGATGACAAGGTCTGCTTTACCGTATACGGCAACGAGTGGTACCAGGACGGTGACTGGGCTCCCTACGTTATGAGCACCGTCGTCTTTGGCCGTTGTCGCCTGGCGAATGACACCCCCGCGTTTATCGAGGACAAAGTCCGCCAGCTCGCCCTTAAGTACTACCCTTCTGCCGAAGAAGTCGAAGAGGAAATCGCCAAGGACATCAAGGGCGTCCAGCTCTACGAGATTTCAATTGAGCATCTCTGCGGCAAGCAGATTCAAGAAAAGTAAGCCCCTCAGCAGGCCTCATCAATAACAATATGGCCCGGTTCCAACCCACCTTGGAACCGGGCCATATGCTTATGAAGCGTCGGCGGCGATGTGCGCTAGCGCCTCGACGAGCTCTTGCGAGCTCACGGGTTTACTCAGGTGCGCGTCCATGCCCGCCTCACGCGAAAGCCTGCGGTCGTCGGCAAAGGCGTTGGCGCTCACGGCGATAATCGGCGTGGTCGCGGCATCCTCGCGATCGAGTGCTCGAATTCGACGCGTGGCCTCAAGGCCATCGATACCGGGCATCATGATGTCCATCAACACCACGTCGCACTCGTGCGGTGCGCTCGCGGCAAACGCCTCGACGGCAGACTCACCATCCTTAGCATGCGTCACGACGGCACCGGCACGGCTGAGCGTAAACTGCGCGATCTCGGCGTTCAGATCGTTATCCTCTACGAGCAAAACGCGCAGGCCCTGGAGCGCATCGCCATCGCCCGCATCTACGCGAACTGCCTGAGGAATCTCGGAGCGGTCGCACTTCTCGAACGGTAGGCGGATGGTAAACGTCGTCCCCTGCCCCAAGACACTCGTAAAGTTCATGGTTCCGCCCATAAGCTCGACCAACTGTTTTGCGATAGGCGCGCCCAGGCCAGTTCTCGATGAAGCGCCTTCCACCTGTTGCTCCTCGCGACAAAACGGCTCGTAGAGGTGCTGTTGGAACTCCTCGCTCATACCAATACCGTTGTCGGCGATCGTGTATTCATAGACGGGGACGCCATCCGCTGGCTCCACCTCGCGGCACACCAGGCGAACATAGCCGCCCTGGCGGTTGTACTTGACGGCATTGCCGGCAATATTGAGCAACAAACGCTTGAGGTGCGTCACGCTCACCCGCGCATAGGGATGATTAAGCGTCTGCTGGTCGGAGATAATTGTCACCAGACGCTCCTCGGCCTGGCGCTCCAGAATATCGCGCACTTCACAGTTGAGGGCCACCAAATTTATGGGCACGAGGTTCAGGTCGACCTGCCCGCTCTCCAGGCGACTCATATCGAGCGCCTCGTTGGCAAGGTCGAGCAGCAGTCCCGATGCCGTCCAGATTTTTGAGCGGCACTCAGTCTGCTTTTGCAGATCGTCCGCATTGGCATCGCCAACCTCGACCATGCCGCGAATACCGTTGATGGGCGTGCGCAGATCGTGGCTCATGCGACGCAGAAACTCCGTCTTTGCCGAGTTGGCAGACGAGGCCTCACGCGCCGCCTTTGCCAGCTTGTCGCCATAGTCGCGCTCCTGCTGCAGCAAGTCCGTCAAACGTCGACGATCAGCGCGGCGACGCACCGTCACAACAACGGCTATAACACCGCCGTAGAGCACCAGCACGCCGGCGGCAACAGCCGCGGCGACCTCAAAGTAGCGCTGCGCCGAGGCATAGGTGTACACATAGAATTTGTGCGCTTTTCCAAATGTGCCCAAATACCACTCGCCGTCGGCGTTAACCAATCTGACCTTACCAGCCAGGCATCGATCCTTAATACCGTCGACAATAAAGACATCCGTCGCAGGCAGATCGAACACGCCCAATACGGTGGGTTCAACGGCATTGGTCGCAACGACCTTGCCGTCGCTTTCGATCACGATATTGCCGCTATCGATGGTTTCATAGCCATCAAGCAAGCTCTGCAGTTTGAGTGTATTGCTTGCAACCGCTTTCGCACTCTGATGCCTTACCGCGATAACGATGCCCTCGCCATCCTGCCGAGTCACGCAGCCAATGTCTGCGACCGAATCATCCGCAAGCGTGATGCGGGCGGTATAGGACTTAAGCGGATGAGTTGCCACCTCCAGCACGGGTGATTCTTTGAGATACGTAGCGAGCGACCCGTAGTCCACATCGCCCGTCGAGGACTCGGACACCAAATTGCCCGATGCGTCCGTCACGATCAGCGCGCTCACGTTGAACTGGTCGGCATATTGCTCCAGCGTGGCGTTATCCACCGAACCGTCGCGCTCCATATCGCGCGCTGTCTCTCCGGCGATCTCCATAACGCGAATCAGGTTTTTGGTCGTATAGGCGCTGTTGAATGCATCGTAGGAAAGGCTCTGCGTCGCCACGTAATCGACAACGTCGGCAAAGCGCTGCTCGGCTTGGGCCGTTGTGTAACCGTAGCTCATCATGCCGGCAACAACCGAGAGCGCTATCCCCAGCAGAGCGACAAGAAGCCATGCCCCTGCCGAACGATTGCCCCACTCCTGAGCGGCGTGGTCGGGCGCATCGATCATGACAGGCCCTCCATATTCAAAAATGGCGAAGGGTCATCAAAGTACTTTGACACCAGACGTTCCATGGTGCCATCGGCAAGCATTTCCTGGTAGGCACGGGTGAGCCTAGCGTCGATGCCGCGCGTATCGTTGATATCGAAAGCGGTGCCCAAACCAACCTCTAGCAGCGGCTCATCCAAAATGCGATACGTTACGCCATAGTCTTTTTCGTAGGTGAGCAGCGAGGACTCATGCGCGGCGATGGCGTCGACCAGACCCTCGACGAGTGCCGGGTTCAGGTATGAGCGGTCCGAAAAGCAGTAGAGCTCCTTGATCTGCGGAACGTTTTCATTTGTACGATTGAGCAAAATGTCCTCGGGCTTGGTGGTGGACTGGACCGCCACGACCTTATCCTCAAGATCGGCAAGCGTGTAGATATCGCTCTGGGGATCGACCGCGACCGCCTGGCGGCTCGCAAGGTACGGGCCGGCCCAACGATACTCGTTTTCGCGACCCGTCATGCTAAAGCTGCCCATGACACAATCGAGTTCGCCGCTCGCCAGCAGCTCTTTCTTCTTTTCCCAATCGATCAGCTGGTACTTTGGCTTGTAACCAATGCGGGCCAAAGCCTCGGTCAATATCTCGACATCCAGGCCAACGATATCGCCGTACTCGTCGGTATACACAAACGGTGGATAGAGGTCGCTGCCAACGTTGAGCGTCTTAAGGTTGTCGTCTTTGGCTTGTGAGGCGTCCAGACCTTCTAATGCAGACGTCGAGGCTCCGTCATTCGACCCGGAGCAGCCAGCTATCGCTACGACAAAAGCGCTCGCCACTGCAAGCGCAACAAACAACGAAATGGCAACCGAGCGACGGGATCTTTTCATCGAGCTCCATACGATCCTGTTTACAGACTGAAATGGTTAAAGATAATAGCAAACAAAACCACACGAGCACCCAATTGTTACAGACGCTTTACCGTGTGGGGTCTTCCAGCCGACTTGGCAGAAGACCCCGCATGCAGTGCTCACTTACCGTGCATTAAAAACGTAGCGGTCCAGGCGGTCGCACGCTTCCTTTACGCGCGAAAGCGGCAGCGCCAGATTCACGCGAATGTGGCAGGGCCCGTGGAACGGACGACCGTCCTGATACCCCACGCCCACGCGCGCCCCCTCGTCGAGCAGCCACTGAATATCGCGGCCATGTTCGCGGCACCACTCGGTGCAGTCCAGAAACACCATGTACGTGCCCTGCGGACGCGAAAACGCGATACTCTTCCAGTGTTTTTCTGCATACGTGCAGAAATACTCGATATTGTCGGCAAGCACCTGGTTGAGCTCGTCCACCCACTCGTAGCCCTGCGGCTGGTAGGCACCGATAAGCGCATGCATGGAGAGGACGTTCATCTCGTTGTAGTGAGTCTTGTTGGACACGGCGCACACGCGGTCACGCAGCGTCTCGTTGTAGACAATGTGGTAGCTGCCGACAAGGCCCGCCAGGTTAAACGTCTTGCTCGGCGCATAGAGGGCGACCGTGCGCATGCGGGCATCCTCGCTCACCGACTGCGTCGGGATATGCTTGTGCCCCGGCAGGATGATATCGGACCAAATCTCGTCCGAGATCACCACGCAATCGTGCTGGCGATAGATGTCCATGGCGCGCTCGATTTCGTCGCGCTCCCATACGCGGCCGCAGGGATTGTGCGGCGAGCAGAACACCGCAGCATGAATGTGGTTTTGGGCGAGTTTGCACTCCATGTCCTCAAAGTCCATGCGCCACACGCCCTGGTCGTCGAGTTTAAGCGGGCTGTGGACAATGCGATAGCCCGCGGCCTCAATGGACTTGGTAAAGCCGATGTAGGTAGGGCTGTGGACCAGCACCGCATCGCCCGGCTGAACATACGCACGCAGCGTCGACACGACACCGCCCAGCACGCCGTTTTCGTAGCCGATATGTTCAGGGCGCAGGCCCTCGACGCCATTGCGGCGGCTCTGCCATTCGATGATGCGGTCAAAGTACTCGGGGCGCGGATTGAAATAGCCAAACATGGGGTGCTGGGCGCGCTGAATGATGTGTTCCTGGACCGTGGGCACCGTGGCAAAGTTCATATCGGCCACCCACATGGGAATGCGGTCGAAGCCCTCGTCGGGTGCGTTCGGAGCCATACCGGGGATCTCGCCCCAAGAGTCAACGGCGATGGAGTCCATGCCGTGGCGGTCGATAAGCGAGCTAAAGTCGTATTTCATGCTGAGCTCCCGTGCAAAGTGATTGTTTTGGTAGGCGTTATTGTCCACCAGCACGGGCGGTTTTGGCGCGGGGTTTGGCGCTTAATTTGACGGGTGCGGACGGATGGCTGGTTAGTCTCGCGCGTCGTTGACGGCGACTACGGTTAGCTGGGTTTTATCGACCGTAAAAGATATGTCGAGCCCGGCGTAGGCCAGATGATAGACGCGGTTTGGCTCGTGCTTGCTGCCTGCGCGGCGCGGATCTTGGCGAAGGACCTCGACCAAGCCGGGAAGCTTTGCAGGCGGGACCATGTCTTGAAGCGCTTGCGGGAACTCAACATCGAGCTCTTGCCACGGAGCACCCTCAATCCAGCCGCCGGTCGCATCCGGGTGGCAATCCGCGAACGGAATATAGAGCTTAATGTCGTAGATGGGCGTGCCGTCGCGCAGATCGGCCCCCAGCACATGAATGATGGGGCCATCGTCGGTGAGCTCGACACGATCGAGCTTGACGCAGGTAAGCCCAATGGGATTCGGGCGAAACGGGCTGCGTGTGGCAAACACGCCCACGCGCTCGACTCCGCCCAGACGCGGCGGGCGCACGGTCTTCGACCATTTTGCGTTGGTGCCGAACCTGTCCTGCGTTTTAGCGTCGACGGCAATATCCTTAGCCGTGCCGCCGGGCGTTCCGTTTTCGAAGCGCCACAGCAGCCACAGGTGAGAGAAGGAGTCCAGGCCCTCAACCGCTGCATTGGAGGCAAATTCCGGCTCAAAAAAGATTCGTCCCTGCAGATGGGGCGCCAAAAAGCTGTTGCGCGGAATGCCGAACTTCTGCGGCAGGTCGGTATGTATGCGTGCGATAGGTTCCATGCCGGTCATTGTACGGCATGGAGGCGTGGGGCGTTGCGCGCAATTCTTCGCCGCGGTCCCCCGTCGTGCAACCAACGGTTGCTTGGAAGGGCGCCTGCCGCCGCGTATGCTTAAGCCATCAACCAGCAGAAAGGAGCCGCTATGGCCTTTGCAGAAAAGCTCATTGCTGTCCGTCGCGCCCATCACCTTACCCAAGAGCAGCTTGCCGCTAAGCTCTTCGTCACACGCCAGGCCATCAGCCGGTGGGAGCGCGGCGAGGTCACACCGGGCATCGACATGATGAAGCTCATCGCCGCCGTAACCGGAGAACCGCTGTGCCACCTGCTCGAAATGCCTGAGCACTATTGCCAGAGCTGCGGCATGATACTCACGCCCGACGACTGCGGCACCGATGCCACGGGCACCGCGACCGATCATTACTGCAAGTGGTGCTACGACCACGGCAAGTACACCTATGACACCACCATGGAGGCAATGATTGAGGATTGTGCCCCGCGCCTGGCACAAAACACCGGCATGTCGCTCGACGAAGCCGTCTCGCTCATGGGCGCCGTCCTGCCGCAACTGGAGCGCTGGCGCACCGTGCAGGAAAACGAGGCGCGCTACGGTGCCGAGGCGCGGGCGCGCTACGGCGATGAGGCTATCGATGCAGCAAACGAAGCGTTGCTGGACATGGACCCCGAGACATGAAACGACATGAAGGAACTTGAACGCGCTATTCTGGGCCAGCTCTCAATTGCCATGGGCATTGGCGACCCAGAGAGCAACGAGGCTCGTAAGCTTGTCGCGATGCATCGTCGCTGGATTGCTCTCAACTGGGGATGCGAGCCCCAAGACGAGGCGTACCTGGGCCTCGCCCACGGTTATCTTGCCGACCAGCGCTTTGTTGACTACTACGACAAGCCCTGCGCCACCGGAGCCACGGCGTTTCTGGTCCAGGCCATCGAGTCTTCGTTGACGCGCGCATAGACCGCGGCGGCTTTGGGTATTTCAATCAAAACCTCAACCGATTGGAGACCTATGGCTACTAATCACGAGCTCGCGCTGTACGTTATGACCGGCTGCCCGTATTGCTTAAAGGTCAAGCACTTTTTGGCCGATAACGGCGTGACCATTCCCGAGCGCAATATCTCGACCGATTCCGATGCCGAACAGACACTCATCGCCGTCGGCGGAAAACGCCAGGTTCCCTGCCTGTTCATCGACGGCAAACCACTCTACGAATCGAGCGACATCATCGCGTGGGTGCAGGAAAACCTGCTCTAGTACGCACGCTCTGTCCGTCCAGGGCCCCAACCCATACGACCCAAACATGTACACCAGCATCCAAAGTCGACATTTTTCGACATCTTTGGATGCTGGCGTACAGCTTTTTGGTAGTCATGGACGCTCTTGGCCGGCTAATTGTTTGAGGAGACCTTTGGATTATGGCTGTTTGACGCCTCTGGAAAGGTTTCCGAGAGGGCTGTGGTCAAAAAAGGGCAAATATGAGTACTGCTACCTGTTTAGTAGCAGCGATTTTGATCACTTCAGGAACTATTCAACGTTCCACTCGTCCGCAGACGACGTTATTTCTCCTCATATGTTCAATAAAAGTAGCTCTTAATGGGAACAAATCTCATCAGGAGCTACAATTTATAGCAAATAAATGCAACCATAATGGCAACAGTACTCATATTTGCCCTTTTTTGACCACGACCCTCCAGAATAGTCGCTGAGAGCGACACTAAATGACAAAATCCGACACTTGAACGTTCTTATATGAGTAGCCATTGAAGGACACCTAACGACTACTCCCATTCGCGACACACTGTGTCGCGAATTAAGCTGGCCCCATTACCGAAGACCAGTGAGAGCTCCTGCCCAGAATCTCAATAGCTTAATAAAGGGCTCCCCTCCGGAAGTTCAATGAGCATCCAAATTCCAAGCTGAAAAGCAAAGGAGTATCGAAGCCGTCCATGCTCATTTCCTATCGAACAGGCAGGTCAAAACAAGCTAATTAGCCCGATGAACTGCTTGTATTTTTGTCTACAAAATTGTATACAAAAAGAGAATCCGAGAACCGGCGCTCGACATTATGTCGATCGATAGGAGGCGCCATGGATGCTAAGCAGCTCGAAAAGATGATGGGGTTTGCTCCCGGAGAGTTGAAGAAAGCCGCGGAAGCCTACGAAAAAGATGAGTGGCCGAAAGGTCACACCATCAAGTTGGGAAGGCCACCAATCTCCGATGAGCCGAGCGTCGTTATATCAGCACGTGTGGGCGAATCGATTCTTGAGGCGTTTGACGAAAAAGCCAAACGCCATGGGCAAACACGCACGGAGCGGCTCAGAGAGCTCATTACACTTGATGCACTGATTGCCTAGGCCCGCTCCCCCGTCGGACCCAAACATATACACCAGCATCCAAAGTCGACATTTTTCGACATCTTTGGATGCTGGTGTACATGTTTTTGCTACATAGTCGTTGGGGACGTCCTTAAATGACCAGTCGTTAAAGAACGCCCCCGATGACTAGTTAGCCGTGGAAGCGAGCTGTGGGTGCAAGCGGCTGTTCACGAAAGACGCGCTCGACGGCAGCGCGGTATTCGTCGACCTTTTTGGTCTTGCGTACGATCTTGTGGACGGTAGCGGGATCAGCGAAAGCGCACTTGGCGTAGAACCACCACTCCTTCATGCGGAAGACCGCATTGCCGCCAATCTCTTCTGCATATGCCGCAAACAGCGTGTCGTGGAAGCGCTGCAGCTCAGCAGCCGTTGCAGCAGGGCCTCCCTTGACCATGCGAGCCAGAGCGGGGTTCGCGAGCAGGCCACGCCCCAACATCACATGGCGCGTGCCGGGATAGGCCTCCACCAGCGCGTCCATATCCTCAAGATCAAAAATGTCACCGTTATAGGCCACGGGGAACGGCGCACGCTCCAGCGTCTCGCCATAAAACTCTTTGCGCGGCAAGCCCGTATAGCGGTCCTTCTGTACGCGCGGATGCACGATCAGCTCTGCCAACGGCATGCGGCAATACAGATCGAGCACGCGCTCGTATTCGTCGTCATTCTCCAGCCCCAGCCTGGTCTTTACCGACACCGGCAACGGCGACCGCTCGCACACATCGCTTAAGAACGCCTCGAGCTCGTCGAGATTGCGCAAGAAACCCGAGCCCTTGCCCTTGGCGACAACCGTTCCCGAAGGGCAACCCAGGTTGAGATTGACCTCGCGGTAGCCCATGTCGGCGAGCACCTGTGCCGCCCACACAAACTCGTCCGCGTTCTTGGACATCAGCTGAGGCACCACGTTGAGCCCCTGGTTAATGGCAGGATCGATCTCCTTAAACGCCTTGCCGCCAAAGCGGTTTCCCACCCGCGGCGGCGGCAAAAACGGCGTGTAATAGCAATCGAGCGCACCAAAGCACTCCGCATGCACGCGACGGAACACATGCCCGGTAATCCCCTCCATAGGGGCCAGCGAAAGGATCATCTACTCTTCTCTCATATCAACACAACAAAGGGGCCGTCCCTTTGTCACATGCATTATGCCTTGCGCTTCAGGCGATTCACAAGGAAGAGGTAGCTACTGAACGATGACCACCCTCCAGCCGCACCCCATACAACGAGGTTTAATACTTTTCCCGAGAAGTGAACGAGTGAAAACGGGCCCCCGAAGCATCGGCACTTTCGAGATGCAATTTCCTGCGGTTTTGCCAGCCAAATCCTGCGGGTTTGACGTCTAAAAATGTCGATGCTTCGGAGGTCCAAGTATGGCCGTTCACTTCTCGGAAAAGTATTAGACCTCGATTTACATGCCACTCAATGTGACAAAGTGGCTGCTCCTTTGTCACATTCGATGAAAAAGGGCACCGATGTTAGTCGATGCCCCAAAGCGGCTGCAGGTTAAGCCCTACAGCGTATGTCTAAGACGAATCGAACTATTCGTCCCAGGAGAGGTTCTTACCAGTCTTTTTTGCCAGCAGCAAGAACAGGCCGATAATAACGTTGCATGCGATGCAGAAGATGAAGACGCCCTGGAAGGAGCCGACAAGCTCATAGACCTTCATCATAACGGGCATGCCAAAGGCGCCGACGATATAGCCCACGGAGCAGATCAGCGCGAAGATGCGACCGAAATCGCGGGAGCCAAAGACATCCATAACCAAAACGGTCAGGGCAGTGCCAGCGATGACGTACATTACGTCGTTCACGCCTGCTGCGAGGATGCTGAGCGTCGAGTTGCCGCTGCTCATCATGAGCATGACAAAGGAGAGGATGGAGACAGCGAGCCAGCCCAGAATGGCCTTCGTGCTGCCGAACCTATCGCAAGTGGTGCCGACGATCGGATTGAGGAACAGATCGAAGAGCGATGCAGCGGATACCATGAAGCCGCCCACCATGGGGCTAAAACCAACCTCGGAAGCATACGTCGGGAAGAGCTGGTTCATGCAGCAAGTGAGCTGAACGAGACAGAGGAAGCCGATGCAGAAGAAGAAGGCAGGCGACTTAATGGCGCGCGCATAGCTAACGCCACGCGTGCTATCCTCGGTCGTCTCCTCGGTCTCGGTGACCGTCTCGCCCTCGACGTAGCCATAGGGCAGCATGCCCTTGTCCTGAGGCTTATAGCGAATAATCAGGACGGAAGCGGGGAGAATGAGCACGGCGGAGACGCCAGCGAGCACCAGATAGCCAGTCCTCCAGCCAGCGGCCTCGATGACAGAGGTGATGACGGGGCTCATGATGAGCATGTAAATCGAGTTCACTGCCCAAGCGAGACCGATTGCCAGGCCATCAGATTTTTTGAACCACTGGTCAATAACGTCGGACATGGCGACGCCGGTGGTGAAGGCGAAGCAAACGCCAATCAGGGCGCCAGCGGCGATGAACATCCAGACTTCGGTGTAGAAGGCCATGCCTGCGCCGGCAGCAAGCAAAATAAGCTCGACAACGGGGAGCCAAACCTTGCCAACGACCTTGGGAATGAGTTTTCCGACAAACGGAAGAGCTGCCGCAAGACCAATGAGCGTTGCGGTGAAGTAATACGAGAAGATGGAATAGTCAAACCCGAACTCCTCGCACACGGGTGCGACGAAGGAGCCCGCGATGACGCTATAGGATCCGGTCGTGCCGGCAGACATAAGGCCGAGCGCGATTACGAGAACCCATGCGTAAACCTTGCTGCTCTTTAACTTTGCATTTTCCATTGATACAGCTCCTAGAGACCCAGAAGGGCACACATAACGGCCTTGATGGTGTGCTGACGGTTCTCTGCCTCACGGAAGATGACCGAAGCGTTGGCCTCAAAGCACTCGTCGGCAATCTCAAAGCCCTCGGTGATGATTTCGCGATGGAGGTCGTTCTTGCACTGGTCGAGGAGCATTTTGCCGACACGGTGATCTGCGTTATGGACAGAGGGAAGCTCATGCATGCAGAAGATGTCGGGATTGTTGGTGCGCTTGCACAGCTCGCTGGTGACGCGATAGGGGTACAAAGACTCGGCATCGCCCAGCCAGGAGTTGTAGTCGTCGGGATCCAGAACCTCTTCGCCGCACTCGGGGTTGATGTAGCGCCACTCCTCGGTAACGATAACGTCAACGCCATCCAGGGCATCGAGGTCAGAGGTGATGGTAAAGGTCCTATTGGGAGCGTACTTGGCGTAGCAGGCCTCCACCTCTTCGATCATTTCCTTGCACATCTGATGACGGAGGTCGTCGGGGCCGATGGCGAGGAAGTCCATGTCGAGCATAGCGCACAGACGGCCATACCACACCGGGGCGCCGGCGCAGTTGCCAACGAAAGCCATCTTCTTGCCGCGGCTCGTACGCAAACCGCCCCATTGCTCTTCCATCGTAAGAGCGTCAGCGAGCATCTGAGTCGGGTGATCGCCGAGAGTAAGGGCATTGATGACCGGGATGTCAACCAGGTCGGCGACGTCATAGAGGAACTGCTCGTCCTTCTGTGCGCGATAGACGATGAGATCATACATGCCGTTAAAGACGCGCATGGCGTCCTTGACGGTCTCGCAGTCACCCATGTGGGAGTTGGTCAGATAAGTGAAGCCCATGCCCAAATCGTTGCAGGAGGTCTCGAATGCGCAACGAGTACGGGTCGAGCCCCACTCAAAGTTGGCGAGGACGTTTTTGCCGGGGAAGTAGCGCTGGTCGACACCAGACTTCTTCTGAGCCTTAAGGTTCCAGGCAAGATCGATGAGATAGCGGAAATCCTCGGAGGAGAGATCATGGATGTTGATGTAGTCGCGACCGCGGAGGCTGTTGTTCATGCCTATTTCCTTTCGAATTATTATCAAAATTATTGTTGAATGTGTCCCCGAGGAAAACACGGATATCCCTCGGGGAGCGGTACATGTGGCGCCTAAGCCAAAGAGCGCAGGCTCTAAGGCTCACTAACGACTGGCCGCCACGTCCTTAGTCCAGCAGTGCACGCCGCCGCCGGACAGGTTAAGCGCGAGGGAATCAATCATGATGACCTTGCGATCGGGGAAGCAGCTCTCAAGAACTGCCTTGGCCTGCTCATCCTTCTCTTTCACGACCTCGCTCATGCCCTCGTGGTAATAACGCTGGCCAAGAACGACGCCGTTGCAAATCAGGAAGTTGCAGTAGCTCGCTGCGGCGTAGAAGTGGACGGGGCCCTCGGGCCAGGGGGTGCCATCCATAAACTTGCCGCCCATTTCGTCGATGAAGCCCTTATAGAGCTCGTAATCTTCATCGCCAGGGGCGATAACGACTTCAATAGGCTCGGCGGTGGGCATACGAACGATCTCGAAGGGCTTGCCCTCCCAGTCCGTTTCGTTGCTCAGGATCTCGTAGGCTGCCTCAATGCGGCGACGAGACTCTGCTCCAGCCTTGCTCGAGGCTGCCTCTTCATCGGACACCTCGGCAAGAAGAATCTTGTTCGGAGTGATAAAGCGACACATCTCATCAATGTGAGCTGCAAAGCTCATGCCAAAGACGGGAGTTCCGTCTTCCTTCTCGTCGAGGATGCCCAGTCGATAGTCGTCGTCCTCGAGCATAGGCTGCGGAAGCCAGATAACCTTGTTGAGGTTGTAGATGCGCTTATACTCGGCCTCTATTTCCTCTTTCGTGAACTCGGGATTACGCTTGCGGCATTCCGTGTCCTCGATGGCGATCAGAGTGCCGTGACCGTCAAACTCGCGGTCGCCGCCCTCCGAAACCATTTCGGAATTGACGATATCGAAGCAACCGAGCGCAACCGCCATGTGAACGGCTGCCTTACGTGCGGACTGGCACTCCGGGGAGTTCTTGTCCCACACGCCGTAATAGGTCCAAGCGGGGTTGACCATATAAGAATGGCCCTTGTCGTCGACCATGATGCTGGGACCGTTGTCGCGGACATAGAAGTTGGAGTCTTCGAACTGCGTGATCTCGATGCGATCGAGATCAACCCCCTCCTCCTTCAGGCGCGAGCAAGCCTCCTCATAGGAGCCGGGGGTGCCGCAATTGAGGTTGACCGTAACGTCGCCATACTCGAGCAGAGCCTTGATCACGTCAACGCAGGGCTGGCGGTTATCGTAGCCCTCTGCACGGATGTAATCGGGAAGCCATGTCACATAGACGTTGGAGCGCTTCTCGAACTCGCCCGGCATACGATAGTTCTCGTACATGGTTGGTCCTTCCGTCGGGTTTCCCGCGATGCTGTCCGGCCGCGACAATAGCGGGGTTTCACCTGCTATAGTACTACTATACCTACCGTTCGGTAGATAATTTTGAATAATTGCCGCTCGCCTACTGATACATACCGTTCGCCGTATATAGTGGTCATGTTTGGACACGAATTGATGTTCCGTTGCCATCCTTAATAATGTTGGTAGTGCGGAAGTGATTTGCAATGGAGAAATGCAGCGTGAGCACAAGAAAAAAAATATTGGACGCAATGTACGATCTTGTGGCAGAAGTCGGTTATGACAAAGCGTCTATCGGAAAGATTTGCGACTTTGTCGGTATATCCAAGCCGTCGGTGTACTACTACTTTCCCTCAAAAGAGGAGATTTTCACTACGCTCTTGGACAGCATGTTTCCGACCATTGACTATCAGCGCGACTACTCGCTAATAGTCGATAGGGACGGGTTCAAGGCCGCGCTTATCGAGCTCGGCAATTCAGTTATAGGTGGCTATCGAAGCGATGAAAAGCGCCGGCGCGTGCTGGCCGAGGTTAGCGTTCAAGCAAATCGAATTCCTGCAGTTCAGGAACGTCAAGCGACGGCGACCAAACGAACCATGGATGCGCTTAAAGACATCCTTCTTCATGGTGTAGAGATTGGCGCGTTTTCCGATAGCGCCGACGTAATGCTCTACGTACAAATTCTTTATACCGTTCTGGAGGGAGCAAGCAATACGGTCGCTCAAGGTGAGGATATTGATGAGAAAGCGGTTTGGGCGGGAATAGTCGAGCTTATGTTCAAATAGACCAGCCAAGCTGAAGCGCATGTTGGCGCCCATGGTGCCTGCGGGCAACCTTTAAAACGAAAACAGGGGTCGACTCCAATCTGGCTTGGAGTCGACCCCTGTTGCGTGGCAATCTATGCCGGTGCAATCGGCGCTTATTACTTTTCAGCAGCCTTATTGAGAAAGCCGGAAACGATAGCAAACGCAGCAATCATAAGGTTGCAGGCAATGCAGAAGATAAATACTCCCTGGAATGACCCTGCCATGCCGTAAACCTTCATCATGACCGGCATTCCAAAAGCACCGACGACATAGCCCGCTGAGCAAACGATCGAATAGATCCCTCCAAAATCGCGTGATCCAAAGAGCGAGAGGAGAAGCATCGGCATTGCGGTTCCAACGATGGCGAACATGACATCGTTTACACCAGCTGCAATGATGGAAACGGTCTCATTGCTTCCGCCAATGATAAGAAGCAGGAATGAAAGAATGCTGACACCTGTCCATGCGACCGTTGCTTTAATAGCGCCAAGCTTGTCGCATGTTTTGCCCACGAAGGGATTTAGGAAGATATCGGAGAGTGAAGCTGCCGAGACCATTAAGCTTCCTACGATAGGATTGAAACCGACCTCGCTTGCATAGGTTGGAAACAGCTGGTTCATGCAGCAGGTGAGCTGCGCCACGCAAAGCAAGAGGACACAGAGAATAAAAGACGGCGTTTTCGCGGCATCGCGGAGTGCCATGCCCGAAAGGACATCTTCCTGCTCATCGGCGCTGCAGCTCTCATGGGTTTCGGAGACGGTCTCTCCGTACGGAAGCATATTGCGATCAGAGGGGTTAAGGCGAATGATAAATGCGCTTGCAGGCAAAATCATAGCTGCAGAAACGGCCGCAAGCACGATGTATCCCGTACGCCAGCCTTGCTGCTCGATGACCAGCGTAATGACAGGACTCAATAACAGCGTGCAGAGAGAATTAACGCCCCAAGCGAGGCCGATGGCGAGACCGGACGATTTGCTGAACCATTGGTCAATGACATCGGACATGCAGACGCCCGTTGTAAACGAAAAGCAGATGCCGATCACTGCGGCGGAGACGGTGAACATCCAGACCTCGGTGTAGAACGCCATTGCGGCGCCGGCGGCAATAAGGACGAGTTCAATGCAAATATGCCATGGTTTGCCGATTACTTTTGGAATGAAGCGACTCAAAAGCGGAAGCCCAAGCGCAAGGCCAAGAAGAATCGCGGTGAAATAGAAAGAAAAAGAAGTGTAGTCAAAGCCCAGATCTTCACATACTGGAGCAACGAATGAGCCGGCAATAATGCTATATGTGCCAGTTGTTCCGGCGGACATTAAGCCGAGCGCAATAACGACGACCCAAGCAAATGCGCCGCTTTCACGGAGACAATCTTTTTTGGCTGGTGTGGTGAGAGTCATGGTTGCTCCATTTCTATCGGCAATACATCCTATATGCCTACCGATAGGTATATAAACCAGAGGACTCTTCGTCAAGCATTAAGCGGGGAGAGGGAGTTCTTAACCTGCCGAACGGTAATTAGACCCCGTTTTCGCAAGGGTCTCAATGTGACAAAGGGACTGTCCCTTTGTCGCATTATTCGGAGCGCAGGGCTTCCACGGGATCCTTTTTGGATGCGCTACGGGCCGGCAGCAGGCCAGCGACAACCGTCAGCAGCACCGAAATTGCAATGAGCACCAGCGCATCCTGCACGGGCAGGCTCATCAGATTGGGTACCTGTTTGGCAGTAAGCGCCCAGGCATTAACCGGAAAGCTCACGGCCACCACGACGACAACAGCAAAGACGCCGGCAATGAGGCCCTCGATAAAGGTCTCGGCATTGAATACGTTGGCCACGTTACGCTTCGACGCGCCGATCGCACGCAGGATGCCAATCTCCTTTTTGCGTTCCAGCACGCTGATGTAGGTGATGATGCCGACCATGATGGAGCTCACCACCAGGCTGATACTCACGAATGCGATGAGCACCAAGCTGATGGTGTTCACGATGTCGGTCACCGAGCCCATGATGATGCCCATGTAGTCGGTGTATGAGATTGCCTGTTCATCGTGGCCAGAGGCTTTGACCTGCTTGTTGTACGCGTCGATGTGATCGAGCACGCGCTCCTTGGCCTCAAAGTCGCGCGGGAAAATCTTGACCGAGATGGGGTCTGCCTCGTCCGCATAGCCCAACGTGGTCAGATTGTTGTCGTAGGTGAGCTTCGACGCCTTCGCATAGCTCATCATGAGCGAGCTCAGGTCCTCGGCGTCCATGTTGAAATGGATGGCACGAGCAAAGGCACTCGCATCCACGTGCATGGCGCCCGTCAAGTTGGCAAAACTTGACGACATCTGCGTCGCTATCTGTCCCATGAGCCCCGCCGCGCCTGCCTTGAGCTGAGCTGACACCGTCGCCGCAATCTGGTCGTTGATCGACTTCATCATCTGATCCATAGCCTGCTGCAGATACGGAGCCAGCTGCTTTAGCACATAGTCGCTCATCGCCTGCTGCAGACGCTCGGCCAGGGCATCGCCGCCGAGCGCTTTGAGCTGGGCCAGGATTTGCTGAGCTGTGTCATCATTCTCAAGATACGTCGAGAATGCGGCAGAGAGCTTTGACGCGTCCTTAAGATCTTCGGGTGTCAGTGCCTTAAACTGATCAGACTGCAAAAAGCCCTCAAACAGCTGGTTGGCTAGTGTTCCCACCTGCTGCATTTGCTCGGGCGTGAGTTCCAGACCGTCAAAGATACCCGAGAAATCTGGGGTTGGCGCTTTTGCCATGATGTCGCTGAAGTCGATGTCCTTGCCAACGCCCGAAAGGTCAATGTCCAGCCCCGACAGATCGATGCCAGAAAGGTCCATACCGCCGGCCGCACCCGAAAGTGCAGACGTATCGAACGAGAACGCACTCTTGAGCGCCGCCTCGTCCACACTGAACATGCTGCCCAGATCCACGCCTTGCTTGGCCTCGCTCTGCAGTTCATCGAAAGACTTGCCCGTAAAGACATCCGTCTCGGGGTGGGCGAGCTGCTCCTGCACAATCTGCGAATCGGCGGCGCGCTCCATAAGCTGGCGAGTCAGTGCATGCGTATAGGCAATGCCCGGAGACAACGCGCTCGCATTGGCCGTCTCGTTAGGTCGCACCACGCCCACAATGTGCACGTCGATACCGTCGGCAACCTTGGCGGCCATAAAGTCGGCGTCGTCAGACATGTCGGTCCACATGCCGGTCTCTTCGTTTTTGCGATAGGCATCGGCCGGTGACAACACCTTAAACGTCGTGGACAGCGCATCGTCGTAGGTAAAGTCGGTGCCGGTCTCGGGCGTCTCGACCTTGCCGTCGGCCGCCATGGCACTGTTAACCATATCGTTGAGCTCATCGATATCCAGCGCGCCGATGCTGTAGAGCGTGTAGTCGCCCACCGTGCCACGACTCGAAAGCACCATCACGGCTTCGTTGGCAGACGTGGGCCAATGACCGGCGACGACATCGTACTGGCTGTCGAGCAGGCTCTGGTCTTCAATCATCTCGTTAAAGACCGAGGTTCCCATGGATTCCATGCTCACCGTTGCCGCCGAGCTCGCGCCTCCGCTCATGGCCTCGGTCATGGCGTTGGGCACCAGCCGGACAGGCTTCTCATCGCCCTTGCCGGCACGATAGACAACCGGCGATACACCGTAGCCGTACTGAATGGCGTTGACATCTTTGTCGATGCCGTCGCCACCGGCATCGAGCCATGCCTTAAAGCTCGTCATGTCGTTAGACTTAACGCTCGCAAACATATCCTTTACGGCCGTAACCACGGGAATTTTATCGGTTCCCTTAGCCTTGCTGCCGGCACTGTCGTCGGACGAATCCACATATTCAGGCGAGTCATCATCCACAGCCCCCTGTCCGCCCATCATGGACGACAGGTCGTAGTCCTGCTTGGAGATCGTAAGCGGGTAACTCGAGAGCGTATCCTCCTCGACCTTTTTGATGTAATTGTTCACGCCATTGGAGAGCGCCAAGATCGCCGCGATACCGATAATGCCAATCGACCCCGCAAAGGCCGTCATGGCCGTACGGCCTTTTTTGGTCATAAGGTTTCGGGCAGAAAGCCCCAGCGCCGTCACAAAGCTCATCGAGGTTTTGCGCGTAGGCTTGGCCTCGCGGCGCGTGGCGTCAACGACATCGAAAGGATCGGAATCGTCGGTGATCTTGCCGTCCGCCAGGTTGACGATGCGTGTGGCGTACTGGTACGCCAGCTCGGGATTGTGCGTGACCATAATAACCAGACGGTCGCGCGCCACGTCCTTGAGCAGATCCATGACCTGTACGGATGTCGTTGAATCCAAAGCGCCGGTCGGCTCGTCTGCCAGCACGATCTCGGGATCGTTGATCAGGGCGCGGGCGATGGCCACGCGCTGCATCTGTCCGCCCGATAGCTGGCTCGGGCGCTTGTTAGCGTGCTCGCCCAGGCCAACTTTCTCCAACGCCTCGCGCGCACGCTGGCGGCGCTCGGCATGTCCCACGCCCGCGAGCGTGAGCGCCAGCTCCACGTTTTCCAAAATGGTCTGATGCGGAATGAGGTTATAGCTTTGGAACACAAATCCGATGCGGTTGTTGCGATAGGCGTCCCAATCGCGGTCGCGGAAGTCCTTGGTCGAGATACCGTCAATCAGCAGGTCGCCAGAATCAAAGTGATCCAGTCCGCCGATAACATTGAGCATCGTGGTTTTACCCGAGCCCGAGGGACCCAGAATGGCCACGAACTCGTTATCGCGAAAAGACAGGCTCACGCTGTCGAGCGCCACCTGCGTAAACGACTGCGTAACGTATCTTTTGCAAATACCTTTGAGCTCCAGCATGGACGGCAACCTCTCCCACGCGGGCACCCTGCCCGCTCTCCTCCGCCGTTCGTATTCGACGCGTTTGTCCTACTCTATCCCCATTTTTTGCCGACGCCAGTGAGGAATGTAACAAACCGCGCCAAAAAACGAACGGGACGGCGCCCAAAAAAGAGGCCCCAAGTGGGGCCTCTATATGGTGGAGATTATCTTGAAAGGTAGCGGACTACTTTGCACAGCGACACACGATCCACGCTATGCTTTAAGCGTTTTCTACTGCTCGCTATTCGCAATCGCCTGGTCGATAAGCTTGTCGAGTGCTGCGCGCTGCTCGGCGGAGCTGATGGCTCCCACGATTGGATCCCCTACGATGTTGCCATTCTGATCGATGACATACGTTGTCGGGAACGAGAACAAATTTGACGTAAACTTACCGGCCTCGCTATCCGACTTGAACCAGATGTTCTTATATGTCACGCCCTTCTTGCTCAGCACCTCCTTGGCATCTGCAATCTCGCCCTTGTTGCCATCGAGCGTAAAGGAATTGACGCCCACGACCTGGCCGCCCTTCTCGGCAAGCTCCTGATTCAGTTTCTCAAGATCGCCCAACTCACCCACGCACGGCTTGCAAGTGGTGAACCAGAAGTTCATGACGGTAACCTTGTTCTTAGAGAACAGCTCGTCGCTGCTCACGTCGTTGCCGTCCAGGTCCTTGCCCGTAAAGCTGGGGAACTTCGTCGCCTCGCTCGAAGCATTGGCACCAGCCGTCATGCCAGCGGTCGAAGCGTCGACGCTCTCGCCTGCGCTCGGCGTGCTTCCACAGCCGGGGAACTCCTTCTCCAAGCTCTCGAGCTTGTCCTCAATCTCCTTGATCTGCTGTGCACCGGTCTTGAGCGTCTTAAGCTCATCCGCCGTGAACTCATCCTTGGCACCGTCGATGGTCTTGAGCAGGAAATCGCCGTAATTGCTGCCGTCCTCAATCATTGCCGAGTCTTTATTTGCCGCATTGAATACCTTTTCCCACAGCGCGTTATCACTCGAAAAGATCTCGTTCTCCTTCTGCATGAGCTTCGCATACAGCTCGGCGGCCTCGTCGGCATTGGCCGGCTTCTGCGCAGTGAGTTCTGCGATCTTAGGATCGGAGCTCGCAGATTCGCTCACATTGCCACCGGGCGCCGAACATGCCACAAGGCACAAGGCCAATACCGGCACCATAAACAGGGCCGCAATCTTAGAAAGCTTCATAGTCATTCCTCCGTTTTGTCGAAGCTTGTTTACTTTTTATCGGCAGTCAAGGGAAGCTTTTCCGCCGACACATCCAGGCCATAGCGATAGCTGATGGCATCGACAGGACAGGCCCCGATGCACTTTCCGCACCGGATACATTCGGCATGATTGGGCGCGCGGACCACATCAACGTCCATCTGACAAACCTTTGAGCACTTGCCGCACGAGACACATTTGCACGCGTCGACCTGAATCCCCAACAAGGACACCTTATTCATGAGCGCATAGAATGCGCCGAGTGGACAAATCCATTTGCAGAAGGGGCGGTAGAACAAAACGCTCAGTACTACCACGGCAATGAGAACGGCAAGTTTCCAAGTAAAGAGATGTCCCAACGCAGATCGAATGCCGGCATTGGCAATGGCCAGCGGAATGGCGCCCTCGAGCACGCCCTGAGGACAGACGTACTTACAAAAGAACGGGTCGCCCATGCCCACGTCGTTAACCACCAGCACAGGCAGCAATACCACAGCAAATAGCAGCACAACGTATTTGATATACGTAAGCGCCTTGAGCCTTTTTGTCGAAAGCTTTTTGCCGGGAATCTTGTGAAGCAGCTCCTGCAGCCAGCCAAACGGGCACAGAAAGCCGCATACAAAGCGCCCCAGCATCACGCCGAGCAAAATGAGCGTACCGGTGACGTAGTAAGAAAAGTTGAACTTGGATGAACCTACTACCGACTGGAACGACCCGATGGGGCACGCACCCGATGCCGCGGGGCACGAATAGCAATTAAGTCCAGGTACGCAGACTGTTTTTCCCGCGCCCTGATAGATGCCGCCTTTGGCAAAGTTTGGCAGGTGAATATTGGTGACCAGCGTCGCCGCCGCCTGAATGAATCCGCGAAATCGGACCAAAACATGCGACGCAGTGTTTTCTCTTTTATCCAATTCCGATACACTCCAAGCACAGCCTAATCGCTTTGGCCAGCACGGCATCCGCCTCGCCACGCATAACACCAAAGCACACCATGGTAATTCCGACGATCAACAAAGCGACCTGTACCACGGGTTTTACCGCTTTGAACAACCTGACCACTCCTTTCGTTACGCGACCATTGGACCATATCGACTATAAAATCCGTGTTAAGCGCGATTTGGAATGTGCAAGGAGACTGTTATGCGTATTTTGATCGTCGAAGACGAGCGAGCACTGTGCGATGCAATCGCACGCAGCTTGCGAAACTTGGCGTACAGTGTCGACTGCTGTCACGACGGACAGGAGGCGCTCGACCTACTGGACGTTGAGGCCTTCGACCTCGTGGTACTCGACCTCAACCTTCCCCGCATCGACGGCATGACCGTACTCAGGGAACTTAGGAAAACTGACTGCGAGACTAAGGTACTGATTCTGTCCGCACGTGGCGAAGTATCAGATAAAGTCGCCGGACTCGATGCCGGCGCCAACGATTACCTCACCAAGCCGTTTCATCTGGACGAGCTTGCGGCAAGGATCCGCAGCCTCACCCTCAGACGCTTCGCACAAAGCGACATAGTATTAGCCTGCGGAAAGCTCAGCTTTGACACCAAGGCGCGCATCGCTTCCGTGGACAGCGAGGCTTTATCTCTTACGCGCAAGGAAACGGGAATCTTGGAATACCTGATGCTTAATCAGGGGCGTCCGGTAAGTCAGGAGGAGCTTATCGAGCACGTTTGGGATAGCAGCGTGAACAGCTTTAGCAACGCAACCCGCGTTCATATCTCGTCGCTCCGCAAAAAGCTACGCAGCGCTTTGGGATACGACCCAATTCGCAATCGGATTGGAGAGGGCTACGTTATGGAGGATAGCGAATGAAAAGGCTTTCGCTGCAATGGCGCATAACGATCATGACGGCACTGCTGACGTGTGCAGCGTGCGTGCTGACGAACTGCCTGGTCGGCTATACGGGCATGCGCTACATGGATGCCATCGGCAGTAACATCTCGGCCTTTAACGCAACCGGCGAAGATTCACCCCAGGCGTTCGACCCAACGAAGGCGACCCCCAATGACAAGGTCACGATCGTCGTAAACGACGCGCAGGAGTCTTTTGGCGCGACAACCTGGTGCATCACGGCCGGAGTCACACTCCTTGGCGGCGCGCTGGCATACTTTGCGAGCGGCCGTGCGCTCAAACCGCTACGAGCTTTTGCCGCCCAGGTTGAGCGTGTGCAGCCTGACAACCTAAGCGAAATCAGACTCAGTGAAGATGTGCCCACCGAGCTACAGCGATGCAGCGCCTCTTTCAACGACATGATCGCCCGTCTTGGCGAAGGGTTCTCTGCGCAGCGTCAGTTTACCGGCAACGCCGCACACGAGCTGCGCACCCCGCTCGCCCTTATGCAAGCACAGATTGAACTATTCATCTCTGAGCACTCCGGTTTGCAACCCGAAACAGCCGAGCTGCTCGGCCTGCTACAAGAACAAACCGAGCGCATGTCTCGAATGACCAAGGTATTACTCGAGATGAGTGAGCTCCGCAGCGTTCCTTGCGAGGACGATGTTGAACTCGGTCCCTTGTCCGAAGAGGTCCTCACCGACCTTGCGCCACTTGCCGAAAATAAGGGCATAGCCCTCAATTGTGCTGGAGACGCTTTAGTAATCGGGAACGATGCGCTCCTCTATCGGCTGGTGTTCAACCTGGTCGAAAACGCCATCCGCTATAGCCGCACCGACTCGAGCGTTACCGTCTCCATCTGCGACAACGACAGCCACGTGTTCCTGCGAGTCGAGGACCAGGGCCCGGGAATACCCAAGCAGTACCGTGAGAGCATCTTCCAACCGTTCTTTCGCCTGGATAAATCCCGCAGCAGGGCATACGGCGGCGCAGGACTCGGGCTAGCGCTTGTTTGGGAGATTGCAGCGCTTCACGGTGGCACGGTAGAGGTCGAAGCAAATTCCGAGAACGGAACCGTGATGCTCGTGACCCTCTCAAAGGGGGCCACCACGTGATCCGACTGTCCAGGAGTCCCACTCGACATTGTGAAACGCGTCCCAAAACTTGGACATGAGAAATGGGAGACAGTTCGCATCTATGCCGAGGACGAAGTCCTGGCGGGGATTCAGGATGCGCAGAGGAAGCTTGCGGCAGAAAACCCCGACAGAGTCGTGACCGTCGGCGGCAACTGTATGGTGTCGCCTGCCCTCTTCGATTACCTGCACGGGAAATACGAGAACGTTGGAATCGTCTGGATCTATGCGCATCCGGATGTATCCACGCTGAATGATGGCTACCCCAACGCTCACGCCATGGTACTTGGCAGCCTTTTGGAACAGGGTGCACCGCAACTCGTTTCGCGGATGCGGCATCCGGTGTTTAAGCCGAGCGATGTCCTGCATGTCGGGCTACAGCAGCTCCACGACTATCAGGAAGTTTGCTTAAACAAGCATAGGTGTTGCGGTTTTAGCCGATGTCCTCATGGAGGAAAACGACATGCTGGGTCTGTCTGATTAAAGTCCAACAGTTTCCATGAGGCATCTAGCACGGTAAAAGCTAAAGACCCGGGAGACCCCAAACTGTCAACCATCTTTACGGGTGCAAGGGAAACGGGCAAGACAGCCCCCTCTCGCTCCTATCCGAAACGGCGCTTGAACACGGCTGGATTGCAGCGAATGTCTCCGCCATGCCCGGCATGCTCGAAGATATCATCGAGCACACAAAGGAGGCCGCAGGCCGTTACCTCTCGCAGCCCCATACACGCGTGAGCGGAGTTCAAGTTGGGCAGCGGGGCGGTTTAGCGCGCCAATATAATCAAATCGTGCACTTCCATAGCCTCTCGTCTACGTGGTGTACCGTCGTCTCCCCTTTTATCAGAGTTGGGCGATTTTCAGGCACCCGAGCTGAACTCAAATTGAACTCAACGATGCCTTATCGGTCGAGGGCGTCCTAGCGAGAATATACAGAGGCGCACATTTCGCAGGGAACCTCCCATTTGTTATCATATCGGGATGCTGTCAAGGCAGCGTCAATGCGTTCGACCTACACCTTCTCGCTTTTCGAGGCCTCGTCTGCAGGACCATCGGAATCGATACGGAATCGATCGGCATACCATTCATCCGAAGCAATCACCTTATGGAGCATCTGGAGATGCAGGTCGACATAGTGGCAGAACGCCTTGCCGCATTCCACGAGAGGCGCATTGTTTCTCTCGTTGGGCTCGGCTCCAAAATTAAACTCGACCTCATAGCCCTCCCCAGGCACACCCATGCTCGGCAGAATATCAATGGAGAAGTGGACGAATCCAGACGTCACCTTGTATACATCTTTTACCTTTGGATCGAACTTCTCGAGTAAGTCTTGAAGTCTTCCATCGGACATCTTCTCACCCGAGAAATCTTTCAGCTTGTTCACAGGCACACCTTGAAACACCTGCTTGAGAAAGTCATCCTGGTCTTCGGCGGCGAATAATGCGAATGTCCGCAGGCAGACTCCAACCTGTGCGCGGAGAAGCTGGGCGACGCAAACAAGATTCCTCGACTCGAGCATGGAGATGAATCCGTCTATCAGTCTCATCGCATACTCAGAGGAGGATGCCAGATATAGATCCCATTGGGTAAAGTCGCCGTTCATGAAGGGAATCACTGCATTGCGCTCGGCGACTCTCAAGGCACTCAGGCTTTGTTCTATTTTCTCAGCTTCTTGTTTGAACTGTTCGCTATCCAAAATGCCCCCAAATGCCGGCTTCTCAACAAATCAAAAAAGCAAGAGAGACAGAGATTAGGTTCCTGCTCCACTGAACCCGCGCTTCCAGTCGAGACACTCCTCCTCGAAGATCTCCCCAGAGTCCCGCCTCTCGCGCCCCTCACGGAACTGTCCATATCAGTGTAGCCAATCCAAGCACAGCCCCACCGCACGGCCCAGTCGCTTCCGGTCCTGCGTGGCCCCGTGAAGGCGGAAGGGCGTGGTTGTCGTCATCGCGTTCCTTTCTCCTCGTACCTTTTTGGGCATGCGTCACGGGCCCCCGCGCGGCGCTGAGAGCGAATCGGCGCAGGCTTGGGGCCAGTTGCGTAGAGGTTGAGGTTCGGGTTTCGCCGGCTTACGCAGCTTGGCGGGCAGAGCGCCCGGGCTCGCTGCGCCTAGGGCGCGGCGGGATCCGCGACGCCGGAGGTGTCGATCTCGCCCAGATTGGCGAGCTGCTCGATGAGGGGGAGGCCCATCGGGTCGTCCACCTCGACGCCGCCGAGCACGATGGTGCTGTCGCGTGTGTCTATTTGGGTTGTGAACACGGCCGGGTCGAAACCCGAAGCGATAAAGCCAATGCCCGCGAGGACAACACCCGCGGCAACGAGCCCGCCCGCCACGGCGAGGTAGATCTTCTTCGCACTGGTCATGGTACTCACTCCTTTCTACGCCGCGAGATGCGCGGCAGCGCCGCCCTTCTCGCCCTTACCCTTCCAGAAGGGCGAGGCGGCCTTCCTCGCCCAGAACGCCGAGAGGCGCGCAATTTGTTTTGAGGCTGCCCAAGCGCCAGCACCAACGAAGAGCGCCACGCCGACGAGGCCGAGCCCCACGCCCGCCGAGGCGAGGGCGTACGGGAAGTGGCCGATGGTGACGCCGCTTACGGCAAGCAGGAGCTCAACTACGCCCACGCCCCCGAGTGCCGCCGCGACGATCCACACGCAGAGCGCCAGCACCCAGATGCAGATATAGACCGTGACGGCCACGGCGGCGAAGGCGGCGAGCAGCGGCACCCACACCGGGGAGCCCACGATGGTCAGCACCCACAGCAGCGCGGTGCTGCGCCGGCGCGTCCTCGCGATCGCGCGCGGCACGGCGGGCAGGTCGTCGAGCGTGGCCTCCGCCACCTCGCCGGGCGTGCCCATGGCGGCCACGGCTTCCTCCTCGCTCATGCCGTCCTCCATGCGGTCGGCGATGGCCTCCGCATAGAACGCCTTGGTCTCCTCCATCTGTTCAGTCGGCAGGCAGGCGAGCAGCTCGCCCAGCCGGTCCAGGAACTCATCGCGCGTCATGGTGCGCCCCCTCAACGTATGCGTAAATCTCCCGTACGGACGGCCACTCGGCCAGGAACTCCTCGATGCGCGCTCGCCCGTCGTCCGTGATGCGGTAGTACCGGCGCAGCCGCCCGTTGTGCTCGGCGGAGCGCGCCGTGATGCACCCGGCCTTCTCCAGGCGCTTGAGCAGCGGGTAGAGCGTCGACTCCGTGAGCCCCATGCTCGCCGGTACGTCCTTCACGATCTGGTAGCCGTAGGACTCCTCGCCGGAGACGGCCGCGAGCACGCAGGCCTCCAGGAAGCCGCGCTTCATCTGTGCCTCCATCCGCACACCTCCTCTCGTCATATACTATGCTATACACACTATACGATGCAAGGTATTAGACGTCAACTCTCATCGCGAAGATTCTCCGGCCCCTGCGCGCTGCGAACGTGATATCGCGGGGCGGTTGGCATTATGCATGAAACGTCAAGTAACGCTCTTTTGATCCACTTCCACTCGGCCCCATATGCCTTGTACAACACCCCCCTTCAACCTTGGGTTCAAGGGAGCCGCTAGGCTGGGCGTGCCGGACGGTAAGGTCCTGGACGCGATGGTGGACTTCTCCGATGCCATAGGGGTCATGGGTCTACGCCGATGGAGGCCCACGCACGCGGCAGGGCTCGCCCGTCACCGCTGGTCGCCGGACGGTCCCCACGCCCCGCTCGCCAACGCGCAGGCGACAGCAGCAGTCCAGCGCTAGCTGGAGACGCCGGAATGCCCAGAAGATGCGTTTCCCATCACTGCGACAGAGCTTTTTGCAGGGGTGGCAATTTTTCCTAATATCGAGGTCAGCTTGGCTTCGGTAGCCACCTTGAGAGCATCGCCAATAGACTCTTCCTTTATGCGTTCGGCATAATCGTAGGCAATACCCAAAAATTCCAGTCCCGAGTACCAGGAGTACAATTGCTGCCAGTGTTGCCAGCTGTTGGGAGATGGAAGATGGACTGCGATGGCTACCCATGCGTTCCCATGCCGTTGATGTGCACCGCCTTTGTGCCGGGGCAGATTGACGCTGCGGTTGCAGGCATTTCCGACCCCAATTCGCGTGCCATTGCCACGGCAGAAGCGCTGTACTTTCGCGGACAGGCCACGCTCGCCGCCGAGGCAGCACGCCCCTATCTTGACGCCACCGACCCCGCACTGCGCTATTCCGCATGCCTTATCTGCGGATATGCCAGTCTGTCGCTCAATCGTATCGCCGATGCCCGCCGTTGCCTTGCGGGCATCCTCGATACGCCAACTGACGAGGAATCGCCCGCCGTCCACGCCACGCATATCCTATTCGCCTCCGCCGCGAGCGTCCTGCTGCACTTGCCTTCCCCGCATTCCGCCGAAGAGTTTTATCCGCTTGCGGCGCATCTGCCCGAAGGCCTGCGCCTGTTCGCCAGCTACGTGATGGCGCATGCCCTGTATCTGCGCGGCGAATACGGCCGCAGCCTGGGCATGGTGGAAAATGCCCTGATCATGAAACAGGGAAGCTATCCCATCTCGGAACTGTTCCTGCACCTGGCGGCTTCCATGGCATGCATGAGCCTCAAGGACATCGACGCCGCAAAGGCACATTTCGGAGCCGCTTGGGACATTGCGCGCCCCGACGGCCTTATCGAGCTCATTGGCGAGCACCACGGCCTTTTACAGGGGCTCATCGAGGCATGCTTAAAATCGCAATATCCCGACGATTTCGCTCGCATCATCGAGATTACGTATCGATTCAGCTACGGCTGGCGGCGCATCCACAACCCCGATTCGGGTGAGGACGTGGCCGACGATTTAACGACCACGGAGTTCACCATGGCCATGCTCGCCTGCCGCGGTTGGACCAACGCCGAAATCGCACGCCACATGGGAGTATCGCCGGGCACCGTTAAAAACCGCCTATCAGGAGTGTATGCCAAGCTTGGTATCGGAACTCGCGCCGAGCTGATTGCCCACATGTTGCGCTAGCGGCCAGACTGCCCGGCGTATCGAAAGCGCTCCGGGGGCCTGACGCTTTCGCGCACTCAAATTGGACGTTTTGACCCTTGAACGGCACTACCGCCACGGGGCGACTTCTCGCAAAATTGGATTATTTCCTCCGATGTTTGCGGGATGGGAGCCAAAGATGCTTGATCGCCGTTCGTTACTTGTTGCCGGAGCGTCCTCGCTGGCGAGCATTATGTTGCCGCGCGTGCCGGGAAGCGCAAACGCCTTCATATTGCCGTTCGCGCCCACCGAAGCCTATGCCGACGAAAAAGACCCCTTCAGGGTGCTCGTTCTCTCGCGCACCATGTTTGGTGTGGTCGTGGTCGACGTCGCCAACAAGAATATACCCATCAAGGGAGCCCAGGTCACGCTCGCGTCGCGTTATGCCGCGGGCAAGCAGCTCTCCGCCACGACCGACGACGAGGGCACGGCCATCTTTGAGGTCGCGCCTCTTTCGGAAGGCTACGTGGACGAGGCAACGCTTCTCGACGCGTACGACTTTAACGGCGGCATCTCCATTAGCATGGCGGGCTACCGTGATGTCGAGATTCCCCTCGCGCGTGTCCAAGGCGGCACCGCTATAACCGCGCCCACGCGTCCGCTTTCCGACGGCGAGCCGTACTTCCGCCAGCTCACATTCGACGAATGGGACATCCAGTACGCCGACGCCACGTTTATGGCAATGCCAGCGAACGAAGCAGCAAACGACCAGCCCAACACGCACGCTTTTACCGTGCAGTCCCATCTGCCGCAGGGCGGGCAGGCAACGTTGCATATCAATAAAGTGATGCCCGCTGCGGGCAGCTCATCCGAAACCGTCACGCAGATTGGCCAAGTCAAGGCCAGTGCATCGGGTTCGGATAATCTGGCGACGTTCACACTCGAAGACAAGTTCCTCGATGCAGCTTCGGGCCTTCTGGAGGAAGGATGCAAGCTGCGCTTTGTGCTCGACTACCAGGGCAAAACCTACACGCTCTCCTCCCCCATGGCCGTTGCCACCGCACCGGCCTCAAAGGCAGAATCGGGCTCAACGACCATCATCCCCACCACCATGGATCAAGAGATCACTCCGTTTGATTTCCCCGCGGCGTTCCCCGGCATCGGCGGCAACAAGTTCGTCTGCTGGATGCCCACGTTTCCGATTCTCTTCGATTTCTCGTTTGCCGGGTACGTACTGTTTGGCGGCGGATACAAACCGGCCAGCTACATGAACGATTCGGGCAATCCGGATCCGGAATACTGGAAGAAGTCGCCGCGCGAGTCGGGCGCCAAGCAGGCAAACCGCTACCTCGACGAGATGGAGGGGAAGTGGAATCAGTACAAAAGCATGAGTGCCGGTTCGGGCACCGATCCAAGGAACACTAAGCTCCTTCGCCACCATTGCACGCTGCTGTTTACGATGGATATCGCCACACAGGTGTACGGATCGCTCGCCTACGACTGGGTTGGCAAAACTTGGGGCAACAACAACGATCCGGCGTTTGGCAATATTAAGGCTCTCTTCCAAGTAAAAACCGACCTCAACTGGACCGAGCAGTTCACCTTGGGCCCGGTGCCGTTTTTCCTAAACGTCAACCCTTGGGTGCTGGCGAAGCTGGCGCTCGCCGTGGGTGCCCACACGCACGGCAGCGGCGCGGCGTTTTTTAAAAACATTTCGCTTGACTATTCAAACACATCGGGCTCGTTCACCATCCAGATTGGGCTTGCCGTTACCTTTGGAGCCGGCGTTGCGGGCGTCGCCTCGTCTGCCGTGCGCGGCGCCGCATCCCTCACGCTGTTCATTGGGTACGAGAAGGCAGATGGACACCAGCTTCCGCGACTGCGCGTAGGTGCAGACGTCGATGTCGATGTGATACTCCAGTTCGTAATGTTCAAGTGGACCACCAAGGCTTGGTCGGGGTCGTGGCCCACACTCATCGATTCGTGGAATATGTCGGTGAACAATGGCGACCAGTATGCGCTCCAGCGCTCTGAGCTCGCATTGGGTGGAGATACGCCTTACACGCTGGACGCCCGCTTCGGCACGCCCGGCAACATCGAGGCGGGCGGCGTTCCGCAATTTATCGCATCGGCCACCATCGTCACCAACGCCGAGCTGCTCGCACGCGCCGAGGTTAAGGCCACTGCCGTAAACGCCGCGCCTGTCGTGCGCGATTGGGATCGGGCGGTCACGCGCATTGAGCTCGAGGCGGATGCAGAAAGCGACGACACGGGACAGATCGAGCATTTCGTCCATGCACTGATAGAGAACGACGAAAACGCCGCGCCGATGTATGAGTACACCTACATCGGTCAGGCAACGAACACCGTTGCCGACCCGAACGCCGATTCTGCCGGCGTGTCGGAGGACGAGCGTGGCGGCATCAAGCCCTCGAGCGACAACGTGCTGTTTGCTGGCGTGCTCAGCGAAGCCCACATGAAGCTGGCAATGATTGCCGGCGTAGAATGCCTGTTCCGTATCGCCTCGGTGCGCTACGGCGACAATGGTCGCTCGCGCCTGGTGGTACACACAAAGGCAAACGGGACGTGGTCCGCTCCCACGCCTGTGGACTTTCCCCTTGGGTTTGGCGAGGGCGACGTGGAGCGCGACAGCATATACGATTACGACTTCGACGTAGTGGAATATACGGACGGAAGAGGAAACCAGGACGCCTACGTGCTGCTGGTCTCGGGCGAGCGCCCCGCCGGCGACAACACCCTTTTCGATACGGCGAGCACATCCGGCATACTGTCCGTTGTGCGCCTGCGCATAAGCAACGACGGAGTTCGCGTGATATCGCACACGTCGTGGCGCAGCATCTCGCGCGGCCGCCTTCAGGAGGATGGCTACCATTGCCTGCAGTGCCCACGCATCACGGTGGGCAAGACACTTGTCGACGGGCGCCTGTCGGGCGCCTACCTCCACCGCCGCGGAACCACCGCAGAAAAGACGCTCGGCAGCGAGGCCGAGGTTGCGCTGGAGTGCTTTACCCTGTGGTCGGACGTTTCGGGCGACAGTCTCACGTTCCGTCAGGTCCTCCGCTTTCCGCAGGCACCGTCGAGCATCGAGCTCGGCGCGCCCGAGAATATCAACGGCAAAATGGTGGTGCCCATTGCATACGAGACCGCAGGCGGTTGTGGCTGTGCATCGTACGCCGTGATCGGCCAGTCCATTGCGAGCTGGGGCGTTATGTCGCCAGATGCCACAGTACCCCACGCGGTGCCGTGGCCGCAGCACACGGGCTTTTTGGCTACCGTCAACGAGCAACTGCAGCATATTACTTGGACGCGAGGCGCATCGGCATTTGCAACGCAGCCCGTGGGTGCCGCAGGCTGTGGCCCGGCATCGTTTAGCGTAAGCAACAACGGCAGGTGCGTGCTCTATGTAGAGAACACCGATGGCAAGGTGGGGCAAACCTACGACGAAGAAGGCAACCCGGTAGCAGTGATGGGCAAGCACTTCCGCATCTTCGCCAGCACCTTGGCAGGCGATCTGTTTACGGAGCCGTTCGTGATGTGCGAGCTGGACCATCCCGTCGATCAGATAACGACATTTTTGACGTCGGGGAGCATGCTCTCCGCGCTCGCCACGCACATTGTGAGCGCGGAGAAGAGCGAGGCAGAACTACACGGCATCGAAGTGCCCTTGGTGGCGTGTGCCACTCCGACGGGCGCAGTCGCTACCTCGGGCGCGGTGGTGCCCGGAGCAGCAGGCGAATCCTTCATGGTCACGGTGCGAAACGACGGCAACACCTTGCTGACCGCCGGCACAATCGATCTGTACCGAGAGGGCTCCAGCCAGCCGTTCTCCAGCGCATCCATCGGGTTCGGAGCGAACACACGCATGGCATCGATCTACGATCCAGAGCTTGCCGAGGACGCTTCGGTCAACGACATGGCACACGTGAAGTACGCGCTCGAAACGCTGGGCACACCTTTTGCAACGCACCCGCTGGTAGCCGACAGTGGCAACGCCGTGCTGGCACCGGGTTGCACGGCACAGTTCCGCATGAGCTTCGCTATCCCCGAGAGTTGGAGCGACGAAGTGGGCAAACGCGTAACGCTGTATGCGAAGGCGCGTAATCTGGTGGCGCTCGATCCCGTAACGCTCGAGGAAATTCGACCGGGCGCAAACTCGGCGCTGGGTGCCGTACTGCACGAGCTTCATGTGCCCGACGCGGCATGCGAACGCTCAGAAGTTCAGGTCGGCGTATGCGACAGCGCGGATACGACAGAACTTCACGACGCCCCGATGACAGCAGACGACGATGGCGGCTCGAGTGGCGGCGGTACCGACGAGGGCGGCGGCTCCGGCGGAAGGAGCTCCGGCAGTGGCAAGGACCACAGCAATAACAAGCGCTCCGGAAAAGCGGGCGCGCTCGCTGGCACGGGCGATGTCAATGCTCCCCTTACGGCAGCCGCTACAGCACTCGCCGCGGCAGGCGCCGGCCTCATCGCCTACAGCGCCCGCCGCACGGCGCTCGAAAAAGACACCGCCAATGAGGTCAATTCGGATAGGTCTCGCTAGCTCCTAGTTACTTTTGTGAGAGACGCCGACTCGGCTCATCGAACACCAAAAGGGGCTGGCCCCGATAACTCGGAGCCAGCCCTGAGTCGCCTGACATGGGAATCGCAACCCGCTACTTGAGCTTCAATGCCTCCATCATGGGCGCGGCGGCGTCCCAATCGATCTTCCAGCCAATCGACACGCGGACGGTCTCGCCCGTCGCGGGAGCCGTCGCAAACAGCGTATGGCCGTTGTCGGGACCGGTAAAGCGCAGCCACGTTATGCCGTTGTACTCGACCTGGTCGGTTGTTGTCTCCTTGCCTTCGTAGACCTGCTCTAGGCTTGCAACCTCTTCCTCCGGCGAGCGCGGGAAGATGCTGATGTTCAGGCGTCCTCCAGTCTCGTCGTGGAAGAAGTTTGCCTTTTCGCGCTCTTCGTCGGACGAATCCAGCGTGTACCCATCGGCGGCCTCGATGCTGTACGATGCGCAGTCGATGCCCGTTAAATCTGTCTTCTCGCCAGAATCGGCCACGCCGCCGGCCGCCTTGAACTCCTTGGTCTCGCATCCCGTGGTGTCAAAGTGCATGGCCTCATGATTCTTGGCGGGGGCATAAGCGTCTACGAACTCGACAGTGATGGGCCCGTAGTACGCCGTCTTGGGCGCCCAGAAATACACGTACTCAACGGTCTCGCCCGGGCCGATATCTGGCCTCTCGGAAAGGTCGATGTCCTCGTGCAGCTCATCGGGAGCCTCGCTTGCAACGTAGTCGAGCACGGCCGCCTTGCCGGAAGTAAACAACGGGTCGCCTGCCTCAAGATCGCCCTGGGCAGCATGCACGTTAAAGGAACTGAACGTCCTGTTCTTTGTGTTGTTGTTGGTGATCTTGATGTGCAGGTAAAAGCCGTCCTGCAGCTTGGCATCGCCGCGATAGAACGTACCGTGAGCCACCGACTCATAGGTAATGCCTGCCACCTCGACCGTCTGCGAATCATAGGCCCTGGGCTTTTCCTGCACAGGCGCGCTGCCGCCCGAACCGCCAGGCGAGCCGCTCGGAGCACTACCGCCACAGCCGGCCACTGTACACGCCAGCACGGCCGAAAGCGTCACGGTGGGAATTCCTAACAGCAGTTTCTTTGTCATGGGCCTCATCATTCTCGCCGCTCCTTTCGGCTTGCAGCTCATCCATTGCCCGAGTCCCAAGTCGACCCCGTGGCATCGGCTTCCACTATGAGCGTATGACGAAACACGGCGCCGGCGAAGTGACCCGTGGCCCAAATAACGACCCACCAGCGTTCCTTATGGGCCAAAAGAACTCGCACATGCACGCCCCCGGCCCATAAAACGAGACGTCTGTCCCAATGTTCGATTCGATCCAACAATCCGCACGACACGTTTTCGACAACGTATCCAACCGCAAACGCAGCAAGACGCATTCGGCCGCCTTCAAATTTACTCGGGCAGAACCGACTCGGTTTTGTCCGAGTAAACTCGAGCATAAACTGATCCATGCGATACAATTAACTCGGACAAAACCGAGTCGGAAGGAACCGAGTAAGTGGAATTTATTGGCAGGGAGCGTGAGCTCGCCCGTATTAAGAAAACGCTCAAAGCACCCGAGCAGCGCAATGTTCTCATTTACGGCAGGCGTCGCGTCGGAAAAAGTGAGCTCATCAAGCAGGCGCTAACCGATTTGTCGGACGTCGCAACGGTCTATTACGAGTGCCGCCAAACCTCCGAGGCAGACAACCTCGAGAGTCTGTCCGTCCTTGTTGCTGAAGCGCTGAGCTTTCCTCCGCTCGCCTTCACAGGCATCCGCGAGCTCATCGAATTTCTGTTTGCCCAAGCTAAAGACAAGAACATTACCCTCGTTCTCGACGAATACCCCTACTTGAGAGATGCGGTTAAAGGCTTAGACAGCATTCTTCAGACCTCAATCGACGCCCACAGGGAAGACTCACGTTTAAACATTGTCCTGTGCGGCTCCTACGTTGAGATTATGAAATCCCTCATCGAGCATGAAAGCCCCCTCTACGGGCGAATTGATCTCGCGCTTGAGCTTAAGCCCATGGATTACTTTGACGCTGCGAAGTTCTATCCCGCGTTCTCGCCCGAGGACAAGGTGCGGCTCTATAGCGTTTTTGGCGGTATCCCCTTTTACAATCGCCTCATCGATCAATCCCAAAGCGTACGCGACAACATCATCGAGCTCCTCACGGAACCTGGCGCCCGCTTAGAAAGCGAGGTGCCGTCCTATCTCAACGCCGAGATCTCGAAGATGACCAACGCCAACGAAGTTTTCGGGGCTCTCGCACAAGGCTACTCCCGTTGGGGGGACGTGCTGGCACAGTCGCACGTCTCGAGCGGTCCGGCCATGGCAGACGTGCTCGACAAGCTCATGTCACTCGAAATCGTCCAAAAGCGTGCACCCATCAACGACCCTACGAACAAGCGCAAGTCTGGCTACTTTGTAGTGGATCCGCTTTCGCTCTTTTACTATCGCTATGTTTTCCGCAATGCCTCAGCGCGTCAGCTGCTCGACCCGGAAGTCTTCTATGATCGTCACGTCTTCCAAGACTTCGAGGAAAACTACGTTCCTCATATGTTCGAGGAGATCTGCCGTCAATACCTCGTGCGGCAGAACAGGACCGGCAAGATCGAACCGGCTTTCGACGCCATAGGCAAGTACTGGTACGACGACCCCGCAAACAAAACGAGCGGCGAATTCGATGTGGTAACGCAAGACCCCGAGGGCTACGCATTCTACGAAGCAAAGTTCCGCAAATCCCCCATCACGCAAAAAATGGTCGACGAGGAAATCGCCCAAGTCGAGGCAACGGGACTCAAGTGCCATCGCTATGGATTCTTCTCCCGTTCGGGCTTCGAAGCTGGCGAAAGCGATCGAACCGTCTTCATCGACCTGCCGCAGATGTTTGGATAGGACAGGACAGGTCCCTCCCGCATTCCAAGCATTCATTATCTAATCGAACGGTTGTTCGATGGATTTCGTGTTGGTTGGAATCGCCTGTGGGCTGGGCTATGCTACCTTGACTATCTACATGACTTAAACGCAGCAAAGGAGCATCGAGAGAGCGAGCATGGCAAAAAACACCGCAAACTATGGTAACGACAGTATTCGTCAGCTCAAGGACGAGGAGCGCGTACGCCTGCGCCCCGCCGTCATCTTTGGCTCGGACGGGCTCGACGGTTGCGCGCATGCCGCCTTCGAGATCCTGTCCAACGCCGTTGACGAGGCGCGCCAGGGCTACGGCAAGCTCATCACCCTTACCGCCTTTCGCGATGGCTCTATCCAGGTAGAGGACAATGGCCGTGGCTGCCCGCTCGACTGGAACCCTTCCGAGAAGCGCTTTAACTGGGAGCTCGTCTTCTGCGAGCTCTACGCCGGTGGCAAGTATAACAACAACCAGGGCGGCGACTACGACTTCTCGCTCGGCACCAACGGCCTGGGCTCCTGCGCGACCCAGTACGCTTCCGAGTACATGGACGTCACCGTCTGGCGTGACGGTAACAAGTATTCCCTGCACTTTAAAAAAGGCAAGGTCGTCGGTGCCAAAAAGAAGGCACTCGAGATTGAGCCCAGCGACGAGAACCGCACCGGCACCACCATCAAGTGGCGCCCCGATCTTGAGGTCTTTACCTCGATTAGCATTCCCCACGATTGGTATCGCGAAACCATGCGCCGTCAGGCCGTGGTCAACGCTAACGTGACCTTCCGCCTGCGTATCGAGGGCGACGATGGCGAGTTTTCCGAAGAGGATTTTTGCTATCCCAAAGGCATCGAGGACTACGTGCTCGAGAAGGTCGGTACCGACTACCTTACCGAGCCCTTCTTTATCGAGGCCGACCGTCGCGGTCGCGATCGCGAGGACCTGCCCGATTACAACGTAAAAATCACCGCGTGCATGTGCTTCTCGCGCACCTTCATGATGCAGGAGTACTACCACAACTCATCGTGGCTCGAGAACGGCGGCTCGCCGGAGAAAGCGGCTCGTAGTGCTCTGACCAGCGCCATCGATGCCTACATTAAGCAACAGGGCAAGTACAACAAAAACGAGAGCGGCATTAAGTGGCAAGACGTCCAGGACTGCCTGGTGCTGGTGACCAACTGCTTCTCCACCCAGACGTCCTACGAAAACCAGACCAAGAAGGCCATCAATAACCGCTTTATCCAGCAGGCCATGACGGCATTCTTTAAGGAACGCCTCTCGACCTACTTGATCGAGAACAAAGATGCCGCCAACAAGATCATGGAGCAGGTGCTCATCAACAAGCGCTCGCGCGAGAACGCCGAGAAGACGCGCCAGAGCATCAAGACCAACCTGCAGCAGAAGACCGACATGGCCAACCGTGTGCAAAAGTTCATCGATTGCCGCTCCAAGGACAAGAGCCGCCGCGAGATCTACATCGTAGAGGGTGACTCGGCAGCAGGCGCCATTCGCACGTCGCGCGATGCCGAGTTCCAGGGTGTTATGCCCGTCCGCGGCAAGATCCTCAACTGCCTGAAGGAGGACTACCCGCGTATCTTTAAGTCCGACATCATCATGGACCTCATGCGCGTGCTGGGCTGCGGCGTGGAGATCAAAGACAAGCGCATCAAGAACCTTGGCGCCTTTGACCTGGACAACCTCAACTGGAACAAGGTCATCATCTGTACGGACGCCGACGTCGACGGTTATCACATCCGCACGCTCGTGCTCACCATGCTCTACCGCCTGGTGCCCACGCTTATCGACGAGGGCTACGTGTATATCGCCGAGTCGCCGCTCTACGAGATCAACTGCAAAGAGAAGACCTACTTTGCCTACACCGAGCTCGAGAAGAACGGCATTCTTAAGGAAATCGGCGACCAGAAGTGCTCCATCAACCGCTCCAAGGGTCTCGGTGAGAACGACCCGGACATGATGTGGCTCACCACCATGAACCCCGAGACGCGCCGCCTGATCAAGGTGGAGCCCGAGGACGTGGCCAAGATGGAGTCCATGTTCAACCTGCTGCTGGGCAACGACGAGGCCGGCCGCAAGCGCCATATCGCCGAGCACGGCAAGGAATATCTCGACCAGCTGGACCTGCAGTAAGGGCGAGCGGCCAGGGCGAGCGGCGTCAGCCCGCGACAAGCCCCGCGCCCGCCATCCGGCGGCCCCGCACGCGCTACAGCACAACGGCCCTAAAGGAAGCATCAAGAGGAAATCGTGGCTAAGAAGAAAACCAACACCCCTAACAAGAAGAAGCAGGTCAACACCGATAACGTCATCGGCCTGCATTCTGAGGTCACGGCGCAGCCCATCACGGAGACGCTCGAAACCAACTACATGCCCTACGCCATGAGCACCAACGTCTCACGCGCGTTCCCCGAAATCGACGGCTTCAAACCCTCGCACCGCAAGCTGCTCTACACCATGTACAAGATGGGCCTGCTCAAGGGCGAGCGCCAGAAGAGCGCCAACATCGTGGGTCAGACCATGAAGCTCAACCCGCACGGCGACGCCGCCATCTACGAGACGATGGTCCGCCTCGCCACGGGCAACGAGGCACTGCTCGCGCCGTTCGTGGAGTCCAAGGGCAACTTTGGCAAGTACTACTCGGGCGACCTGACCTACGCCGCCTCGCGTTACACCGAGGCCAAGCTCTCCCCCATCTGCGCCGAGATCTTCAAGGACATCGACAAGGACCCGGTCGACTTCGTGGACAGCTACGACGGCGCCATGAAGGAACCGCGCCTGCTGCCCACCACGTTCCCCAACATCCTGGTCTCGGCCAACAAGGGCATCGGCGTGGCCATGGCCTCCGACATCTGCGGCTTCAACCTCAACGAGGTCTGCTGTGCCACCATGCACTTCCTCGAGGACCCCAGCTGCGACCTGCTCGAGTACATGCCCATGCCCGATTTCTCCACCGGCGGCGAGATCATCTACCGCCGCGAGGAAATGGAGCGCATCATCGAGACGGGCCTGGGCAGCTTCCAGATCCGCTCGCGCTGGCGCTGGGTCCCCGAAGAGCGCATCATCGAGGTCTACGAGATCCCCTATACCACCAAGACCGACATCATCATCGACCGCATCATCAAGCTCTCCAAGGAGGGCAAGGTGCGCGAGATCGCCGATATCCGCGACGAGACCGACCTCTCCGGCCTGCGCATCGCCATCGACCTCAAGCGCGGCGTGGACCCCGAGAAGCTCATGGCCAAGCTCTATCGCACCACCACGCTGCAGGACTCGTTCTCGTGCAACTTCAACGTGCTGGTGGACGGCTACCCCCGCGTCATGGGCGTGCGCCAGATCCTGCATGAGTGGGTTGCGTGGCGCATCCAGTCCACGCGTCGCCGCGTGAGCTTCGATTTGGGCAAGAAGTCCGAGCGCCTCCACCTGCTGCACGGTCTCGAGGCTATCCTGCTCGATATCGACAAGGCCATCGCCATCATCCGCGGCACCAAGCTCGAGGCCGAGGTCGTCCCCAACCTGATGCGCGGGTTCGACATCGACGAGACCCAGGCGGAGTTCGTGGCCGAGCTCAAGCTGCGCAACATCAACGAGGAATACATCCTCAACCGCACCAAGGACATCGCCAAGCTCGAGGCCGAGATCGCCGAGCTGGAGGAGATCCTCTCGAGCGAGGACAACATCAAAAAGGTCATCCGCGACGAGCTGGCTGCAGTCAACAAGAAGTACGTCATGCCGCGCCGCACGGGCAGGATCGAGCCGTCCGACGTCATCGAGGTGAGCCTGGAGCCCGAGGTTGAGGAGTACCCGGTCACCATCATGCTCTCGCGCGAGGGCTACCTCAAAAAGATGACGGACCGCGTTCTGCGCAAGGCCGCGGAGCTCAAATACAAAGACGGCGACGAGCCCTTCATCGAGTTCCCGTCCGCCAACACGCACGAGCTGCTGGTATTCACCAACAAGAGCCAGGTGTACAAATGCAAGGTCGCGGCGTTTGAGGACACCAAGTCCGCGCAGTTGGGTTCGTACCTGGCGACGGACCTCGAGATGGATCCCGACGAGAGCGTGATCTGGGTCATCGACCCGGAGGATTACAAGGCCGACGTGCTGTTCGTCTTTGAGAACGGGCGCGCGGTGCGCGTCGCGCTCGCCGGCTACGTCACTAAGACCAACCGCAAGCGCCTCAAGAACGCCATCTACGGCGGGTCTAAGCTGCTATATGCGCAGGTGCTCAAGGAGAACCGCGACATCGCGCTGGTCTCGAGCGACTACCGCCTGATGAACTTCAACACGTCGCTGCTCAAGACTAAGACGACAACCAACACACAGGGCGTCCAGGCGTTCACCGCCAAGAAGGGCCGCGTTGTCACCACCGTGAGCACGGTCGAGGAGGTGCTGGGCGCCGGCGTCTCCGCCGAGAAGTTCACCGCCCAGAGCCTGCCCTCCGCCGGCGCCCTCATGAAGGACGACGACATGCCGAGTTTGTTCGACTAGAAACGAACAGACTGAGCCGTTCACATCAAGCCCCCGAACGCAAGGGGACAAAGGACGGCATGAGGTTCACAACTCCCGGATCGGCGGGCCTCGCGTTGCATCGCAGCCCGCCGATCCGCGCATATCAGGC
>DBFAAM010000029.1:0-106748 GCA_048193585.1 Collinsella aerofaciens | reverse complement strand
ACAGGCCCTCTCGGGGGCAGGGACGTTCGGCCGTGCGCGGGCGCCCGGTCGGCGGCCCGTTCTGGGCGCGCCTCAATCGTAGCCCGAGACGGTCCCGGGCTGACAATTTCGACTGTAATGGACGTTCTTAAATGACTAGTCGTTGGGGACACTCTTTGCGACATGATTTTCGGGTTTTCATCCAGTTTGTCTTGCATGCCCTTGTAAACTGTCAGAACGGGCTCAGCAAATTGGATCGTCCGCGCCTATCAGATGTTGCCCGGTGGGTTTGTGATGGGAGGGCGATATGCCAAGAACGGGCCGAGTCGTTTCGTTGACGGGCTATAACCACATTATCGCACGTGGTAATGGCGGCATCTGCATCTTTGAAGACGACGAAGATCGATATCGGATGCTCACGTTGTTCGAGGGCAAGCTTGTCGGTAATGGCATTGGCGTTACGGCGTGGTGCCTCATGTCGAATCACTTTCATCTCATGGTTGATGACCCTCATGGGAGAATTTCATCATGCATGAGTGGCATCCTTACCTCATATGCTAAGTATTTTAATCGTAAAACCGACCGTGTTGGTCATTTGTTTCAGGATCGGTTTAAGAACATTCCAGTTGAGAATGATATACAGGCAATTGCGCTCGCTGATTACATCCATATGAACCCAGTTAAGGCGGGTGTTTCCGCTGTCGATACATTTCGCTGGTCTAGCTATCGAGCATATGCGTATGGTTATGACGGATTTGGGTTTTGCGATCCAGGTATAGTGCTGGACCTTGTGGGCGGTTCGCTGGAATATCGGCATTATCTTGATGATCGGCTTGAGAGCGCGCCTTATGATGCCGAGCCTCATCCTCGTGTTCTCGACGACAAAGTGCTCGAAATCGCAAAACAGATTGCAGCTCCAGCCTCTCATTCGGATATCAAGGCGATGACTCCAACCGAGCGCAGGCCCGTTCTTTGCAAAATGCGAAAAGCGGGTCTCACGGTCAATCAAATTGTGAGAGCCGTTGGCCTTGGTCGGGCAACGATCGCAAATGGCACGAGCGGTTGGCGTGATATGTAGGTCGTGGCTGGTTGCCCTTCATCGATAAGACTGTCCCCAACGACTAGTCGTTTAAGAACGTCCCCAATGACTACGATAACGATTAATCAAATTGTGAGGGTCGTTGGCATTGGTCGTACGTCTGTTGTTTTTGGTACGGCAGGTTGGAATGAAGGATAGATTTCCGGACTGTTGGCAAACAGGAGTGTCCCCAAGTGCCGGCAGAAAAGGAACGTCCCTATGTGCCGGATTAGTATTCGATGCCTTGGCGGGCCAGGAGGCCTTCGTCGAAGTAGTGCTTGACGGGGCGCATTTCGGTGACTAAATCCGCGAGGTCGGCCAACGGCAGCAGCCCGCGGCCGGTGAGCACGAGCTCCGTGGTGGCGGGCTTTATCGCAATCAGTTCCTCGACATCCTCTCGCGCCCCAAAGCAGCCGTCGTCTTGCCCTTGCCGTCTCCCGTATAGATTTGAACCTTGCCGACTTCCAGTGATGCCATCTCTGTCCTTTCGTGCCCAGCGTAGGTTTATCGTCGCTCGGGTTGGGTATTCTAGAAACCATTATCAACCCCAGTAGATGGAGTTCAAGCAGATGGAGATGGATGACAACAAACGTAGACGGAATATGATCCTCTACGTGCTCATCGCCTTCGTCGTCTACCTCGTGCTCTCGACCGTTCTGTTCCCCAACATCGGTCACACGCAGCAGATTACGAAGACCGATTATTCGACGTTTGTCAAAGCGCTCGATAAGAAGAGCGTCGACAAGGTCGAGTACAACACGGACGATTACTCGATTTATTACACCAAGAAGGGCGAGGACGAGAACATCGCCTACAAGACGACCGGTGTGCCGAATGATGCGGGCTTTACCGATCGCGTGCTTGAGTCCGGTGCTTCGCTGGAGTCGGTCGTTCCCGATAAAAACTCGGGTCTGATGACCTACTACCTGCTCACCCTCATTCTTCCCATGGCGATTTTCTTCCTCATCGGTTGGTGGCTCAACCGCCGTATGAAGAAGGCTATGGGCGATGACGGCCCGTCGATGAACTTTGGCGGCGGCGGTTTTGGCGGCGGCGGACTGGGTAAGTCCGGCGCGCGCGTGATCGCCTCCAAGGACGTGGGCGTGACCTTTAAGGACGTCGCCGGCCAGGAAGAGGCCAAGGAGTCTCTCAAGGAGGTCGTCGACTTTCTGGAGAAGCCGCAGCGCTACGAGGAGATCGGCGCCAAGCTGCCGCGCGGTGCTCTCCTTGTTGGCCCTCCGGGTACTGGTAAGACCCTGCTTGCCAAGGCTGTTGCCGGCGAGGCCGGTGTTCCGTTCTTTAGCATTTCGGGCTCTGAGTTCGTTGAGATGTTTGTTGGTCGCGGCGCTGCAAAGGTTCGTGACCTGTTTAAGCAGGCCAAGGAAAAGGCCCCGTGTATCGTCTTTATCGATGAGATCGATACCATCGGCAAGAAGCGCGATGGCGGCGGCTTTAGCGGCAACGACGAGCGCGAGCAGACGCTCAACCAGCTGCTGACCGAGATGGACGGCTTCGATAACCACAAGGGTATCGTTGTCCTTGCCGCAACCAACCGCCCCGACAGTCTCGATCCGGCGCTGCTGCGCCCCGGTCGTTTTGACCGCCGCATCCCCGTCGAGTTGCCCGATCTGACCGGCCGTAAGAACATCCTCGAGCTCCACGCCAAGAGTGTGAAGACCGAGCCGCCGATCGATCTGACCGCGATTGCCCGCGCCACGCCCGGTGCCTCGGGCGCCGACCTGGCCAATATCATCAACGAGGGCGCCCTGCGCGCCGTTCGCGAGGGTCGCAAGCGTGCAACCCAGGACGACTTCGAGGAGTCGGTGGAGGTCGTCATTGCCGGCCAACAGCGTAAGTCCACGGTGCTGTCCGACCACGAGAAGCAGGTCGTTTCTTATCACGAGATCGGCCATGCCATCGTTGCCGCTCGCCAGAAGGGCTCTGCGCCGGTCACGAAGATCACCATCGTGCCGCGCACGAGCGGTGCTCTTGGTTATACCATGCAGGTCGAGGAGGACGAGCGCTTCCTGACGACGCGCCAGGAGGTCTTGGACAAGCTCGCCGTCTATTGCGGTGGCCGCGCAGCCGAGGAGCTCATCTTTGGAGAGATGACGACCGGCGCCGCCAACGACATCGAGCAGGCTACTAAGCTCGCCCGTAATATGGTGACGCGCTTTGGTATGTCCGACGAGTTTGGCATGATGGCGCTCGGTACCGTGCAGAACGCGTATCTCAATCAGGACACGTCGCTCACCTGCGCCCCCGGTACGGCCGAGCGCGTGGACGCGATTGTCGCTAAGCTGATCGAGGACGCGCATGATCGCGCCCTGCAGATCCTCAAGGAAAACAAGTTCAAGCTCCATGAGCTGGCTCGTTATCTGTACAAGAAGGAGACCATCACGGGTGAGGAGTTCATGAACCTCCTCACGCGCGAGAATCCGCTGATGCCCAAGCAACAGTAAAGCCGCGGTCGAGCCAGTAAACGCCGACGCCCCATTTGAGCAGCTTTCTCAAATGGGGCGTTTTGCTTGAGAGGGATGGAAATGAAGATCGTGGTGAGCGCCTGCTTGATGGGCGAGAGCTGCAAGTATAACGGGCTCGACAACTATCATCGCGAGTTGGTCGAGGCCTGCGAACGCACGGGGACTGAGGTCTTGTTGGTGTGCCCCGAGGTCTTTGGTGGCCTGCCCACGCCGCGCAAGCCGTCCGAGATTGTGAACGGAGAGGTTCGTACCTGCGAGGGCATCTCGGTCGATCGCGAATTTCGCCTAGGCGCCCAACGTGCGCTCGACATGTGCGAGCAGGCGGGTGGGCCGGAAGAGATCGCCGCGTGCATTCTGCAGGACCGTAGTCCCTCGTGCGGCGCGGGCCATATCTACGACGGATCCTTCAGCGGCACGCTCACAACAGGTAACGGTGTCTTCGTTGACCTGCTCCTGCGCCACGGCTACCGCGTTATCCCGGCTATCGAGTTCGACTCGAGTATGTTACGGCAATAAAAAACCGCCACAAAGGTATTGTCCCCTTTGTGGCGGTTTTGGTCGGTTAGGCCAGGATAGAATGGCCGTAGGCGTTGGCGGCCTTGATGGCGGCGGCAAACTTCTCGTCGGTGAAGGGCTCCGGGTTACCCTGCTTCCACTCGTTGGTGGCGTGGGCATACTCACACAGCGCCGGGATGTCGGCCTCGGTAAGGCCGACCTGCTCCAGCGTCACGGGCAGCCCCATCTGCTTGTTAAAGGCGGCGTAGCGCTCAAGGTTCTCGGTATCGCCCGTATAGGCAAACAGCACCAGCACGCCCAGGCTCACGACCTCGCCGTGTAGGTAGGAGCCCTCGCGCGGAATGCTGCAGGTGGCGTTGTAGAACGCGTGCGCCACGCTCGAGTTGTAGTAGTAATCGTTTTGGTTGGTCAGGTTCGAGACATAGCCCGTGTTGACCACGATGTCGAGTGCGATCTGCTTTACGGCCTCGGTCGACAGGTCTTGGCGCACGTCCTCAAGACCCTGGACGCCATAGGTAAACAGCGGCTCGGAGCAGGTGTGGGCGAGTGCCAGGCCAAGACCGGCGGTGTGCTCCAAATTACCGGCGCTCGTGGCGTACTCGACCTCGGGCTGCTTAGACAGGGCATCGCCCACGCCGGCCCAGAAGTACTCTGCCGGTGCCTCGGCGATGATCTTGGGGTTGATGAAGATGTGTGCCGGTCGGTTGGGGTACGAATAGCCCTCGAGCGAGCCATCGTCGTTGTACACGACGGCAATGGCGGTTGCAGCGGAGCAGTTGGAGCAAATCGTCGGTACCGTAAAGACGATCTTCTTGAGCTCGATGGCTGCGGTCTTGACGGTGTCGAGTGCCTTGCCGCCGCCACATGCGATGAGCACGTCGGCTTTCTGACAGGCAGGGGAGTTCACGACCTTGGCGATATTGGCACGCGTACTGTTGGTGCCATAGACGCGCGTCTCCAGGACCTCGACATCGGTACCTTCAAGTGCCGCCTCTATTCCCGGCAGCGCCGCAGCCAGGGCTCGCTTGCCGCCAATGATGGCGACCTTGGTCGCTCCGTACTCAGCCAGTGCGGCGGGCAGCTTGGTAAAGCAATCCTCGCCAACGGTGTAATCACTCATTCCAATCGTGCGCATGGCAACCTTCTTTCTTTCGATAAAGTGCTTTCAGGTATTTTGCTCCTAGAGAAGGTCCACAGCCGCGAGAAATTTCGAACGTATAAAACCAGTGTTGAGGGTTTTTCGCCGGTGCGGAACGTGCTAGCATACTCCGCATAAGCGTTGATGGGGACGAGTAGTCGGCCGTCCGCATGTTACAGAGAGCGGGGAGCGCTGAGAACCCGTGCATGCGACCGATGAAAATCACCCCGGAGCTGCGGTCCCAACGGACGCGTCGCACAGGCTCGTCTTAGTAGATATCGCCGAGATGGTCGTCGATACAGGCCAGCCGAGTAACGGATGCGAGCGCGCGAATACGCGGGCGAGGGCATCTAAGCTGGGTGGTTAAACGAAGAGCTTTTGCGGGCGTACAGTCCGTTTTGTGGCGCTTCGTCCCAGCTTGAAGGGACGGGCGCTTTTTTGGTGCCCAACGGGCGTGCGCGCCCACGACATGAAAGGGGTACCGTGGCAAACGAGTACAAGCAGACGATGAATCTGCCCAAGACCGGTTTTCCCATGCGTGCCGGTCTTTCCAAGTCCGAGCCCAAGCGACTCAAGGACTGGCAGGACAACAAGGTCTACGAGCAGGTTCTGAAGAAGAACGAGGGTCACAAGAAGTTCGTGCTGCACGACGGCCCTCCGTACGCCAACGGCCCGATCCACATCGGCCACGCCATGAACAAGATCTCCAAGGACATGATCAACCGTTACTGGATGATGCAGGGCTATGAGGTTCCCTATGTTCCTGGTTGGGACTGCCATGGCCAGCCGATCGAGCATAAGGTCGAGGAGAAGCTCGGCACCGAGAAGTTCAACCAGACCTCCACGGCTAAGATCCGCGAGCTTTGCAACAAGTTCGCTGTCGAGAACATCGAGCTGCAGAAGGCCGGCTTCCGTCGCCTGGGCGTGCTTGGCGACTGGGACAACCCCTACCTGACGCTCTATCACCAGCACGACGCCGCTGACATCGAGGTCTTTAAGGCCATGTTCGATAAGGGCATGATCTATCGCGGTCACAAGCCGGTTCATTGGTGCAAGCACTGCCACACCGCGCTGGCCGAGGCCGAGATCGAGTACTCCGATGAGACGAGCCCGTCCATCTTCGTGCGCTTTGAGATGACCTCCAAGCCCGCCGGCCTCGAGAACTTCGACGGCCCGGTCGACTTTATTATCTGGACGACCACGCCGTGGACCATCCCCTCCGACCAGGCCGTTTCCCTTAAGCCCGGCGCCTCCTACGTCGCCGTTGCGCACGACGGCCGTGCCGAGGTCATGCTCGAGGATCTGGCTCCCAAGTGCTGCGAGGAGTTTGGCTGGGAGTACACCCCGGTCATGGTCGACGGTAAGCCCTATGTGGTTCCCGCCGAGACCTTCCACCACATTCACTACAAGCAGCCGATCTTTGACGGTGTTGAGGGCGTGGCGCTGCTGGCCGATTACGTCGGTGTCGATGACGGTACCGGTATCGTCCACAACTCGCCCGGCCACGGCGTCGACGACTATTTTGCCTGCCTCAAGGAGGGCATCACCGACATCTGCATGCCGGTCGATGACGACGGCAAGTTCTACACCGGCGAGGAGTTTGGTACCGGCGGCCCCTTCAGCGGCATGGATACCGACGAGGCCAACCCGCACATCATCGAGTTCCTGCGCGAGCGCGGCACCCTGGTCCTCGAGAAGAAGATCACGCACAGCTATCCGCACTGCTGGCGCTGCAAGCACCCGGTGCTCTTCCGTGCTACCGACCAGTGGTTCGTCTCGATGGACAAGACCGGTTTGCGCGAGCAGGCTGGCAAAGAGGTCCGCGAGAACGTCAAGTGGTATCCGGCCCATGCCGCCAACCGCATTGGCGCCATGGTCGAGCAGCGTCCCGACTGGTGCATCAGCCGTCAGCGTAACTGGGGCGTGCCTATCCCCAGCTACACCTGCGCCGACTGCGGCGAGAAGGTCATGAACGACGCCACGCTCGATGCCGTCATCAAGCTCTTCCACGAGAAGGGCTCCGACGCCTGGTTCACCGACGCTCCCGAGAGCTACCTGGGCGAGGCTTGCGTTTGCCCCAAGTGCGGCGGCCATCACCTCAAGGCCGATAAGGACATCCTCGACGTGTGGTGGGACTCCGGCGTGTCCTGGAAGGCCGTCTGCGAGTATCGCCCCGAGCTTGAGTACCCGGCGGACGTGTACCTCGAGGGCTCCGACCAGCACCGCGGTTGGTTCCAGAGCTCGCTGCTCACTTCGGTGGGCGCCAACGGCCATGCTCCCTACAAGGCGGTTGTCTCGCAGGGCTTTACGCTCGACGGCCAGGGCCGCAAGATGTCCAAGTCGCTCGGCAACGTCATCGACCCCAATAAGGTCTGTGACGAGATGGGCGCCGACATCATCCGCCTGTGGGTTGCCTCCGTCGACACCAGCTCCGACGTTTCCATCGACCACGAGATTCTCGCTCGTACGTCCGATGCCTATCGCCGTTTCCGCAACACGCTGCGCTTCTTGCTCTCCGAGCTCGAGGGTCAGTTTGAGCCCGAGACCGACGGCGTCGCCTTCGTCGACCTGTTGCCGCTCGACAAGCTCATGGTTGCCCGCCTGACCCAGGTCCAGGCCGAGGTCGACGACGCCTACGCCAGCTACGAGTTCCCGCGTGCTTACCGTGCGCTTTACGACTTCGTGGTTACCGAGCTCTCCAACGTGTATCTCGACGCCCTGAAGGACCGTCTGTACTGCGACAAGCCCGGTTCGCTCGAGCGTCGCAGCGCCCAGACCGTGCTGGCCGAGCTTTTCTCGATGCTCATGCGCGATCTGCAGCCGATCCTGTCCTACACCGTCGATGAGGCCATGGCCTATGCGCCCGCCGGCTGCGTCGACCATCAGAAGTACGCCGCGCTGCTCGATTGGTACAAGTCGCCCATCACGTTCGACGAGGCCAACGAGTTTGAGGGCGTGCTCGAGGCTTCGCTCGAGCTCCGTAGCGCCGTGACCAAGGCCCTTGAGGATGCCCGCTCTGCCGGCACCTTCACCAAGAGCCAGCAGGTCCGCGTCAAGGCGGTCGTTCCCGCCGAGATGTACGCGTTGCTGACCGGCGACAAGGCCGTCGACCTGGCCGAGTTCTACATCGTCTCCGATGTTGAGCTGACCCAGGGCGAGGAGCTTTCCGTCTGCATCGAGGCTGCCGAGGGCGAGTGCTGCGACCGTTGCTGGAACTACCGCACCACCGTCGGCGAGTACAACGGCCACGCTCACATCTGCAAGAGGTGTGCGAATGCCCTTTAAGGCACGGTAACTCGGCATTTTAGTTATAGGGAGAATTTGAGCGCCTTCGGCTCATATGCTTCGCTGAATTAAAGCGGCATTCTGTTTTTCGGGATGCCGCTTTCGTTTTTAGCTGGTTATTTCGCTTGCGTTGGTGTATATGTCGTGCGTTCTGCGTATGGCAATATAAGATGGTTCTTTGCATTAAACGTAATTCGATTTATGAGGGTAGGGGATTGATTTGGGTCGTACTGGGGATATGACGCCGCCTTTGCGTTGGCGGTTAGGCGTTGCTGGTGGGGTGGCGCTCGTTGTGTTGCTCGTTGACCAACTGACCAAGCTTGCGGTTCGTGCCGTGGGCGACGCTTTACATGCGACCGTCATTCCCGGTGTCATCGACTTTATGTTTGTCCGCAATATCGGTGCTGCCTTTAGCATGGGCGAGGGGCATGGCATCGCGTTTGCCGTGCTGGCGTTGGCGGTCATTATCGCTATTGCCGCGTACTTGCTTCGCGCGCCCCAGCTTGCTCGCTTGGAGGTGGTGGGCATGGCTATGGTCGCGGGCGGCGCCATTGGCAACGCGATCGACCGTCTTGCTTTTGGCTTCGTGACCGATTTTATTGCCACTACCTTCATTGATTTCCCCGTCTTTAACGTTGCGGACATCGGTATTACCGTGGGTGTCGTGCTCGCCCTCGTTGGTTACATGTTCTTGAGCCCTGCGGCCCGCGAAGTCGATGCGACTGCCGAGCTCAATGCCCGTGATGAGGCACGCGCCAAGCGCAAAGCCAAGCAGCGTGGGGAGCGTGCCCGCAAGATTCGCGAAAGGAATGAGCGCTAATGGCCGACATCCATATCCTTGTTGCTGACGATTGCGCTGGCCAGCGTCTCGATGCCTATCTGGGTGCCAATGACGGCTGCCCTACGCGCTCTGCCTGTGCACATCTGATCGAAGGCGGCGTCGTTGCCGTCAACGGCGAGACCTGCCTGTCAAAAAAGTATGCCGTGCGCGCCGGCGACCGCATCTCGGTTGACTTGCCCGAGCCGCACGATCCGACCGACGTGATTCCCGAGGCCATCCCGCTCGACATTCGCTATGAGGACGACTATCTCATCGTGCTCTCTAAGCAGCGTGGCCTGGTGTGCCATCCTGCGCATGGTCATGAGAGCGGTACGCTTGCGAATGCCCTGGTCTATCACTGCGGTATCGACCATCTGGGCACCGTTCAGGGCGAGGACCGCCCCGGCATCGTGCATCGTCTGGATCGCGATACCTCTGGCCTTATGCTCGCGGCCAAGGACGACGACACACAGCGCGCGCTGCAGAACCTTATTCGCACGCGCACGCTCGATCGCCGCTACATTACGCTCGTTCACGGTCATATCGCTATGGATGAGGGCACCATTAACACTGGAATTGCCCGCTCTACGCGTGACCGTGTCAAGATGGCGGTTTCGGACGATCCCTTTGCGCGCCAGGCCATTACGACTTTTAAGGTCCTCGAGCGCTTTGATTCCACGCGCTTTGACGATGGCTATACGCTCGTCGAGTGCCACCTGTTTACCGGCCGTACACATCAGATTCGCGTGCATATGCGTCATATCAACCACGCCTGCGTGGGCGATCCACTTTACGGCAAGTGCGATGCGCGCGCCGACCAGGGCCTGACCAGGCAGTTCCTGCATTCCTGGCGCGTGGCGTTCGAACATCCCGTGACGGGGGAGCGCATTGAGTGCCGCGACGAGTTGCCGTGGGATCTCGCTGCGGTTCTCGACGATCTGGCTCCGCGCTCGCTCGGTCGCACGGCCGCTGGAGATGAAATCGTTCCGCAGCTCGGTCTTCTCGAAGCCTAGCCAGTATTAGGTGGTTTCTTGAACTCGGTAAGCCTGCGGTAAGATATACGGTTGTTTACGTAACGCGTTGCTGGGAGCCTGCATGCTCGCCTTTTTACAAACCAACACACCCATTGTGATCTTCAACCAGATTGTCGTCACGCTGCTCACGGTCTGCTTTCTGTACCAGGTGGTCTTCTTTGTCATTGGCGCTCTTCGTGGCGAGGTCGCACCTCCCAAGGCCAAAAAACTCCATCGTTATGCCTTCTTTATCGCGGCGCATAACGAGGAGGCCGTGATCGCCAACCTCGTTCGTTCCATCAAGGATCAGGATTATCCGTCCGAGCTTATCGAAGTCTTCGTGGTCGCCGATGCCTGCACCGATAATACGGCGCAGCTCGCGCGCGAGGCGGGCGCCGTCGTTTATGAACGCAACGACCTGGCCCGCAAGGGTAAGAGCTGGGTCATGGACTTTGGTTTTGATCGCATTCTTAACGAGTATCCCGACACGTTTGAGGGCTACTTCATCTTCGATGCCGACAACGTTATCTCCCGCGATTACGTGTCTAAGATGAACGACGCCTTTGACCAGGGATTCCATGTGGTCACGAGCTATCGCAACTCCAAGAACTTTGGCAGCTCGTGGATCTCGGCAGCTAATGCCACCTGGTATTTGCGTGAGGCGCGCTTTCTCAACAACGCGCGCAATATCTGCAAGACGTCCTGCGCTGTCTCGGGTTCGGGCTACCTCATCTCCGCCTGTGTTATCGAGGGCATGCACGGTTGGCAGTTCCACACGCTGACCGAGGATATCCAGTTCACTACGTTCTGCGCCATTCACGGCATTCGCATTGGCTATGCGCCGGCGGAGTTCTTTGACGAACAGCCCGTGACGTTTAAGGCTTCCTGGAAGCAGCGTATGCGCTGGACCAAGGGCTTTTACCAGGTGTTCTTTACCTACGGCAAGCATCTTGTCAAGTCGATGTTCCGCTATCGCCGCTTTGCCGCCTACGACATGTTCATGACGATCGCCCCGGGCATGCTGCTGTCCCTGATCTCCATGCTCGCCAATGCCACGTTTCTGATCGTGGGCGGCCTTTCGCACGGCTTCTTGGCCACCGAGGTCGAGATGCAGGCTTGTGCCGCCTCGCTCATTATGACGTTTGCGATGATGTACCAGACCTTCTTTATCCTGGCGCTGCTTACGACCATCTTTGAGTACAAGCATATTCACTGCGCGCAAAAGTGGCGCCTGGTGACCAACCTGTTTACCTTCCCGATCTTTATGTTCAGCTATATCCCCATCACGGTTGCCGCGCTGTTCCTGAAGGTCGACTGGGTCCCGACGCAACACGCCGTCAACGTTACCCTCGACGAGGTCATGCAAGGCGCCAAATAACCACCACCAAAACCACCACAAAGGGGACAGGCACCTTTGTGGTGGTTTTTGCATTTGAGCAGCTGTCCATGGAGGTGCATGATGTTCTATATCCCATTTTGGCTTTGCATCTTTGCCGGCGCGGCGATTGATGTCCGCGAGCGACGGTTCCCCAATGAGCTTGCCGGCGCATGTGCCGTGGCGGCGTTTGCAGGCGTTTGGCTCGACAAGGGTGTTGACACAGCGCTTGACCACGCAGGTCTTGCCGTCATCGTGTATCTTGCTCTCGTGCTGACTGAGTCCCTCTGGCGTCGTGTTCGCCAAACCCCTGGCATCGGCATGGGAGATGTCAAGGCGCTCTTCGCGCTTTGCACGCTCGATCCTTTGGGTGGCATCGTGGCATTTGCCGCCTCGCTCCTGGCGCTTGCCATCACCTGCCTCATCACAAAATCGCGTTCCCTGCCATTGCTTCCGTTTTTGGTGCTGATTTTTGCCATAATCGAGGTCGTGGGCTGCACGTTGTAACCGATTGCGCATCCTTCTTAAGGAGCATGCCATGACAACTAATCAAGAAACGGCCGTCATTAAGGCGCGCATGGACCGTATTCCCTCGGCATTGCCGCCCGAACTTGTCGAGCGCATTGCCGCCGATCGTGCTTCGGGCTATGTCAACCCGTATCGTTGCAACGACGACCAGGTCATCCGTCGTGTTGATCGCGCTGCCGACAAAGGCACGCTTATGCGTCCCGCGTTTATGCGCGATACCGAAAAGATTCTTCATCTTCCGGCGTACACGCGTTATGCAGGCAAAACGCAGGTCTTTAGCTTCCGTAGCAATGACGATCTGTCGCGCCGCGGTTTGCACGTGCAGCTGGTCTCGCGTATCGCTCGCGATATCGGGCGCGCTCTGGGGCTCAATTGCGATCTGGTCGAGGCGATTGGTCTGGGCCACGACTTGGGACACACGCCTTTCGGCCATGCCGGTGAGCGCTTTCTCAACGATATCTATCATGAGCGTACCGGCCGCTTCTTTTTCCATAACGTGCAGTCGGTCCGTGTGCTCGATGCCCTATACGGCCGCAACGTATCGCTCCAGACGCTCGATGGCGTGTTGTGCCATAACGGCGAGTACGAGCAACGTGTGTTTGAGCTCTCGGACATGTGTTCCTTTGACCAGTTTGACCGAACCGTCGAGGATTGCATTGCCACGGGCTATGGCGCCATTGAGCACCTGCGTCCCATGACGCTCGAGGGCTGCGTGGTCCGCATCTCGGATATCCTCGCCTACGTTGGGCGCGATCGCCAAGACGCAATTGCGGCGGGCCTGCTGGCACCCGATGCTTTTGATGATGGCCGGGGCGGTGCCTACAACAGTTGGATCCTCACGCACGCTTCCATCGATATCGTGGAGCATAGCTATGGCAAACCGCGTATCGAGATGAGCGAGGACCTGTTCGAGGAAATTCGCCGCGCTAAGCGCGAGAATTACGAGAAGATCTACAGTAAGGGCGGTATCGAGGGCGATTCCGAGGCGGAGCTGCGCGAGGCGTTCGAAAAGCTCTACGACCGTTGCCTGCGGGATCTAAACAGTGGAGACGAGTCCTCTTACATCTTTAAGCACCATATTTCGCGCATTGAGCAGCAGCTTTCCTACTACGATCGCACCTATGCCTGGCAGGACGATAAGGATCAAGCCGTGGTGGATTATATCGCGAGCATGACTGACGGTTATTTCTGCGAGCTCACGAGCAAGTTGTTCCCGGGATTGAAGTTTCCGCATCGTACCTATATTAACGAACGGTAGTTCGTATCCTTTCGATATACTATTGGTGAATAACGATTTTGATTGATGTACAGGATGGCTATGGACGACCTTTTTTCTGCTTCGACGCGCGAGCGTTCCTTTCAGAATGCGCCGCTTGCGGTGCGCATGCGCCCTAATTCGCTCGATGAGTACGTGGGTCAGCAAAAGGCCGTCGGTAAGGGCTCATGGTTGCGTGCCGCGATCGAGCACGACGTGCTTTCGAGCGTGATTCTGTACGGGCCTGCCGGTACGGGTAAGACGACGCTGGCCCATATTATCGCCAACCATACCAAGAGCGAGTTTGTCGAGGTCAGCGCTGTGACGGGCACCGTGAAGGACTTGCGCCGCGTGATTGATGAGGCCAAGACGCGCCTGAATACGTACGACCGCCGCACCATTCTATTCATCGATGAAATTCACCGCTTCTCTAAGTCGCAGCAGGATGCCCTGCTGCATGCAGTTGAGAACCGTACCGTCATTATGATTGGCGCTACGACGGAGAACCCGTACTTCGAGGTCAACTCGGCACTGCTCTCACGTGGTCGCGTCGTGGAGCTTGAGCATCTGAAGGATGAGGATATCGCCACGCTTATTGAACGTGCGCTTGAGGCGCCGCAGGGCTTGAACGGTAAGTTCTCGGCCGATGAGGATACGGTCAAGACTATCTGCACGCTGGCAGCGGGTGACGCTCGCTCGGCGCTCACGACGCTCGAGCTTGCGAGCGAGATTGCCGTCACGCGTCCCGATATCGAGGGAACGCCAGCGCCCGCGGCGGGGGAGCGCTATCCCATCACCGTGGATGACGTAAAGATCGCCAACCCGCGTCGCGGCTTTACGTATGACAAAAACGGCGACATGCACTACGACATCATCAGTGCGTTCATCAAGTCCATGCGCGGTAGCGACCCCGATGCCACGATCTATTGGCTCGCGCGCATGATCGATGCTGGGGAGGATCCTAAGTTTATCGCTCGCCGCATTATGATTCACGCTTCTGAGGATGTTGGCAACGCCGACCCGCAGGCGCTTTTGGTGGCGCATGCCGCGTTTAAGTCTGCCGAGGTCATTGGCTATCCCGAGTGCCGCATTAACCTGGCTCAGGCTGCACTCTATGTGTGCTTGGCGCCAAAATCCAACGCATGTGAGGCTTCGATCGATGCGGCGCTGGCCGATATCCATTCTAGTGGGCTTCGCGAGGTGCCGAGTTATCTGCGCGATCGCCATCGCCCGGGCAGCGATGAATACGGTGTTTATAAATACCCGCACGATTATCCTGAAGGCTGGGTCGATCAGCGCTATTTGCCCGAGGGGCTGGAGCGCGGTGCGTTCTGGCAGCCTGCCGGGCGCGGCTGGGAAGAGTGGCGCGTAGAGCAAAGCGAACGTGACCGCAGCGGGAATGCACCGAAGTAGCTGCTGATAATTTTGTCCCACGTTGCTGCTCTTGGCATGTTCGGTCCCCTTTGGGGTACCATGAAAAGCGTCTGTATTTCGATTCTTCCGGGAGGCTTGTATGAGTCCCATTCAAATCGCCCTGCTGCTGCTCGCCGTTGCCGGCGTGTGGGCCATCGCTGAGCTCGCGCTTACCCTGCGCAAGACCCGCAATGTTGTTGACTCGCTCGATAAGACCGTGAACGACCTCAACAACACCATCGCCGAGGCTCAGCCTGTGGTGGCAAAGCTCGATGGCGCTGTCGATGAGCTTACGCCGGCGCTTGCCCAGATGGAGCCGCTGCTTAAGTCGAGCAAGACGGCAGTTGATGCCCTTACCTCCAATCTCGTAGAGGTCGAAGCCGTGGTTCGCGACATTTCCGAGGTTACGGGCAGCATGGCCGAGGCCAGCAATGCTGTGTCGAGCGTGACCGACTCTGCCGCTGGTGCTGTGCAGAAACTCTTTAACAAGGTGAAGACTCCCGCGGCCGACGCCGAGCGCAAGCTTTCCGCTGCCGAAGAAGCCGAGCAGCCGACCGAGCGTGTCCTGATTGGCGAAGCCGGGGACGATGTCGCTGCTGGTGACAATGATGCACAGAAGCCTGCTGCTAAAGCAGCCCAGTATTACACCTACACGCCCGCCGAGACCACCGAGGAGTCCTGCGATGAGTAGCGAAGCAACTTGCCCCATTACGCTGACCGTTGCCGGCGACCCGCGTCTGGCGCGCCTTGTGCGCATGACGGCGGCAAATGTCGGTGCGCTCTGCTCCATGTCCGTCGATCGCATCGAGGACATTCGTATGGCTGCAGAGGAAGCATTTATTTTCGGCTGTACGGCTATTGATTCCGATGACATCTCGATCAAATTCGATGTCGACGAATCTCACGTTGGCATGACCTTTACCTTTGGCGACCAGGCCACCGTCGACGAGGATGACCAGGCTGCGGTGTATGCCGAGCTCATCCTCGCGAGCGTGTGCGACTCCTACGAAAAGACTGCGGCGCCCCTGACGCTTTCCCTCGACCTCAAGGCGGATATCTAATATGACCGAACGTTCCCGGAGCGGTAAGACCGCTTGGGACAAGGAGAAAACCCGCGAGCTGTTTCGTCGTTACAAGGAGACCGGTGATCCGGACGCCCGCGAGCAGCTCGTCATGTCCCATATGAATCTGGTAAGGTTTCTTGCCAACAAATTTAAGAATCGCGGCGAGCCGCTCGACGACCTCATGCAGGTCGGCTATCTGGGTTTGCTCAAGGCTATCGACCGCTTTGACCCCGAGCGCGGGCTCGAGTTCACGACGTTTGCAACACCCACTATCCTGGGCGAGATCAAACGCCATTTTCGCGACAAGGGCTGGAGCGTGCGCGTACCGCGTCGTCTGCAGGAGCTCTCGGCCAAGGTCAACCAAGCTACTGACAAACTTACCAACGAGCTGCAGCGTTCGCCCAAGGTTGAGGAGATCGCTGAGTATCTAGATGTGACTGTCGATGAGGTCCTCGAGGCTATGGAATCGTCTTCGGCCTATACCTCGGTGCCCATCGAGGCTCCTGGTGCGTCCGATTCCGACGATGCCCCCTCGATTCTCGACCGTTACGCCGACGACGACAACGAGCTCGACTTTACCGATGACCGCCTAGTGATCGAGGAAGCCATCCGTGATTTCTCGCCGCGCGAGCGCGAGGTGATCGAGCTGCGCTTTGTGAAGGGCATGACACAGATCGAGATCGCCAAGAAGCTGGGTATTTCTCAGGTGCAGGTTTCGCGTCTGCTGCGCCGCACGCTTAAGAAGATTCAGGACAAGATCGACCCCGACGGAGTGATGATTCGTTCATGAGTGAGCACCCCCAACAAACCGATCGCGTGCTGCGCGACACCCGCATTCTGACGCTGCGCATTTGGGCTGTTGTCGGCTGCATTGTCATCGCCGCTGTCATCTTTAACCTTATGGGCATCCTGGCGCCGGTTATTGAGTTTCTTGCCGTCGGCTCCATCATTGCTTTTGTGATGTCCCCGATCACCAACTGGCTCGAGCACCATGGCGTGAATCGCGGCATCGGTTCGCTTATCGCGCTTATTGTTGTTGTTGCCGTGCTCGTCGGTGTCGTTTGTATCTTGTCGCCGATTCTCTTTGGTCAGATCATGGAAGTCCTGAGCCGCCTGCCCGAGCAGCTTCGTGTTGCGGGCGGTGATCTCAACGAGATGATCTCGCATGCCAAGACGCTCAACAACACGCCGCTCAAGGAGTATTTGGACGATAATCTTTCGTCGCTGGTTGCCGTGGCATCGAAGTATGTGTCTCAGATTGCCGCCGAGCTTGGTCGTGGTGTGTTCCCGCTCATCACCAATACAGCGTCGCAGCTGTTTGTTATCTTCCTTGGCCTGGTGCTTGCCTACTGGATGGCCTGCGACTACCCTCGCATGCACCACGAGATTTGCACCATCATCGGTCAGGAGAAGGAGACCTCGTACCGCTTTATGGTCGCCATTCTTTCTCGCTCTGTCGGCGGCTACATGCGCGGTATGGTCGTGACGTCCATCTGCGGTGGTTTCCTCGCCTTTATCGGTTTTATGATCATCGGCCATCCGTATGCGGCGCTCATGGCTATCTTTACCGGCATCATGCATTTGGTTCCGGTCGTCGGTCCTTGGGTGAGCGCAGCAATCGCCACAGTGCTCGGTTTCATGTTCAGCCCTATGTTGGCGTTATGGACGCTCATCGTGACGATGGTCGCGCAAAACGTCACCGATAACGTCATTTCGCCCAAGGTCATGCAGAGCTCGGTGCAGGTGCATCCCATCATGAGCCTCACGGCGCTCGTTATTGGCTCGGCACTCATGGGGCCCATCGGCATGATTATTGCCATCCCGCTGTGTGCGGCCCTCAAGGGTATCTTCGTGTACTACTTCGAGAATGAGACCGGCCGCCAGCTTGTGGCCTATGACGGCGCCGTGTTTAAGGGCACGCCGTACCGCGATGCCGATGGCAACCCGGTCGCCGCCTACGACGCGCTCGGCGACGACACCTTCATCTACGAGTCTGAGCTCATCGGCAACGAGACTGCTCCCGAGGCCAAGGCCATGCCCAAGCCCGAGCTCGATAATCCCTGGATTAAGCTCTCTGGTCTGCAGCCCGATGCCACGGGCTTCTTCAAGAACCCCTTCGCCAAAGACGATGACTCCAACTCGGACGACGATACCAAAACCGGCATCGACGGCTCCATGGACGATGACGACAACTAGCGGGGTAATTCGGGTTAACATTCATACGTGCTAACATGCAATTTCGCTGGAGGGTCGCTGTTTGGCGACCCTCTTTTTTGCATAGGCGCGGTGGGATGGTAATATCGTTACGTTTGAACTGTTTCGATGTGAAACCGAGGAGATTCCCTCTATGAGTGCTGACTACCCGTCAATGACTACGGCCGAGATCCGCTCCAAGTTCCTCAACTTCTTTGAGGAGCGCGGTCTTAAGCTCTATCCTTCTTCGTCCCTCGTCCCCGATGATCCCTCGCTGCTGCTTGCCAACGCCGGCATGAACCAGTTTAAGGAGTACTACCAGGGCAAGAAGACCATGAAGGAGATCGGCGCGATCTCCTGCCAGAAGTGCGTCCGCACCAACGACATCGATTGCATCGGCGAGGACGGCCGTCACCTGTCGTTCTTCGAGATGCTCGGCGATTTCTCTTTTGGCGGCGTCTCCAAGGAGCAGGCTTGCGCATGGGCCTTTGAGCTCATCACCAAGGAGTTCAAGCTGCCGCTCGACCGCCTGTACTTTACCGTCTTTACCGAGGACGACGAGACCCACGACGTGTGGCGTTCTCTGGGCGTTGCCGAGGACCACATCTCCCGCCTGGGCGAGGACGACAACTTCTGGGCCGCTGGCCCCACCGGCCCCTGCGGTCCGTGCTCCGAGATCTACTTTGACATGGGCGAGGAGGTCGGCTGCGGCAGCCCCGACTGCAAGCCTGGCTGCGACTGCGACCGCTTCCTTGAGTTCTGGAACCTCGTGTTTACCCAGTACGACCGTCAGGAGGACGGCTCCATGCCGGAGCTGCCGCATCGCAACCTCGATACGGGCATGGGCCTGGAGCGCATGGCCGCCATCATGCAGCACAAAACCGCCAATTACGACGGCGACTTGATGCAGCATCTCATCAAGCTGGGCGAGGAGATCAGCGGCAAGACCTATGACGCCGATGATTACTCCGGCGCCAGCCGCTCGCTGCGTATCATTGCCGACCACTCCCGTGCCGTCGATTTTATGATCTCTGACGGCATCCTTCCCGGTAACGAGGGTCGCGAGTACGTCCTTCGCCGCCTGCTCCGCCGCGCCGTGTTCCACGGTCGCCTGCTGGGCATCGAGGGCGCCTTCCTGACCAAGTTCATCGACGAGGTCAACGCTCAGATGGGCGAGGCCTATCCTGAGCTGCTCAAGAACGTCGCGCTCGTCAAGGGTATCGTCGCCTCCGAGGAGGAGCGCTTCTCCACGACGCTCGACAACGGTCGCGTCTACCTGGATGAGGCCCTGGCAGCGCTTGCCGAGGGTGCTGCGCTTCCGGGCGATGTTGCCTTTAAGCTGCACGACACCTTTGGTTTCCCCATCGACCTGACAGTCGAGATCGCCGGCACCGCTGGTCACGACGTCGACATGGACGGCTTCACTGCCTGCATGGAGGACCAGAAGGCCCGCGCCCGCGCCAATGCCAAGGGCGACGCCTGGGGCAGCTTCAACGACGTGTGGGTCGAGCTTTCCGACAAGGTCGCAGCGACCGAGTTCGACGGCTATGACAACGATGTGATCGAGGGCGCCAAGGTTGTCGCCATCGTGCGCAACGGCGAGTCCGTCGAGTCCGCTGCCGCCGGCGAGGACGTCGAGGTTGTGCTCGACCGCACCCCGTTCTATGCCGAGATGGGTGGTCAGCAGGGCGATGCCGGCAAGCTTTCCGCCGAGGGCGTTGTTCTGACCGTTGCTGATACCAAGAACCACAACGGCCTGTATGCCCACGTCGCGCACGTTGCCGATGGCACGCTGACTGTTGGTGCCGCTGTTACCGCCGCGCTCGACGCCGAGCGCCGTGGCTTCCTGCGCCGCAACCACACCGCCACGCACCTGCTCGATGCCGCTCTTAAGCAGGTCCTGGGCGAGCACGTCTCCCAGGCTGGCTCGCTGGTGACGCCCGAGCACCTGCGCTTTGACTTTACGCACTTCGAGGCCCTGTCCTCCGAGCAGCTCAAGGCTGTCGAGGACCTGGTCAACCAGCAGATCTTCGCTTCCAAGCCGGTCGTGACCCGTGTCATGGGCATCGACGAGGCTAAGGCTGCCGGCGCTGTCGCTCTGTTTGGAGAGAAGTACGGCGATGTCGTCCGCGTCGTCTCCGTGGGCGCCGAGGACCAGCCGTTCTCCCGCGAGCTTTGCGGTGGCACCCATGCCGCCAATACCGCCGAGATTGGCCTGTTCAAGATCATTTCCGAGTCCTCTACGGGCTCGAATGTCCGCCGTATCGAGGCCGTGACCTCTAAGGGTGCCCTCGACTATATGGCCGACCGCCTGGCGCTCGTTGACGCCGCCGCCGCTGCGCTCAAGTGCCGCGTCGATGAGGTTCCCGCCCGCGTGGAGAACCTGCAGGCCGAGCTGCGAGAGACTTCCAACAAGCTCAAAAAGGCTCTGACCGGTGGCTCCTCCGACGCCATTTCCAGCGCCATCGAGGGTGCCGTCGAGCTCGACGGCTACAAGCTCGTCGTTGCTGAGCTCCAGGGCCTTGAAGCTGCCGACCTGCGCAACGTATGGGATACCGTGCACCAGAAGGTCGCCGGCCCTGTTGCCTGCGTCGTTGCCAGCGTGACCGAGAAGGGCACCCCGGCCCTGCTCGCCGCCGGCTCCGATGACGCCGTGAAGGCCGGTTTCCACGCCGGTAACGTGATCAAGCAGATCGCGGGCCTGGTAGACGGTCGCGGTGGCGGCCGTCCCAACATGGCCCAGGCCGGTGGCAAGAATGCCGCCGGTATCGCCGACGCCCTCGCGGCTGCCAAGACCGCGCTCGGCGCCTAAGAATCTAAGAAGTCGCTGTGGTCGCGCTTGCGCTGGACATAGGGGAGACCAGGATCGGCATCGCCGTCTCGAGCCGTGATGGCAAGATGGCGATGCCCGTCAAGGTGCTCCCGGCCGCCGAGGTCACCGGTATGGCCAAGACGTTCCGCTACCTGGTCGAGGACTATGAGCCCGATATCCTGGTAAGTGGACGCCCCCTAACCATGGCCGGTGAGCCCGGCCCTCAGGCCGAGCGCGTTGCCGCTGTGGCGCAAAAGATTGCCGACGAGCTCGATCTTCCGCTGGAGTTTGAGGACGAGCGTCTGTCCTCGCAAGAGGCCAAGCGTATCCTGCGCGACCAGGGACTCAACGAAAAGCAGATGAGGGGCAAGATCGACATGATTGCCGCCAGCCTGTTTTTGCAGACGTGGCTCGATCGTAAAAACGAGGAGGTTTCGCATGCCTAGCGCTTCCGATCCGCGCCAACAAAATCGTACACGGCAGCCGGCGTCGCGTCCTGCCCAGCCTGGCCAGCGTCCGGCACAGCCGGCGCAGCGTGCAGCTCAGCCTGCCGCGCGCCCGGCGCAGTCCTTCTCTCATTCGGCCCAACCTGTTCAACGGACGGGTCAGCAGCCTTCTGCTCGTTCGGTTCAGCATTCGGCTTCTCACGCGGCTCAGCAGCCCACTGTTCGTACGGCCCAGCCTGCAGGCGGTACCCGCTTTAAGCAGCAGGCACCTACCCAGCGAACGCAGGCCCCCCAATCGCATTCGCATCACGCTCGCGGTTCGCATGGCGTTGCTCCGGCGACCCGCTCGAGCTACAACACGCATGCTCGTCGCGGTGCTAAAAAGAAAAGCTCCCCGGTGCCTATGATTATCGGTGGCGTCGTCGCCGTGCTTGCGCTTGCCGCGATCGCTTTCTTTGTCGTGCCGGCTGTCAAGGGTTTCTTTGCCGGTGAGGATACGAAGGTTACGGCTGGTCAGCAGGTTACGGTGACCATTCCCGATGGTGCTTCGGGCGATACGATCGCCTCGATTCTCTCCGAGAACCATATCGTCGAAAATCCCAAGGATTACTATGCGGCGGTGAAAAAGCTCAACGCCGATATGTCGCTCAAGCCTGGTGATTATTCGTTCACCACACTCATGGATGCGACCAAGGTTGTTCAGCAGCTCATGGAAGGCCCCAACGCGGGCTCCAATGCGCTGACTATCCCTGAGGGCTTAACGGTCGATCAAGTCGCCGACCGTGTGGCCCAGACCTACGACAGCATCTCTAAGGAAGACTTCCTCAACCAGGCCAAGGCCTCCAACTACGTGGACGACTATAGCTTCCTTAAGGGCGCCGCTAACGACTCGCTCGAGGGTTTTTTGTTCCCCAAGACCTATTCGTTGGGTGATTCGCCGACGGCCGATGGCGTGATTCGCGCTATGCTCGATCAATTTAAGACCGAGTACAAGTCGCTTGACTTTGCGAGCTGCGAAGCCAAGATCAAGGAACGCTACGGTGTGGAGATGTCCGACTACGACATCGTCAACTTGGCCTCTATCGTTGAGCGCGAGGGCCTCAACGCCGATCAACGTGCGCATGTGGCCTCGGTTTTCTACAACCGCCTTGCCGGCAAGCTCGATGGCCTGCGCTATCTCAATAGCGATGCGACTATGATGTATGTCACCGGTGGCGAGGTTACCGCCGACGACCTGCAGAGCGATAGTCCGTATAACACCTATAAGCATGAGGGCCTGCCGCCCACGCCCATCTGCTCTCCGTCGCTCGAGGCGCTCAAGGCCACCCTTGAGCCGACCGACTCTGATGACCTGTATTTCTACATTACGCAGGACGAGGAGTACTTCTCGCAAACCTACGAAGAGCATCAACAGTCTTGGAATTAGCATGAGGATTTTTAGCCCCAAACGATACGTTGCCTCGGTCGATCGCATCGACCTTGATACCCTGTGGGCCGACGGCAAACGCGCCATTCTGCTCGATCGCGATAACACCCTGGTGCCGCGCGACACCGAGCAGGTTCCCGCCGCGGTTTCCGCTTGGCTCGATACCGCCCGCGCCAAAGGCTTTAAGCTGTGCATGGTGTCCAACAACTGGCATCGCGACCAGGTCATGAGCTCTGCACGCGAGCTGGGACTCGAGGCCATTAGCCACGCCATGAAGCCGGCGCCGTTTGCCCTCAAGGCGGGTCTTAAGCGTCTCGGCGCCACGGCCGACGAGGCGGTGCTGATCGGTGATCAGCTCTACACTGACGTGTGGAGCGGCAATTTTGCCGGCGTCGATACTATCCTGGTTAAGCCGCAGGCAACCCAGGACCTGTGGTACACGCAGATCTTCCGTATCTTTGAGCGCCGGGCCCTGCGCGACCTTCCCTGCGAGGAATAGGTTTCGCTATGTCTCAGCACATCAAACACGGCTGCGACCATATCTTCTTTATTGGCTTTTTGGGCGCGGGCAAATCGACGCTCGCGCGCAACGTCGGCACTATGTTCAAGCGGCGTTTTATCGATACCGACCGCCTGGTCGTGCGCCGTTGCGGCAAGTCGGTAACCGAGATTTTTGAGACCGAGGGCGAGGATCGTTTTCGCGAGCTCGAGACCTCGGCGCTCCGTTCGCTCCAAAGCGAGCGCAGCCTGTTGGTTTCGTGCGGGGGCGGTATCGTCGAGACGCCGGTGAATATTGAGTTGATGCACGAAATGGGTACGTGCGTGTACCTCGAGGGCGACTTCGAGGATTCGATTCGCCAGATTCGTCGGTCCGACACGCGCCCCGATTTCCGCTCGCCCGAGCATGCCGCGCGCCTGTTTGAGCATCGCCGTCCGCTGTATCGACAGGCCGCCGACCTTACCCTTGATATTCGCAACAAGTCCTTCGAGGAGGTTTCCTACCTTTGTGCCGAGATGCTTTTGGAGCGTGGACTGCTATGATTCGCCGTCAACTGATCAATTTCCAAAACCGCAGTGTCGATGTCCGTGTCGGATTGGGTGCGTTCGATGAGCTTTCGCGCATGTTTGCCTCGGCCGTGGGCAAGCCTAAGCGCGCGATGGTGGTTTGGAACGACGCCACATCCGAGCGTTTTGGCGAGGTCGTCGAGCATGCGCTGGTCGACGCCGGTTTTGTCGTGTCGCAGCTCGTCCTCGATGTTTCGCCTGCCGGTGCTACGTTGACCGATGCTGATGCTATCTTTGGCGCCCTGTCTGCCAACGCCGTTACCTGCGACGATCTGGTTGTCGCCGTTGGCGATGCCGCAACCTGCTCGGTTGTTAGCTGGTGCGCCAACCAGTGGTGCGGCCGAACCGAGTGCGCGCTGTTGCCGACGACCTTCGACGCCATGCTTACGGTCGCGACGACCATGAAGCCGCTCGTCGCCTCGTCTGCCAATGCGCTTCCCGCTATCGCGTTCCGTCCCGAACCGGGCTTGGTCGTGTGTGACCTCGACCTTGTTCGCGAGGCGGACCCCGAGGACCTCAAGCTCGGCTTTGTGGTGCTTGTTGGCACCATGCTTTCGAGCAGTAAGTCCCGCTGGAATCAGTTTACTGAGACCGTCCCCGAGATTCTCGCGGGCGAGGAGGTCGCGCTCGTCAATGCCGTTCAATGGTCTCAGACTGCCCGTAAGGACGTACTGATGGCCACGAACCCGAGCGCTCGCCATGCGCTCGATTTTGGCAAGACGGGGGAGCGTACCCTGCGCGCCTGCTTGGGCGATGCCGCTTCGCAGGTCCCTGCCTATCAGCTGTTATCCGAGGGCATGCGCTTTGAGGCGCGCCTAGCACATGATGCCTGCGACTTTGATATCGATTACGTCTTTGAGGTCGATGACTGCCTGGAGGACTTTGGCATCGAGGAACTTGCCTTCGACCTGGAGCCCACCGCGTTTATCGAGGAGTTCCGCAGGCAGCAGTTCGCCCGCTCGAACCGCAGTATGTTGCCGCTGCCCGCGGCACTCGGCGCCATTCGCCTAACGAGCGTCGAGGACGAGGTTCTTGAGCGCCATGCTCATGCCTACTTGGCTTCTCGCAAAGAACTTCTCTAAGATTTATTGACTTCCATCGTCTTTCGTATCATGTTGAGGGGCGGGTTTTCAATCGGTTGCGGATCGCATGCGATTCCGTCGTTCGGTTGAGACCCGTTCCGTCTATATAGAGACAACAAGAAAGGAATCTGCATGTCTGAGTTTGCTGCCGGTCCTGCCGGTCGTATCGAGCGTGTCCGTGCCCTGATGGCCGAGCGTGGCTACGACGCCATCGTGGTGCGCGACGAGGCCAACCTTCGTTGGCTTACGGGCGTGAAGGGCGTCTTCGACTACACCTTCGAGTTCCCGCACGCTGCGTTTATTACGGCTGACCAGTGCCTGTTCCACACCGACTCGCGCTACCTCAACAGCTTTGAGGAGAACACGCCCGCCGGCAGCCCCTGGGTCTACGACATGGACGAGGGCACCATTCCCGGCTGGGTCGCCGGCAAGATCGCGGCCAATAGGTGCCGCGTCTGCGCTGTCGAGGATGACATGCAGATTAACTTCTACCAGGGCATCCAACGTGGCCTGGAGGATCGTTCCGTCGCCTGCATGCTGCCGCTGATGCATGACGACATCCGTAAGATGCGCGCCATCAAGGACGCCGAGGAGATTGAGCTCATGCGCCATGCGCAGTCGATCACCGACGCCGCCTTCCAGCACATGCTCGGCTTTATTAAGCCCGGCATGACCGAGAAGCAGGTTCGCAACGAGCTCGAGAACTTTATGTTCGCCAACGGCGCCGATAGCCTTGCCTTTGGCTCCATCGTGGCGAGCGGTCCCAACACCGCCAACCCGCATGCCGTGCCGAGCGACCGCGTGATCGAGAAGGGCGATTTCGTTCTTATGGATTACGGTGCGGGCTACTGTGATTACCGCTCCGACATGACACGCACCGTCGTGATGGGCGAGCCCACGCAGGAGCAGCTCGACCTGTACGCACTCGTGCGCCGCACGCACGAGGAATGCGTCGCCGCCATCCATCCGGGCGTCGAGGGCAACGACATCTTCAAGCTCTCCAAGAAGATCATCGGCGATGCCGGTTATGGCGATTACTACAACCATGGCCTGGGCCACGGCGTTGGTATCGACATCCACGAGCTGCCCAACTTCAACCGTAGCAAGAACATCATTGAGGTCGGCTCGGTTATTACCATGGAGCCCGGCGTTTACCTGCCCGGTGTGGGCGGCGTGCGCCTGGAGGACTACGGTGTCGTCACCGAGAACGGCTACGAGCCCTTCACCAAGACCCCGCACGACCTGCACGTCATCGATTGCTAGCCCATTTCGATAGATTTTTGGGGCGGGGCGTCCGGAGTAATTCGGGCGCCCCGCGTTCTCTTTTTATGCGCTCGCTGCAGGCGCCGTCTGCAAGTGTATAATTTCGGTCGTATGTAATTTGGACGCTTGTGCGTTCTGCCCATAACAAGAAAGGTCGCTATGCCTACCATTTCTACCGCCGACTTCAAGAACGGCCTCGGTCTCCGCATCAAGGACAAGGTCTACACCATCGTCGAGTTCCAGCATGTCAAGCCGGGCAAGGGCGGCGCGTTTGTGCGCTACAAGACCCGCGACATCAAGAGCGGCCGCGTTGTCGAGAACACCTGCAACGCCGGCACCAAGTTCGAGAGCGTCATGCTCACCACCCGTGAGTTCCAGTACCTCTACAACGATGGCACTGACTACATCTTCATGGACAACGAGTCCTATGAGCAGGTTCCCGTTCCCGAGGACATGGTGGGCGAGAACTCCAAGTGGCTGCGCGAGAACGACATCTGCCAGCTGCTCTTCGCCGACGATGAGCTCATGGGCGTGACCCCGCCGATGTTCATCGAGACCACCATCGTCCAGACCGACCCGGGCTTTAAGGGCGACACCGTCCAGGGTTCTACCAAGCCGGCCACGATCGACACCGGCGCTGTCATCCAGGTCCCCATGTACCTCAACGAGGGCGAGGTCATCAAGGTTGACACCCGCGACGGCAAGTTCGTCTCCCGCGTCTAGCAACCAACTCTTCTAGGAGGACTCATGCCCCAGGAAATCAAGATTGACGGCATCGGCATTTCGCCCGATGTTCTGACCGCCATCGTCTCGCGCGCCGTGTCGGATGTCGAGGGCATCGCCTCCGTTGGCGTCAAGGACCTTGCCACCAACCTTGTCTCCATGATGCTCTCGTCCAAGGCCCCGGCTTCCGAGCCGGCGGTCGAGGCCGAGGTCGTTGGCGACAAGCTCGCACTCACCGTGCGTGTCGTGGTGTTCTTTGGCTATCCGTTCAAGAAACTCGCCGAGGCTGTTCGCGCCGCTGTGGTCGCCGCCATCGATGCCCAGGTGGGCGTTGAGGTCGAGCGCGTCGACGTTTGCATCGACGGCCTCGTTTTCCCCAAGGAGTAACCTTTGAGCCTTAAGGTTTATCGCGGGCGTACGCTTGCCCGCAGTCAGGCGCTGCAGCTGCTGTTCCAGGCCGAGGCCACGGACAGCCCGCTCGAGCGCGTCCTCGAGGGTGATTTCCTGATCTCGAAGGGTCCCCTCGACCCCTATGCGCTGGAGCTGTGCCGCGGTGCCTACGAGCATATCGACCGCATCGACTGCGCTCTGCGCTCCGTTGCCAAGAACTGGGATCTTATGCGCATGCCCGGCGCCGACCGCAATCTGCTGCGTATCGCCGTTTACGAGATGCGTTTCCTCACCGACGAGGAGGTCTCGGACGCCATCGTGATCAACGAGGCCGTCGAACTTGCCAAGGCCTATGGCACCGACCAGTCCGCGTCGTTCGTCAACGGCGTGCTGGGCAAGATCGCTCGCAGCGAGGAGCTGCCGGGCGAGGACCTGTACCAAGAGTTACTGGCCGAAGATCGCGCTCGCGAGGAGGCCCAGGCCGCCGAGGCTGCCGCTAAGGTTGCGGTTGCTCAGGCTGAGGCTGGCGTGCTGGCCGAGGATGCGGACGCCGCCGAGGCTGTCGTCGACTCCGTCGAGGAGTAGCCATGCCAGAGGGTTCCGTCCGCAATTTCGACGAGATCTCGGACCGCTTGGACCAGATCATCGCTACCGTTCGCTCCAAGGATACCTCCTTGGAGCGTTCGCTCGATTTGTTTGACGAAGCGATTGAGCTGGGCTCCCGCGCGGTCGATATGGTCGACAAGTTTGAGCTGACGCCGCGTGAGGCCGACAAGCTCGAGCAGGAATACGATGAGGATGCGGCAAACGAATCCCAGGATAGCTAGGCCGCATCTCCGGATACGAATGGTTGATGGCATTCATGAAACGCGTGCGTCTTGATGACGAACTGATTTCACAGGGCATCTGCGCCGATCGCGCGGATGCCCTTCGCACTCTTATGGCCGGCTTGGTCTCGAGTGGCGGCGAGCGCTTGACTTCGCCGGGCCTTAAGGTGATCCCGGGGCTGCCGCTGCACGTGAAGGGGCGCATTCCCTATGTTGGCCGCGGCGGTCTTAAGCTCGAAGGCGCGCTTGATGCGTTTGGCATCAATCCGACGGGTCTTGCCTGTCTGGATGTGGGTTGCTCTACCGGCGGTTTTACCGATTGCCTGCTCAAGCGCGGAGCTGCGACCGTTGTCTCGGTGGACGTGGGTCGCGCCCAGTTCGATTGGTCGTTGCGTCAGGACGATCGCGTGACGCTGCTTGAGCGCACAAACGTGACGCAGCTGCCTGAGCTTGGCTATTCCGGCGCCATCGACCTGGCTGTGTGTGATGTCTCGTTTACCAGCATCGCGAACATTATCGATGCGGTGCTGGTGTGCCTGGCGCCTACGGGTGCATTCTGCACGCTCGTAAAGCCGCAGTTTGAGGCTCCGGCGGCGCTGGTGGGTGAGGGCGGCATTGTGACCGATCCCGCCGTGCGCCGCGATACACTCGTTGCGGCAGTTGAACTCTTTGCTGCCAAGGGGCTGTTCCCGGTCGATGTGTGCGTGTCGCCCATTCATGGTGCCAAGGGAAACGTTGAGTTTTTCCTGTACGGCACGAGATTTGCCCCCGGCGGACGTACCGACGATGAGCTGCAATCCCAGGTATCGGTTTTGAGCGAGAAAGCTGCAACGCTATGAAGGTCTTTCTGGTTCCCAATTACTACAAGCAAGAGGCGGTCGAGAGCGGCCTGATGCTCGAGCTTTGGCTGACGCGCCAGGGCTATGAGGTCGCATGGGCTGCCGACCAGCGATCCAAGATTCAGAGCACGCCTGATATTGACGGCTCCGATCTGGTCATTACGCTCGGCGGCGACGGTACGTTGTTGCGCGCTGCCCGCATCCTCAACCATCGCGAGATTCCTATCCTCGGTCTTTCCTATGGTCACCTGGGTTTTTTAACTGCTGCGAGCCCCGAGGAGCGCGACATTCTGCAGGTCGTGAGCGACGCCCTTTCCGGCGAGCTACATGTGAGCCGTCGCGCTACCATCGCCGCGGATATCGTGTCCGTGCGCGAAGACGGTACGAAGGATGTCGTGCGCACCTTCGCCCTCAACGACATGGCGCTTACCCGCGGTCCGCTGTCCGATATGGTCGAGTTCGACATCACGGTGTCGGGCCACCATATCGATCGCCTGCGTGGCGACGGCGTGGTCGTGTCCACGGCGACTGGTTCTACGGGGTACGCGCTCAGTGCCGGTGGCCCCATCGTGAGCCCCGACTATACGGGCATGGTCTGCGTACCCATTGCACCGCACACCATTCAGGCCCGTGCCTTCTTGACTTCGCCGAGTGATGTCGTCGAAATCTTTATGTCTGATGACCGTCCGAGTGTTCCGGCTATCGCTATCGATGGACAGTTTATTACCTGCGATGGCACCGTTGAGAGCGTGGCGGTGCGCCGCGGGCCCGGAGATGTGTTGCTGCTGGATTACGGCCCCGAGAGCTTCTATAACTCGGTGAGCCGCGTTTTCTACGGAGTCCGTCATGATCGATGAGCTGCAGGTTTCTAACATTGCACTCATTCGCGAGGCGACGTTGGTGCCGAGTGCCGGCCTGACTGTCCTGACCGGCGAGACCGGCGCTGGCAAGACCGCGCTGCTCTCGGCTCTTAAGCTTATTTTGGGCGAGCGCGCGGATTCGTCGACGGTACGCGAGGGCGAGGCGCTGGCGAGCGTCGAGGCGCGGCTGTTTGACGGCCCGCACGACACGGAAGGCTTCACGGTCCAGCGCAGCCTTTCTGCCGAGGGCCGCAGCCGCGTGAAGATTGACGGCCGAATCGCCAGTGTGCGCGAGCTTTCGGAGCGCGTTGGTGTGATGATGGATCTATGCGGCCAGCATGAACATCAGCGCCTGCTCGACCCGGCGCATCATGTTGCCATGGTCGATGCCTGGGCTGGCCGCGCGGCGCTTGAGGCGCTCGAGAAGTATCGTGCCTGCTTTAAGGCTTCGCGTGCCGCCGCCAAGGAGCTGCGCCGTGTGGAGGAAGCCTCACGCGCGCAGGGGAGTCGCGTCGAGGAAGCGCGTTTTGCCCTCGAGCGTATTACCGAGGTCGACCCCAAGCCAGGTGAGTACGAGGAACTCGAGGAGCTGCTGCCGCGTTCGGAGCACGCCGAGGTCTTGGTGGCGACGGCCAACGAGGCCCATGCATCGCTTGCTGCCGAGGGGGGAGCGCTCGATGCCGTGAATGGCGCCGTGGCCGAGCTTTCCCACATGGCTGCCGTCGATCGCAAACTGGGCGACATTGCCGATGCGCTTTCGGATGCCTGCATCTCCCTTGAGGATTGCGCGAACGAGCTTCGTGCCTATCGCGATGGCATCGCCTTCGACCCGCGCGAGCTCGCTCGCATGCGTGATCGGTATTCCGACCTCAAGGGCCTGTTGCGTCAGTGGGGTCCCACCATGGACGATGTTTTTGCCATGCGCGATCGCTCGCAAGAGCTGCTGTCCCTGGTCGATGATGGCGATGAACAGATCAAAAAGGCGCGTGAGGCACTCGGGAGCGCCGAGCGCGAGTTGTTTGCCGCTGCCAAGGCACTTAAGCGCGCCCGCAATACGGCGGCCCCGCGCTTCTGCCACGAGGTGGGCCGCCAGATGGCGCGCCTGGAGATGGGCGGCGCCGAGCTCGTCTGGGAGTCGCGCGATCTTCCTCGTGCTGAGTGGACGCCCGCTGGTCCTTCGAGCTACGAGCTGCTATACCGCAGCGGTGCCGGTTTGACGCCGCGCCCCCTGCGCCGCATTGCGTCGGGCGGCGAGCTCAGCCGCGTCATGCTGGCAAGCAAGGTTGTCCTCGGCAATGCGGACGGCGTCGATACGCTGGTGTTTGACGAGGTCGATGCCGGTGTCGGCGGCTCTACAGCGCGTGCACTCGCAGGCGTGCTGGCAGATCTCGCCGCTACGCATCAGGTGATTGTCGTAACCCACTTGGCGCAGGTCGCCGTCATGGCTGACAAGCACTACGTGGTGAGCAAAGAGCCCGGCGACGTTCCCCAAACGCATTTAGACGAAGTGGTCGGCGAGGCTCGCACTGCCGAGATCGCCCGTATGCTGAGCGGCGATCAGTCCGAGGCAAGCTTGGCCCACGCAAAGCAGATGCTTGCGGAGGCGCGTGCCTAGGCCGAGCCGCCATATACATGTCCAACCCGGCCGCTACGAAACCGGCCCATCTACTACGTTTAATAGGCTATCGGTAACCACGCCAAGAATTGAAAAAAGAAAACCGCAGGTAGAACGCCTGCGGTTTTCTCTATTTTGGGTGTATGGTTGGCGGTGGCGGTTAAAACGTAGTAGATGGGCGGGTTTCGTGGCGAGAGGCGTCTATCGGCTCCCCAATTTACCTACTCTACAACCTTGTCCGGCTGGATGAGCTCCTCGTAGTAGCTGATATGCTCGCGAGCGTCTTCAATCTCGGGCAGCAGGAAGTTGTAGATGACCTCGATGATCATCGTGGCGCTCATCTTGGAGAACGCGAAGTCGCCCGTTGTCAGCAGTGCTTCGTGGTTGACGGTATTAAAAGTGTAGTCTGCCAGGCGCGCGAGTGGAGACTTGCTGTCGCTGCTGATGACGACCACGGTTGCGCCGCAGTCGCGAGCCGCTTTTGCCATGCGATTCAGTCGGCGCGATTTGCCGGAGTTTGAGATTAGCACGATGACGTCACCCGGGCGCAACGTGAGCGCAAAGCCGATTGATGTCTCGCTAATGGTACTCGTCATGCAGCGCAGGCCCAGCTGCGAAAACTTAAATGTCGCGTCGAGCGCGACCGCGTTTGTATTGCCCACGGCGGCGAACTCAATAACGCCGGCATTCTTAAGCGCGTGTACAACTGCGGCCAACGTGTCGTGATCAATGCCGTCGATGGTCGCATTAAGCTCACTCACCTTGGCGGCGAGGATATTTTTAAGGCTCTGCTCCATGTTGTCGAGCGAGACCTCATCGGTCAGGCCCTCGTTGCGCTGACTCTCTAAGTCGCGTGCCAACGAAAACTGAAAGCTGCGGAAGCTGCCAAAGCCCAGCTTGCGGCAGAAACGCGAAACGGTCGCCTCGGACGTGGCGGCAGCGCGCGAGAGCTGAGCGGCCGTGAGGCGTGGCGCTTCGGACTGGTGCTCCAATATATAGTCGACAATGCGCTGTTCGGACTCGCTGTATCCCTGATGGGTACTAATGAGGGAAAGTGCGCTCTTGCTACTATCGGTCATGGATGGCTCCTGGTTGGCATGAAAATCTAGCTTGATTTGCAATGCCATAGTATACGGGCATTTTCAATTACAAGATACACCTTGCCGTTTCAAGTGTTGATGGTAAACTTTCACTTGCCGTTTACGGTTATGAAAGAACCTTTCACCGGAGAATTGCGCCTTGTCTCTTCTCACGCGGACGGTAGGTTGGTATCTTTCAAGTGTGGAAAAACGCGCATCGAATCGCGTGTAGGGGAGCGCCCGCGGGCGCTGTACTCAAGAAGGAGGGACACATGGCTAAGTTTGACATCATCGCCGCGACCGGTTGCCCGACCGGCATTGCGCACACCTTCATGGCGAAGGAGGCGCTGGAGAAGGCTGCTGCCGAGCGAGGTCTGACCATTAAGGTCGAGACTCATGGCCAGGTCGGCGTCGAGAACGAGCTCACCAAGAGCGAGATCGCCGGTGCCAAGGCCGTCGTCGTCGCAGCCGATAAGGATGTCCAGGCTGAGCGTTTCGCCGGCAAGCCCATGGTTTCCGTTGGTGTTTCCAAGGCCCTGTCCGTTGAGGCCGCCGGTAAGCTGATTGACCGCGCGCTCGCCGCCAAGGGTGACGACACGGTTGCGGCTGCTGACGATGTCGAGGACGAGGTCGAGGAGAAGGAGTCCATCGGCCACATCATCTACAAGCACCTCATGAACGGCGTCAGCCACATGCTGGTCTTCGTCGTTGCCGGTGGTGTTCTGACCGCCGTTTCGTTCCTGTGGGGCATTACGTCCTTCGATTCGACGGCGTCTGACTACAACAGCTTTGCTGCGATGCTTAAGATCATCGGCGGCATCGCCATGAACCTCATGGTTCCGGTGCTTTCCGCCTATATTGCCGAGTCCATCGGCAAGCGCCCGGCGCTCGTCCCCGGCTTTGTTGCCGGTATGATCGCCATCCAGGGCCTGCCTGTTAACGCTGAGACCGGCATGATCGACGCCGGTGGCGCCGGCGTGGGCTTCGGCTTCCTGGGCGGCATCGTCGGTGGCTTCCTCGCCGGTTATGTCATCCTGCTGCTCGAGAAGGTCTTTGCCGGACTGCCCAAGAACCTGGACGGCCTCAAGGCTATCTTCCTGTACCCGTTGTTCTCTACCGCCATCGTCGGTCTGGTCATGCTCGGCATCTCCGGCCCCATGGCTGCCATCAACACCGCCATGATGGACTTCCTTAAGGGCCTGTCCGCCTCTGGCGCCGTTGTCCTGGGTCTTGCTATCGGCTGCATGTGCGCCTTTGACATGGGCGGCCCGGTCAACAAGGCCGCTTACGTCACCGGTACCGCTATGCTCACCGAGGCCCTTGCCGCCGGTGTTGGCACCGATACCTACAACTTCGGCACCAACTTCATGGCTGCCGTCTCCGCCGCCTGCATCGTTCCGCCGCTGATCACCACCTTTGCCGTCGTTGTCGGCAAGAAGTACTTCAGCCAGGAGGACCATGACGCCGGTGTCGTCAACCTCATCCTTGGTTGCACCCACATCACCGAGGGCGCCATTCCGTTCATGACCAAGAACATTTGGCCCGTCATGCCCATCATGATGCTCGGTTCCTCTATCGCTTCGATCCTGACCATTATGTTCAACGTTCACGATCCGGCGCCTCACGGTGGCTTCCTGGTCCTGCCCGTTGTCGAGAACGGTCCGCTGTGGGTCCTCGCGATCCTCATCGGCGCTGTGGTTGGTGGCATCCTGTTCGTGGCCTTCAAGAAGTACGACTTCGAGAAGAATCAGAAGGCCGCTCCTGCAGCCAAGCCGGTTGAGGCCCCCAAGGCCGCTGCCGTCGAGGCCCCCAAGGCCGAGGCTGCCGACTTCGTGAAGGTCGAGAATGTCTTTGTCGCCGAGGACTTCGCTTCTCGTGACGAGGCTCTGAGCTTCGTTTCCAACCAGGCTGTCAAGGCCGGTATCGCCGGCGACGCCGACGCCGTGATGAACGCCTTCCTGGCCCGCGAGGCCGAGGGCACCACGGGCATGATGGAGGGCTTCGCCATCCCGCATGCCAAGTCCGATGCCATTACCGAGGCTGCCGTCATCGTCGTCAAGGACGAGTCCGGCGTGACCGGTTGGGACACCATGGACGGCGCTCCCGTCAACGTGGCTATCGCCCTGCTCATCCCCGGTGCCCAGGCCGGTACCACGCACCTCAAGATCCTGTCCAAGGTCGCCGAGGCGCTCATGGACGAGGACTTCCGTGCCACCGTCAAGGGTTCCACCGACGCCGCCGAGATTGCCAAGACGATCAACGCCCGCCTGGTCTAATTCCACGGTACGCGAATAACATCGCCCCCCGTAACAAAGGCGGAGACCCTCTCCAGGGCCTCTGCCTTTTTCATCCCCAAATTAGTTGCGGTGAAATAGGGACTGTTTAAACGATTCAACCCCAAATTCAGTCTCTATTTCACCGCAACTTATAAAAGGGCATAGAGGGGGCTACCTATCGAGTCTTTGTCGCGAACAGATCATCAGCCAGAATTCCGTTCGCACGATATTGCTCTGGACCGACCGAGTTTCCGCAGCTCGCCCGGCGGGCGAGCGCAGGGATACGACATCTGTCCAACAATTCGTGTGAAACACAATGAAAAACCGTTTGATGTGAGTTAATATAAACAACGTCGTGAATCTGACTCCTGCCACATGCATGACAGGGGTTAAACACAAAAAGGAGTCAATTATGGTTTCTGAGAAGGCTACCCTCGTTAATCCTCAGGGTCTGCACATGCGTCCGGCTGGTCTGTTCGCCTCCACCATGGGCAAGTACGCCTGTGACGTAACGGTCGTCACCCCCGAGAAGGAGGTCAACGGCAAGTCCCCGATGGCCCTCATGGCTGCTGGTATCCCCTGCGGTACTGAGGTCGAGGTCAAGTGCGACGGCGCCGACGAGGCCGAGGCTCTGGCTGCTGCCATCGAGCTCATCAAGAGCGGTCTTGGCGAGTAGAACTCAAACGGGTCGCATGTTGAACAACTAAGTTCATATTTGGGGGCGCAGTGACCTGTTGTAAGGTAACTGCGCTCTTTTGTCATGGATATGGCAAAACGCTTTATCACATGACACGGAGAGAGGAATGGGAATGTATCAGGGAGTCAACGCTTCCGAGGGCATCGGTATCGGCACCGTCATGGTCGCCGTCGATCCCGACTTGACGTTTGAGCCGCACGAGGTTGCTGATTCGGCAGCAGAGAAGGAGCGCTATCAGTCCGCTCTTTCGGTCTTCTGCGAGAAGACCCAGGCTCAGGCCGACCACATGAAGGAGACGGTGGGCGAGGCCGAGGCCGAGATCATGAGCGGACACATTGTTCTGGCTCAGGATCCGGGTATGACCGACGCCATCAACGCCGCCATTGACGGCGGTACCTGCGCCGAGCAGGCGCTCATGGACACCTCGACCATGTTCGAGAACATGTTCCTGTCCATGGACGACGAGATGTTCCGTCTTCGCGCGGCTGACATCGCCGACATCCGCACCGGTATTCTGGCCGAGCTGCTGGGCAAGGAGGTCGTCGACCTCTCCGTCCTGCCCGAGAACACTGTCGTTGTCGTGCACGACCTCACGCCGTCCATGACCGCCACGATCGATAAGGCCCACGTTGCCGGCATCGTCACCGAGACCGGTGGCCGCACGTCGCACTCCGCGATCATCGCGCGCGCCCTCGAGATCCCGGCTGTCCTTTCGGTTTCCAACAGCTGCACCGCGCTGCGCAACGGTATGACCGTTGTCGTCGACGGCGGCAAGGGTATCGTCGAGGCCGATCCCGACGAGGAGACGCTCGCTGCCTACACCGCCAAGGCCGAGGTCTTCGCCGCCGAGAAGGCAGCCCTCGAGGCCTTCCGTGGTAAGCCGTCCGTGACTGCCGATGGCATTAAGAAGATCATCGCCTGCAACATCGGTAACCCCGATGACGTGCCCAACGCGCTCGATCACGACGCCGAGGCCATCGGTCTGTTCCGCTCCGAGTTCCTGTTCATGGACTCCGCTGAGCTTCCTTCCGAGGAGGAGCAGTTCAACGCCTACCGTAAGGTCGCCAGCGCGCTCAAGGGTGCTCCGGTCATCATCCGCACGCTCGATGTGGGCGGCGACAAGGAGATTCCGTATCTGCATATGGTCAAGGAAGACAACCCCTTCATGGGCTTCCGCGCCGTGCGATACTGCCTGGCCAATCCCGACCAGTACAAGGTCCAGCTCCGCGCTCTGCTGCGCGCTAGCGCCTTCGGTGACGTCAAGATCATGATCCCGCTCGTCACCTGCGTCGAGGAGGTCTTGGCTGTCAAGGAGCTCGTCGAGCAGTGCAAGGCCGAGCTGACCGAAGAGGGTCGCAAGTTCAATGAGAACATCGAGGTCGGCATCATGGTCGAGACGCCCGCCGCTTCGCTGCTCGCAGACCGTCTTGCCGAGGTTGCCGACTTCTTCTCCATCGGCACCAACGACCTGATCGGCTACACCATGTGCGCCGACCGTGGCAACGACACCATCTCCAACCTGTACCAGGTGTACTATCCCGCCGTGCTCCGTTCGCTCAAGAACATCATCGAGAGCGGCGTGAAGGCCGGCATCATGGTCGGTATGTGCGGCGAGGCCGCTGCCGATCCGCTGCTCGAGCCGCTGCTGATCAGCTGGGGCCTGGAGGAGTTCTCGATGAGCGCTCCGTCGATCCTGCGCGCCCGCAAGACCATCAGCCAGTGGACCAAGGCCGAGTGCGACGAGCTCGCCGAGAAGGCACTCGCCTGCAACACCGCCGCCGAGGTCAAGGCACTGCTCGAGTCCGCAGCTCGCTAATTTGGTATCAGAGGTAACCGCGTGGTTGGAATGGGCCGGCCACGCGGCCCTCACATATACAGGGGGTACTGTAAATGTTCTACACGCTAACCGCTAACCCGGCTGTCGACATGACGGTTTCGAGCTCTCCGCTCGAGCCCGACGAGAACGTCCGCACCGGCTCGGCCAGCTACACGGCTAACGGCAAGGGCCTCGACGTGTCCTTCGCCTTTAAGAAGATGGGCGTCGACACCGTCGCGCTCGGCTTCTTCGCCGGCTTCACGGGCAAGTTCATCGTCGAGGAGGTCATGAACCTGGGTTGCCTCTGCCGCCCGGTCTGGACCGACGGTATCACGCGCATTAACACCTACGTCAACGATGGCCAGCACGAGTACGGCATCCTGAACCCGGGTGCTCCGATCACGCCGCAGCACCAGGAGGAGCTCTACAACATCCTGGACACCGCGGGCGATCTCGAGTGCCTGATCGTTTCCGGCTCCGTGCCTCCCAAAGCTACGCCTGACTTCCTGGCTAAGGTCATGGAGCACGCTCAGGCCCGTGGCGCCGACGTCGTCCTGGACCTGTCCTCCGATAAGCTCAAGGAGCTCGCTCACAAGAAGCCGCTGCTCATCAAGCCGAACCATCACGAGATGAAGGCTATCTTCGGCGTGCCGGTCGACACCGACGACGAGGTCCGCGTTGCCATGAAGATGGCTCACGACGCCGGCGTTCAGAACGTGCTGCTCACCCGTGGTAGCCGCGGCGACGCGTACTTCTCCAACGGCGAGGACATCTGGTACGCCAAGCGTGAGTTCAACATCAAGCTGGTTTCTTCCGTCTGCGCCGGCGACTGCACCCTCGCTGCGTTCCTGCACAAGTGGTACAGGGATCGCGACAACGTCGAGGAGGCCATGAAGCTCGCTATGGCCACCGGCGCCAACGTTGCCGAGTCCGTCGGCATCGGCGACTTCGGTCACGTCGACGAGTACAGCAAGCGCGTTGCCGTCCGCAAGCTCGATCGTCAGTAATCTAAACGCGACATATTCGTGCGCATGTGGCGCCCCGGTTTCGGCTGGGACGCCTTTTTGTTCCGCCACGGGGGAGAGGTGTCCCGCCGTACTTCATTGCTTCCACACCGTTCACCGAGTTGTCCTAGCCTTTTACCGATGCGTGGAATATACTTTCATCAACACGCTGCTTCGTGAAAGGAACATTCATGATTTACACGCTCACTGCAAATCCCGCCATTGACTACAACATTGCCTGCGACGGTCTTTCCGCCAACACCGTCACCCGCACGCGCAACGCGGTCTATACGCCCAACGGCAAGGGTCTCAACGTCTCGTTTACGCTTGACCACTACGGTGTCGACACCACGATCCTGGGCTTCTTCGCTGGCTTCTCGGGCGAGTTCATCGTCAAGGGCGCCGAGGCCCTGGGCGTGCCCGTCAAGCCCGTGTGGACCGACGGCATCACGCGCGTCAACGTGTTCCTCAATGCCGGCCCCGACACCGAGTACAACATGGTCAACGCCGGTGCCGCCATCAACGAAGCCAATGAGCAGGAGATGTTTGAACTTATCGATTCGCTCGATGACATGACCTGCCTGGTCATCAGCGGCTCGCTGCCTCCCAACACTTCCGAGGGCTTCCTGGCCGAGGTCCTGCGCCGCGTCAAGGCCAAGGGGGCCGAGTTCGTCCTCGACATCTCGAGCCATCAGCTGGCGGACCTCATTGCCATGGAGCCGCTGCTGATCAAGCCCAATGACGACGAGCTGCTTGACATCTTTGGCATTAAGGTGAGCGGTGGCGACGATGAGTCCGTCAAGGGCGCTATGGCCGAGCTTCATACCAAGGGCGCCAAGAATGTGCTGCTGACTCTTGGCGGCGCCGGTGCGTACTTCTCTAACGGCGAGCACATCTGGTTTGCCAACCGCACCTTCGACGTCAAGCTGCTGTCGACGGTGTGCGCCGGCGATTCCTCGCTCGCTGCCTTCCTGTCCGTGTGGCACGACGCCCCCGAGCGCGTCGAGGACGCCCTGCGCCTTTCGATGGCTACCGGCGCCAACGTGGTCGAGTGCCCCGGTCTGGGCGATTTTGCCAAGGTGGACGAATATAAGAAGCATATCGAGGTTCGCCAGGTCTGCTAGCAGCATCGATACGTCGTTGCCGAACACCCGCTTTGGATTACCAAGGCGGGTGTTTTTTGCGCGCTGAACGTATGTGGCGTCTGCTGTCTCGCTTTATCGAATCGACGACGCGATTGCGTGTGCGCGCTTTCTCGTTTCTTGTTAGACTTCTTGAGAACCATCGATTAACGCTCACAAGTGCAGGAGGCCATAGGCATGTGCAATGTTTCGCTCAACGGTACTCAACCGTCCGATGCGTCTCTGCGCGTCCTGCGCGCGCTTGAGGCGGCTGGTCTTGAGGCTTGGTACGTAGGCGGTTGGGTACGCGACGCCCTGATGGGGTGCCCCAGCCACGATGTTGATATGTGCTGTAGCGGCCTGTGGCAGGAGTCCAAGGCGGCGCTCGAGGCCGCTGGTGTCGCGGTCGTGGAGTCGGGCATTAAATTTGGTGGAATCACGGCTATTTCCGATGGTGAACGTATCGAGGTCACCACGTACCGTCTGGATGGCTTCTATACCGATGGGCGCCATCCTCAGAGTGTCGAGCGTGCTGCCTCGCTCGAGGACGATCTTGCGCGCCGCGACTTTACCGTCAATGCCATGGCGTGGCATCCCGAGCGTGGGCTTGTCGACCGCTACGACGGCCAGGGTGACTTGGAGCGCAAGCTGATTCGCGCTGTCGGCGATCCCAAGCGTCGCTTTAACGAGGACGCCCTGCGCATGCTGCGTGCGGTACGCTTTGCCTGCCGTCTGGACTTTATGATTGAGCCCGAGACTAAGCGTGCGCTTGCCGAGTGCGCTCCGCTGCTCGATGCCGTGGCGCGCGAGCGTGTGGGTATTGAGCTCGAGGGCATTCTTTCGACCGGTCATGGGGGAGACGCCATGCTGCGCTACCCCGAGCTTATCTGCGCCGCCGTGCCCGAGTTGGCAGCGGGTCGCGGGTTTGATCAACGCAGTGTCTATCATGCGTTTAACGTCTACGAGCATATCGCCCGCGTGCTGACGGTGGCAGGGGAGCTGGCGCTGTGCGACGGCGTCGCGCCCTCGTCGAGCCTTATGTGGGCGGCGTTTTTGCACGATGTGTCCAAGCCCGAGTGCTTTACGGTCGATCATTCCGGCAGCGGACACTTCTACGGTCATCCCGAGCTCGGCGCCAAGAAAGCGCGCGTCATTATGGATCGCCTGGCGCTCTCGCACGACCTGGTGCGCGATGTGTGCCTGCTTATCAAATACCATGACAAGCCGCTGCGCCCCGAGCGCTCCTGCCTGCTCAATATGATGCGCTTGCTTTCTGGTGAGGGCGTCGACACAGCCCGCCTTATTGATGAGCTCATGGATCTTAAGCGTGCTGATACGCTCGGCAAGGCCCCGTCGTGCTTCTATTACGTTGAGACGATTGAGGAGATGCGCGCGATGGCGCACGAGCTGCTGAAGGCAGGGGAGCCCTATACGCTCAAGATGCTCTCCATCAACGGCGGCGACCTGATCCGTGCCGGAGTCAAGCCCGGGCCGGAACTGGGTCAGCTTCTCAACTCCGCCCTCGACGCCGTGATCGAAGACAACATTCCCAACGATCGCGAAGCTCTTTTGGTCCATCTCAACTTGAATTAGCTACCCAGTTTACCTGCGTGTTCCATAACCTGCCGACAATTTTTCGGCAATTTGGAATTTCTTCTTGCGCTGACGTTTTTTGTCCCGTAATATATTTCTTCGCAGCACGGCAGTGCAGATGTCATGTGGCCCGTTCGTCTAGCGGTTTAGGACGCCGCCCTCTCAAGGCGGAGATCACCAGTTCGAATCTGGTACGGGCTACCACGCATTTGATACCCGGGCTTCCCATGGAAGGCCGGGTTTTTTATTTTCAAACAACCGTCTGCAATTCCCGTTTGAACCAGAGCTTTGCGTTCTGCCTATGGCCCTTACGGGTACAATAACCAAGATATTTTGACTGTTAGAAGGAGTCTCATGACGGAGTCCTCTCAGCATACGTCTAAGCCCCAGGTCGAGGTTGAGGCCTCGGGCGGAGATGACAATAAGAGCGCACGCCGCGGCGCCATCTTTATCGGCGTCGTGCTGGTAGGTTATATCGTCTATCTGGTGGTAACCGGGCAGATGGGGCAGTTCTGGGCCGCTATGTCGAGCGTCCAGGCGTCATGGCTCGTTGTCGCGTGTCTTTGCATGTTCATGTACCTGTTCTTTGGCATTGTGGCCTATGCGATCGCCGTCTGGCTCGATCCCAATTCGCCCGTCGGCATCCGCGACCTGATCTCGGTCGAGGCGAGTGGCATCTTCTTTGGCAACCTGACGCCCATGATGATGGGCTCGACTCCCGCCCAGATCTACCGCCTGACCAAGGCGGGCCAAAACGTGGGCGAGGCCGGCGCCACGCAATTCACGCGTTTTATCGTGTACCAGTTTGGCCTGGTCGCCTGGGGCGCTATCCTGCTGCTCGCCCGTATGCCGTTTTTTGCCGAACGCTACGGCGACATGACGCTGCTGTGCGTCTTTAGCTTTGGTGGACACTGCTGCATCTTGCTTGGCATCTTCGCCGTCGCGCTCATGCCTAAGACCGTCACGCGCGTCGCCCATTGCATCATCAATTGGCTCGAGCGCATTGGTGTCTCGGCCACTAAGATCGAGGGTTGGCGCACGTTTGTCGATGGCGAGATCTACTCCTTCTCCGAGAAGTTCAAGCTTTCGGCCGGACATTTTTCTTCCATGCTGCTCACCGTGTTTATCACCATGCTGCAGCTCGCGTTTTTCTATCTGGTTCCGTATTTCCTGATGCTTGCCTTTGGCCACCACGAGGTCGACTTTTTCTCGGTCATGGCCGCGAGCGCCTTTGTCCAGCTGTTAAGCTCTGCGGTTCCCTTGCCCGGTGGAACTGGTGGCGCTGAGGGCGGCTTTGCATTGTTCTTGGGTCATTTCTTTGGGTCGGCTTCGACCGCGGGCTATCTGCTGTGGCGTCTCATTACGTTTATTGCGCCTACCATTTTGGCTGCGCCCCTGCTGGGACTTAAGAGCGCCCACAACGAGAGCATCCATGCGCGCTGGGATCGCGTGATGCGCAAGCTCGGCCGCACGCCTCAGACGCCCTCTGCGCCCACTAAGCCGCACCCCACGAATGCTGTTACCGTTGATCCCAAGAAGCACGCTCAGAAGGCTTCTGGGACCGCAAAGCCGGCTCATAAGGCCTATGTGCGTCAGACAGGAGACGGTATTCGCGTATCTCCGTCGGCACTCAATAAGAAGAAGCACCCTAAGTCGCAGTAGGGCAGTCGTGCGTTCTTCATGATGCGAGGCATATTTGTGCTGTATGGGGGATAATCCTCTTACGTAGATTATCTCTCATCTGTTGATGAATGCTCGCATATCGAAGGGACACGCCCATGGCAACCAGCAAACCGCGTCTTGATCGTCGCATCGTTCGCAGCCGTAATGCCATCCTTTCGGCTTTCGAGCGCCTGCTCATGGAAAAGCCGCTGGCAGACATTACGGTGAGTGCCATCGCGCGCGAGGCCAATGTCGACCGCAAGACCTTTTACGTTCACTTTGGTACGGTTGACGGCCTGCTCGATGCCATTGCCGTCGATGTGGTGGAGATGATTGTCGACTCAGTCGAGAAAACGCTTGCTTCCATGGACGGCGACACCAACGAGCGCGCCCTGAGCGCGGCGGCGACCTTCTTTAAAACCGTTAACGAGGCACTGTGCAACAACTTGGTGCTCAATCGTCAGCTGATCGAGAATATTCCGCTCGATGATTTCATGGCTCGTCTTCGTGCGCCGCTCGAGCACGAGATTGCCGAGCGAGATCTGCTGCCCCAAGGTCTCAAGGACGAAATGTTCGACTACTATCTGGCGTTTTTGCTGTCGGGTATTATCGGTATCTATCGCACGTGGGCGCTGTCTGACGGCTCGGTTCCTATCGAGCGCGTCTCTGAGGTCGCCAACGATCTGACTCTCAATGGTCTGTCGAGTCTGGAATCTCGCTTGGATTAGGCCTAGTTGGGCTCGTCGGCGTGGAAATTCCTGTTCCTGAGGTTCTCCGGCGCCTTGGAGACCTTGCCGGCGTAGGAGCTGTAGCCTGAGGATCCTTAAAAGAAAGTCCAGTTTATCCTTCCCACTCCAATTTTGGAATCCTCCGATGCGCCTTCGCACGCTCGCATGACCTCGATACCATGCGAGCGTGCGAACTCGACGAGCTCTGCGTTGCGGGCGTTTATGGTGCCGAAGGCGGCGGGGCACACGATAAGACGCGCGCAGTGGACGAGGAGCTCTTTGGCGCGGGCTATGGTTTTATCCCCGATCGGCTCGAAGGCGCGCTCGGCCACGCATTCCGTCGCCAGGTCGCGCGCAAGCTCGCAGTCGATGTCCCCTTCGTGCAGAACGCCCGCGTAGAACGCCTTGCCCTGCCGGATTAGCTGGCGAAACACAGCTGACCCCGTACCTGCGCCGGCGATGACGAACGTGTGCGCATCGCCGTGTGGGCGCCCAATTTCCACGCTGCCGAAGCGCTCGTTGAAGGTGCCATGTTGAAGGCCGTAGAGCTCGCCAATCGTCTCGCGCGTGAATATGTCCTCGGGTGCGCCGGCGCGGAAGACCCGGCCGTCCTTCACGCAAATCACCTTGTCGGCGCTTTTCTGCGCGAGCTCGAGTTCGTGGATGGACATGATGACAGCCACATTCCGCGATTTCGCAAGGTGGCGAAGTATTCGCAGCAGGTCGATCTGGTAGCGGATATCGAGATATGACGTGGGCTCGTCGAGCACGAGCACACGCGGATCCTGTGCGATGGCGCGTGCGAGCATGACGCGCTGGCGTTGCCCGTCGCTTATCTGCATGAAGTCGCGCTCGGCGAACTCTTCCACATGTGCGGTTTTCATGGCCTCGTCGACCCGACTATGGTCGTCGGGCGAGAGTGTGCCCATTCGCCCGGTGTAGGGATGCCTTCCCGCCTCTATGATATCGCGGCAGGTGAGGAGCTCGGTCCGGGGTCGATCTGTCAGCATAACGGCAAGGTTCCTTGCGAACTCCGCCGTCTTCCATCGGGAAATCTCCCGCCCGTCGAGCTCGACCGCGCCGGCAAGCGGTGCCAGATGGCGTGTGATGGTTTTCAAGATGGTCGACTTGCCCGAGCCGTTCGGCCCGATGAGCGCCACGACGTCGCCCGCGCGAACCTCCAGCTTGACGCCTTCGACTACGACCTTCTTGTCGTAGCCCGCCGACAGGTCGCTTATGCGGAAAAGCGGCGCTCCGTCAGCCTTCGTTGCGACCGGGGTTTCGAGGTTCGACTCCCCTCTGAGCGTTTTGGGCCGCGGCATGAATTCCCCCATCTACCTCACTCGTTTCTTCAACATGAGTGCGATAACCACCGGCGCGCCGAAGATGGCGGTGACGGCGCTGATGGAAAGCTCGACGGGGGAGAACAGCGTGCGCGCGATCAAATCGCAGCCCGCGCAGAAGATGGCGCCTCCCAAGAAGCACGCAGGAATCACGCGGATGGGCTTCGACGACTTCAGCGCCGACTTAACGAGATGCGGAACCGCGATGCCTACGAACGACACCGGACCAGCGAACGCGGTCACGCAGGCGGAGAGCATGCTCGCTAGAAGGACGAGCACCACGCGGAAGCGTGCGACGTTCACGCCGACGCTTTTCGCGTAGGCTTCTCCCAGCTGGAAGGCGGAAAGGGGCTTCGATATCGCGAATACGCATGCACTCACGGTGATCACCACGACCGCGATGACCGCGATGTCGTCCCAGCTCGAACCCGAGAAGCTACCCAAAGACCAGTTGTGCAGGTTCACGATGGACTGGTCGTCGGCGAAGGCGATGAGAAAGTTCGTCGCCGCCGAGCAGATGTATCCCACCATGACGCCCGCCACGATGAGCATGGCCATGGAACTTATGCGCCGTGCGATGAGGAGCACGAAGCCGATGGTGATAAGCGATCCCAGAAACGCTGCGGCCACCATGGCCGGCGAGGACATGGCCTGGTTCGCGCCCAGAAGTACGATCATCGTAAGCGCGACGACGAACTTTGCGCCCGAGGAGACGCCCAAGATGAACGGGTCGGCGATGGGGTTGTTGAAAAACGTCTGCAGCAGGAACCCGGAGAGGGAAAGCGCCCCGCCGAGAAGCACGGCTGAAAGCACGCGCGGCAGGCGAATCTCCCAGATGACTTGGCTTTCCATGGAATTGGCCGCGCCGCCCGAAAGGATGCCGGGGATGTGGTCTGCGGGCACGAGCACGCTCCCGATGCACAGGTTGGCCCCGACGAGCGCGATGAGGGCAACAGCGAGCAGCGCCGCCACGACGCGACACTGCGCGGCGCGCCCCGATTCGTCGTATGCCATGGAAAGCCGGCTTCTCATGGCACTAGCCGAGCTTCCTCAGATAATGGAAGTCGCTCGCGTCATCGCCGGTGAACGCCCCGTGCAGCTCGTCGATAATGTCGGCGGTAGAAGTCATCTGCTGGTACATGTCGGCGCTTGTGACCCAGACGTTGCCGTTCTTCACGGCTTTGAACTGCGACAATAGCGCGTTTTTGCCTACGAAGTCGTTCAAGGTGGCAACCGATTCGTCGATGGTGCCGTTGTAGACGATGATGTCGGCATCCTTCGCCGTCGCGTAGAAGCGCTCCATTTCGAGCGTTACTGACGAACCTGACGTCGACGCCGTCTGCGCGTCATCGAGCGCGTAGCTGCCGCCCGCAAGCTCGATCATCTGCGCCACGTAGTCGCCCGCCCGCCGCGTGATGGCGGCCCCGTTCGAGTTAATGTAGAAATACGCCACAGTTTTACCTGACGACGCGAGTCCCGACGTTTGCTCGACGCGGGCCTTCTGCTCGTTGAACAGGTGCGCGGCCTCGTCTTCCTTGTCGAACAGGACGCCGAAAAGCTTTATCCACTCGACGCGCCCGAGTGCTTCGGGCTCGCTCGACGACTGTTCGGTGAGCACGACGAGCCCGAGCTTCTGCAGCTTATCCTTCACATCGGGCGTGTGGTTGATCATGGTGTTCTCGATGGCGAGCGTGCAGCCCGAGGCCGATATTCGCTCGTAGTCGGGCGCGCTGTACTTGCCGCCGTAGGCGATCGCCCCACTTTCGAGCGCGCTTTTGAAGCCCGCGACCGAGCAATCGTCGGCCTTCGTGCCCGACATTAAGATATTGTCGTTCGCATCGAGCGCGTCGACCAGGCACATCGTCGCCGACGACACGAGGTACACCTTGTCGGCGGGGCGTCTTATGACCGCGATGTCGGAGCTCAACCCGTCAGGTACCTTCGCATCTTGCGGCACCACGAGGAAGCGCTCCCCGTTCGAAACGCAGATAAGCCGCAAGCCGCCTTCGAACTCGTCGACAGTGAAGTGCTTGGCGTATTCAAGCTGAAGCGCCCCCGTCGGCTCCCAGCCGCAGCCCAAATCAGCGTTGTGGAAGTCGGCCGCGGCGCTTGAAGCCGTTCCCGCAGGGGAACCGCCGCTTGCATCGTCGCCCGATTTCTCCTTCATGGTGGATGAGTCGAAGTGGAGCGTGTAGTCGATGGTGTGCGGCGTCGACATGGCGACGGTCTCGGCCGACACGGCGATGTCCTCGTCGAGCGTGACGGGTATCTCGAACGTGGAGTTGCCGCCGTCGTTTACGGGCGCGTAGTCCACGCCGTCGACGGTCATCTTGTCGTAGTTCGAACTCGACCAGGTGATGGTCGCGGTGTAGGTGTCGCCATCCTTCACAATTGTGGTGGGCGAGGCGATGCTTGCGCGCCCTGACCCGCCGGAAAGCGAGACGCTCACAGTGTATTCCTGAGAGCCCGCCGTGGCACCGGTCACGTTCGGGCTCGCACTGCACCCCGCGAAGGGAAGCGCGAGCAGGGCGACGAGAATGCAGGCGATCGCGCGCGCCGCGATGCTGCGGCGCTTCCTGTTTTCCCCCTTGGGAAGAATCGACCGCATGGCGTTACTTCAGTGCGTCGGCGCGCAGATCGACGCCGGCGGATTCGAATACGAGCGTGCGGTCGTACCACCGCTCCCTTTTAATGCTCCACGCGGCGCAGGCGGTGTCCTCGTCGAGCGCATCAACGGGCACGTCGTAGGTGTACTTGCCTTCCGCGTTTTCCACATAGGGGATGAAGTCGGCCTCGCTCGCGGCGGCAGCCTCGTCGCCCGTGCCCATGAAGAGCTTGCCGTAGCCCGTGCCGGAAAGTGTCATCACGCAGTGCATGGAGCCGTTTTCCACGATGAGCTGGGCATCCACAATCCTGAACATGTTCGAGCTGGAATCTACGGTGATCGGATAGGTGCCGTCGGCCACCTTGTCGGCGGTGATGGGGGCAGCGCTTGCGCCCTCGGGCGCATCGGCCGCCTGTTCGGTCTTTTCCTGGGAATCGGCATCGCTTGCCTTTGCGCTGTCGATTGAATTTCCGCCGCAGCCGGCGAGCGAGAACGCGAAAAGCGCCGCCGACAGGGCGAAGGCGAGGGTTTTCTTCAACATGGAGGGGGTTCCTTTCAATCGCTTCGACCGCCCGCGCCGTGCGGTGGGCGGGCGGGATGCGAATGCAACGGGCATGCGCCGTCAGTCGGGGAAGGCGCATGCCCGTTGCACGGGGACGCGACCGGCGCCCCCGTGCGCGGCGAGTTTACAGCTTGGCGATGGCGTCGTCCACGTGCGCGACGTAGATGTCGTCGACCGCGACGTTCTGTCCCAGACCCTGGAGCAGGCACGTCACTTCGAAGCCGGCAGCCACGAACTTCGCAGCCCAGCTGTCGGGGTCGGTCTCGTCTGCCATGTCGTTGTTCGCGTGGTCGCCCGCGACCACCATGAACGGCGCGAGCACGGCCTTCTTGTAGCCTGCGGCGCTCGCGGCGGCGATAACATCCTCGCAGGTCGGTTCAGCCTCGACGGTGCCGACGAAGAACTGCGTCAAGCCCTCGTTCTTAAACACTTCCTGCATCTTGGCATAGTCGGCGTTGGAATCGGCTTCGGTGCCGTGGCCCATGAGGCACAGCGCCGTCTTGCCGTCGTCGAAGGACGCCATGTTCTCCTTAATGGCTGCGGCCACCTTCTTGTAGTCGTCGTCGGAGGTGAGCAGCGGGTCGCCGAGCGAGATTTTGTCGAACTTGTCGGCGTACTTGTCGAGCTCGTCTTTCACGTCGGTGTATTCCAGGCCACCCATGAGATGCGTCGGCTGCACGACGATTTCCTTCACGCCGTCTTCCACGCAGCGGTCGAGCGCCTCGGTCATGTTGTCGATCGTGATGCCGTCGCGCTTCTTCAGCTTGTCGATGATGATCTGCGCGGTGAAGGCGCGGCGGATGTCGTAGTCCTGCCAGTACTTCTCGCGGATAGCGTCTTCGATGGCGCCGATGGTGATGTGGCGCGAGTCGTTGTAGCTCGTGCCGAAGCTCGTGACGAGGATGACCGGCTTCACGGCCTTCTCCTTTTCGCTCGATTTCTCGGAACTCGCGGAGGTGCTGGAGCAGCCCGCGAGCGCGACTCCGGCGAGCGCGAAGGCTCCGGTTGCTGCGGCGCCCATGAAGCCGCGGCGTGACATCTGGTCGGACATGGTTTTTCCTTTCCTCGGTTTGCCGGTCCCCCGGCGACAGTTGCTTGTCGGCACAAGCGAAAGAAAAGCGCACCCCTCGGGGTTCACAAGGAGCTAACGCCACGGCGATGCCGTGAGGAAAAGGCGAAGCAGTCTGGCTTGGGGCGCGAGGCGGTTCGCCCGCGCGTCCTATACAGTAATGTCCCTTGCCCAGGATTCCCACCTGGTTCCCTCCGCAAGCCAGCGCGGGCTGTGCGGGCGCCGCGCCGGTCATTTCCTTTTATCCGATTGTCATATGCTCGTTGCCGAATCTTTTACTATGATAGTGGGCACTTGTGAACGTGTCAAAGCCAGGGCGGGCGGCATTGCGCCTCCTGCCTGCGTATTTGCGCCGATTGTCGCCGCAGGCGCCGTGTTTTGCCCGCTGCGCGAATGGCGGCGTAAACGGTTGCGATGAGAAACGGGAAGGGAAGGCTCGGATGATTCATATCGTTGGCGCAGGCTCGGGCGCCGCCGACCTTATCACGCTGCGCGGGGCGCGCCTTCTGCGCGCAGCCGACGTGGTCGTTTGGGCGGGAAGCCTTGTGAACCCCGAGCTGCTCGCTGAGTGCAAGGAATCCTGCATCGTCTACGACAGCGCGCACATGACCTTGGAGGAAGTGCTCGACGTGATGTGCGCGGCAGATGCGCGGGGCGAGGACGTGGTGCGCCTGCACACGGGCGACCCGTGCCTGTACGGCGCCATCCAGGAGCAGATGGACGCGCTCGACGCGCGCGGCGTGGACTACGAGGTGGTGCCCGGCGTGTCGAGCTTTTGCGGTGCCGCGGCGGCGCTTCGCCAGGAATACACGCTGCCGGGAATCAGCCAGTCGGTCGTGATCACGCGGCTTTCCGGACGTACCCCCATGCCCGCGGGCGAGGGCATGCGCACCATGGCGGAAAGTGGCTCGACTATGGTCATCTTCCTGAGCTCGGGTATGCTCGCCGAGCTTTCCGCCGAGCTTTTGGCCGCGGGCCGCAGCTCCGACGAGCCGGCCGCGCTCGTGTACAAGGCGACCTGGCCTGAGGAGCGCGTGGTGCGATGCACAGTGGGCACGCTCGCCGATGCGGGCGCGCGAGAGGGCATCGACCGCACGGCGCTCGTGGTGGTGGGCCGCGTGCTCGGAGCTCGCGGCGGGTTTTCGCACAACGGCGCGCAAGCAGAGTCGTACGAGCGCAGCAAGCTTTACGACCCTTCGTTTGCCACGGGGTATCGGAAGGCGAGCAGCTAGCGTGGCCTTCGAGCACTACATATATACCGGGACGACCCGCCTGCGCTGCGGCTACACCACGGGGAGCTGCGCCGCGCTCGCGGCGAAGGCGGCCTGCGAGATGCTTTTGTCACGAAAGCCCGTCGGCCGCGTGTCGATCGTCACCCCCGGCGGGCTGCCCGTCGAGGCGAACGTGGTCGACGCATGCATCGGCGAGGGGTGCGCCCAGTGCGCCGTGCGAAAGGACGCAGGCGACGATGCCGATGTGACTGACGGCGTACTCGTGTACGCGCACGTGGAACATGCGGGGTCGGGCACGGGTGCTGCGGGCAGCAAGGACGTGCCCGCGCGCGAATCGGAAGTTTCCGTCGATGGCGGCGTGGGCGTGGGGCGCGTGACATTGCCCGGGCTCGAGCAGCCGGTGGGGGCGGCCGCCATCAACGCGACGCCGCGCGCGATGATCACTTCGGCGGTGCGCAAGGTGTGCGCCGCGCACGGCTTTTCTGGAAATATTGCTGTGACGATTTCGGTACCCGAGGGTGTTGCCCTTGCCAAAAAGACCTTCAACCCGCATCTGGGGATAGAGGGCGGCATCTCCATCCTGGGCACGACGGGCATCGTCGAGCCGCGCAGCCTGGCTGCCTTGCGCGACAGCATCGAGCTCGAGATCCGGCAGCATGCGGCTATGGGGCGGCGCGGAGTCGTGCTCACGCCCGGCAACTACGGCGGGCAGTTCATCTCGGGGCATTTCCACCTAAACGGTGCGCCGGTGGTCTTCATCTCCAACTTTGTGGGCGATGCGATTGACTGCTGCGTTCGCGAGGGATTTACCAATGTCCTTCTTGTGGGACACATCGGCAAGTTGGTGAAGGTCGCGGGCGGCATCATGGACACCCATTCGCGTACCGCCGACTGCCGCGCGGAGATTCTGGCCGCCCACGCGGCCATGGCCGGCGCGGGCACGAAGACCGTGCGCGAGATCATGTCGTCCGTCACGACCACGGCGGCGCTCGAGGTAATCGAGGCCGCCGGCGTTGGGGACGCTGCGCGCGCCTCGCTCGCTGCGGCAATTGAGGACAGGTTGCGCCGCCGCGCGGCGGGCGCATGCGACATCGCCGCGGTCGTGTTCGACGCCGAGCGCCGCGAGCTTTTCCGCACGTCGGGCGCCGATGCAGTTATCGGGAAATTGGGGGCGACGTATGAGTAAAGGCGTTCTGTACGGGGTGCGCCGTGCAATCGGCTGGCCGGGGACGAAGGTGGTCATGAAGGCGCGCCGCTCGCTTGCGGACACGAAGCGCTTCCTTTGCGAGGAGGGTGCCTTCGACGGTGCCGAGCTTGTAGAGGACTGTGGGCTTCCGGGCGAGCGCGTGTACCGCTCGCTCGACGATGTGCCCGATCGGGGCAGCTACTTCTCGACGATGGTGGTGCGCTAGATGAGGGTTTCCTGCATAGCGTTCACTGAGAGGGGGTATGCGTTGGCGGTGCGCACCGCACACGCGCTTTCCGATTGCGCGCAGACAGGTGAAGACGACCCTGGCTGGGACGTTTCCGTTTCGCGCGGGTTCGGCGAGGGGAAGGCCGACCTGCGCGCATGGACGGCGCTCGCGTGGGAAGCGTCGGACGCGCTTCTGTTCGTGGGCGCGGCGGGCATCGCCGTGCGGGCGATCGCGCCGCATGTCGCCTCGAAGGCAAACGATCCCGCGGTTGTGGCGATCGACGAGGCGGGGCGCTTTGCCGTCCCGCTTTTGTCGGGGCATTTGGGTGGTGCGAACGAGCTTGCGCAAACTGTGGCACGCGCGGCAGGGGCCATCCCCGTCATCACCACGGCGACCGACGTCCGCGGCGTGTGGGCGGTGGATACGTGGGCGCGCTGTGCGGGGCTCGCCGTTTCGAATCCCGAGGCCATCAAGCGAGTGTCGGCGCGGCTGCTTTCGGGCGGGCGCGTGGCGCTCTATTCCGACATGCCGATTTCGGGACAGCCGCCTGAGGGGGTTGACATTGCGTCCGACCGCGCTCGGGCCGATATCGTCGTGTCGCCGTTCGCTGGCGCGAATGCAGGTGCGTCCGTTCGTGCGGCGGAGACAACGGGCGAGGTCGTGCCCGCCGGTGAGACGGGGAAGCCGGCGGGCGTGCGGGCGCAGGCGCCGGCGCCCGAGCCGCTTCGCCTTGTCGTGCCCTGCATCGTTGCGGGCATAGGATGCCGTCGCGGTGCGTGCGCCGAAGCGATCGAGGAGGCGTTTCTTCTCGCGTGCGGGCAGGTGGGTATCTCGCCTTCGGCCGTGCGCGAGGCGGCGACGATCGACGTGAAGGCGCACGAGGAGGGTCTGCTCGCCTTCTGCTGCGCGCGCAATATCCCGCTTGCGACGTATTCCGCAGAGGAGTTGTCGCAGGTCGAAGGCAGCGTTTCGCCATCTGATTTCGTGCGCGCGACGGTGGGGGTCGACAACGTGTGCGAGCGGGCAGCGCTCGCGGAGGGGGGCAAACTTATCTTCCCGAAGCTCGCTCACGGCGGCGTGACCGTCGCGTTTTCCAAGGTAACTATTAAACTTTCGTTTAAGGAGCGGTGATGGGAAAGCTCTTCGTGGTGGGAATCGGCCCGGGCGGCCCCGACGGCATGACGATTGCGGCTCGGCGTGCGCTCGAGGCGTCCGACGTCGTTGTGGGTTACACGAAATACGTGGAGCTCGCGCTCGCCGCCGTGCCCGACGCGGCGCATCTCGCGACGCCGATGATGCACGAGGTCGAACGGTGCCGCCTTGCGCTTTCGCGCGCGCAGAGTGGAGAAGCCGTGGCGCTCGTGTGCAGCGGCGACGCGGGCGTGTACGGCATGGCGAGCCCCGTGCTGGAGCTTGCGGAGGACTACCCCGATGTAGACGTGGAAGTTATCGCCGGGGCCACCGCGGCTCAGAGCGGGTCGGCGGTGCTCGGCGCCCCGCTTGCCCACGACTTCGCGGTCGTGTCGCTCTCCGACCTGCTCACGCCATGGGAGGTCATCGAGCGCAGGCTCGCCGCCGTGGCGAGCGCCGACTTCTGCATCTGTTTGTACAACCCGCGCAGCAGAAAGCGCGCCGACAGGCTCTCACGCGCGGCGAAGATTATGCTCGAATGGAAGGCCCCCGACACGCTCTGCGGCTGGGTACGCAACATCGGGCGCGAGGGGCAGCAGTCGGGCATGTGCAGGCTCTCCGAGCTGGGGGAGATCGACGCCGACATGTTCACCACCGTGTTCGTCGGCAACGCGGACACGAAGCTCGTAGGCGGCCGTATGGTCACGCCGCGCGGGTATCGGGAGATTCCATGCGAAAGGTAACGATCATCGGGGCGGGGCCCGGAAACCCCGACTTGCTCTCGCGCGCGGCGCTCGACGCGATCGACATCGCCGACGTGGTCATCGGCGCTCATCGCGCGCTTGCCGGCATCGACGTGCCGCCCGACGTGGTGAGATGCGAGCTCGTGAAGACGGCGGACATCGTCGCCGCGCTCACCGATGCGGCGTCGTGGCAGCGCGCCGTGGTCGTGATGACGGGCGATGTGGGGCTGTTCAGCGGCGCGCGCCGCCTGGTGGAGGCGCTCTCCGGCGACGCGCAGGTGGACGTGCGCGTCATTCCCGGCATAAGCTCAGCGTCGTATCTCGCCGCGCGCCTCGCGCGTCCATGGCAGGATTGGCGCTTCGCGAGCGCTCACGGCGTGGCGTGCGACATCGTGGCCGAGGCCGAGCGCGCAGGTGAGCTCTTCCTCGCCACGTCGGGCGGGGAAGACCCCTCGCGGCTTTCGGGCGAGCTTGTGCAGGCGGGCTTCGGGGACGCGCGCGTGACGGTGGCCGAGCGCCTGTCGTACCCCGACGAGCGCATCACCTGCGCGACCGCAAGTGAAATCGCAGGTCAGACGTTCGACGACTTGAACGTGATGCTTATCGAGCTCGCAGGCGGCGCCGGGTCGCCTGCGGGCTCTAGCGCAGCCTCCGAGGCGCCGGCCGGCGCGGCGGCTTCTTCTGCGGCGGGCTCTGCGGGCGCATCCCGTGCCGCGAGCTCCCGCTGGCCGTACGCTTCCTCGGGCATTCCCGACGAGCTCTTCATCCGCGGCGACGTTCCCATGACCAAGCAGGAGGTGCGCGCCGTCGCGCTCGCGAAGCTGTGCCTTACCGCGACCGACACCGTGTGGGACGTCGGCGCCGGCACGGGGAGCGTATCGATCGAGGCGGCGCTCGTCGCGCGAGCGGGGTCGGTATGGGCGGTCGAGCGCAACGCGACCGGCGTGCGGCTCATCCGAGAGAACGCGGATGCATTCGGGTGCGGCAACGTGCATGCGGTCCCCGGTGTCGCCCCCGAAGCGCTCGCGAAACTGCCCGTCCCCGACGCCGTGTTCGTCGGCGGGAGCGCAGGCGAGCTTCCCTCCATCGTGGAGGCGGCGCTCGAGAAGAACTCGCAGGTTCGCCTGTGCGTGCCATGCGTCACCGTTGAGACGCTCACCGAGGCGTGCGCGCTCCTTTCGGGTTCGCGCTTTAAGGGGTTCGAGGCGTGCCAGGTGTCGGCCGCCCGCGCCGAGGCTGTAGGCTCGCACCATCTTATGAAGGCGCAAAACCCCGTGTTCCTCGTCAGCGCGCGTGGTGCAGGTGGGGAAGGCGGCGCCCGGTGAGCACGACCATCCCGCGCTTCATGGTCGCTGCGCCCTCGAGCGGGAGCGGCAAGACGGTCGTTACGTGCGCGCTCCTGCGCGCGCTCGCGCGCCGCGGCCTTGCATGCGCGGCCTTCAAATGCGGCCCCGACTACATTGATCCGCTCTTTCATCGTCGCGTCGTGGGCGCGCGCTCGGGCAACTTAGACGGCTTCTTCACCGACGCCCCGACGCTGCGCGCCCTGCTCGCACGCGGCGCCGCGGGCGCGGATGTCGCGGTGCTCGAGGGGGTCATGGGCTTCTACGACGGCATGGCGCCCGGCGTGGCCGACGCGAGCAGCTACCAGGTTGCGCGCGACACGGAAACGCCGGTCGTTTTAGTGGTGAACGGGCGCGGGGCGTCTTTATCGCTCGCCGCCGTAATTCGCGGCATCGCCGAGTTCCTGCCTTGTGCGAACGTGCGCGGCGTCGTGCTGAACAAGACGAGCGCCGCTGCCTGCGCCTACGCGGCGCCTGCGATCGAGAAGCACACGGGCGTCGCGGTTTTGGGTAATATTCCCGCCGACGAGGCGTTCTCGCTCGAAAGCCGGCATCTGGGGCTTGTGACCGCCGACGAGGTCGAGCAGCTCTCCGCGCGCATCGACAAGATGGCCGAGCTGGTGGAAAAGAGCGTCGACGTCGACCGCTTGCTCGAAATAGCGGCGACGGCACCCGATATCTGCGAGGAACCTTACCGGTTGGAGCCGATCGCGGGAGCGCGGCCCATCGTCGCCGTTGCGCGTGACGAGGCGTTCTCGTTCTACTACGAGGAGAACCTGCGCGCGCTCGAGGACCTGGGTTGCGAGCTGGCCTTTTTCAGCCCCCTGTGTGATAGCGAGTTGCCCCGGGGGACAAGCGCCCTCTATCTGGGAGGCGGCTACCCGGAGCTCCATGCGCGGCAGCTCTCCGAGAACGCGCCGATGCGCGAGGCGGTGCGGCGTGCGGTGGAATCCGGCATGCCGACGGTTGCCGAATGCGGTGGGTTTCTGTACCTGCAGCGCGAAATCTCCGATAGCGAGGGGCGGCGCTGGCCTGTTGCGGGCGCCCTTGAGGGCGCAAGCGAGAACGGGGGAAGGCTGTCCCATTTCGGGTACGTGGAGCTCACTTCCCAACGCTACGGGCTCTACGGGCCGCGCGGCACACGCATCCGCGCGCACGAGTTCCACTACTGGCAGTCCACCTGCCCGGGCGGCGACTTCTGGGCGCAGAAGCCCCGGCGCGACAAGGGCTGGCCGTGCATGACGACCACCCCGGCCCTGGTTGCGGGCTTCCCGCATGTGTACTATCCTGCGAACCCCGACGTTGCGCGCGCGTTCGCGTCTGCCACAGCGTCGTTCGCAGAGAGGAGACGGCATGGCTGAAGCAACCGAAACCGCGCTTGCCTGCATCCGCGAGGAAGTCGAGCGCGCGTTCTCTTCGGCGCCGGGCGCCGTGCTCGAAGCCGCGCTCTCCCGGATCGCGCCCGCAGATGAGTGTGCCCGCGCCGCCGCGTACGCCGCGTGGGATTCCATCGCGCATCCTTTGGGGGGATTGGGCGACTTTGAAGACGCCGTCGCGCGTATCGCCGCAGCTCAGGGGAGCGCCGAGGTGGCCGAGTTTCCCCGTGCGCTCGCGGTATTCTTCTCCGACAACGGGGTCGTTGCCGAGGGCGTGTCGCAAAGCGGGCAAGACGTGACGCGAGCCGTCGCGCGTAACATGTGCGAGGGGGCCACGAGCGCCTGCCGCATGGCGGCGTTCGCGGGTGCCGAGGTCGTGCCCGTCGACGTGGGTATGGCCCGGGGCATAGAAGACGCTCGCATGGTGCGCGCGAACGTGCGGCGGGGGAGCGGCAACATCGCGCACGGCTCCGCCATGTCTCGCGATGGGGCCGTGCGCGCGATCGAGGTCGGAATCGCCGTCGCGTGCGGGCTTGCCCGCGCCGGCGTGCGCCTTCTCGCCGCGGGCGAGATGGGCATCGGCAACACGACCACCTCGGCGGCGGTGGCCGCAGTGCTCATCCGAGCGGACGCGCGGAGCCTCGTCGGGCGCGGCGCGGGGCTCTCGGACACCTCGCTCGCGCGCAAGCGCGACGTGGTCGAGCGCGCTATCGACGCGAACTCGCCCGATCCCGCCGACCCGATCGACGTGCTCTCGAAGGTGGGCGGCTTCGACATCGCGGCGATGTGTGGCTTCTACCTGGGGGCCGCGGCCTCGAAGGCGCCGGCGCTCCTCGACGGGGTCATATCCTGCACGGCGGCCCTGTGCGCGGTGCGCCTGTGCCCCAACGCCTTGGGCTACCTCGTGGGCACCCACGCATCTAGCGAACCCGCAAGCCAGGAGCTCCTTCGCGAGCTCGGCATAAAGGCACCCCTCGACGCAGGCATGCACTTGGGCGAGGGCGCGGGCGCCATGGCGTATCTGCCCCTTCTGGATTCGGCGCTGCGCGTGTACCGGGATGGGAAGACGTTCACGGCGACTGGCATGGCTGCTTACGAGCATTTCGAGGCCGGGAAATGACGGTGACGTTCGTTATCGGCGCCGCCGCGAGCGGCAAGAGCGCCTATGCCGAGTCCCTGTGCCTCGGGCACGACGGCCCCCGCGTGTACCTAGCAACGATGGAGCCCTTCGGGGAAGAGGGCACCCGCCGTATCGCGCGCCATCGGGCGATGCGCGAGGGCAAGGGGTTTTCCACCCTCGAGCGCACGCGTGACGTGGGCGCCGCAGTGCCCGGGCTTCCGCGCGGCTGCACGCTTCTTTTGGAGGACGTGGGCAACCTGGTTGCGAACGAGCTCTTCGCGGAAGGCGGCTTGTCCCCACGTGACCCCGACGCTGTGGCGCGCGAGGTGCTCGGAGGCATCGAACGACTCACTCAGGCCGCTGCGTATACGGTGGTGGTCTCCGTCGACGTGTTCGCCGATGGGATGCGCTACGATGAGGGGACCGAGGGATGGAGGCGCGCGCTCGCGCGCGTGAACGCGGGCGTGGCGGCGCTGGCCGACCGCGCAGTCGAAGTGGTATGCGGGATTCCCGTGTGGATGAAAGGCGAAGGACCTACAAGGTGAAGATAGCAGAGGCAATCGGCGCGGCGTTCGGAACGTTCTCGCGCATCCCCGTCCCGAAATCGGCCTGGACCGATTTCGGATCAACCCATGCGCTTGCCGCGTTTCCCCTGGTGGGCCTTGCGGAAGGCTTCCTCATGACGGCGTGGGGGTACGTGGCTAACCTGCTTGTCGTGCCCGCGACCATCGTCGCGGCCGTGCTCGTGGCGCTGCCTGTGGTGGTGACGGGTGGCATCCACCTAGACGGGCTCTGCGACACCTCCGATGCGCTTGCAAGTTGGGCCCCGCGCGAGCGAAAGCTCGAGATCATGCACGACCCGCGGGCGGGCGCCTTCGGGGTCATCGGTGTTGTCGTGTACCTTATTCTGCAGTTTTCCCTGTTCACCGCGCTGCCGCTTACGGCGGGGGCGTTCCTCGCGCTTCTGTGCTCGCTCGTGTTCTCCCGCGCGCTTTCGGGGCTCGCCGTTGAATGCTGGCCTGCCGCGCGGGCGGACGGCATGGCCGCGGGGCTCTCGCCTGCGAAGAAGCGCGCGGCGATCGTCGTGCCGCTTTGCGCTTTCGCTACGGCTTCGGCTGCAGGGATGGTCGCGTGCGCTCGGGCCGTCGGCGCCCTTATGGCGGTGGCGGGGCTTTTGGCGCTCGCGTGGTACCGCCATGTTGCCCTGTCCCGCTTCGGCGGGGTGACGGGGGATTTGGCCGGATGGTTTCTGCAATGGGCCGAGCTCGCGATGCTTGCTATGCTGGTGGCGGGGGGCATGCTCCTATGATGCTCGTGGTAGGTGGCGCGCATTCGGGGAAGAGGACCTTCGTGCGCGAAAAGCTCGGGTTCGCGGCGGACGATTTCGTCGACGCGGCGCAGCTTGCGGAGGGCGGCGTTTCCGCGGCTTTTGCCGGCCGCGTCGCGTACCATGCTGAGGAACTCGTACGCGCGCTCGACGCTGACCGGGCGCTCGAGCGGCTGATCGCCTTCGACGCAGTGATTCTGTCCTTGGTCGGCTCGGGGGTCGTCCCTATGCATGCGGAAGACGCCCAATGGCGCGAGCGCGCGGGGCGCCTGGGATGCGCGCTCGCTGCGCGCGCCGACGTCGTCGTGCGCATGACGTGCGGGATTCCCCAGGTCATCAAAGGAAACCTTGCCGATGCTCCTCGAGGGACGCAGGGCGCGGGCGCGCCTTTGGAGGTCGTCTTCGTGCGCCATGGTGCCACGGCGGGCACGGAAGACCATCGCTACAGCGGGGCGGGCACCGACGAGCCCCTGTCGAGCGCGGGCGAGCGCGCTTTGCGCGACCTCGCGTGCGATCGTGACGTGTTCCGTGTTATCACGAGCGGCATGGCCCGCACCGACCAGACGGCGCGCATCCTCTTCCCGAACGCGGAGCTTATGGCGTGCCCCGGTCTGCGCGAGATGGATTTCGGTGACTTCGAGGGGCGAAGCGCCGCCGAGCTTAAAGAGGATGTGCGCTACCGCGCCTGGGTAGACTCCTGGTGCGAGACGCGCTGCCCGCATGGCGAGGGCAAGAGCGATTTCACCCGCCGCGTCGTCGCGGCGTTTCGGGAGGCGTGCGAATCGGAGCGCGCCCAGGGGAGTGGGCGCGCCGTCTTCGTCGTTCACGCGGGTACCGTGAAAGCGCTGCTCTCCGAGCTAGCTGTCCCGAAAATGGGATATTTCGACGTGCATACCGAGCCGGGCGGCGCATGGGCCGCCACCTGGGATGGGCGCTGCCTTCGCGACGTTCGCCCCGCTTCGGGGGGCGATGCCCGGTGATGACGATTCTTGCCGCCGCCGCCGGGTTCGCAGCCGACCTTGCCTTCGGCGACCCGCGCTGGCTTCCCCATCCCGTTGTCGCCATGGGGCGCGCGATCACGTGGGCCGAAGGCCGCCTGCGGGGCTCATTCCCGCAAACGTCCGCGGGCACGCGCGCCGCAGGGCTTGTACTCGCCGTGGCGCTTCCGCTTGCGTGTGGGCTTTTGACCTTGGGAATCCTGCATCTTTGCGGCATGGTTCACCCCGGCTTGCGCTTCGTGGCCGAGGCATGGGCGAGCTATCAGATTCTCGCGGCATGCGAGCTGCGCCGCCAGAGCCTGGCCGTGGCCCGCGCGTTCTCGAAGGGCGGCCTTGTCGCGGCTCGCGAAGCCGTCGGGCTCATCGTGGGACGCGACACGTCTGTTCTCGACGAGCAGGGCGTTGCGCGCGCCGCCGTGGAAACGGTGGCGGAGAACGCGAGCGACGGCGTCATCGCGCCGCTTTTCTACCTTATGATCGGGGGTGCGCCCTTGGGCATGGCGTACAAGGCGGTGAACACGCTCGACAGCATGGTGGGCTACAAAAACGAGCGCTACATCGACTTCGGCTGCGCCTCGGCGCGCCTCGACGATGCGGTGAACTGGATTCCCTCGCGCTTATCGGCCCTGCTCATGATCGCCGTGTGCCCGATCGTCGGGCTCGACGCGCGCGGGGCGGCGCGCATCTGGCGCCGCGACAGGCGTCGCCATGCGAGCCCCAACTCGGCGCAGACCGAGTCAGCGTGCGCGGGCGCGCTCGGGCTGCGCCTGGCGGGACCCGCGGTGTATTTCGGCAAGCTCGTTGAGAAACCGACGATAGGCGACGCGTCCCGCGAAATCGAGTGGGGCGACATCGCACGGGCGACAAGGCTCATGCTCGCCGCGTCCGTATGCGCGCTCGTCGTCTTCGGCGCCGCGCGCGCGGCGGTCGTGCTCGCCGTGGGGGCGATGGCATGAGGGAAGACCACGCCGCGCCCCAGGCTGCCGGGGGAATCCTGCGCGCCCGTACGCATGGGGGCAGCTCGCAATCGCTCGGCATCGCTTGCGAAGGGGGCGCCTCCGACCTCATTGACTTCTCGGTGAACGTGAATCCGGCTGGCCCCTCGCCGCGCGCCGTCGCCGCAGCTTGCAAGGCGCTTTCTCGAATCGACGCCTACCCCGATAGGGAAAGCCTCGCACTCGTTCGCGCCCTAGGGCGCGCCCAGGGCATTCCCGAAGATACTATCGTCTGCGGCGCGGGCGCGTCTGACATCATCTGGCGGCTCGCCGCGGCGGTACGCCCGAAACGCATCGTCGTGTGCGCGCCGACGTTCTCTGAATATGCGGAGGCGGCATCGTACTACGGTGCATGCGTGCAGGAGTTCCCGCTCTCCGAGGCGGATGACTTCGACGTGCCCGCCTCCTTCGCCCGCGCGATCGAGGGGCCGGGAGACGTGGCGTACCTCTGCAATCCGAACAACCCGACGGGGCGCCTCGTCGACCCCCGCGTGATCGATGCCGCGGCTTGCCGCTGCGAGCAGGTGGGCGCGCTGCTCGTCGTGGACGAGTGCTTCCTCGGATTTGCGCCCGACGCCCGCGAAAGGAGCGTGGCCGCACGCGCCGCGTGTTCGCACCATGTGGCCGTGCTCTCCGCGTTCACCAAGCTCTACGGAATGGCAGGGTTGCGGTTGGGGTATCTGATCAGCGGAAACGCCCAACTCATCGAGGGGATTCGTCGGGCGGGGCAGGCGTGGCCCGTCTCCTCGGTCGCCGAGGCCGCGGGCATCGCCGCCCTGGAAGACGTCGAATACGTCTCGCGCACGCGCGATGTATTGGCGGGCGAGCGAGCGTGGCTTTCCCACGAGCTCTCCTCGCTCGGGCTTTCCGTCGTGCCGTCGGATGCGAACTTCCTTTTAGTCCGCACGCCGGCGAAAGACATCCCCGAGCGCCTGTATAAACAGGGGGTTTTGGTCCGCACGTGCGACTCGTTTTCGATACTGTCCCGTTTCTGGTGCCGCGTCGCCGTGCGCACGCACAAGGAGAATGCCCGGCTTGCGATGGCGTTCAGCCGCGCGCTTCGGGCGGAAGGTGCATCGGGCGAAGGCGAACCCGACGAACGGGGCGGCGCTTCTTGCAGCGGCGCTATGGCGGGCGCGGATGGCCGAGGCTCGGCGAAGGAGGTCGATACCCGTGGGTAGGGCGAAGCCCATCATGATCCAGGGCACCATGTCGAACGCGGGGAAGAGCCTGCTTGCGGCGGGGCTGTGCCGTGTGCTTTCGCAGGACGGCCTGCGCGTGGCTCCCTTCAAGAGCCAGAACATGGCGCTCAACAGCGGTGTCACGGCCGACGGGCTCGAGATGGGGCGCGCTCAGATCATGCAGGCCGAGGCGTGCGGCATCGCGCCCGACGTGCGCATGAACCCCATCCTGCTCAAGCCCGAAAGCGATCACCGAAGCCAGCTCATCGTGGCCGGCAAGGCGCAGGGAGCCTTCGCTGCGAGGGACTACTTCGCGCGAAAGAAGGCGCTCATGCCGCAGATTTTGGAGGCGTTCGATTCGCTCGCGGAGGAAAACGACGTCATCGTCATCGAGGGCGCCGGCAGTCCCGTCGAAATCAACCTTGCCGAAAACGACATCGTCAACATGGGGCTCGCGCGCGCCGTGTCCTCCCCCGTGCTGCTCGCGGGCGACATCGACCCAGGCGGGGTGTTTGCCCAGCTCTACGGCACGGTCGCGCTCCTTGCGCCCGAGGACCGCGCGCTTTTGCGGGGGCTTGTGGTGAACAAGTTCCGCGGCGATGTGGAAATCCTGCGCCCGGGTTTGGCTCCGCTCGAGAAAATGTGCGGGGTTCCCGTCGTGGGGGTCGTGCCGTATCTTACGCTCGACCTGGACGACGAGGACTCGCTCGCGCCGCGCCTAACTGCCCGCGAGGCGCGCGGCGTCATCGACGTCGCCGTCGTGCGCCTTCCGCATCTGTCGAACTTCACCGACTTCGACCCGCTTTCGCGCGTGCCCGGCATGGGCGTGCGCTACGTTTCCTCGACGACCGATCTGGGCCGACCCGACCTGGTGGTGCTTCCCGGCTCGAAGTCCACGGTCGACGACGCGCGCTGGCTTGCGGCTAGCGGCATCGGAGCCTGTGTACGCGCGCTTTCGGGCGCGGGCACGCCGGTGCTCGGCATATGCGGAGGCTACCAGCTTTTGGGAGACGAGCTTTCGGACCCGCACGGCAGGGAAGGCGCTGGCACCGCGCGCGGGCTCGGGCTCATCCCTGCAAGTACGGTGTTCAAGGAGGAAAAGCGCCTCGCCCAGTCGGAGCTGCGCATCACGGGCGCCCAAGGCGCGTTCTCGGTGTGGAACGGCATGACGGCGCGCGGGTACGAGATTCACGACGGCGAAACGACCGTCTCCTGCGCCCCTGCGGGCACGATTGGCGGCAAACCAGAAGGCGCGGCCTGCGGAAACGTGTTCGGAACCTATCTCCACGGCCTGTTCGACGAACCGGGGGTGGCACTCGCCCTCGCGCGCTCGCTCGCGCGCATGCGCGGCCTGCCCGAGAGCGTCGTGGGTGCTGAGGGCGCGGTGTCCGCGGCCGATCACCGTGCGCGCGAGTTCGACCGCCTGGCCGACTCCGTGCGCGGGGCGCTCGACATGGAGTATGTCTACCGCATTATCGAGGAGGGCGTATGATCCACGTGTATCATGGCGACGGCAAAGGCAAGACCACGGCGGCGATGGGCCTCGCCCTTCGCATGCTCGCCGCAGGCCGCCGCGTCGTCGTCGTGCAGTTCCTGAAAGACGGCGAAAGCGGGGAGGTGCGCCTGCTCGCCGAGCATTTCGGCGTGCCCGTGTTCGCGGGGAAGGCGTCGGACAAGTTTACCTGGTCCATGACGTCGGAAGAACTTGCCGCGACGCGCGAGTTGCACGATGGGAACCTCGCTTCCGCGCTCGCCGAGCTCGAGGGCGCGCAGGAGGGGCTGCTCGTGCTCGACGAGGCGCTCGACGCGCTTTCGAAGGGGCTTGTCGACGAGGCGCTCGTGGACCGCGCGCTCGATATGTCCGCGCGCGGCGTCGAAGTAGCGCTCACCGGGCGCGCGCCTTCCCGCAAGATCGTGGAGAAGGCCGACTACATAACCGAGATGCGGTGCGAGAAACACCCCTACGAGCAGGGGATATGTGCAAGGGAAGGAGTGGAGTACTAGATGGATTCCAAGGAGATGGCGCCCGGCGACATCGAGCGGCGCAGCTTCGAGATCATTACCGAAGAGCTCGGCGGCCGCACGTTCCCGCCGCTCGAAGAGCCCGTCGTGAAGCGCGTCATCCACACCACTGCCGACTTCTCGTACGCCGATTCCCTCGTGTTCACCCATGACGCCGCGCACTGTGCGCTCGACGCACTGCGCGCAGGGGCCACGGTGCTCACCGACACGAACATGGCGCTCGCAGGCATAAGCAAGCCCGCGCTCGCGAAGATCGGCTGCCAGGCCGTGTGCTATATGGCCGACCCTGATGTCGCCGCAACGGCGCGCGCCGCGGGCACGACTCGCGCCGTTGCGAGCATGGACAAAGCTTGCGGCATCGAGGGTCCGCTCATCGTGGCCGTCGGCAACGCTCCCACAGCACTTCTGCGCCTCGCCGAGCTCATGGACGCGGGGAAGATCGCGCCCGCGCTCGTCGTTGGGGTGCCGGTTGGGTTTGTGAACGTGGTCGAGGCGAAAGAGGAGCTACTCGCGCGACGCGTGCCGGCCATCGTCGCGAGGGGTCGCAAGGGCGGCTCGACCGTGGCGGCCGCCATTATGAACGCGCTGCTCTACCAGATCACGCGCCCAGGCGGCCCGAAGTGACGGCCCCCGCATCCGCGCCGGCGCTGCGCATCTTCGCCGGCACCACCGAGGGCCGCCTTCTGTGCGAATGGGCGAGCGGGGCGGGAATCCCCGCCCGTGCCTACGCGGCAACCGAGTACGGAGGCGAGCTTTTGGGCGAGCTTCCGGGCATCGAGGTGCATGCGGGCAGGCTCGACGAGGCCGACATGGAGCGCGAGCTTTCCGGCGCGCGCATCGTCGTCGACGCCACGCACCCCTTCGCTACGCTCGCAAGCGGCAACATCCGGGCCGCTTCGCTCGCCGTGGGTGCACGATGCCTGCGCCTTGCGCGCCCGGCCGAGTCGCTGCCCAAAGGCGTCGTGTCGGTCGCGTCGATCGCCTGCGCGGCGCGCTTTCTCTCCGAGAACCCGGGTCGCGCGCTTCTCACGACGGGGAGCAAGGAGCTTGCTCCCTACACGCGCGTCGCCGATTTCGCGGAGCGCTTCTTCGTGCGTGTGCTCCCGCTGCCCGGTGCTATAACGAAGTGCATCGACGCGGGGTTTTCGCCGTCGCACGTCATCGGCATGCAGGGGCCCTTCACCCGCGAGCTCAACGAGGCGATGCTTCGGCAGGTGGGCGCCCAGTGGCTTGTGACCAAGGACTCGGGAACCGTAGGCGGCACGGCCGAGAAGCTCGCCGCCGCGCGTGACGCGGGAGCGCGCTGTATCGTGGTCGCCCGTCCCGCCGAGGGAGGCGGGGCCCTTTCGCTTCGGGAAGTGGAAGACGCGCTCTTACGGGAGTTCGCGCGCTAGGCGCTCGCCGCGCCTACGCGCCATCCCGCCCGCGAGGAGGAGCGCCCCGAGCAAGCTCGACCCGTACAAGCCCGTCATCCACCAATAGCTCGAGGACGACGCCCGGAACTGGCGTAAACAGCCCTTCAATGAGTTGCGGTGAAATAGTGTCTGTTTTTGCTGCTAGATAGCATTTTCAGTCCCCAATTCACCGCAACTTGTTGGTGGTGGCTTACTGGTAGCGTAGGCACTCCACCGGGTCGAGCTTTGCTGCGCGGCGAGCGGGGTAGAAACCAAAGATTACGCCGATGCCGACGGAGACGGCGAAGGCCAGCAATACCGTGGCGATTGAAAAGCTCGGTGTGATTTGCCCGCTGGCACCGAGCTCGCCGAGAACCCCTGATCCTGCGGCAAACATCGCAAGAGCCCAGGCCAGCAGATAGCCAATCAGGACACCCAACAGTCCGCCGGTGACGCACAGCGCCGAGGACTCGGCCAAAAACTGGGCGGTGATATCGCGACGACTGGCACCCAGAGCGCGGCGGATGCCGATCTCGCGGATGCGCTCAGACACGTTGGTGAGCATCATATTCATAATGCCGATACCGCCGACAAGCAGCGAGATGCTGGCGACAGCACCCATGATTAGCGAGAACGCGCCCATAAAGGAGTTGAGCGCATCGATGGCGCTTTTCATGGATGTCGCCGATACACTGTCGTTCTCATCATCCTCCGCGATGCCCTTCATCGCGCGCACCTTGGACTCGATGGTCTTACAAAGCTCTTCCATGTCCGTGCCCTCGGCGGTAAGTGCCGTCACGCTGGGGAATGAAGGATTTTCGTCGCCAAACAGCCCGGAGATGGTCTCGCGTGGCATATACAGCGTGAGCGAGCCCATGGAGTCGCTGCCGCCATCAATCACGCCTACAATCTGCACCTCACCGTTGGACACCTTGATGGTTTTCCCCAGCGCATCCTGTTCGTTGCCGTAAAGCTGATCGGCGCCGCCGCGGCTGATGAGCGCCACGCGCGAGCCTGATTGAGACTCGGCCTGGGAATAGGTACGCCCCGCAACGAGCTTGCTGGCCCCCACGGCGTTGAGCATGTCGCTATCGACACCCTGTGCCATGACGGTATAGCTTTTATCGCCGGTCTTATACTCGGTATAGGCGCTGTCGACAATGCCGATCTGCTCTATCTGCGGCATCAGTTTTTGAAGCTTCTCGATGTCCGACTCGGTGAGTTCTTGCGACGAATAGATTTGCACCATGCGTGCCGCATTGAGGCCCAGACTGTTGACCAGGCTGTTTTGGATGCCGCCGATGAGCGAAGTCATGGCGATAACCGAGGCGATGCCGATGACAATGCCCAGGATGGTGAGTAGGCTTCGCCCCTTGTTGGCCTCGAGCGAGTGAAGGGCTTCCTGGATGAGATCGCGGGCGCTCATGCCACCACTCCTTTCGGCGGGTTGGCGGAGGCGGAAATTATGGGCAGGCTATCTACGGCGCTGCGCAGGGTCCGCGGTGCATGTGGAATATACGCGCCGTCGTGAATGCGACCGTCGCGGATGGTCACGGCACGGTCGGCCTCGGCGGCGATTCCGGGGTCGTGTGTGATAAGAACGATGGTTTTGCCGCGCTTCTGGAGCTTATGGAAGGTCTCCATTACAAGCGCTCCAGTGGCGGAGTCCAGGTTTCCCGTCGGTTCGTCAGCCAAAATGATGGGCGGGTCATTAACGAGGGCGCGCGCGATGGCGACACGCTGCATCTGGCCGCCCGAGAGCTCGGATATGCGGTGGTCCCAGTGGTCGACCGGTAGCGTGACGGCCTGCAGCGCGTGGACGGCGCGCATCTCGCGCTGGCTACGGGGCACATTGGTGTAGGCCAGCGGCAGCATCACGTTTTCGATGACCGTTAGGCGCGGCAGCAGGTTGAAGCTCTGAAAGACAAAGCCAATGCTCAGGGCGCGAACTTCGGTGAGCTCGTCATCATCGAGCTCGGCCACGTTGAGCCCTTGCAGGTAATAGTCGCCCGCCGTCGGCTTATCCAGGCAGCCCAGGATGTTCATAAGCGTTGATTTGCCCGAGCCCGAGGGGCCAGTGATAGCGACGAATTCGCCGGGATTTACCGCCAGGCTCACGTTGTGCAGGATGTGGGCGCAACCTGCCTCGCTCTCAAAGATGCGGTGCACGTTGCGAATGTCGATGACGGGGCGCATTACATACCCTCGTCGGCAGACATGCTGCCCGAATCCGTGCTATAGCCGCCGTCAGCCGTTGCGTCCGCTCCGGTGTCCATGACGAGGGTGTCGCCATCGCGCAGCTTGGTAACCGGCACGTTGGGGTTAATCTCGTTGCCCTGGTCGTCGCGCTTGACCTGTGTCTTGCCGACTACGGCTTCGTTGTCGTTTTGCGTCACGACGGTCACCTTCACGCGGCGGGTCTGCTTGCCCTCGTCATCGGTTGCCACGTTGACATAATAGTGTTCGCCGTCTTCGGTCATGAGCGCCATCGTCGGCACCATCACCACATCGTTGAGCTGCTCGGTCACCACCGAGACCTCGGCCGTCATGCCCGGCTTCAGGCGCGCGTCGGGCGCCTCAATGAGAATGTCGACGTTAAAGGTTACGCTGCCGCCGCCACTGTTGGCGGCGTCGGAGTTTGCCACCGACGCGATAGCCGTGACGGTGCCCTGGCTCACGATATCGGGAAACGCGGGATACGTGACGTTGGCGCTCTGCCCAACGGCGATCTTGGCGATGTCCTTTTCGCCCACCTGCACGGTCACCTTCATCTTGGACAGGTCGGCGATCTGCATGCACTGCTTGCCGCCGCTCGTATCGCTTTCGCCCATGATCATGCCGCCTGTAACCGTGACGCCCACCTTGGCGTTGAGCTCCACGATGCTGCCCGAGCTCGGGGCCGTGACCGTACGGCTGGCGGCTTTGGCATTCGCCTGTTCGAGGTTTGCCTGGGCCGATGCGAGGCTGCGCTGCGCGGCCGATACGGCGTTCGTGTCCGCTGATGCGGCGGAGACGCCAGCCGCTGCGGAAGCTCCATCAACGTCCGTCGTTGGGGTGGCCTGCTCGGCAGCTGCGGCTTTCTGCGCGTTGGCGAGGTCTTCTTGAGCGGCAGCAACTGCACGCTGCGCCTCGGTAACGTTGCGATCGAGCTCGTCGTTTTTAATGGTCATAAGCACGTCGCCCTCGTTGACGGATTGGCCTGCCTGCACGTTGATTGAATCGACCGTGCCGTCGACAGAAGGGGAGACCACTGAGGACGAAATGGGTTTGAGCTGGCCTTTCGCCTCGACCGTTGTGGCAAATGTGCCCTCGGTCACCATGTCGGTCACAGGCCCGCTAGCGCCCTGTGGCTGCGCATTGATAACAAGGGTTGCGACAATGGCAATGAGCGCGATGGCGCCCACGACGCCGGCGGCAATACCGCGTCGAATCAGCTTTTTGCGTCGACGTTCGGCACGTTTTGCCTTGAGCTTGGCATATGCCTCTTCATCGGAAATCTCGGCCGCATCGTTCGTGCGTCCGTTCTGCTTGTCGGCATGTACGTGTGTAATCAGAGGAATCGTTTCGGTGTCACCTTCGGGCGTGTTCTCGGTATCATCCGGGCCCGGTGTGATGGTGGGGACATTCGGCATAGCGTCTCCTTTATAGAAAGAACCTCGTTAAGTATATGCGCCCACCGGTTGGGGCGGGCGCATGGGACGGTTTCTTTCGGAACTGTTAGATTGGTCGCAGCGGTTCCACGTTGTAGGAACGCGCGCGTTGCACTACGAGTGGACAACTACGCACAGACCGACTTTGATGCAGTCGTGAAGTGCCTTGGCGTCTGCCAGGCGCAGGTTGATGCAACCGTGGCTGCCGCACCACTTATAGGACTCGGCATTATCGAAGCTCTTGTCGTTTTGCCATGTAGCGTCGTGGAAGCCGATCATGTTGCCCTCAAACGGCATCCAGTAGCTCACCGGGCTCTCGTATTTGGGCTTACCGGTCTCGGGGTCCTTGGCTCCGATCAGGGTGCTGCCGCCGTCGTTGCTGTTGATCTGCCACACGCCCTCGGGGGTGGCGTCTTCGCCCGGTTTGCCGGAAATAAAGTTGGCCTCCCACACGATATTGCCGCTCTCGTCGTAGTAGCGCGCGTGCTGCTCGGACAGGTCGACGTCGATATACGCCTTCCAGTCGGGCTCTCCCTTTGCGGTAAAGGTGTCGGCCTTCTGGGAGTACTTGATCTCGATTTCGCCGGTCTGCATGTTGTTAATGGCGTCTTCGACCTGCTTGGCGAGCGAACTGCTGTCGATGGACCAACCAAAGTCGCCGCCTTCGACGGCGCACTGCTTGCCATCGGCTCGCGTCAACCAGCGAGTGGAGCCCACAGTATTAAAGCCGTTGGCGAGCTCGGCTGCCCAGCTACTGATCTGCGACGTATCGAGCGTGGGGTTGGCCGGATCGGCAAAGCTGATCCACTGCAACACGGAGCTGCCATCAACCTTGCCGGCATCCTCGCCGTTGAGCTTGAGGGTCACGTTGACGCCCAGGAAGTTGTTGGCGGCATCGCATGCGGCCTGAATCTGATCATCGGTCAGCGTTCCATTGAGCGGCTCATAGGCATCGTTGCCGAGCTTGGAAAGATCTACGGTCTCGGCCAGCGAGGCAAGCTCGAGCTCGGCATACTTAATGACATGCTCGCGGTTGAGTTTTTCGTTGGAGCGCGCCTTCTCGACGGTAAACTTGCCCGCTTGCTCGTCATAAGAGCTATTGGCCTCGAACGTGCCCGAACGCCCCTCGTTAAACTCTTCGATGGCGGCGCCTAGATCCTTCTCAAACTTCTTTTGGTCAAAGGTGTCGGAGAGCATGGACAGGTCGACGTCTTGATCAAGATCGACTTCGTTGGAGGTAGCGGTTGTTTTGGTTTTGCCGCTTAAGGATTCCACAAGGCGGACCGGCCATACAAAGGCTTCGTTGTGGCTGATGATCTCTTTTGCGGCAGCCTCTCCGTCGACGATGGGTTCATCGGACTCGGGCTGATAGGTCCAGCTAAAGTCATCGCCTGTCACGGTGAGCTTATAGTGTTTCCATGCCGAGTTGACCTTGGTGGCGGCAGACGAAGCGTTGGAGAACGAGACGTCGACGCCGGCGATGGTGGTGTTGGGGTAGGCTACCTGCGAAAATGCTACGACGCCAACGATATAGACAATGACGATTAGACCCAGGACGACAAAGAGCGTCGTCTTTTTGCCCGACTTATTGTTGCCGGCGGACTTGCGCGCGGGGCCGCGATCGCCTCGAGCGTGCGTGGGGGGCTGCTTGGGCGCATTGCCGTTTGCCTGGTGCTGCTGTCGTTGTTGACGCTGCTGTCGCTGTTGGTTCGGGCGTTGAGAAGCGTTTGCCGCACCACGCTGCTGACCGTGGCTCGGCGCGATAGGGCGCGGCGACTGAACGCCGCCGGCGTGCCTGCTCGGCTGCTGCGGATCGGGAATCAGTTGAGTTCGATCGTTTTGCGACATCGTATGCATATCCTTCGATTTTCGCCTTGCGGTTCATCGTGTTTTTACTGGGCTTGCATTATAGCGATTGCCCTGCTGTTTGTGGTACGGAAACGGTGGCATTCAAAAGAGGTGGGACATTTGTCCCACCTTTGAGTCGTTCTTTGCCGCTATCCGCACACACCGCATTTTGCACAGGCCGAAAGTGCGGCCGGAGCCTGCGCGATGCCGCCCTTTGCCGTCTCGCGCAGCGTGGCCGGCAACGCGTGACCCACCGAGAGCATGACATGTGCCATCTGGTCAAACGGCACCAGGCTCTTAATGCCTGCGAGGGCGAGTTGTGCCGAGCTAAAGGCCGCTGCCACGCCGATGGCGTTGCGGTTTTGGCAGGGCACCTCCACGAGGCCACCGACGGGGTCACAAACGAGGCCCAGCAGGTTACTCAGCGCGATGGAACTGGCGTCAAGCGCCTGCTCGGGCGTGCCGCCGAGCATCTGCACCAGCGCGGCGGCTGCCATGGCGGCGGCGCTTCCCACCTCGGCCTGGCATCCGCCCTCGGCGCCGGCGACGCAGGCGCTCGTGGTGAGGTTGAGGCCGATGGCGGCTGCGCAGTAGAGTGCGTCCATGACCTGCTCGTCGTCGAGTTGCAGGCGATCGGCGAGCGCCAGCACGCAGCCGGGCACAACACCCGCGGATCCTGCCGTCGGAGCTGCGACGATTACGCCCATCGTGGCCGAGCGCTCGAGCACGGCCATGGCGCGGGCCACGGCGTCGGTCTGGACGGCGCCCATCAGGCTCGTGCTCAAATCGTTGCGGCCGGTGGCATCGACGAGTTTGGCCTCGCCGCCGATAAGCCCGCCGAGCGAACGCTGCGGATTGGCGATGGAGGCCGTGGTCTCCTCGCGCATGACGTCGAGCACGCGGCGCATGGTGGCGACGGCGTGCGCCTCACCGGTCAGGCGCGCCTCTCGCACGGCCATGACGGCGCCGATGCTGAGCCCCAGTTCCTCGCACGCATCGAGCAGCTGCTCGCCGTCGTCGAAGATCTCCTTGGCCGAGACGCCGGGGGAGAGCGACGAGGCAGAACCGGGGAGCTCGATAAAGGTCGCGTAATCGACATTGTCGAGCTTACGTAACATGGGGACGACGGTGTCGTCGGGCGCGCCGTCGGTCTCAAAGACGGAGTAGGCCTGGCCGCCCACTTCGGTGCGGTAGGTGCGGCAGAAGGCGATGTTCACGTGGGCGTAGGCGAGCAGGTTGGTGAGCGCGGCGAGTACACCGGGGACGTCCTTGTGCGCCACGAAGAGCGTGGAATACATGCCCGAGATGTCGACGCCGACGCCGTTAATGCGGCTGATGCGCATCTTGCCGCCGCCCAGGCTCTCGCCGCGGACCTGTGCCGTGGCGCCCGTGTCGTCGACCATTTCGATGTCGACGGTGTTGGGGTGGATGGAGGCGTCGTCGCCCTTGATGTCAAAGTGATATTCGAGGCCCTGCTCGCTTGCAAGGTCGAAGGCCTGCTTGATGTTTTCGTCATCGGTGTCGAGGCCCAGGATGCCCGCGACGAGCGCGCGGTCGGTGCCGTGGCCGCGGTAAGTGTGGGCGAAGGAGTTCCACAGGCCAAAGGTGACTTTGGTAATGCGGCCTTCTAGCAGGCTGGCGGCAACTTGGGCGCAGCGCAGGGCGCCGGCGGTGTGTGATGAGCTGGGGCCGACCATGACGGGGCCCAAGATCTCGAATGCCGAGGTCGTAGCTAGTGTTTGCGGCTTGCCTGCCATGGGTGCTCCTGTTCTATCCCGTCGTTCCGAGGACTTTGGTATTTGGTCGCCTGCTCTACAGTCCTGGCTCGCACGGAGGCCACATTAAGTGGCCTCCGGCTCGTGCGGAACTCGCGACCGACCAAATACCAAAGCCCTCGGAACTAAGGATACATGGTAGAGGCGCGTGTGCTGCAAAATTCATTAGCTGGTGACGCAGCGTAGGCTCATATCGAAGCATCTTCACCACCGGATTAATAAAAAAGAAGCACCGCTTGGGGGCGGTGCTTCTTTTGAAAGCGCATGCGTGTTGTGACATTAGCGGCTCTTAATTACAGGCCGCAGGCTGCTTTGAGTTCTTCGACTCGGTCGGTCTTCTCCCAGGTGAAGTCGGCGTCTTCTCGGCCAAAGTGACCGTAGGCTGCCGTCTTTTCGTAGATGGGGCGACGCAGATCTAGGTCGCGGATGATTGCGCCCGGGCGCAGGTCGAAGGTCTTCTCTACGGCCTCGACGATCCTGTCCTCGGCAACATTCGCGGTACCGAAGGTGTCGACCATGATTGAGAGGGGCTTGGAAACGCCGATGGCGTAGGCAAGTTCGACTTCGCAGCGGTCGGCAAGGCCGGCGGCGACCACGTTCTTGGCGACCCAGCGCGCGGCATACGCGGCGGAGCGGTCGACCTTGGTGCAGTCCTTGCCGCTAAAGGCACCGCCGCCGTGACGGCCATAGCCGCCGTAGGTGTCGACGATGATCTTGCGGCCAGTCAGTCCCGTGTCACCCATAGGTCCGCCCACGACAAAGCGACCGGTGGGGTTCACGTAGATGTCCGCGTTATCCCACGGCATGTTCTCAGCGGCCATGACCGGGGTTATGACGTGTTCAATGAGGTCGGCCTTGATCTTGCCCATGTCCTCGATCTCGGCGGCGTGCTGCGTGGAGATGACGATGGTCGTGACCTCGACGGGCTTGCCGTCCTCGTAGCGCACGGTGACCTGGGTCTTGCCGTCGGGACGCAGATAGGGCAGGGTACCGTCGTGACGCACGGCGGCCAGGCGCTCAGCCAGACGGCTTGCCAGGTAGTGCGGCATGGGCATGAGGGTCTTGGTCTCGTTGGAGGCATAACCGAACATCATGCCCTGGTCGCCGGCGCCGATCAGGTCGATCGGGTCTGTGGTAGCACCGGTCTGGGTCTCGAATGACTCGTCAACGCCCTGGGCGATATCGGGCGACTGCTCGTGGATGAGGCTCATAACGCCGCAGGTGTCGCAGTCAAAACCGAACTTGGCACGGTTGTAGCCAATGCGGCGGATAACGCCGCGGGCAATCTCCTGTACGTCGACGTAGGCCTGGGTGCGGATCTCGCCGGCGACGATGACGGTGCCGGTGGTCACGAGGGTCTCGCAGGCGCAGCGGACGTTCTCGACGTTGGCAGGCACGCCGTTGGGCGCGATGTAGCCCTGCTCCTGGAGCTCTATTTCTTTGGCGAGGATTGCGTCGAGGACGGCGTCGCTGATCTGGTCAGCGATCTTATCGGGATGACCTTCGGTCACCGACTCCGACGTAAAAACAAAGGACCCGTGTTGGGGTGGGATGGAACGAAGTTCTTCTGACATGATAGTCCTTTCAAAAACGTGTCCCGGCGACCGTTACCATTCCGCCGGGCTCTCTATGACAGGGCACATCATAGCGCGTAAATCAAACATTCACACCCTTTCCGCACCTACTCATTGGGGACAGGCTTAAATTACCAACCGGGTATTCATTGGGTATTCATTGGGGACAGACTTAAATGAACAGCCTTAGACTCTCTTGTGGCACCTGTGGACACTCCTTGTCAGTCAGCTCCGACTGGTCATTTAAGTCTGTCCCCAATGAGTGGGTCGGTGCCCTTTGTGCGGAGGTTGCTTTGATGCTTTATACTGGTGCGGTTAGACATCCATTCTGCAATCGAGGAGATATCCATGGCATCAGACGTTCGCGTCCGCTTTGCACCCTCACCGACGGGCAAGCTGCACATTGGCGGCGCCCGCACCGCTATCTATAACTGGGCTTTCGCCCGTGCTAACGGCGGCACGTTCATCCTGCGCATCGACGACACCGACCCCACCCGCTCCACCGACGAGAACACGCAGATCATCCTGCGCGCCATGCGTTGGCTGGGCCTGGACTGGGACGAGGGTCCCGAGGTGGGCGGCGATTTTGGCCCCTACGCCCAGACCGAGCGCCTGGACCTGTACAAGCAGGCCGCCCAGAAGCTTTGGGACGAGGGCAAGGCCTATCCCTGCTTCTGCACCAAGGAGCAGCTCGACGCCGACCGCAAGGCCGCGCAGGAGCGCAAGGACCCCTTCCAGGGTTATCAGCGCCGTTGCCGCGATCTTGATCCCGAGGAGGCCCGCCGTCGCATCGAGGCCGGCGAGTCCTACGTCCTGCGTATCAAGGTTCCCGAGGACCGCGGCGACGTCGTCATCCACGACGCCGTCCACGGCGAGGTGACCTTCGACGCCAAGGAGCTCGACGACTTTGTCATCTTCCGCTCCGATGACACGCCCACGTACAACTTCGCGACCGTCGTCGACGACGCCATGATGAAGATCACCCATGTCATCCGTGGCGACGACCACCTGTCCAACACCCCGCGTCAGGTCATGGTCTATGAGGCCCTCGGCGCGCCCGTGCCCACGTTCGCTCACATTTCCATGATTCTGGGCGCCGACGGCAAGAAGCTCTCCAAGCGCCACGGCGCCACCTCGGTGGAGGAGTACCGCGACGCCGGTTACCTGTCCGACGCCTTCGTCAACTACCTGGCGCTGCTCGGCTGGTCGCTCGACGGCGAGACCACGATCATCCCGCGAGATGTCCTGGCCAGCAAGTTCTCGCTCGACCGCATCTCCAAGAACCCGGCGACCTTCGACCCCAAGAAGCTCGACTGGGTTAACGCCGAGTACATCAACGGCATGGCCGATGCTCAGTTTGCCGACGAGATCATGGTCCCCGAGCTGCACGAGGCGGGTCTCATCGAGGGTAATGTCGAGTACGGCGAGGACTGGATCGACGCGCTTGCCGCCATCGTCAAGCCGCGCACCAAGATGCCGGCCGACGCCGTGACCGTTGCCGCTCCCATCTTCGCTACGGCCGAGACGCTCGAGTACGACGAGAAGTCCGTCAACAAGGGCCTGGCCAAGGAGGGCATGGGTGCCATTCTGGACGCCGCCAAGACCGCGCTCGAGGGCGTGGACGAATGGACTGCCGCCAACATCGACGCCGCGCTTGAGCCGCTGCCCGAGCAGATGGACCTCAAGAAGCGCGTGGTGTTCCAAGCTGTGCGCGTCGCCGTCTGCGGCAACATGGTGAGCCCCCCGCTGGGCGAGACCATGGCGCTCGTCGGCCGCGACGACTGCCTGGCGCGTATCGACCGCGCCCGCACGATGGCGCTGTAATCGCTGCGCAAACGTATGTATCCGAGCCCCGTTCACCCCGAGCGGGGCTCTTGTTTCTGTAGACGTATGGGATGGGAGGTGCTGAGGCCATGGCCGAGCAACTGTCGCTGTTTGGTTCGCCCGAACCGGAGGAGACTCCGGCGGCGCCGGCATCCGCTGCCGCCCCGGCGCAGCCCGAGCCAACACCCGAGCCCGTTGCCGCCTTTGCGAGCGTGGTCCTCGACATCCCGACCCGTGCGCTGTCCGAGCCGTTTGCCTACGGCATTCCGCAGTCACTCGCCAACGATGCCCAGATCGGCTCCACCGTCCTAGTTCATTTTGGCAACCGTGCGGCCGCGGGCTACATCGTCGACATTGCGCCCGAGCTGGCCAACCTGCAAGGCAACATCACCCTCGATCCCGCGCGCATCAAGCCTATCGAGGCCATCCTCAGTAAGCCGCTCTTTACCGCCGAGGCTGCACGCATCGCACGCTGGATGAGCCGCGAGTACGTCGCAACGCTTTCCGAGTGCCTGCGCCTGTTCTTGCCCCCTGGTGGAAGTCCGCGCGTGGTCAAGGGCGATGACGGCGTGTGGACCGTTGAGCGCCCTGCCGTCAAACCTATCCAAAACCGCTGGGTCATGCTCACGCCCGAGGGTTTCGACTACACGCCGCCCAAGACAGCGGTTCGCCAGCGCCAGCTCATCGAGGCGCTCCAATGCGGCCCTGTCACGACGCGTGACCTCAACCTGCTCTACAACAGTATGTCGGCGACCATCAAGGCGCTCGAAAAACGCGGCGTCGTGGTGGTGGAGGAGCGCCGTGCCTGGCGCGGTTGCAGCGAGCAGACCACGCTGTCTTCGGCAAGCGGCAAGGCTCCGGTTGCGCTCACGAACGGTCAGCAGCAGGCGCTCGCGCAGATTGAGCGCGCCCGCCTTGACGCCCACGGTGACGTGGTGCTCGTGGACGGTGTTACGGGCTCCGGCAAAACCGAGGTTTACCTCTCCGCTATCGAGCGTGTGCTCGCGGCCGGTCGCTCGGCCTGCGTGCTTGTGCCCGAGATATCGCTGACGGCTCAAACCGTCGGCCGTTTTCGCTCGCGCTTTGGCGAGACGGTTGCTGTGTTCCATTCGCGTCTTTCTGCTGGTGAGCGTCTGGACCAGTGGGATATGGTCGCCAGCGGTGCCGCACGCGTGGTCGTGGGCGCCCGCTCGGCGCTCTTTTGCCCGCTCAGTGACCTAGGCCTCATCATCATCGACGAGGAGCACGAGACCAGCTACAAGCAGGGCTCCAGTCCGCGCTACCATGCGCGCGAGGTGGCGGCCGAGATGGCGCGGCGCTACCGCTGTCCGCTTGTGTTGGGCTCCGCCACGCCTTCTGCTGAGGCACTCGATCGTTGCCGCCGTGGCACGTATAACGGTGGCACCTGGACGCGCGTCGAGATGCCCGAGCGCCCGGGAGGCGCTGTGCCGCCTACGGTCAGGATCGCCGACCTGCGCCGCGAGTTCTCGCACGGCAGTCGCTCCATGTTCTCAAAACCGCTGATGGAAGGTCTGGAGCGTGTGATCGAGCGCCGCGAGAAGGCTGTGCTGCTGCATAACCGCCGCGGCTTTGCGCCGTTTTTAATGTGCCGCGAATGCGGCTGCGTGCCCACCTGCAACCACTGCTCCACCGCGCTCACGTACCACGAACGCACGCACACGCTGCAGTGCCACACCTGCGGATCGTCCTGGCGCGTGCAGCCCTATCCCGCGCCCATGAGCCGTTGCCCCAAATGTGGCAGTCGCTACCTGGCAAAAATGGGTCTGGGCACGCAGCAGATCGAGGACGCACTGCACCAGATGCTTCCCGAGGACGTCGCCATTATTCGCATGGATGCCGATTCCACGCGCGGCAAGGATGCGCACAAAAAGCTGCTCGAGCAGTTCGATGCGGCCGATTGCGCCGTGTTGCTGGGCACCCAAATGATCGCAAAGGGTCTCGACTTTCCCGAGGTCACGCTCGTGGGCGTGGTCAATGCCGACTTTGCCCTCAAGCTGCCGGACTTCCGCGCAGGGGAGCGCGCCTACGATTTGCTGGAGCAGGTCGCGGGTCGTGCCGGACGCGGCGATCGCCCCGGTGAGGTCATCATCCAGACCTATCTGCCCGAGGACCCGGTCATTCGCGCCGTCGCTGAGCACGACCGTTCGATCTTTACCGACTACGACCTGGATCAGCGCCGCGACGCGTTGTACCCGCCGTTTGTTCGCCTGGTCAACATCCTGGTGTGGTCGGCGAACCGAGACGACGCGCAGGACTACATCGGACGCATCGCAAAGCTTCTTAAGCGTCGCTGGCATGCCGTCGCGCCCGACTTTTTGCGGGCGGGGAGTGCCGTGCCGCAGGTGCTGGGCCCTGCTTCGTGTGTAATCGAGAGAGCCAAGGACCGTTACCGCTTCCATCTGCTTGTGAAGTCGCCCGTGGGGTACCATGTCTCTGATGATATCGACGCCTGTCTCAAAGAGGTGGGCTCTGTGCGCGGCGTGAGCGTGAGCGTTGACGTCGACGCCTATGATTTGATGTAACAACCCGAAAGGATGGCCATGGAAGCCAACGGAATCGTACTGTCGCCCGACCCTCGTTTACGCCAGGAGTGCGCCGTCATCGAGGAGATCACCCCGGCGATCGAGGCGCTTGCCGAGAAGATGAAGAAGATGATGTTCGAGAACGGCGGCTGCGGCCTGGCTGCCCCGCAGATCGGCGAGCTCATTCAGCTTGTCACAATCGACTGTGACTACAGCGACAAGAATGACTACGATCCGTACGTGCTCATCAATCCCGTGATTGTGGAGCAGAGCGACCATCTGGTGCCGTTTAGCGAGGGCTGCCTTTCCATTCCTGGCATTAGCTGCGAGATCGAGCGTCCCGACCATGTCGTCGTCGAGGCGTACGACTTGGACGCCAACCTGATTCGCTATGAGGCCTCGGGCGATCTGTTCTGCGTGTGCCTGCAGCACGAGATCGACCATCTGCACGGCAATACCATGTTCGAGCGACTGAAGCCGATGCAGAGGATCAAGGCCGTCAAGGAGTACCAGGACGCCCTGGCCCGCGGCGCTCGACCGGGCGAGACCGAATAGGTTAATTGTCCGTCCCTGGGATGGGGCCCACACATATCATCCCGTGCTCAAACATTCTCGCTGCGCTGCGAAACTGCGCGCGGGACGATATGTGTGGGCCCCATCCCAGGGACTACGTTGTCGCTCTTCGTTTCGCCCGGATGCCGTCGGGCCAGGGAGGGGCGTCTTCGCTGATAATTGCTTTGTTGGAAGAGCTGCTTTTATTGCGGCTCTTTCTTTGGTTTTGGGTATATTTGTTCTTGTTGAATTGTTATTGCGGCTGGGCTGGGTACTTGGCTTTCCGCTGTTATTTGTAGCCGTCTCGGCTTTGGTTGAGGGGAGACGTTCTTTATGCGTATTGTGTTTATGGGTACGCCTGATTTTGCTGTGCCTTCGCTGACTTCGCTTGTTGAGGCTGGGAATGAGATTGCGCTTGTTGTTACTCGTCCTGACGCTGTTCGTGGGCGTGGTAAGAAGCTGGAGCCGTCTTCTGTTAAGGCTAAGGCGCTTGAGCTGGGGTTGCCGGTTGTTGAGGCTAATCGTATGACGCCTGAGGTCGTTGAGGCGCTCAAGGCTGCCCAGGCTGATATTTTCTGCGTGGCTGCCTATGGTTGCATTTTGCCTGATGACGTGCTGCAAATGGCGCCGCTCGGCATTGTGAATGTTCATGCGTCCTTGCTGCCTCGTTGGCGTGGCGCTGCTCCCATTCAGCGTGCCATTCTTGCTGGTGATGAGGTTGCTGGCGTTTCCATTATGCGCATTGGGCATGGCGTGGATACGGGCGCGTATTGTGCCCAGGCGTCTACGTCGGTTGCCGGTAAGCATGCTGAGGCGCTCACGATGGAGCTTGGCGAGCTGGGCGGTAAGCTGCTTGCCGATACGCTTCCTTCGCTTGCCGATGGCACCGCCGTGTGGACTGAGCAAGATGAGTCGCTTGTTATCCATGCCGCCAAGATTTCTAAGCAGGAGATGCGTCTGGATCCTCAGATGGCGGCGCTCGATTGCGTGCGTCATGTGCTTGCCTCTTCTGACGCCGCTCCCGCTCGTTGCGTGATTGCCGGCAAGACCGTGCGCGTGCTCGATGCTGCGCCGGCTGATGTGTCACTTGGCGAGGGCGCCGTTGATGTTCAGGCCAAGCACGTCTACCTGGGCCTTTCCGATGGCTCGATTGAGTTGCTCGAGGTTAAGCCTGATGGCAAGCGTGCTATGGCCGCTTCTGCCTGGGCCGCCGGCCTGCAGGGCGCCGATCTTACGTGGGGTGTTTTGTCATGAGCAAGCTGTCTCCCGCGCGCAAGCTTGCGCTCGATGTGCTGATGGAGGCCGATCGCCGCGGCATGTATGCGCGCGACGTGCTGTCCTCTCGCGCATCGGCTAAGGCTATTGACCAGCGCGATTCCGCTTTTGCCGCTCGCTTGGCGCTGGGTGTGGCCGCCACGCAGGGTATTTTGGACGAGCTGCTCGATCAGTTTCTCGATAAGCCTAAAAAGGTTGCGCCGCGTGTTCGCATGGCGCTTCGTATCTCGGCCTTCGAGATGCTCTATCTGCATACGCCTGGCCGCGTTGCGGTGAGTCAGGGCGTTGAGCTGGTGCGCAGCGGAGCTAAGTCTGCCTCAGGTTTGGCCAATGCCGTGCTGCATAAGGTCGCGGACAACGTTGAGGACTTTGCCACTGCGTCCGATATGGATGAGTCTGATCGACGCTTGGTTCGTCTGTCGCGCCTGATGGGTCTGCCGCGTTGGCTGTGCGCTCGTATTATGGCTTCGTTTGACACGCCTGAAGGTGCGCTTAACTTTGCTGGCAATCTGGCCCCCGCGCCGCTGGCCCTGCATGAGAACGCCTTTTTGACCAAGCCCGATCCGTATATCTCGCAGCTTGTGGCACCCGTGTTCCCGGGTTGTCATGCGCCGGTTGATGCCCAGGTTACCGTTGCTTCGGGTGTGTTTGAGCGTGCTGCCGCGGTGGCATCTGATCTCAACGCGCAGCTTATCGCCACAGCTGCCACGCGCCCTGGTAGCTGCCTTGAGATTGGTGCCGGTCGCGGTACCAAGACCTATGTGATGATGTGCCAGGCCAAGCGCGCGGGCTATGAGCGTCAGCATACGGCGCTCGATCTGCATGATCGCAAGTGCGATCTGAATCTCGCTCGCCTGCATAAGGCCGGTATTCAGGGCGTTCGTACGGTTTCGGGTGATGCCTGCGAGCTTGATGAGGTGCTCACATCGTTTGATGCCATGCTTGGCGAGCCGGTTAAGTTCGACACGGTCTTTATCGATGCGCCGTGCTCTGGCACCGGAACCATGCGTCGTCATCCCGAGATTCCGTGGCGTCTGACCGAGAATGATGTGACGGCTGAGTTACCCAAGCTTCAGCTAACAATGCTTAAGGAGGCTTCTGTGCGCGTGGCCGCCGGCGGAGAGCTCATCTATGCGACGTGCTCGGTTTTCGACGAGGAGAACACGCAGGTGGTGGACGCTTTCCTGAACTCTCCCGAGGGCACCGGTTTTAGCCTGAAGCCGCTCTCCGAGGCGCAGATTCTGCAACTCCCTGAGTTCGATCAGGCCAAGAAGCTCGTTTCCGTACGCCAGAACGATCGAGGCCTCTTCCAAAGCGTCCCTGTAAACGCCGACTCCTACGACGGCCACTTCTGCGCCCGCCTGGTCCGCAAGTAACTACTAAGTTGCGGTGAAATAGGGATTGAATAGCGGCTTCTGCCCGCCAAACAGTCCCTATTTCACCGCAACTCATAGAGCCGCCTTTAGCGCAAAGAAATAGCCCCGCGATCGGTTTCGGTCGCGGGGCCGCGTTGTTCCTAGTGGCTGTGTGGGCAGTTGGCGCAGCAGCCGCTCGTGGCGCTGGTGCTGGAGCCGCCGCTTCGCTGGTCGGTGTTGTAGAAACCGCTGCCCTCAAACTTAATGCCGCTGGCCGAGAACGTCTTGGCCGCCGGGGCACCGCAGCTCGGGCACACGACCTCGGGAGTCTCGGACATGGGATGCTCAACCTCAAACACGTTGCCGCAGCTCGAGCACTTGTAATCGTAGCGCGCCATAATACTTCCTTTTCAGCACAAAGCGGGCAGATTACTCTGCCCGCAAAAATTCAAACGTCTGTAACTGTACCCTATATCGGGGGTTTTATCACGCTTCGCCCCAGAATCTATGGTTGTTGCGCAGGAGCTGTGCGGTTTTGTTCTCGGCCGCTGCAATGTCCGCCTCGTCAGCCTGCCAGGTCCAGTTGCCCGTGGCAACGCCCGGAACGTTCATGCGCGCGTCGTCGCCAAGCCCCAGGACATCCTGCAGTGGCATCATCACCAGGGGAGCGTCGCTTGCCAGCGCGTCGCTCATCAGCTTGGCCGCCACCTCAACACCGCTCGGTTCATCGCCGCCCGCAAAGGTACGGGTGCACCAACCGGCCAGCGTCGACGTATCGTGCGTCGAGGTGTACAGAATCTTGCCGGGCGTGGGATGCACACCGCAGCGAACGTCGTAGTCGCTAAACTCCAGCACGTCCATGCCGGGGAAGCCGCAGGTCAAAGCCATCGCACGAACACCGGGCGTCAGATAGCCCAGATCCTCGGCGATAAAGTTGAGCGGACCAAGCTCGTCGTAGGCGGTCTGGAACAGGTCCTTGCCCGGGCCCGCCAGCCAGCGGCCGTCGGCGCATGCCTTGCCCGCGGGAATGCTGTAATAGCTGTGGAATCCCAGGAAGTGATCCAGGCGCACGCGGTCGTAGAGCGAAAACGCACGACGCAGGCGATCCATCCACCAGCTATAGCCGTTCTGCTTCATGTGGTCCCAGCGGAACGTCGGGTTGCCCCACACCTGGCCCTCGGGTGCAAAGTTGTCGGGCGGCGCACCGGAAATCTCGATTGCCTTGCCGGTATCGGACAGCCAGAAGTTCTCGGGTTCGCTCCACGCGTCTGCCGAATCGTCGGACACGTACATAGGAATATCGCCGATGACCTCGATGCCCTTCTTGTGCGCATAGTTCATGAGCTCGCACCAAGCTAGGTCAAAGCGGTACTGCATGTACGCCTGAAGCTCGGCCTCGTTGTGGAAGCGCTTGTCGTCGATCAGACGCTCGTTGTAGCGCGCGACATCTGCCGGCCAATCATGGCGCGACTCGCCCTCAAAGTACTTCTTAACGGCCATGTAGACGCAGTATTTCTCGAGCCAATCGGCATTGCGATGTTTAAACGCGGTGTACAGCGGATCGGCATCCTCGCCGCCACGGGCCTTCCAGGTCTCAAAGTCGGCTGCCAGCTCCTCGTGGCTCTCGGGTAGCAGGTCGATATTGCCTGCAAAGGCCGAAGGACCGGCGTAAGGGGAGCGGAAGAAGTCCGTGGGGTTGACGGGGAGAACCTGCCAGTAGCGCATGCCCATGGCGGCCAGATGGTCGATAAAGCGACGCGTGGGTGCGCCGATCGTACCGGGCTTGCCGTCGTCGGTCGGCACCGATGTGATATGGCACACAACACCCGCACCGTGATCGAGCGGTTCCTGCAGGCGCTGCTCAGCGTGGTGATACATGATCGACGAACCCAGCGGGTACAGGTCGAGCGTGACCGTGCCGTTGTGGATCTCGCACTCGTGACCGCTAATCACATCGCTCGCGCATTCGCCGAGCGCCGGAATCGTCACGCGGTGTGAATTGCGCAGGCTGCGGTTGATGATGACGGTCGCGGACTCGCCGTCTTTGCCCGTACGGTTGTAGGCCAGCACCTCGTCATTGAGCGCGAAGGCCTTGATTTCATCGTCGATCATAAACGGCAGCGCGCGACGCACAGCAGATGCGTTCTTGACGATCGCGAACGTATCGAAGTCGTGCAGGTCTTCCTTGGTCGGCATGGTGCGACGATTGCCCGGATCGGTGAGTCCCTCCAAGCCGTACTCGTCACCGTAATAGATTGAGGGAACGCCCGGGAACGTCATCTGCATGAGCGTCGCGAGCCAAAAACGGCTCTTGGCCAGGCCCATCGCGTTCTCGTCCAGACGCCATTTGCTGCGCTCGCACTCGGGCAGCTGCGACTCGTCAGGACCGCCGCCGAGCACCGAGATAATGCGAGGACGGTCGTGGCTCGAAAGCAGATTAAGCGCGCAAGACAGGGCCTCACGCGGATAGTTCTCGCGTAGGGTCTCGATATCCTCGGCAGCTTGATAGGCGTTTTTGTAGCCCATCAAAAAGCCGATGACCATGTCGCGGAAGGGGTAATCCATGGCCGAGTCGAGCTCGGAGCCTTGCAGATAGCGACGCAGATGGCCGTAGCTAATCTTGTTGGAGGCGTCTTCCCAGACCTCGCCGAGCAGCAGTGCGTCGGGCTTCTCGGCGAGCACGGCCTTTTTGATCTCGGCTAGGAAATCGTCCGAAAGCTCGTCGGCCACATCCAGGCGCCAGCCGTGAGCGCCGGCACGTAGCCATTTACGGATCACGCCGTCCTTGCCCAGGAGTCGCTCGCGTACCAGTTCGGAGCTCTCATTGATGGCGGGCATATTGCCCACGCCCCACCAGCAGTCGTACGAGCCGTCCTCGTGGAAATAAAACGCATCGCGCCACGGCGAATCCTCACTCTGCCACGCGCCCACGCCGGGGTAGTTGCCGTAGCGGTTAAAGTAGATCGAGTCGTCGCCCGTATGGTTGAACACACCGTCCAGAATGATGGAAATGCCCAGCTTCTCGGCCGCTTCGCACAGCTCAGTAAAGTCCTGCTCAGTGCCCAGAATCGGATCGATCTTGGTGTAATCGGCGGTGTCGTAGCGGTGGTTGCTCGCGGCTTCAAAAATGGGGTTGAGGTAGATGGCTGTAAAGCCCAGCTCGGCGATGCGAGGCAGATCTTCCTGGATACCCTTGAGCGATCCGCCGTAAAAGTCCCAGGTCTTGATGGAGCCGTCCTCGGCGCGCTCGTACACAGGCGGCTCGTTCCAGTCCTCGACCATGCGGCGCTGAATGCCCTTACGCGGTTTTTCGACCTCGGCCAGCGTGCGCTCACGCCAGCGCTCGTCGCGGGCATAGCGATCGGGGAAGATCTGGTAGACCATACCGCGCTCGTACCAGGTGGGACGGTTCTCACGGTGTTTGTAGACGGTGACTTGGAATGACGGCACCTCGGCGTAGTCGTAGGTTACGCCCTCGCCGCCGGTGCGTCCCTGCGGTGCGCCCAAGCGGACCTCGGGCTGGCCTTCGATATTGCAGATAAAGCTGTACCAGATAAGACAGGGCTCGGTGCACTCAAGCTCTACGCTAAATATACCGTCGCCCTCGTGCGTCATGGGATACCGAGACTCACCAATTTCATCGACCCAGGTGCGCAGCGTTAGCGTTGCCTGCGCGGGATCGGCATCCTCCAGAATCACGGAGAGCGAAAGGGTTGTTCCTGTGGTCACAGCGCCAAACGGAGTGCGAAACTGCGGTAGACGGCTGTTGTGTATCAATCTCATAGTACGGTCCAGTTCAATAGAATCATGGCCTGCGGGCCATGGGCTTTACGCACAGAATGCAAGTATATCTGTTGTACACAGGGTGTATAAACAACATCCGTTTACCATCGGCGAACGGTTGTCCTAGAAAATCGTTTTACCAATTACCTACAGAGAAGGGGCGCCCGGTTGGAGCGCCCCTTGCATAGGGTTTAATGAGGTTTTGGATCGTCTATGGGCTAGCGGCGCTTGCGGGTGGCCGTGGCCTTGCGGACGGACGTCTTCTTGGACGGGGCTTTTTCCTTTGCCGGAGCGGCGGGGGAGACCGGAGTCTCCTTGGCGGGCTCGGGCTTTGCCTTAGCCTTGGGAGCGGTCTTGACCTCGGCAACCTTCGGCGCCGGCTCGGCCTTTACTGCGGGCTTGTCCTCGGCCTTAGCCTCCGCCTTGGAAGCAGCCTTTGCCGTGGTCTTCTTGGCTGTCGTCGTGCGCTTTCGCGTGGTGGTCTTGGCGGCGGGCTTGGCCTCGACGGTTGCCTCCGCTTTGGACTCGGCGGGCGTCTCCTCGACTTTGGCGGCTGGCTTTGCGGCTGCCTTGGTCGTGGCGGTCTTCGTGGTCGTCGACTTCGTTGCCGTGGTCTTCTTGGCTGCCGTTGCCATCTTGGCGGTCGCGGTCGACTTCTTGGCAGTGGTCTTGGCCGGAGCCTTGGCGGCCGGCTTGGCCTCAGCGGCCTCAGCCTTTACCTCGGGAGCAGCCTCGGCTTCGGCGGCCTTCTTGGCAGCGGCGGTCGTGCGCTTGCGCGTGGTCGTTGCCTTGGCAGCCGTTGTTTTAGTCGCGGCAGCCTTGGTTGTCGTAGTCTTCTTAGCGGTCGTCTTGCGGGTCGTGGCCTTCTTAGCTGCGGGCTTTGCAGCGGGCTTGACCTCGGCCTCTGTCTCAGGAGCAACCTCAGCCTTCACCTCAGGCTCAGCCTCAACCGGCTTCTCCTTGACCTTGGGCTCCTCAGCGACCACCGGCTCAGTAACAGCCTCAGGCTCGTCGACAACAGTCGCCGGACGCTCAATCTCCGGGTGCATAAAGAAGTACAGGTCCAGATACTTATCGGCCGAACGCGTCCAGCTAAAGTCCTGGCTCATGGCCTGCGTGACCAGCTGGTTCCAAGTCCCGCGGTTATCCCAGAACAGACGCGCCGCGCGAAATACCGCATCGCCCATCTCGTCGCCGTTAAAGTTGCTAAACGAGAAGCCCGTGCCCTCGCCGGTAAACTCGTTGTACGGCTGCACGGTGTCCTTCAGGCCACCGGTCTCGCGCACGATGGGCAGGGTGCCGTAGCGCATGGCGATGATCTGCGACAGGCCGCAGGGCTCAAACTTCGAAGGCATCAGGAACATGTCGGCGGCGGCGTACATGCGCTGCGACAGCGCCGGGTCAAACTCGATGCGTGCGGCCATGGTGCCGGGGTACTTGTCCTGGAAGTAGCGCAGGCCGTCCTCGTAGTCGCGGTCGCCGGTGCCCAGCACCGCCACCTGCACGCCGCCGGCCAGGATGCGGTCGAGCGCGTACATGACCAGATCCAAGCCCTTCTGGCGCGTCAGGCGCGTGACCATCACCATAAGCGGGCGGTCGTCGCGAACCTCGAGGCCCAGCTCTTCCTGCAGCTTGGCCTTGCACACGGCCTTGCCGGAACGATCTTCGACGGTGTAGTTAGCGGCAATGCGCTTGTCGGTCGCCGGGTCAAAGCCCGCGACGTCGATGCCATTCAAAATGCCCTGCAGCGCGTACGAACGCTCGCGCAGAACTCCGTCCAGACCCTCGCCAAATTCGGGTGTCTGGATCTCGTTGGCATAGGTGGGGCTCACCGTAGTGATGGCGTCGGCATAGCGCAGCGCGCCCAGCATGTAGTTGATGCTGCAGGCGTCGCAGCGCAACTGCGTGGCGGCCGCGGGAATATGCGCCACACCCAGGATGTCCTCCATCACGGTGTCGCTAAACTGGCCCTGGAACGCCACGTTGTGGATCGAGAACACGGTCTTGACGCGGTCGTACAGCGGCAGGCCCTGGTAGAACTCGCGCAAGAACACGGGCGCCAGCGCAGTCTGCCAGTCGTTGCAGTGCAGGATGTCGCACTCAAAACCGGCCGGCAGGTGCTGCAGGCTTTCGGTGATGGCCTTGGAGAAGAACGCAAAGCGTTCGCCGTCGTCAAAGAAGCCGTACGGATAGTCGCGCGCAAAGTAGCGCTCGTTGTCCACGAACATATAGGTGACGCCGTCGCGCTCGAGCTTCTCCAGCCCGCAGTACTCATTGCGCCAGCCCAGGCTCACGTAAAAGTCGGCAAAGTGCTCCATCTGCGCTTTGTACTCGTCCTTTATGGTGGCGTACTTAGGCACCATCACGATGACCTCGGCGCCGGCGCGCACGAGTGCCGCAGGCAGCGAGCCCGCCACGTCACCCAGGCCACCGGTCTTCACAAACGGTGCGCACTCGGCCGAGGCAAACACGATCTGCATCTTTTTGCTGGAATCAGCCATATTGTCTCCCATGTTGTTATTCGAGAATAGCCGCCAGGCGCGAACCGGGCGGCTATTCTACATGTTACGAACGATGTTGCGGTGCCAAAGCTAGCTCGCGTTGGTGATATCAGAAGTTAACGGGGCCTTTCCCAGCACCAGGATGTTCTCGGGTGTGCCGCGAAGCTCGGTGTTGGTGGGAACCACGTTGTTCTTGTCCAGGATTGCATTCTCAACGCGGGCGCCGCTCTTGATGACGCAGCTCTGGTTGATGATCGAGTTGGTCACCGAGGCGCCTTCCTCAACCACGACGCCGCGCGACAGGATCGAATTGCGCACGGTGCCCTTGATGATGCAGCCGGCCGAGATGATCGAGTTACAGGCGTGGCTGCCGGTCGCGTAGCGCGAAGGCGGCACGTCGTGGGCCTTGGTCAGAATCGGACGCTCGGGGTCAAAGAGCTGGTCGGCCACGGTCTGGTCGAGCAGGTCCATGCTGCGGCGATACAGCGACTTCTCGCTAAACACGCCCACGACCTCGCCCTTGTACTCGTAGCTGCACACGTCGATGTTGCCAAAGTCGCCCTGGAGTGCCTCGAGCAGGTCCAGATAATCGGCGGCCTGGTAGTGGTCGATGATCTCGAGCAGCGTCTCGCGGTTGACGATGCAGCAGTCCATAGAGGCGTTGTCGCCATACACGACGCCGGCGCTCACGCCCGTCAGGCGGCCGTTCTCGTTAATTTCGAGTTTGGTCTCGTCATCGACGTTGCGCGTGGCCTTGCAATACACCACGGTCATCTGGGCGCCGGAGTTCTCGTGCGCGTCGATGATGGTGTTGAGGTCCATGTTAAAGATGATGTTGGTGCCCATCATCACAACGTAGGGCTTGTCCGAGCGCTGGAACAGCGTCTTGTTGGAGATGATGTCGCGCAGCAGGAAGCGCATGCCGCCCTTGGTGGTGCCATACGCGTTGCCGGGGACCATGAACAGGCCGCCCTTCTTGCGGTCCAAGCCCCAGTCCTTGCCCGAGCCCACGTGGTCGATCAGAGAACGGTAGTTGCCCGGCATGACGACGCCGACGGTCTTGATGCCGGCATTCATCATGTTGGACAGCGGAAAGTCGATCAGGCGGTAGCGGCCCAAAAACGGAACGGACGCGATGGGGCGGTCCTTGAGCAGCACGCTGCCGTAGGACGAAGAGTAGTTGGCGGTGATATAACCGATGGCCTTGCGATTGATCATCGGATCATTCCCCCTTCCCGATAACGACGTCATTTCCAACGACGGCCGTATCCTTGGTGGTATCGACAGAGCCGAGCTTCACGCCCTCTTCGACCGTGGAGTTCTCGCCCAAAATAGCGCGGCAGATGTGCGCGCCGCTCTTAACGTGCGCGCCCGGCAGCAGCACGGAGTCCTCGACCACGGCGCGCTCCTCGATGATGACATCGGTCGAAATGATCGAGTGGCGAGCGGTGCCGTAGATCTTGCAGCCGTTGGAGACCAGGCAGTCATCCAGGCGGCCGTCCGGGCCAATGTAGTGCGGCGGACGCGTGGTGATGTTGGACATGATGGGGAAGTGCTTGTCGAACAGATCGAACTCGGGGTTGTTGCCCAGCAGGTCCATCGAGGTCTCGTGGAAGCTGGCGATGGTGCCGACGTCCTTCCAAAAGCCGTGGAACTCGTAGCTGTACAGGCGCTTGTTCTCGCCGAGCAGCTTGGGGATGATGTCCTTGCCAAAGTCGTGGCTCGAGCGCTGGTCCAGAGCGTCTTCCTCGAGCGCCTCGATCAGCACGTCTGCCGAGAAGATGTAGATGCCCATGGACGCGAGATTCGAATCGGGCTTATCGGGCTTCTCGGTGAACTTGGTGATGCGGCCGTCCTCGGGGTCGGTGGTCAGGATGCCAAAGCGGCTGGCCTCCTCCCACGGCACGGGCATAACGCTCACCGTGAGGTCGGCGTTGTTCTCAATGTGCGTCTTGAGCATCTTGCGGTAGTCCATGCGATACAGGTGATCGCCCGAAAGAATCAGGACGTACTTGGGGTCGTTGGCCTTGATGTAGTCGAGGTTCTGCGTAATGGCGTCGGCCGTGCCCGCATACCATGCGCCGCCGGTCTGCGTCTCATACGGCGGCAGGATCGAAACGCCGCCGTCGCGGCTGTCCAGATCCCATGCCTCGCCAGAGCCCACGTAGGCATGCAACAGGTAGGGGCGATACTGTGTCAGAACGCCCACCGTGTCGATGCCCGAGTTTGAGCAGTTGGAGAGCGAAAAGTCGATAATGCGGAACTTGCCACCAAAGCTAACCGCCGGCTTAGCGATCTTTTGGGTGAGTGCCCCCAATCGGCTGCCCTGTCCTCCTGCGAGGAGCATCGCGATGCATTCTTTCTTACTCATCGATTTCTCCTTCTGTCATCGATGTTCCTAAACCCATTAGCGACGGGCGCGGCGCAAAGTCACGCCCGTCGAGTAATGCCGTGCTGGCATAGGGGAGCTCGCGCGCCTTTACGCGTGCCAGATCTCGTCGCGGTACTCGCGAATGGTGCGGTCGCTCGAGAACCAGCCGCTCGAGGCGGTGTTGAGCAGAGCCTTGCGGTTCCAGGCCTCCTGGTCGCCATAGCTGCCGGTGAGCTTCTCCCACGCATCCACGTAGCTGCGGAAGTCTGCCATGACCAGGTCGGGGTCGTTGTTGTTCATGAGCTCGTTGTAGATGCTCTCGAAGTTGCCCGAAAGACCGGCAAACGTGTTGTCCTTGAGCTCGTCCATCACGCGACCCAGACGCTCGCGATCGTTGTTGAGGGTATCCCACGCAAAGTAGCTGTTCGATGCCCAGAGCTGCTCGACCTCGGGGGCGGTCAGGCCAAAGATGGCCTCGTTCTCGCGGCCGGCCAGGTCGGCGATCTCGATGTTGGCGCCGTCGAGGGTGCCCAGCGTAATGGCGCCGTTCATCATGAGCTTCATGTTGGACGTGCCCGAGGCCTCCTTGCCGGCAGTGGAGATCTGCTCCGAGATCTCGGCGGCAGGGTAGATGAGCTGGGCGTTGCTCACACGGAAGTTGGGGATAAAGCAGACCTTCATGACCTCGTTGACGCGCGGGTCGTTGTTGATGACGTCGGCCACGGAGTTAATGAGGCGGATGGTCTCCTTGGCAAAGGTGTAGCTCGAGGCAGCCTTGCCGCTAAAGATGAAGGTCGTCGGCGTTACGTGGAAGTTGGGATCGGCGATGCGACGGTTGTAGATGTCCATCACCTTCATGATGTTCATGAGCTGGCGCTTGTAGGCGTGGAAGCGCTTTACCTGAACATCGAAGACGGTGTTGGGGTCAATGACCAGACCAGTCTCGGCCTTAACGTAGGCGGCAAGGCGCTCCTTGTTGGCGCGCTTGGAGGCACCCACGGCCTTCAGGAACTCGGTATCGTTCTGGAACTCTTTGAGTTTCTCCAGCTCAAAGGCGTTCTTCAGCCAGCCGTCGCCAATGGCCTCGGTCACGAGCTTGGCGTAGGTGGGGTTGGCCTCGGCAAAGAAGCGACGGTGCGAGATGCCGTTGGTCTTGTTGTTGAACTTCTCGGGCGTCAGGGCATAGAAGTCCTTGAGCACGATGTTCTTGATGATGTCGGAGTGGATCTTGGCCACGCCGTTGACGCTGTGGCTGCAGATCACGGACAGGTTGGCCATGCGAATCTCGCCGTCCCACAGGATGGCGGTCTGACGCAGACGCTCCTGCCAGCCCTCCTGCGTGGTGTCGAACGACTCGTGCCAACGACGGCTGATCTCGTCGATGATCTGGTACACGCGGGGGAGGAGCTTGGAGAACATGCCGATGGGCCACTTCTCCAGGGCCTCGGGCAGGATGGTGTGGTTGGTGTAGCTCACGACCTGCGTCACGATGTTCCAGGCGTCGTCCCACTCGAGCTTCTTCTCGTCGATGAGGATGCGCATGAGCTCGGGTCCGCACATGGCGGGGTGTGTGTCGTTGGTGTGGATGGCCACAAACTGCGGCAGCAGCTCCCAGTTCTCGCCGTGCTCCTTCTCAAAGGTGTCGAGCAGGCTGTAGATGCCGGCCGAGACAAACAGGTACTCCTGCTTCAGGCGCAGCAGGCGGCCGTGCTCGCCGGCGTCGTTGGGGTAGAGGATGGCGCTGATGGCCTCGGCCTCGGCGCGTTCGGCGTCGGCCAGGGCATAGTCGCCGCGGTTGAAGGCCTCAAGGTCAAAGTGCTCCTCGACCGGCTCGGCAGCCCAGACGCGCAGCTTGTTGACAGTCTCGCCGGCATAGCCCACGACGGGGATGTCATAAGGGACGGCCAGGATGTCCTGCGTGTCCACCGTGCGGTAGAACGTGCGACCGTTCTCCTCAAAGCCCTCAACGTGACCACCAAACTTGATGGTTACGGCCTTGTCCTGACGGCGGACCTCCCAGGGATAGCCGTGGGTAAGCCACTCGTCGGTGGCCTCGACCTGGCTGCCGTTGACGATCTCCTGCTTAAACAGGCCGTAGCGGTAGCGCATACCGTTGCCGTAGCCGGCAATGCCCTCGGCTGCCATCGAATCCAAAAAGCATGCGGCAAGACGGCCCAGGCCACCGTTGCCCAGCGCCGGATCGGGCTCCTGGTTCTCGATGACGGAAAGGTCGAAGCCCATGTCGTCGAGCGCCTCGGCGACCATGTCGCGCACGCCAAAGTTGAGCAGGTAGTTGTCGAGCAGGCGGCCGATCAAAAACTCAATCGAGAAGTAGTACACGCGCTTCTTGCCCTCGGCGGTGGCGCGGGCGTCACTCTTGGTGGCAACGGTGCGGGCCTTCTCGGCCACGAGCTTGGCCAGGGCGTTAAATCGGTCCAGATCGCTGGCGGCCTCGACGCTCTTGCCGCTGATGCTCATGACGGCATCGCGATAGAGCTCGGTAAACTCCTGCTTGTTGTCGAAGATCTTATTCATACGTTCCTTTCCCCCGGGGATGTTTCTCCCGGAACGGCTATGACTTGTATCCTACGCCCTGTCGGGGCGGGTGATTACAGCTGTAACGGCTTTGTTACGCTTTCTCGGCAGGAGCCTTAGCAGCGGCTGCCTTGGCCTTGGGAGCAGCCTTTTTAGTAGCTGCCTTTTTGGCCGTGGTGGACTTGGCCGAAGCCTTGGCAGCGGGCTTGGCAGCCTTCGCCTTGGCCGGAGCCTTCTTGCCGGCCGCGGTCTTGGGCTTCACCGAGGACGTGCGCTTGCGTGTCGCCTTCTTGGGCTTCTCGACCACCGGCGGCTTGTAGCTGCTGGGACCGCGGCGTTTGAGCACTACGCCTGCCAGGCCGGGCACCTTCATCTCGATGGAGTCCATCTGCCCGTTCCAGGGATAGGGCTCGCTCGAGCAGGTGTAGGGTTCCTCGCCGGCATATCCGCTGCCGCCAAACTCGGGACGGTCGGAGTCGAAGATGACCTCCCAGTCACCCTCGCGCGGCACGCCCACACGGAAGCTCTCGTAGCTTGCCGGGTCAAAGTTGATCAGGATCACCAAGTCGTCATCGACGTCCTCGCCCTGACGCACAAAGCTCACGATGGACTGCTTGGAGTTATCCGCGTCGATCCAGGTGAAGCCGTCGTCGGTGTAGCCGCGCTCGTACAGGGCGGGCTCAGCGGTGTACAGGTGGTTGAGCGCCTTGATAAACGCCTGATGATGACGGTGGGTCTCGTACTCCTCGGTCAGGAACCATTGGATCGACTCGTAGTAGCGCCACTCAATAAACTGGCCGATCTCGTTGCCCATAAAGTTGAGCTTGGCACCGGGGTGCGTCATTTGGTAGAAAGCCAGCGTGCGCAGGCCGGCAAACTGGCGCCACCAGTCGCCCGGCATGCGGCCGATGAGCGAGCACTTGCCGTGCACGACCTCGTCATGGCTCAGCGGGCAAATGAAGTTCTCGGTAAAGGCGTACATGATGGAGAACGTGAGCAGGCCGTGGTTGCCGGGGCGCCACGGAAAATCGGTCTGCATGTAGTGCAGGGTGTCGTTCATCCAGCCCATGTCCCACTTGTAGTGGAAGCCCAGGCCGCCGTCCTGTGGCGGATAGGTCACGAGCGGCCACGCGGTGGACTCCTCGGCCATCATCATCACGTCGGGGTAGTGCGCCTCCACGGCGCAGTTGACCTGACGGATAAATGCGCTGGCGTCCAGGTCCTCCTCGGTACCGTACTTGTTGAACTTCTTTTGTCCGGGGTCGTCGATGCCAAAGTTGAGGTACAGCATGCTGGACACGCCGTCCATGCGAATGCCATCAACGTGGAAGTTTTCGAGCCAGTACAGCACGTTGGAGACCAGGAAGGAGCGGACCTCGCCGCGGGCGAAGTCAAACTTGTGCGTGCCCCAGTTGGGGTGGATCTCGTGCTCAAACAGCATGTGGCCGTTAAAGGTGGCAAGGCCGTGGGAGTCGGCGCAAAAACCGCCGGGCACCCAGTCCATGATCACGCCGATGCCCGCCTCGTGGCACGCATCGATAAAGTGCATGAGCTGCTGCGGGTTGCCGTAGCGCGACGTGGCGGCATAGTAGCCGGTCGTCTGGTAGCCCCAGGAGCCATCGAAGGGATGCTCCATAAGCGGCATGACCTCGATATGCGTATAGCCCATGTCGCGCACATAGTCCACGAGCTCCACCGACAGGTCGTCGTAGGTGTAGAACTCGCCGCGCTGGGCGGGGAAGGGATCCATGGGGCCGGGGTAGTTGCCGTACTCGTCCGGCTCGCCCTGCGGCGCGTCGCCGTGGCGCTTCCACGAGCCAATATGCACCTCGTAGATGTTAAGCGGCTGCGACATGTGGTTGTGGCCGGCGCGGCGCTTGAGCCACGCGGCGTCATTCCACTTGTAGCCATCGAGGGTCCACAGCACGCTCGCGGTACCCGGAGGGCACTCGGCCTTAAAGGCATACGGATCGGCCTTGTAGAGCTTCTCGCCCTCGTTGGTCTCGATGAGATATTTATAGAGCTGGCCCTGCTCGGCGCCAGGAATAAAGCCTTCCCAAATAGCGCTCGTATGCACGGGCACCAGCGGGTTGGCTTGCTCATCCCAGTCGTTAAATTCGCCAATGACATGGACACTCTTTACGTCAGGCGCCCAAACGCAAAAGCGCCAGCCGCGCGTGCGCTGCTGCGTGTCAGGATGCGCGCCCATCTTTTCCCAGCTGCGCTCCCACATTCCAATGCCAAACAGATAGACATCGTCCTTGGAGAGCTCCGGTGCGTGCGGAGCCGGTTTGCGGGTTGCGGGCTTTTTAGCCGTTGGCTTTAGCTTTGTATCGCTCACGTTTGATCCCATCATGACGCGGCAGCGTGTTGCCTTGGTGACTAGATGCGAAAGGTCCAAGGCTGCACGAATCGAAGGGACGGCGAAGTTTCTGTGATTCGTTCCACCTCGCGTGCTCGGTGGAACTTTCGGCAGAAACTACGATAACACCTGTGCGTTAGTTTTATGGACGAAAGCGGATTTGCGGGGGCGTTTAATCGGTAAGCGACATGTTTATACCACTGGCAGAATTGCCGTGGTAAAACTCTTGACAGTTTTACCAATTTGGTGTTCAAAATTGTCTGGCTGACGTTTGGTAAAACGTTTTTAGCAGGATGTTTACCATTTGATATCGAAAGGTTCGTTTATGCCCCATACCGCCACTCCCAAGGTTGCTTTTATTTTCGATTGCGACGGCACGCTGGTTAATAGCACCCCCGTTTGGGGCTATGCGCAGCCCGAGTTATTGCACCGCCACGGAGTTGACGTGACTGTCGACGATTTTGCCCAGTTTGAGCATCTTTCGCTGGAGGACGAGTGCCAGGCCTACCACGACACATGGGGCATTGGCGCGAATGGCGAGGAGCTGTATCGTGAGCTGGGCGAGATTCTAATTGATGGGTACTCCAAGGTGCCGCCGCGCGAGGGTCTCCTGGCATTTTTGGAGCAGGCGAAGGCGGCGGGCATCGCCATGTGCGTGGCTACGTCCACTCCGGCCGAGCTGGTGCAGTCCGCGCTCGCTGGTGCCGGGCTCGACGCTTACATGGAGTTAGTTACCACGACGGGCGAGGCAGGACGCTCCAAACAGTTCCCCGATGTGTACGAGCTGGCGCTGCGCCGCTTGGAGGAGCGCCATGGGTGCAAGTTTAAGCGCGCTTGGGTGTTTGAGGACGCCGTCTTTGGACTTAGGAGCTCTGGCACTGCGGGCTTTAAGCGCGTTGGTATCTATGACCCGCACGGCCGTATGGAGCGCGATGAGGTGCGTGCCAACTGCGACATCTTTATCGACAGCTATGAGGACCTGGACCTGGCCCGCGTGCTTTCGTTTGAGGGCTAGGCGAGGGCCGTGGCTTGCAAAGTATTAGTGGTTTGCGGCTCGCCGGTGGTGGCGAGCGCGGATCTGCTTCGCCAGCTGGCAGGGGAGTGCGACCACATCGTAGCCGTAGACCGCGGCCTGGACGCCCTGTTGGGCGCTGGCCTGAGCTGCGACGTCTACGTGGGCGACGCCGACACCGTTAGCGATGAGGGACGTGTTCTGGTCGATGCCGCTGCCAATTTTGAAGTAGAACGCCACAACCCCTACAAGGACTACACTGATCTAGCGCTAGCCCTAGACACCATCTGCCGCCGTTGGCCGGGTGCCGAAGTGGTGGCAACCTGCGCCACCGGCGGCCGCCCGGACATGGCCCTGTCTGTGTTAGGGCTACTGGCAGGCTATGCGGACGCCCCCGTCTGGATTGCCGAGGACAAGGTGGTCGCCCGCATCCTTCGCGCAGGCGAATCGTGGATCATCGAGGACTCCGAGGGCAAGACGTTCTCCATCATCGCCATAGCCCCCAATACAGAGGTAAGCGAACACGGCCTAGAATGGGAGCTAGACCACAGCCCCCTGGGCCTGCTAGCCGACACCGGCATTAGCAATATAGTAAGATCAACTGCAAAGATCGAAGTTCACGCAGGCACTGCAATAGCGTATTTACTGCATCAGGGTTTTATCGGGACGGTGGATATAAATAATCGCTCGTAGAGTGATTATTTTTGCCCCGTCCCAGGAAAACCCGTAAGTGCGAGGATCAATTGCAAAAAACTTCTTGCACAACTAAGAATCTTCCCCTATAGTATCTCCTCGTCACGGGGGCGTAGCTCAGCTGGGAGAGCGCTTGACTGGCAGTCAAGAGGTCAGGGGTTCGATCCCCCTCGTCTCCACCATCGTGAATGTAAAGGCCTTCGGAATTCCGAAGGCCTTTTTTCATGCCAAAACACTACGCGCCACAAACCCCACCTATGCCAACAAAAAGTTGCACAATTTATTTCCCATGTCTGTTCATAGTTTGTTAGACTAACGCAATTACCAGTGCAGCTCGCCGTTCCATTTGTGCTTAAGGAACGCCCCTAATCACCGCCAATACCTCAATAACCTGCATCAATGTGAACAACATTCCAAAACAACACCCTTGAACACGCTAAATGAACGATATGTTGTCCACCACAAGCCAAATCAGTTTCGTTACCAGCTTGTGCTAGGATACTTAGCGTTACATGAGTTCAACTGTGCTCGCGGCTCCAGCAAGTCGCTAAGCGCAGGGTCGATCAGCATCCGGCCGTAACGGCGGTGCCAGAAACACCACGAGCTCCAATAAAGAAGTTATGCGACGTTATTAATTTGCATTGCGTTAATTATAAGATGCATTAATAGCTTGTATGCCAAAGTGAAGCAGTCCTTCAGCTGTTTGCGTGCGGTCCAGTTTTGCATCTGCTTGACTAGTTCGCACGTAGCCAACTGAGGTTTTAGGTAAGTTTGTGAACCGCGCCTACAACCTCAGCGCTGCTTTTATACATACCGTTCACGGTGGGGCAGAGCCACGTGCTTGTCTAACTGGGCTCAGGGTTTGAATATGGAGCGCCTTCGCGCACAAGCGCCCTGGCGAAGCCATACCCAAACCCCGTGAGCCACACGTAAGACAGCAAGGGGGTGGTGCTCGTGTGGTATGTGATCCAGGTCATTAACGGTCGCGAAGACGTAGTGCGCGAGCGCATCGAGCGTGTGGTGCCAGCGGGCGCCATGCAGGAGCTCTTCTATCCCCAATATCAAACCGAAATCAAGGTACACGGCGAGTGGGTCAACACGACTAAGCCGCTGTTCCCCGGTTATCTCATCTGCGATACAGCGGACCCCCGCACCGTGCAACAGTATCTGTTGCGTATGGACGACTTTGCTCGGGTGTTATCCCAGGATGGTCAGTTTGTGCCGCTGGCAAAAGAAGAGGTCCAGCTTATTGGAGGCTTTACGCATAGGGGAGACCGCGTAGTGCCCATGAGTGAGGCCCTAAAAGACGGCGACCAGGTCGTAGTTACGGCAGGTCCGCTGCTGGGCCACGAAGGCCTTATCAAAAGCATTAACAGACGCAAGAGCACTGCTTATTTGGAGCTCGACCTGTGCGGCCGACGCGTGACTACGCGCGTTGGCCTTGCCGTGCTTTCGGCCGAGCAGCGCACAATGCGAAACCTTAAAAAGGCGATCGCCTAACTGTAGGCGACTGTTTAAAGGGACAGGGAGTATCCCCGGGGGGCGGGGACGTAGGTTTGAAGGAAATATTGTCAGAAATAACTGAATATACAGAAGGAGCGCCAGTGGGGGCTGCGCTGGTTGCCCAGGCCATGAAGAGCGGCGACGTAAGCATGCGCTACAAGGCCATGCAGGCCGTCAAGGACTGGGACCGCACGCGCCTGGCTTACCGCACCGTCAAGCGCGCCTTCGACATCGTGTTCAGCGGCTGCGTGCTGGCCGTCATTGCCGTACCGAGCCTGGTGCTCGCCGCCGCCATCCGCCTGGAGAGCGAGGGCAACCCGTTCTACAGCCAGATCCGCGTGGGGCAGTCCCACCGCGACGGCAGGCTGTCCACCTTCCGCATGTGGAAGTTCCGCTCCATGTACAGGGACGCCGACGAGCGCCTCGCCGAGCTCAAGGGGCAGAACGAGATCGCCGGGGCCATGTTCAAGATGAAGGACGACCCGCGCGTCACCAAGATCGGCAAATTCATCCGCAAGCACTCCATCGACGAGTTCCCGCAGTTTCTCAACGTGTTCCTGGGCCAGATGTCCGTCGTCGGCCCGCGTCCGCCTCTGCCCAACGAGGTGGCAGAGTACACGGAGTACGACCTGCAGCGCCTGGCCGTGAAGCCCGGCATCACCGGCTGGTGGCAGGTGACGGAGCGCAATTCGACCGGGTTCGACGGCATGGTCCGCCTAGACCTGGAGTACATCGCCAACCGGGGCATTTTTACCGACCTCAAGATTGTAATCCTCACGGTTATTGAGGTCATCACCGGTAAGGGTGCGTGCTAATGCTCGAGGACTATTCGAAATTCTCTGAGTTGAATCGCGTTCCCGTGATCGATGTTCCGATCACGGGAACAAACATGTCAGATTGCATCAATTTTCTAGCTGAACATATCGATGAACTCCATGGCGAGTACATTTGCGTCTCAAATGCCCATACGTCTGTTTTGGCTCATGATGACCCCTCATATTGGGATTGCCAGGCGGAATCAGTCATGTCCGTTCCCGACGGCAAGCCCTTATCAGTTGTAGGCCGTAAGTCATTTGAATCGATGGACCGCGTTACCGGTCCGGATTTAATGCGCGAGATTTTTGAGATTTCCAGTCAATACGGGTGGAGTCACTATTTCTACGGAAATGAACAGAAGAATCTTGACGCCCTCAGAGAATCGCTCAACAGGGATTTCCCCGGTTTAAAAATTGCTGGAATGGAGCCATCCGTTTTCCGTCCTTTGTCGGACAAGGAAAAGCACGAGCTTTCAAATCGCATCGTCAACTCAGGAGCTGACTTCGCATGGATTGCTCTTGGTGCGCCCCGCCAAGAAGTTCTCATGCATGAGCTTAAAGGCGGCCCTCAACCGTTGATGATAGGCGTTGGAGGCGCGTTCAATGTTCTCGCTGGCGTGGTGCCAGAGGCGCCGATATGGATGCAAAACCTGAGTCTCGAGTGGCTATACAGACTTATTCAAGAGCCAAAACGGCTTTTCAAACGATACCTCGTAACCAATACGAAATTCCTCTTTTACCAGTTTACAAAAGCCAAACGTAAGGAAGGCAAATAGATGAAAGATTCGACCACCTTTAAAGACAAGACCCTGATGATCACGGGCGGCACCGGCTCGTTCGGCAACACCGTGCTCAAGCACTTCATGAACACCGACCTGGCCGAGATCCGCATCTTCTCGCGCGACGAGAAGAAGCAGGACGACATGCGCCACCGCCTGCAGGAGAGGTCGCCGGAGCTCGCCTCCAAGGTGCGCTTCTTCATCGGCGACGTCCGCAACGCCCAGAGCGTCCGCGACGCCATGCACGGCGTGGACTACATCTTCCACGCCGCCGCCCTCAAGCAGGTGCCCTCCTGCGAGTTCTTCCCCATGGAGGCCGTGCGCACCAACGTCATCGGCACGGACAACGTGCTCCACGCCGCCATCGACGAGGGCGTGGACCGCGTCGTGTGCCTGTCCACCGACAAGGCGGCATACCCCATCAACGCCATGGGCAAGTCCAAGGCCATGATGGAGTCCATCATCTACGCAAACGCCCGCAACGGCGCCGGCCGCACCACCATCTGCTGCACCCGCTACGGCAACGTCATGTGCTCGCGCGGCAGCGTCATCCCGCTGTTCATCGACCGCATCCGCAAGGGCGAGCCGCTGACGGTCACCGACCCCAACATGACCCGCTTCCTCATGAACCTGGACGAGGCGGTGGACCTTGTGCAGTTCGCCTTCGAGCACGCCAACCCCGGCGACCTGTTCATCCAGAAGGCGCCGGCCTCCACGATCGGCGACCTCGCCGAGGCCGTCCAGGAGGTCTCCGGCCGCGTGGGCACGCAGGTGATCGGCACCCGCCACGGCGAGAAGCTCTACGAGACCCTCATGACCCGCGAGGAGCGCCTGCGCGCCGAGGACATGGGCGGCTACTACCGCGTGGCCTGCGACTCGCGCGACCTGAACTACGACAAGTTCGTCGTGGACGGCGAGGTGGAGACCCAGGCCGACGAGTCCTACACCTCCCACAACACCGAGAGGCTCGACGTGGAGGGCACCATCGCCAAGATCAAGACCGCCGAGTACGTGCAGCTGGCACTCGAGGGCCGCGAGCACGAGGCGGTGCAGTAGGGTGCGCGTACTCGTCACAGGCGCCAGGGGCTTCGTGGGCAGGAACCTCTGCTGCGCGCTGAAGAACGTCCGCGACGGCAAGGACCGCCGTGAGAAGTACCAGCCGCTCCTCCCCCTCGAGGTCATGGAGTACGACGTCGACTCCACGCCCGGGGAGCTGGAGGACTTCTGCTCCCGCGCCGACTTCGTCTTCAACCTGGCCGGCGTCAACCGCCCAAAGGAGCAGTCCGAGTTCATGGAGGGCAACTTCGGGTTCGCCTCCACGCTGCTCGAGGCGCTCGAGCGCCACGGGAACACGTGCCCCGTCATGCTCTCCAGCTCCGCGCAGGCGAGCCTGTCGGGCCGCTTCGAGGGCTCCGTATACGGCGAGTCGAAGCTCGCGGGGGAGGGCCTGTTCCGCGAGTACTCGGAGCGCACCGGCGCCCCGGTGCTCATCTACCGCTTCCCGAACCTCTACGGCAAGTGGTGCCGCCCGCGCTACAACTCCGCCGTGGCCACCTTCTGCGACGCCGTCGCCAACGGCCGCCCCTACACCGTGAACGACCCCTCCGTCGAGCTGGAGCTTCTCTACATCGACGACCTGGTCGGCGAGATGCTGGGCGCCCTGCTCGGCGAGGAGCATCGCTGCGGCTACGATGGCCTCGAGCGCGTGGAGGGCGAGGAGTTCTGCTACGTCCCTAAGACCGACGTGAAGACCCTGGGCGAGATCGTCTACCTGCTCGACGGCTTCCGCGACAGCCGCGAGACGCTCTCGGTGCCCGACCTTTCGGAGGGCTCCTTCTCCAAGAAGCTCTGGAGCACGTTCCTGTCCTACTACGAGCCGGGCAACTTCGCCTACGGCCTCAGGCCCAACACGGACGCGCGCGGCTCGTTCACGGAGTTCCTGCGCACGCCCGAGCGCGGCCAGGTCTCGATCAACGTCTCGAGGCCCGGCATCACCAAGGGCAACCACTGGCACATGAGCAAGTGGGAGAGGTTCCTGGTGGTCTCCGGCACCGCGAGCATCAAGCTCAGGAAGGTGGGGGAGGACTCCGACGGCAACCCGTTCCCCGTCGACGAGTACACCGTCTCGGGTTCCGACATGCGCGCCGTCGAGATGGTCCCCGGCTACACGCACTCCATCACCAACCTGTCCGACACCGAGGACCTCGTGACGGTCATGTGGGCAAACGAGCCCTTCGACCCCGAGGACCCCGACACCTACTACGAGGAGGTCTAGCCGCATGGGCAAGGACTATTCCGATATCGCTTTCAGGGACGACGGCCGCCTGAAGCTGCTGATCATCGTGGGCACGCGCCCCGAGGTCATCCGCCTGTCCGAGGTCATCAAGAAGTGCCGCCGCCACTTCGACTGCCTGCTGGCGCACACCGGGCAGAACTACGACTACACGCTCAACGGCATCTTCTTCCGCGACCTGGAGCTCGCCGACCCCGACGTCTACCTGGACGCCGTGGGCGCCGACCTGGGCGAGACCGTGGGCAACATCATCGCCGCGAGCTACAGGCTCATGGTCGAGGTCCAGCCCGACGCCCTGCTGATCTTGGGCGACACCAACAGCTGCCTTTCCGCCATCGCGGCCAAGCGCCTCCATATCCCCATCTTCCACATGGAGGCGGGCAACCGCTGCAAGGACGAGTGCCTGCCAGAGGAGACCAACCGCCGCATCGTCGACGTGATCTCCGACGTCAACCTGGCCTACTCCGAGCACGCCCGCCGCTACCTGAAGGACACCGGCTGCGCCCCGGAGCGCACCTACGTCACGGGCTCTCCCATGGCCGAGGTCCTGCGCGCCAACCTTGAGAAGATCGAGGCGTCGGACGTCCTCTCCGAGCTCGTCCTGGAGCCCAAGCGCTACATGCTGCTCTCGGCGCACCGCGAGGAGAACATCGACACCGAGGCCAACTTCACGAGCCTGTTCACCGCCATCAACGCGCTCGCGGAGAAATACGACATGCCGATCCTGTACTCCTGCCACCCGCGCTCCCGCAAGCGCCTGGAGGCCACCGGCTTCGAGCTCGACCCGCGCGTGCGCATGCACGAGCCCATGGGCTTCCACGACTACAACTGCCTGCAGATGAACGCCTTCGCCGTGGTGTCGGACTCCGGCACCCTGCCCGAGGAGTCCAGCTTCTTCGCGAGCGTCGGCCGCCCGTTCCCGGCGGTGTGCATCCGCACCTCCACCGAGCGCCCCGAGGCCCTGGACAAGGCCTGCTTCACGTTGGCCGGCATCTCCGAGCGCGGCCTGCTCCAGGCCGTCCACACCGCCGTCGAGCTCGACGCGGAGGGGTCGCTGCCCGAGGCGCCCGTTCCCAACTACGCCGACGAGACCGTGTCCACCAAGGTGGTCAAGATCATCCAGAGCTACACCGGCGTCGTGGACAAGATGGTGTGGAGGAAATCTTAGCCATGGGCGCTGGGTACAGATTGCTTGATGGTATCTCGCGAGCTTATAACAAATTGCTCTTGCTTCCTGCCCTACGACGCTCCTTTGCATCATGCGGTAAAAACGTAACCATCGGTCGTCGTAGCGAAATTCAGGGGATTGAAAATATTTACATGGGACATGATGTATATATTGGCCCAGGAGCAACGTTTCTGACGACCCGTGCGAAGATTCATATCGGCAATTACGTCATGAGCGGCCCTCATCTCACAATTATTACTGGAGACCATCGTACAGATGTTCTCGACCGACCCATGATGACGCTTGATGAGTCGGACAAGCTTCCAGAGAATGACCAAGATGTCGTCATCGGCAATGATGTATGGATTGGCAGCGGCGTAACGATTCTTAAGGGCGTTAGAATTGCCGACCATTGTGTGATTGCTGCCGGTGCGGTAGTGACAAAAGACGTTGGCCCGGAGTTTTCAATCTGGGGGGGGGCTTCCAGCTCGCCGTCTAAGCTTTCGGTAAGAGGAAATCAATGACTAAAGGTTATCCGCACGTCCATGCAAAGGTGTTGATGGTCGGACCCGATCTCTCTCTTCACGGCGGTATTGTCTCAGTCGTGAAAGGTTATCTAGACGCAGGTCTCCCTGAGGCATGCGATGCCTTTGAGTACCTGGGGACGGGCATCGGTTCCTCAAAGCTCGGTAAATCCGTCGCATTTTCCCGAGCGTTGATTCGCTATGCGATGATCATGCCATCCTATGACATCATTCATTTACACATTAGCGCCCGTGGCTCCTACAAACGTAAGTCAATTATGGCTCGTATGGCCCACAAAGCAGGCAAGTACGTAATACTCCACGATCACGATGGCGAGTTTAAGAAGGCTTTCGAAGAGGGCGGAGATTCCTACCGTCGTGATGTAAGAAAGACCTTTAGTATCGCCGACCGAGTTGTGGTTCTGTCGGAAGAGTGGCGCGACTACTTTTCAAAAAACGTTTGCGACCTGGAGAAGATTGACGTTGTTCATAACGGTGTCAACGTTCCAGACCAGCCGTGCTCACCTTGTTCGCGTCAAGACGTCCTTTTTTTAGGACGTCTTGACGCGCGCAAGAGCCCTGACGTGCTCTTGCGCGCGTCAAGAGAAATCCTGTCGCGTTTTCCCGGCACCAAGGTCGTATTCGGCGGAGACGGAGAGGTCGAAAAGAACAAATCTCTTGCGGCAGAGCTCGGTATTGCCGACCGCTGCGAGTTCCACGGCTGGGTCGCGGGCGCAGAACGCGAAGAGCTCTTTGAGCGTGCCGCGGTGTATTGCCTCCCCTCCAAAAACGAGGGGCTCCCCATGAGCGTTCTTGAAGCCATGGCTAGAGGAATTCCAACTGTCGCCACTCCCGTTGGCGGAATTCCTCAAGTAATTAATGATGGTGTTGATGGGGTTCTGATTCCGGTTGATAACCATCAAGCTCTGGCCGTTGCATTGAGTCATCTTCTCGAATCAAGCGAGCTTAGAAAAGAAATGGGATCTTTGGCCCGAAAAAAGATACTCAGCTCATTCGATATCAATCTACTCTTGAGCGAAATACTCGACATCTACTGCAATGCTACCAGCGGTAATTAGAGGATTAAATTGAATTCAAATAAGTTAACACATGAAGCTGGGCATATTGTTTTTGTTCACCCTTCCCTGATGGGTGGCGGGGCCGAGCGCGTCTCACTTGCGCTCGCGTCGTACTTCGTTGCTCATGGTATTAGGTTTACCTATCTCCTGACTAAAAGTAACGTTGTTGAATACGATGTTCCCGAAGGAGTCGAGGTGCGTTCTGAGTTTGCAAGCGCTACGCTCAAGCCATTCGACCAAATTAAGCTTATACGACGTTTTATTTCCGAGTGGCCCAATGCTACGGTAATTTCCTTTTTACCTCATCAAAACATGTATACGCTTATCGCGACTATCGGACTTCCAAACAGGGTTATTGTTTCGGTGCGAAACGATCCGAGATATGATTTTCCTGGCAATAAGATCCTCCCATTCATTAGAAACATGTTGTATCGAAGGTCCGATGCAATTGTGTTTCAGACAAAAAGCCAGGCAAGTTTAATGCCGAGATGCCTTCAGGCGAATTCAAAAATCATCTTAAATCCAATATCTAGCGAACTTCCTGAACCGTATTCTGGGCTTAGAAGAAAAGCAATCGTCACAGCAGGACGACTTGAACATCAAAAAAATCACTCGATGACAATCAGGTCATTTGCGCTGTTTCATAAAAAACACCCTGAATATATTCTTGAAATCTTTGGCAAGGGAAGCCTTCAATCAGAACTAGAAAACCTTGTTCATAGCCTTGACATGGATGATTCAATTAAATTCATGGGCTTTTCTTCTGACGTTCTTATGCACATTAGAACTGCATCGGCTTTTGTAATGTCATCAAAGTTCGAGGGCCTATCTAATTCTATGCTTGAGTCCTTGTGTATGGGGGTTCCAACAATTTGCACCAAATGTGGCGGTGGTGGAGCAGAGGCAGTTATTCGGAATGGCGAGAACGGCATTTTGGTCGATATTGATGACGATCTTGCTGAGAGCGAAGCGTTCAACAGGATCGTCGAAGATCAATCATACTCGAATCGACTGTCTAATAATGCCCTGATGTTAAGGCAGTCTCTCTCTTTAGAAGCTATTGGCAATGAATGGGCGGATCTTATTTTTAACTAGATTTCCCCGGGAGCCTCCATTAAGGAAAACAACATTGCGCAACAAAATGACACTGCATAATCAAAACAAAAGTATATCTGAGTTGCTATTAGGAATTGCAATAATATCTGGTCTAATGGTCCCCTTTGTTCGAGACCTGGGCGCCTCATACTCATTTGCAACAGATTGGGAGATTAACCGTTTTGCATTCAGCACCTCTAATGGGCGATTTGCTTCTTTATTTAATCTCATTCAGCAAATCTGCTTTTCCATTCTTTTATTGCGCGCAATAAGTAAATCCCGAAAAGCAAATTGGCTCATCATATCTTGTTCATTTTTTGGACTAATAATTTATAGCTTATTCGCCATTGCCAATAACGAGGGCGATTTATCTAGTGTGCTCTTTGGAGATGTCCCAACCACAGTATTTGTAATTCCCTTGTTTTACCTATTGGCGGAGGAGCCAAGCATCAAGTTGCTTATAAAGAAATGGGTCCCTCTTCTTTCTCTGTTTTGCTTTATCGCTTCACTTATTTCAAT
>DBFAAM010000027.1:0-41445 GCA_048193585.1 Collinsella aerofaciens | reverse complement strand
TGGCTCTTGACAGCGGATTGGGTCATATGAGCGAAAGCCCGCCAGGGCGAGCAAGGTGCCTTGAAACGAGGCGGCATAGATCTTTTGATCATGCCGCCGAAGCTGAAAGGCAGATTGCCGCCCTGGCGGGTTTGCAGCGTCGAGTGGTTACGGCGTTTGGTAAAACGCCGTAACTAAAACCCGTGGCGCTCCAGGAAGCGGAAGGCTAGGCGGATCCAGGGACGGACCGCCACCTGCTTGTCCTCGTTGTCGACCGCGGTGTTGGCGTTGCCGAGCGAAAGGCCGTGACCACCTTGGTCAAACACGTGCATCTCGCAAGGGACGCCCTCCTCTGCCATGCGTTGGGCAAACGGATAGACCTGCGCGATCGGCGCCGTCTTGTCGTCGGACACGCCCCACACAAAGGTCGGTGGCATCTGACGCGAAACATGCGTGGTGGGGCAGATGTCGGCCAGATGCTCGTCAGTTGCCTCGCCGCCCGTCACCATCGACAGGTAGTCGTTGAGCAAATCGCGTCCCGTCTTGCCGCCCGTCTTGGGCACGCGCAAGTCAATGCGCGGATCGCGCGTCTGCATGTCGCGCACATAGGCAAAGTCGAGCAATGGATAGCCCAGCACCACGGCATCGGGACTAATGTCGTCCGGACGCGCCCCGGCAAGTGCCGCAAAGGGGCCGGTCTTCCACTGTGTTGCCAGCGAGGCGCAAATCATGCCGCCAGCAGAAAAGCCCACGACGCACACGCGCTTAGGATCGACATGCCACTCGTCGGCGTTGGCGCGCACCGTGGCGACCATCTTGGCAAGATCTGCCTGGGGGTGCGGAAAGCTCACGTCACCCGTAGAACTCGTGACATAGTTGAGCACAAAGGCCTGGTAGCCGCGATCCAAAAATGCAAACGCCACCGGGTCCTGCTCGTGCGGAGCGATATGCGTAAACCCGCCTCCGCCGCAGATGATCACCGCGGGGCGGCGGCCATTCGGTTTATCGGGCAGCGGCTCGGCACCCAAATACGTAAACGTCGCCGGATAATCCTCGGTCGGCTCCTCGCCCCACAGCGCATGGTTCTCGACAATCATATGTGCTCCCTTCGCGCAAATTATGCGCCCTTGTTTTTCGCCTTCAAGCGTACCCCACTTGAACCCGTGGCGCAGAAACACTCCGGCAATAAGTTTCCCTTCAACTGATATATCACATAATCCCAGTTCAGAGGTATCGTTGAGCAGCGTAGAATAGGGGCGTTGACCAAGCCGCGAAACACATGTGAAACGTTTCCGGCAAACCAAACGCGCGATATGCGCCTATTTAAGTTGGAGGCAACTATGGGTCTGCTCGATTCGCTTAAGTCCACCTTCACCTCGACCGGCGAGGCGTCCGTTCCGCCCGCAGCAAGCTTCGCTACCCGCGAAGGCGTCATCTATGCCCCCGTCAACGGCGTGCTCGTCAACCTGAACGAGGTTCCCGACGAGACGATCGCCTCGGGCATGCTTGGCCAGGGCTATGGCATCGAGCCCATTACCGGCACCATCTATGCGCCCGCCAACGGCCGCATCGGCGCCACCACTGTCACCAACCACTCCATCGGCATGATTACCGAGGACGGCCTGCGCGTGTTCATCCATGTTGGCCTGGGCACCGTGGAAATGAACGGCAAGGGTTTTGCCCGCTTTGTCGAGATGGGCGATGTGGTCAAGGCAGGCCAGCCGCTCATCAGCTTCGACCGCGAGGCCATTAAGGCCGCTGGTCACGAGGACATCGTGACCGTCATCGTCTCCGAGCTCGATCGTCTTAAGAGCATCGACCATGTCGGCGAGTCTGGAACGCTTATCGGCGGCAACCCGCTCGTCAAGCTTGGCGACCCGCTGCTGGTTGCCAAGACCAAGTAGCCAGGCCCCGCGCCACACAGCCAAAAGGCACCTCGTCAAGCGCCCACGACCATTAGGCCGCGGGCGCTTTTCGTTTGAAAAACCATCCCGCCAATGCCTTATCTGTATAGCCCAAATGAGCCGAGCTGCTAGAATATCGAACTGTATGATAACTATCATTCAACCGTTATGGGAGGATACGTGAACCGCACCAAAATCGCGCAGCTCTATGCCGATGCCGAGTCGCTCGGCGGCCAGACCGTCACCGTCGCCGGCTGGGTCAAGTCCGTCCGCGACATGAAGAACTTTGGCTTTGTTACGCTCAACGACGGCAGCTGCTTCCGCGACCTGCAGGTCGTCATGAACCGCGAGGCACTCGACAACTACGACGAGATCGCCCATCAAAACGTCTCGGCCGCACTCATTTGCACCGGCACCGTCAAGCTGACCCCCGATGCGCCCCAGCCTTTCGAGCTTTCTGCCACCTCCATCGAGGTCGAGGGCGTCAGCGCCCCGGATTACCCACTGCAGAAGAAGCGCGCAACCGTCGAGTTCCTGCGCACCCAGCAGCACCTGCGCCCGCGCACCAACCTGTTCCGCGCCGTGTTCCGCATCCGCTCTGTCGCGGCTGCCGCCATCCACCGCTTCTTCCAGGAGCAGGGCTTTGTCTACGTCAACACCCCCATCATCACCACGAGTGACTGCGAAGGCGCCGGCGAGATGTTCCGCGTGACCACGCTCGACCCCAAAAATCCGCCCCTCACCGAGTCCGGCGAGGTCGACTGGAGCCAGGACTTCTTTGGCAAGCATGCAAGCCTCACCGTGTCCGGCCAGCTCAATGCCGAGAACTTTGCCATGGCCTTTGGCGACGTGTACACCTTTGGCCCCACCTTCCGCGCCGAAAACTCCAACACCACGCGCCACGCCGCCGAGTTTTGGATGATCGAGCCCGAGATGGCCTTCGCCGACCTCAACGACTACATGGATAACGCCGAGGCCATGCTCAAGTATGTCCTCAAGGACGTCATGGCAACCTGCCCCGACGAGCTCAATATGCTCAACAAGTTTGTGGACAAGGGTCTGCTCGAGCGCCTGGACCATGTCGCCAACTCCGACTTTGCCCGCGTTACCTACACCGAGGCCGTCGAGATCCTGGAGCAGGCAGTCGCTGCTGGCCACCAGTTTGATTACCCCGTCAGCTGGGGCATCGACTTGCAGACCGAGCACGAGCGCTTCCTGACCGAGGAGCACTTTAAGCGCCCGACCTTCGTGACCGACTACCCGGCCGAGATCAAGGCGTTCTACATGCGCATGAACGAGGACGGCAAGACCGTCGCCGCCGCCGACTGCCTGGTTCCCGGTATCGGCGAGATTATCGGCGGCTCCCAGCGCGAGGAGCGCCTGGATCTGCTCGAGGCCCGCATCAAGGACCTGGGCATGAATCCCGAGCAGTACAAGTACTACCTTGACCTGCGCCGCTACGGTTCCTGCAAGCACGCCGGCTACGGTCTGGGCTTCGAGCGCTTGGTCATGTATCTGACCGGCGTGGGCAACATCCGCGACGTCCTGCCGCACCCGCGCACCGTGGGCAACGCCGACTTCTAATCGTCGGACGCTAGCTCGCGTCGCCACACGCCAACGCTCATCGCATAAGCGTCTCTCGACATCGGTCGAGAGACGCTTTTTTTCAACAGCATCCGTCAAGCTTTTGGCAAGTTTTTGGTCAGTTGAGCAGGGCTGTTGAAAACTCGACCCACCGTTTGCCGACGACTACCGACCGCCCAGAGCGCCCTGCGCCCCTGGGAAAGCCCCACGTCCTAGGCTCCATACCGTCGCCACCCAAAACGGAAAGGACGTGGGCACGATGACCGAAGCCGCTGTTGAAACCTACGACACCACGACGAGGGGCGCCGCCTCGATGGCAGCCTATCGCGCCGTTCGCATCCTGCAACTATTAAGCGAAAACACCGGCGAGGACAAGGCCATGCTTTCCGATGAGTTGATCCGGCGCCTCGCCCATCCCGACGACCCCGCCCGCATGCCCATCTCGGCGGCGCGGCGCAGCATCTACACCGCCATCTCCGCGCTTCGCCATGCCGGATATGAGATTGAATACAAGCGCGGCGTGGGGTATCGGCTCTTGACCCGTCCACTCACCGACGAGGAGATCATCCGGCTTCACGGCATGGTCATGCGCAACCGCTCCACGCCTATCGCCATCCGCAAGAGCATGGCGCAGCACTTAGTTGCCATGGCGAGTGCCGACGTTCGCGGCTATCTCGATACACCCGAACCTGCTCCAAGCGCAGGCAGCAAGGCTACCAAGGCAACACGCACGCCCATCAAGCGCATCGACACGTGCGAGCTCGTCGAGCAGGCCATCGACCACGGAACCACGGTGAGTTTTGATATTTCGAGCGTCACGACGCGTGGCGAAACCGAAGCAGCACGGATGACACTCCGTCCCTTTGCCATCAGGCAGCGCGATGGCATCTCGTATCTGCTGGGAACGGTCTACGACGCCCGAGGCGCCGATGACACGTTGCGTACCGTAGAGATTGGCCGAATGAGAAACGTCACCACACGTCTCCTCGACGGCAAGAAGCTCTTCGCCGCCCTAGACGAGGACGACGCCTCCTCCGCCGCATAAGACCCTCCGCCGCCCATTCGACTACCCGTACCGCCCATCCGATTCTGTATTAAAAAACCCGCCAGGCTGTTGTAAAAATGGACATCAGCGCTACTATAGTTCCACTTGCACTTTGTCCCAGTGCAGTGTTTCCAGCCATTTTTATACTGGGGGTAATGATATGAAGGACATCACCATCAGCCGCAGGAGCCTTCTGGTCTCCGCCGGCCTGCTCGCGCTCGCCCCGCTCGCCGGATGCGGCGGCAACTCTGGCTCCGGCTCTGCTGCCGCCGGTTCCGACTACACCATCGGCGTTCTGCAGCTCACCGAGCACTCCGCACTCGATGCCGCCAACGACGGCTTTGTCAAGGCCATCAAGGAGAGCGGCCTTAAGGTCAAGATCGACCAGAAGAACGCCCAGAACGACCAGTCCACGTGTAAGTCCATTGCCGACAAGTTTGTGGGCGACAACGTCAACCTGATTTATGCCATCGCCACGCCCGCCGCGCAGGCTGCCGCCGGCGCCACGGCCGATATCCCCATCGTGGGCTGCGCCATCACCGACTACGCCGCCTCCGGCCTGGTCCAGGACAACGACAAGCCCGGTACCAACGTCACGGGCGCTTCCGACCTCACCCCGGTCGCCGAGCAGCTCGAGATGATGCAGAAGGTCCTGCCCGACGTTAAAAAGGTCGGCCTGCTCTACTGCACCGCCGAGTCCAACTCCGACGTCCAGATCAAGGCCGCCAAGAAGGAGCTCGACAAGCTGGGCCTCGAGTACACTGACTTCACCGTCTCGAGCTCCAACGAGATTCAGTCCGTCGTCGAGTCTGCCGTGGGCAAGGTCGACGCGCTGTACTCCCCCACCGACAACACCATCGCCGCGGGTGCCTCGCAGGTCGGCCAGATCTGCAAGGAAAACAAGCTTCCCTTCGTGACTGGCGAGGAGGGTATGTGCATGGCCGGCGGCCTGTTTACCCTCTCCATCAACTATGAGGACCTGGGCTACGCCGCGGGCGAGATGGCCGTTAAGATCCTGAAGGGCGAGGCCAAGCCCGAGGATATGCCGATCAAGCACCTCTCGAGCAAGGACCTGGTCGTCGTCAAGAACGACGAAATGGCCGAGGCCCTGGGCATCGACCTTTCCGCCCTGGACGCGTAATGCCATACGCGGCATGCGTCTAGAGCCCGTGCTCGCGCTTTAGCCGCGTTATTCAATATCTGAGCCACAGGGGCGGGCGCTGTAGACCGGCGTCCGCCCTGCTTGTTTCAGGTAAAACAAAACGTCTGTCCGTAACTCTTCTATGCATTGTTACCGCTATTATGGAAAATCACGTGTCCACCCTATTCTAGGAGGTATGAAGCATGCTCATTGCATTGCAGGGCGCCGTTTCGCAGGGCGTCCTCTGGGGCATTATGGTGCTTGGCGTGTTTATCACGTTCCGCCTGCTCGACATTCCCGATATGACCTGCGACGGCAGCTTTGCCCTCGGCGGCTGCGTCTGCGCTGTGCTCATCGTCAATAACAACGTCGACCCGCTGTTCGCCGTGCTGGCCGGTATGTGCGCCGGCGCCATCGCGGGCGCCGTCACGGGCATTTTGACCACCGTCTTTGAGATTCCTGCGATCCTCGCCGGAATCCTCACCCAGATCAGCCTGTGGTCCATCAACCTGCGCATCATGGGCAAGTCCAATACGCCCATTCTTGCCAAGGGCACCGTGTTCTCCGCCGTCAGCAATATGACCGGTCTGCCGCAGTCCACCGTTGCCATCATCTTGGGCATCCTGCTCGCCGTGGCTATCGTTGCCATCCTGTATTGGTTCTTTGGCACCGAGATCGGCTCGGCGCTGCGAGCCACCGGCAACAACGAGTACATGATCCGCGCTCTGGGCGTCAACACCAACTCCACCAAGATGATCGCCCTCGTGCTCTCCAACGCCCTCATCGGCCTTTCGGGCGCGCTCATCTGCCAGAGCCAAAAGTATGCCGACATTGGTATGGGCACCGGTGCCATCGTTATCGGTCTTGCCGCCATTGTTATCGGCGAGGTGCTCGGCCGTCTGCTGCCCGGCGGCCTCACGCAGTTTAGCGTCCGTCTTGCCTCCGCCGTCTTTGGCTCCGTGGTGTACTTCCTTATCCGCGCCATCGTGCTGCAGTTGGGCATGGACGCCAACGACATGAAGCTGCTCTCCGCCGTGATTGTCGCTGTGGCCCTGTGCGTGCCCGTGGTTTGGGAGCGCTATAAGCTCCGCAGCTCCTACACGAAGGGGGATGAGGCAGATGCTTAAGCTCTCGCACGTCAAGAAGACCTTTAACAAGGGCACCGTCACCGAGAAGCGCGCGCTCACCGGCGTCGACCTCACCCTGAATGACGGCGACTTTGTAACCGTGATCGGCGGCAACGGCGCCGGCAAGTCCACGCTGCTCAACATGATCGCCGGCGTGTACCCGCTCGATTCGGGCGTTATTGAGCTCGACGGCACCGACATCTCGCGCCTGAGCGAGTCGCAGCGCGCCAAGTACCTGGGCCGCGTGTTTCAGGACCCCATGCGCGGTACCGCTGCCGACATGCAGATCGCCGAGAACCTGGCCCTCGCCAAGCGTCGCGGCCAGCGTCGCGGCCTTTCGTGGGGCGTCACCAAGGCCGAGAAAGATGAGTACGTCGAGCTGCTCAAGCGCCTGGACCTTGGTCTGGACACGCGTCTCAACGCCAAGGTCGGCCTGCTCTCGGGTGGCCAGCGCCAGGCACTCACCCTGCTGATGGCCACGCTCACCAGGCCGCGCCTGCTGCTGCTCGACGAGCACACCGCGGCCCTCGACCCCAAGACGGCCTCTAAGGTGCTTAACCTGACCGAGGAGATCGTCGACGAGAACCACCTGACCACGCTCATGGTCACGCACAACATGAACGACGCCATCCGTCTGGGCAACCGTCTGATCATGATGCACGAAGGCCACGTGATCTACGACGTGGCGGGCGATGAGAAGAAGTCGCTCACCGTAGCCGACCTGCTGCAGAAGTTCGAGGAGGTCTCGGGAGGCGAGCTCGCCAACGACCGCATGCTGCTGAGCTAAAACCTGCCAAAAAGGGACAGGTTTATTTTGGTAGGTTTTATCTGCGCAAACGTCAAAACCGCCGCAAAGGGACAGACGCCCTTGCGGCGGTTTTCGCATATTATGTCGATAATCCGATATTCAACCAGACATTCTGGCTAAGGACTAAGGAAACTGCCATGAAAAGACTCCCCCGCTTTGCGTTGGCCGCCGCGTTGTTTGCCGGCGCGCTCGCAGGCATCCCAAGCCTCGCTTTCGCGGGAAACCTGCCCGCCGCTATTGACGGCTCCGTGGCCGTCATGCACACCCACGATATCCACGGCAGCTACAAGTACAGCTACAACGCAAGCAAGGGCACCGGCACTGTGGGCTTTGACGGACTGGCGGTTCTCTATAGCGCCCAAAGCAGCGTCCCCGATCTTTTGCTCGATGCGGGCGACACCTTCCACGGACAGTCCTTCGCCACCATGAACGAGGGCAAGAGCATCGCCGAGCTCATGGACACCTTCTACGCCGACGGCTACGACGCGACCACGCCAGGCAACCACGACTGGAGCTACGGCGCGGACAAACTCCGCACCATGACCGGCTACAGCACCACCGGCACGCCCTTCGCAATGCTCTGCGCGAACGCAAAGTCTACGAGCGGCGTATGGAGCTCGAGCATCACGAAGACGCTCGATCGCACCTGGGAGGATAGCGAGGATCACTCCACATTCGACTACAAAATCAAGGTCGGCGTCGTGGGTGCCATGGATGAGTCGCTGGAATCCTCGCTGCGCGCGGACCTGGTCGCGGGTACGTCGTTCTCGAGTGCCGCGAACGCCATCAATGCCGAGGCAGAGCAGCTGCGCAAGGAGGGCTGCGATGTTGTTGTGTGTATCGCGCACACGCTCGACGCCAAGACCTTTGCCACGCGGCTCCGTGGCGTCGATGCCCTTATCGCAGGCCACGAGCACATCAACCTTAACGAGAAGGTGACGGGAGCCGACGGCAAGACGATCCACGTTGTCGAGGCAGGCAGCGCCTTTGCAGAGGTGGGGCTGCTTTCCATTCCGTACAAGTACAACACGAATGGCACCGAGACGACCGACGATGACACGGTCACGGTCCCTGCAGACGGTAGCGACGAGAAGCTCTACACCGCCAAGAACGTCAACGACCTTTTGGCAGACCCCGACAAGGGCTCCGACTACCAAAGCCGCCTTGAAGCCGTCCGCAACAAGATCAAGCCGCTCGACGAGGACTTTGAAAACGAATCGAACAAGGTGCTCGGCGCATCCACCACCAACTATTTCTACGGCGAGGACGCCGCAGGCACGCATGGTTGGGAAATGGTGCGCACCACTGATTTCCGCCCCAGCAAGGAGGGCGACACCACCAAGGCCCAGACCATCGGCCACGTGATTTGCGGCTCCTATCTTGCCCTGACGGGCGCGGACTTCGCTATCGAAAACGCTGGCGGCATCCGCGGCGGCATCGCGGCGGGCAACGTGACCGCCGGCAACGTCATCGCCATCTCGCCCTACGGCAACACCGTGGAGACCTGGACCATGACCGGCGCGGACTTCCTCGCAGCGCTCGAGCACTCGCTACAAATCAGCGACGATTGCAACGACAGCTACGAGCTTCAGCAGGCTTATGTGGCGGCCGGTCACACCGAGCAGGAGGCGCAAGACAAGTACAAGTGGCGCGATGACTCTGGCAGCGTTCTCTCCTTTGGCGGCATCAACGTGACGATTGATTGGACGCAGCCCGAAGGCAAGCGCATTGTGAGTGCCACACTCACCAAAGACGGCAGCACGCTCGATCCCACCAAGACCTATACCGTCGCCACCAACAACTACATCATTACCAACACGACCGACTTCCCCACCTTTGCGCACGCCACTAAGCACACCGAGTGGGGTACCTGCGAGTCGGCGCTAAGGGCGCTGATCGGGCAGAACGGCTGGGAGAGCAAGATGGCCGGGCTCGCCGGCACCATCGGCTTCGGCTCCGCAGCCGTGGACCCCACGCCCTCACCGGCCCCGACGCCTAAGCCCTCGTCTAAGACGGACACGGCGACCACGAAGGTCATCACCAAGAAGACGACCGGTAAGCTCGCCGCAACGGGAGACCGCACGCTGGCAGTAGTTGGCGCGTGCCTAATCGGCGGCATCATCGTCATCATGCTCGGCATTATCTGGAAGCGTCGACGCTAAGCTACACCGCCGGGCCTTACAGCCCCGCCGCGTAAACCTTATATCGAGCACAGAAGCCCGTCCGAATTTGATCGGACGGGCTTCTTGGTGGGTATCATGGTTGGACGATCATAAGGAGGTTTTCCCTACATGGAATTGTTTGAGCCGATTCTTCATTTCTTTGAGCAACGGTGGGTCCACAACATCATCTGGGCCGTCATCTTGGCGATAGGCACCGCCGTCGCCACCAAGGTCGTATCCAAGACCCTGCACCACCTGCTTAACCGCGACGATAACCCGCTTCCGGCATCGAGTATCTTCATCAACATCGCGCGCGCCGTCATCTGGATGATCGGCGGCAGCTTTATCCTCGACAACTGCTTTGGCATTAACGCAAACGCGCTCGTCGCCGCTCTTGGCGTCGGCGGCATCGCCATCTCGCTCGGCTTTCAGGACACGCTGTCAAACCTTATCGGCGGCATGCAAGTGACCTTTATGGGCATCATCAAACCCGGCGACAATATCGAGGTCGGCGGCGTATCCGGCGTGGTCCAAGACATCACTTGGCGCCATACAACGATTGAGGATGCCTGTGGACAGACCATCATTGTGCCCAACTCCAACATCTCCAAGAACACGCTCGTGCATTTGATGCCCTTTGGGCGCGTGGCCGTGCCCGTTGCCGTAAAGGACACGTCTAAGTGGGCTTCCCTTGACGTGCTGGCAGACGAGCTCACGAGCGCAACCAAAACGGCCGTCTCGCCCATCTCGGGCTTTGACAAGGAGCCCTACGTACTCTTTAGCGAAATCGGCGACTTTGGCATCAAAGGAAAGATCATCTTTATCGTCAGCGACGACAGCACTACTTTCACGGCAGCCGACGCCTGCATCCGCGCCATCGCCCCCATCATTGCCTGACCTGTCAAATAGGGACAGGCACCTTTGTGGTGGTTTTCATTCGTGGTACCATGGTTTATATAGTTGTTTAAACGACTAAGGGAGCAACATCATGGAAGAGGCCTATCGTCAAGCACGCAAGCGCGGCGAGCAAGGACGTCGACGCGCCATTAGCCAAAGCGAGCATCCATACCTTACGGACCTCGATAGCTTGGTTGCTCAGCTCCCCTTAGGTCAGCGAGAGAATGTCGGCCTGCGGGATATTCCGCTCGAAATGGTCGTCGGCACGGTCACCAAGGGCCGTCAGTCCGCCTTTTCGTGTAACTTTATGCCCCTGCTTCCGTTTAGCACCGAGTTCGCCCGCAAGTGGTCCAACCTCTACGACATCCAGGTGACCGAGGGCTATCGCGACCCCGTCATCGTCACCGAGTTCATGCATCGGTTCTATGTCCAAGAAGGCAACAAACGCGTCAGTGTCCTCAAATTCCTAGACGCCCCGACGGTTTCGGCCAAGGTCACCCGTCTCTACCCCGGCACATGGGATTCCGTCGAAAGCCGCCTGTACGGCGAGTTCTGCGCGTTTTGGCGCGTCTGCCCCCTATACGAGATCGAGTTCTCGCGTGAGGGAAGCTACGAAACGCTCGCGAAGATGCTCGGTCAGAACCTTATCGAAAAATGGCCGCAGAAAAAGGTCGACTACCTGCGCCACACTTTCCTGCTCTTTAAGCGTGCCTACCTTCGCGCAGGCGGCGATCACCTGGACATTACGCCCGCCGACGCCATGCTCGTCTACCTCAATGTGTACAACCAGGACCGCCTGCTGGATACGCCGACGGATATCGTCGTAAACCGCCTGTGCAAGATCTGGCGCGAGCTGGTCATTGCCGGCAAAAATGACGAGGACAAGGTCGATCTTGTCGAAGCGCCGAGCGTCGACGAGGATGAGACGCCCGCCAAGTCCACCTCTGGCGTGCTCAACTTCTTTATGGGCAAGACCGTCTACTCGACGGCCAACCCCCTGCGCATCGCCTTTATCCATGAGTTCCCCTGTGCGACGTCGAGCTGGGACAGCCTGCACGACCAAGGGCGTCAGTATCTCGATGAGCACTTTGGCGGTATCGTGCGCACCGAGGCGTTCGAGGACTGTCACGATCCGGATGTGTTCTACGCCGCCGTGGAAACGGCTGTCAAACATGGAGCAAACGTCATCTTCTCGACCTCGCACCGCCTGATGGAATACACGCTCAGGGCTGCCGTTGAGTATCCCCGGGTTCGGTTCCTCAACTGCTCTATCGGCCTTCCCCATCAAAGCGTCCGTTCGTACTTTGGCAAGATGTACGAGGCCAAGTTTCTGCTGGGCGCCCTTGCGGCCAGCATGGCGGACAACCACTGCATCGGTTACCACGCGTCGGTCTTCGCCTCGGGCGCACTCAGCGAGATCAACGCCTTTGCGATTGGCGCCTCGCTGCTCGACCCGCGCGCGCAGGTCATCCTCACCTGGGGCGATGTTCCCGCCGGTGGTCTTGCCGAAGCCATGTGCCGCGAAGGCGTAAGCGTCATGACCGGCGCTGACATGTCAAAGTCGCTCGAAGACCCAACGGCCTACGGGCTTCACCGCTTGGTCGACGGCAAAGTCACCGGCATCGCCATGCCCGTATGGAACTGGGGCCGTTACTACGAGCTCATCGTTCGCAGCCTTCTTCACGGCACGTGGGACGAGACCAGCGATGACAACCAAGTGCGCGCTGTCAACTACTGGTATGGCATGAGCTCCGGCGTTATCGACATCCGTTACGCTCCGGGCCTACCCTACCAAACGCGCAAACTCGTGCAGTTGCTCCGCAACGGCATTGTTGAGGGATCCATCAACCCCTTTGGCGGCGAGCTCCACAGCCAGAACGGCGTGGTACAGATCGAAGGCTTCCCTCCGCTGCCGAGCACGCAGATTGTCGAGATGAATTGGCTGGCGGACAACGTGGTAGGCACCATTCCGCAGCTCGACGATGAGCCGAAAGTCCCTGCCCTATGAAAATCCTTGCCATAGCCGATACCGAAGAACGATGCCTTTGGGAGTGCTTTCGCAAGGAACGCTTTGAGGGAGTCGACCTGATTTTGTCCGCCGGCGATCTGGACCCGGACTATCTTGAGTTTTTGGTTACGGTCATCAACAAACCGCTCATCTACGTGCGCGGCAATCACGATGACCGCTACGCACGTCATGCACCGGGTGGATGTATCTGCGTAGAGGACAGCGTGTACACGTACCGAGGGATTCGCATTGCGGGCCTTGGCGGGTCCATGCGTTATCGCGACGGCGCCAACATGTACACCGAACGCGAGATGTCCAAGCGCATGCGTAAGCTGTCGCGTAAGGTTAGGATGGTCGGCGGGTGCGACATTCTGCTTACCCATGCACCCGCCGCCGGTATGGGTGATCTGGACGATCTGCCGCATCGAGGATTCGAGTGTTTTAACACAGCACTCGAATCCTGGAATCCCGACTACATGGTGCACGGGCATGTGCACCAAAGCTACGGTTGCGATTTTCAGCGCGAGCGTCAGCATGTGTGTGGAACGACGATCATCAACGCCTGCGGCTATACGCAGTTTGAGCTCGACCAGACGCACTACCCCATCCGCGGCTGGCAAGCAGCTTGGCTCAACTCACAAACCATGCGCCGCGAGCTCAAACGCCACGAAGCCATCGAGTCTTCAACAGCCAGAACACCCTGGTAACCACCATAAAGGGGACACTGTCCCCTTTATGGTGCTTTTGACGCGATAGCAAGAAACCCGGTCCTGCACAAGGCAGAACCGGGTTTCTTTAGCAATGCTTGCTGTACTCAGGCAGTAACTAGCAGTTACTCAGCCAGGAAGTCACGCTGGACAGCGGGATCGACCTTGACGCCAGGGCCCATGGTGGAAGACACGGAGATGGACTTGACGTACTTGCCCTTAGCAGAAGAGGGCTTGACGCGCAGAATCTCGGTGTACAGGGCAGCGTAGTTCTCGACGAGCTGCTGCTCAGAGAAGGACTTCTTGCCCAGGGGCACGTGGCAGATGCCGTAGCGGTCGGCGCGGTACTCAACGCGGCCAGCCTTGAGCTCGGAGACCATCTTGGCGACGTCCATGGTCACGGTGCCGAGCTTGGGGTTCGGCATGAGGCCACGGGGACCAAGGATCTTACCGATGCGGCCAACCTTGGCCATCATGTTCGGCGTAGCGATAGCGGCGTCGAAGTTGATCTCGCCCTTCTGAATCTGGGCGACGAGCTCGTCGGAACCGATGATGTCGGCGCCGGCAGCCTCAGCCTCACGGGCCTTCTCGCCCTCGGCGAAGACGGCAACACGAACGGTCTTGCCGGTGCCGTGGGGCAGGGAGATGGAACCACGGATGTTCTGGTCAGCCTTACGAGTATCGATGCCCAGACGGAAGTGAGCCTCGACGGTCTCGTCGAACTTGGCGGTGTCGAGCTCCTTGATGAGCTTGGCAGCCTGAAGGGGGGTGTAGAGCGTGGCGCGGTCGATCTTCTCGGCAGCGGCGTTATAGCTCTTACCATGCTTAGCCATGTGCATTACCTCCTGTGGTTAAACGGGCGTGAGCCCTCCCACATCGTATCGTGTGCCCTATTGCACACATTTAACGGGCGCCCCGGTCGGAGCACCCGCCGTTACCATAAGAAATCGCTACTCAGCGATGGTGACGCCCATGGAACGGGCGGTACCGGCGATGATCTTCTTGGCGGCGTCAATGTCGTTGGCATTGAGGTCCGGCATCTTGATCTCGGCGATCTTGGTGAGCTGCTCCTGGGAGAGCTGACCAACCTTGTCAGCCTGGGGCTTAGCGGAACCAGACTTGAGGTTCAGCTCCTTCTTGATAAGGTGAGCCGCCGGCGGGGTCTTGGTGATGAAGGAGAAGGACTTGTCCTCGTAGACAGAGATCTCAACGGGGATGATGTCACCCTTCTTGTCCTGCGTCTCGGCGTTAAAGGCCTGGCAGAACTGCATGATGTTCACGCCAGCAGCGCCCAGGGCGGGGCCGACGGGAGGAGCGGGGTTTGCTGCACCAGCAGGAATCTGGAGCTTAATGACGTTGGCAACCTTCTTCTCAGCCATGGTCATTCCTTTCGAATCACGAGTGTGAAGTACTTGCTATATCGTAAGCACGCACGTGTTAGAAGCACTCCTGAGATGAGCAGTCACAGAAGAAGCACGCTCGCGCGAACGGACGAAAACTTAAGCGATGACAGCGACCTGGTTAAAGTCGAGCTCGACCGGCGTCTCGCGGCCAAAGATCATCAGCGTGACCTTGAGCTTGCCAGCCTCGGTGTTAACCTCGGAGACCTTGCCATCAAAGTCGGTAAGCGGGCCATCGGTGACGCGGACGGACGTACCGACCTCAATATCAACCGAGGTGCGCTTGGGCGAATCGCCCTTACCGGGACGACGAGTCATCTTGTTGTACTCGTCGCGGGAAAGCGGAGCGGGCTTGCCGTTGCCGCCCAGGAAACCGGTGACGCCAGGCGTGTTACGAACACACGTCCAAGCATCGTCATCCATCTCCATGCGGACCAGGACATAACCCGGGAAGATCTTGGAATCCTTGGTCTCACGCTTGCCACCCTCTTTAATCTCGGTGACGCGCTCCATAGGAATCTCGATATCAAAGATACGGTCCTGCATGCCCATAGTCTCGATGCGATGCTCGAGATCGGACTTAACGCGGTTCTCGTATCCAGAGTAAGTGTGAACGACGTACCAACGCTTAGACATGGTTTAGCCCCTCAATCCAGAGAACAGAGCAAGAGCCTCGCCAAAGCCAGCATCGAGCAGAGCGATGACGACGCCGACGACGATCAGAGAAGCGCAAACAACAACCGAGTAGTTCACGAGCTCCTTCTTATCGGGCCACGTGACACGCTTCATCTCGGACTTGACCGAAGCGAAATACTTCTTGGTGCGGGCGAAGAAACCAGGCTTCTCGTTCTTCTTGGACTTCGCAGCCTTCTCGTTCTTCTTGGCAACGGCCTTCTTGGCCTCAACCTTGGAGTTGGCGGCAGCTTTGTTGGCAGGTGCCGGCTGCTGAGCCTTCTTCTTGTTCTTCTTGTTGGCCATTTGGGTTACCTCCGCGCAATGCGCTTATACATGAGTAAACCGTAAGCCCCCAAGTGGGAGCTTACGGAATAATGACTGGCACGCCAGGAAGGACTCGAACCCTCAACACTCGGTTTTGGAGACCGATGCTCTACCAATTGAACTACTGGCGTATGTGACTAGAGACTAGCGAGTCTCTTTGTGCAGCGTGTGGTGACGGCACCAGGGGCAATACTTCTTGATCTCCATACGATCAGGCATGGTCGACTTGTTCTTGGTGGTCGTATAGTTGCGGCGCTTGCACTCAGTGCACGCAAGAGTAACTAGAGTACGCATGTATCCTGAACCTTTCATTTCCGCCCCGTACGGGCACGAGTTGTTACTTTATCAGCTCCACGTAAGTGCTGTCAATGAAAACCTCGAGTCAATTGGTTCTCGGTGGATCCATTCATATTTGGAACACATCAATGAAGCCATCGAGAGCTAATCGACGGTGCATCCAGGACCATTATCGATCCTCTCGACACCAGCAACGGCTCAATATCCATTGCAGAAAAGAACCCGGCACCCATATAAGTGCCGGGTTCTCTAAGTCAGCTATATCAAAGAGCTAATTTACTCAATGATCGTGGAGACGATGCCCGAACCGACGGTGTGGCCACCCTCGCGGATAGCGAAGCGCAGGCCCTCCTCCATGGCGATCGGGTGGATGAGGTCGCCCTCGATGGTGATGTGGTCACCAGGCATAGCCATCTCGGTGCCCTCGGGGAGCTTGACCGTACCGGTAACGTCGGTGGTACGGAAGTAGAACTGAGGACGATAACCATCGAAGAACGGGGTGTGACGGCCGCCCTCCTCCTTGGTCAGAACGTAGATCTCACCGGTGAACTTGGTGTGCGGGGTAACCGAACCGGGCTTGCAGAGAACCTGGCCGCGCTCGATGTCCTCACGCTTGATGCCGCGGAGCAGCAGACCGACGTTGTCGCCAGCCTCGCAGAAGTCCATGGACTTACGGAACATCTCGATACCGGTAACGACGGTGTTCTGGGTATCCTTGATGCCGACGATCTCGACGGGCTCGTTGAGCTTGAGCTCACCGCGCTCGACACGGCCAGTAGCAACGGTACCACGGCCGGAGATGGTCATAACGTCCTCAACGGCCATCAGGAACGGGAGGTCGTTGTTACGAGCAGGCGTCGGGATGTACTCGTCGACGGCCTTCATGAGCTCGCGAATGGCGTCCATCCACTTGGCGTCGCCCTCGAGAGCGCCCAGAGCGGAGCCACGGATGACGGGGATGTCGTCGCCGGGGAAATCGTACTCGGAGAGGAGCTCACGGGTCTCCATCTCGACGAGGTCGATGAGCTCGTCATCGTCGACCATGTCGCACTTGTTCAGGAAGACGACGATGTAGGGAACGCCGACCTGACGGGCGAGCAGGATGTGCTCGCGGGTCTGAGCCATGGGGCCGTCGGTAGCAGCGATGACCAGGATAGCGCCGTCCATCTGAGCAGCGCCGGAGATCATGTTCTTGACGTAGTCAGCGTGGCCCGGGCAGTCAACGTGAGCGTAGTGACGGGCAGCGGTCTCGTACTCAACGTGGGAGACGGAAATCGTAATGCCGCGCTCGCGCTCCTCGGGAGCCTTGTCGATGTTCTCGAACGCAGTGAAGTCAGCCTTGCAGCCCTCGGTCTCGGAGAGAACCTTGGTGATGGCAGCGGTCAGCGTGGTCTTGCCGTGGTCGACGTGACCAATGGTGCCGATGTTAACATGCGGCTTAGTGCGCTCAAACTTCTCTTTGGCCATAAAGCCCTCCTCTTAACAGGTCGTCCCCGGACGGGACTTTGCCTTTATACCATAGTGGCCTCTCAACATACTATTGAGAAGCCACCGTGTTACCTATGGTAGCGGTGACTGGATTCGAACCAGTGACGCCACGGGTATGAACCGTGTGCTCTAACCAACTGAGCTACACCGCCGGATGGAGCCTGCAACCAGACTTGAACTGGTGACCTCTTCGTTACCAACGAAGTGCTCTACCGACTGAGCTATACAGGCACTTGACGGGTGGGAGCTATAGGATTCGAACCTATGTAGGCAGAGCCAACGGGTTTACAGCCCGTCCCCATTAACCACTCGGGCAAACTCCCAATCGTTCAAGTATCCGCAGGTCCTTTGGTCTTTTGGACCGCCGCCCCCGCGAACGAAGAAGATAATACGATGCCACCTTGGGGGCTGTCAACGAAAACCTCTAGATACACGGTGCCGGGCGTATCTATATAGCCGTGACCTGCGGTTTTATTGAGTTTGGATATGAAGGACAGTGGTTTTGGATACTGAGGTGACGTTTCCCAAGGTAACACTTTGCTGTAGTGGAGTACACCTTCAGTATCGAACTTCGATACCAGCTTATTTGCACCTATATATAGGTCGAGATCGGGGCTGCCCAGACAGAAGATTGCTCTTCCCAGGCAAAATCGAGCGTGGATTTTCTTCCGTTTGAAATCGAGCGTGGATAATCTCCCACTTTGCCGTGCCATCGAATCCAAAGTGGCAGATTATCCACGCTCATTCACTAGGCGGAAGATTTTCCACGCTCGTGTGTCCGATAATCCACGCTCGATGACGATGACCAACCTCGCCCCGGCCTATGTCTCGACCTGTAACAGTAAGAGGGTTATTCCTCCCCTATCTGTTACAGATCGAGATGTTTCGCAGAAACCCCCGCTTACGTCTCATTCTGTAACAGTAAGAACGGTTTTCAGCCTCTTCGTGTTACGGATCGAGATGTTATCGGCCTTCCCTTGGCAATGTTTCGATCTGTAACTATAAGGAGGGTCTTCAGCCCACTCGTGTTACGGATCGAGACAAACCTGAAGCTTGGTTGGCGCCAAACACGCTGACTTATCGACATAAATAGAAACGGGCCCTGTCCCACAAGGAAACAGAGCCCGAAACTCTCATGGAGCCAGTGACAGGAATCGAACCTGCAACCCACTGATTACAAATCAGTTGCGCTACCGTTGCGCCACACTGGCACACTTGGCGCTTTCACGCGAAGCGAGTTAAGAATAAAGGAATTGCGGACGGGGTGCAACAGGCCGCACGGCGTTATACAAATATGCAAAATCCAGCAACAACGCGTACCAGGCCCGTTCATTTCTGTCAGTGCGCCCTCAATCTTAAAACCATTCGCCAGAACGAATAGTTTTAATTACAATTGCTATATATAAAACTATTCGTTCTGGCGAAGGGTTTCGCGATGCTTACTACCAAAGAAGCCGCCGAGCTGCTCGGCATCACTCCGCGCAGGGTGCAGGAGCTCATAAAAAACGGAGCACTTGAGGCCCGCAAGGCTTCTGGTGTATGGCTCATCGACAAAGACAGCGTCGACACGCGACTCCGCTCTGTGACCAAAACGGGGGGACGTCCCCGCCGCGGCCACGGTAAGAGCGAGATCGCGTTCACCCTCATGAACCGCACGTACGAAGTCGCTCAGCTGGTCTACAGTACATCGCGAAAAGACTTTACCCACATCGGTGCCGACATCGATTACGCCCACGCCCCTATTGGAGTATTTGGCCCTAATAGCCCCATATCGCTAGACTCCTTCCGCATCTGGTGGCGCGGCCGCGGTATCCCGCTCGCACGCATTGGGCTAGCCTCCCTGCTTGCAGAAGCCGCAGTCGATGTTCCCGATGAACTCGTCCAGCGAAATCTCGGCCTCTCCTTATCCGACCAGTATTGGATTAGGCCCCAAGGTTCCGGTCTCACCTGGGAGGATATCAACTTCTTCAATAACGCCTTTGATGACGTCTCGCTGTCCATTGCACCCTTTGCCCCAGAGGGAAAAGCGGCTGCCGCAAAGCCCGATAACACCTCGGACGGCAATCTTCAAAAGTACTGGACGTGCGAGGGCGAACGTCGAATTCTGCATAAGGCAGGAGCGCACCTGGACCAGGAACCTTATAACGAGCTGGTGGCGACCGCGCTCCACCGTCGCATCCTAAACGCCTGCGATTATGTGCCTTACTCGCTCGAGGGCACGGGCACTTCCGCCCTGAGCACATGCGATGTCTTCTTAACTGATGAAGAAGAGTATGTCCCTGCGTTCTATGTAAACCAGCACGCAAACGCAGATGAACGGCTAACCGACTACGAGCGATATGTAGCAAACTGCGAGGAGCTCGGGGTGACAGGCGTCAAGGATGCCCTTGACCGCATGATCGTATGTGACGACATCATTGCCAACTACGATCGTCATTGGCGCAACTTCGGCCTCGTGCGAAACGTAAACACGCAAGCTTGCAGACCTGCCCCCATCTTCGATTCGGGCTCATCGCTCTGGTGCAACATATCACTAGAGGAGCTTAGGGCGGGAGAGCACAGTTTTACCAGCGCACAATTTCATTCAAGCCCCGCCAAACAAATGTTGCTCGTCGAGGACATGGGCTGGTTTGACTGCGACAAACTCGAAGGCTTCGTTGACGAGGCAATCGAGATTCTTTCCAGAAACGACGCGCTCACGGCAAGGCTGCCATATCTAAAAGAGGCGCTAACGTGGCGCCTCGAAAGAATGATCGACATCGCTGAATGGAGTTAGCGAGGCAGCATTGCCCCGCCAACTTCCCTACCTCCCGCGCAGGGCCTTGAGCTTGGCCAGGGCATCGGGGCTCAGGCGACTGCCCAGAGTCATCTTGATTTGTGGAGCTTCCTCGGCCTCGTGCACGTCGTTGTCGATCTGTTTGATCTCGTCCACCAGCATACGGCTCGAGATGCGCGTAACGCCCTTGCCCATGACGACGGCCTGGATCGTGCCGTCGCTCGACACTACAGAACACGCGCGGCCTTCCTCGCGCGCCTCGATGCAGAGCTTCTGCACCACGGTATCGGCCGAAACACCCGTCGGCGAAAACTCAATGCGCACACCGCGGGCCGGTAGGTTGGGGCGCTCGCTGGAGATATTGCCCGCGCCGTCAAATACGATCACGGCCTCGTAGCGGCCCTGGGCAAACGCAGCTACGTCATTAATGAGCGCCGTGCGCGCCATATCGTGAACGTCGCTGGAATACGGATCGTCGGAATGGTCGTACACGAGCTTTTCGTAGCGCGGCGTGCAGTGGATCACGTTGTAACCGTCGACCACCAGCAGCTCGGGCTTGTTGGAGTGCACCGTCGAGACTGGGTCGGCGATAGCCTGCGCAAACGCATTGCCGCCCACGCCATAGGTCGCGGCCGAAACAATCGGCTTGGCCGAGCCCTCGCCAAAGCGCTTGGCCTTGGACTTGGCACGGTTCTTTTTGGACATGCGCTACTCCTCCCCCATCAGCTCGCCGGCGTTGCGGCGCAGCCACTCAAAGCACAGCGCCGTGGTCGCCTGGGCAACATTGAGGCTCTCGGTCATACCGCGCTGGGGAAGCTTGGTCAAAAAGTCGCATTTCTCGAGCACCAGACGCGAGATGCCGTCGCCCTCGGAGCCCATGACGAGCGCCACGCGGCCCTCGAAAGGAGCATCCCAGCAACTGCCTTCGGCGTGCTCGGAAGCACCGCCCACCCAAAAACCAGCGGCCTTAAAATCGTCGAGCGCACGGGCGATATTGGGAACCTGCGCGATAGGCAGATGCATGACGGCACCGGCTGAGGTCTTATAGCTGCCCACGGTCACGCCGGCGGCACGCTTATTGGCAATGACGACGCCCGCCGCGCCCACAACCTCGGCGGAGCGCACGATGGCGCCAAAGTTGCCGTCGTCAGTCACGTGGTCGAGCACCACGACAAGTGCCGGGCCCTCGCCTGCGCGGTCGAGAATATCGGCGACATCGGCATAGGGGAAGTTGCCAACCTCGAGCGCGATGCCCTGGTGAGCGCCGTGGCTCGACAGTGCGTCGAGCTGCGCGCGCGGCACATACTTAATGCGGACACCCACGGCGTTGAGGTCGTCGACCAGGCGCGACAAGGCGGCATCGCGCTCCCCGCCCTCGGCAATGAGCGCGCACTTGATGGGAAAACCAGTGCGCAGCGCCTCGGCGGCTGCACGACGACCTTCGATAAACTCGCCCTTGGGAGCCTGGACAGCGTCGCGGTTGCGATCGCGCTGCGGACGTGCGGCCTGGGTGCGATCGCGCTGGCCCTTGGGAGCGGCAGCGCGGTCATTGCGGCGAATCGGACGCGAGCCAGAAGCAGCCTGCTTGCCGCCACGAGGCGCACGCTTGCGATTGTCGGCCATAAAGTGACCTCCTAAATACAACTATCAAACGAAACAAAATAAACGACCGCCCATGAATATTAATTCGGGCGGTCGGTACGGGTTTTCCAAGTGCCCGAGATTGCCGTGAAAGAGGAGCGACGCGTACTTGAGTACGCGAGCGACGGTTTGAACGGCAAGGTCGGGTGCTTGGGAAACCCGCGGGGATTAGAGAGATTTGATACGAGTGCCGGCGGCGGTATCTTCAATCGTCAGGCCCAGGTCCTTGAGCTGATCACGGATGGCATCTGCCAGATCCCAGTTCTTGGCGGCACGAGCCTCGGCACGAGCCTCGAGAATCTTGGCAGCGGCCTCGTCCACGTCGTCGCCCGTGTAGGCAACCAAACCGGCGGCAACGCCCAGCAGGCCCAGCGGCAACTCGACCTTGGGCTCGGGAAGCTCAACGCCAAACGTATCGAGCAGCTCGGCCAGCGTATCGGCGGCAGCCAGGGCTGCGGCCTTGTCGGCAGCATCGCCCGCCTGCTCCAGATACTGATTGCACTCGGTGACAAAGCCAAAGACAGCACCCATGGCACCGGCGGTGTTAAAGTCGTCGTCCATGCACTCCTTAAAGGCGGCGCGGGTCTCGGCGGCCTTGGCGGAAAACGCCTCGGCGGCACCCGCATCGGCATCGGCCGTCGCATGGTTCGCAGCCCAACGAAGGTTCTCGACCGTACCGGCAATACGCGTGAGTGAGTTCTCGGCACCCTCCAGGCGCTCCCAGGAGAAGTCGAGCGGCGAGCGATAGCTCGTCTGCAGCATCAACAGGCGCAGGGCCGCGGCAGAGTGCTGCTCGAGCACCTCGGCCAGCGTAAAGAAGTTTCCGAGCGACTTGGACATCTTCTCGCCGTCAACCAGCAGCATGCCCGTGTGCATCCAGGTGTTGGAGAAGCCCTGGTGCCAGGCGCAGGTGGCCTGGGCGCACTCGTTCTCGTGATGCGGGAAGGCAAGGTCGGAGCCGCCGCCGTGGATGTCAATCGGGGTGCCCAGGTAGCGGTGTACCATGGCGGCGCACTCGGTGTGCCAACCGGGACGGCCCTCGCCCCAGGGGCTCGGCCAGCTGGGCTCGCCGGGCTTGGCGGCCTTCCACAGGGCAAAGTCGAGCGGGTCGTTCTTGTCCTCGTTCTCCTCGATGCGCGCACCCACCATAAGGTCATCGATGTTGCGGCCCGAGACCTGACCATAGTTGGGATCGCTGCGCACGGCAAAGTACACGTCGCCGTTATCGGCGGCGTAAGCGTGGCCCTGCTCGATGAGCGTCTTGATCATGGCGATCATGGGACCGATCTCCTTGGTGGCGCGGGGGCGCACATCGGGATCGAGCACGTTGGCGGCGCGCATGACGCCGATGAACTTGTCGGAGAACTCCGTCGCGACCTCGGCGGCAGTGCGGCCCTGCTCGTTGGCGCGCTTGATGATCTTGTCATCGACATCGGTGAGGTTCTGGGCGAACGTGACCTCGTAGCCGCTCGCGATGAGCCAGCGACGAATCACGTCAAAGCTGATGAACGTGCGGGCATTGCCGATGTGGATGTTGTCGTAGACCGTGGGGCCGCACACATACATGCGGACCTTGCCGGACTCGATGGGCTGGAACTCTTCCTTTTTATGGGTAGCGCTGTTGTAGATACGCATTCGTTACTCCTTAACGGTTTTCTGTAGCAGGCAAACGGCCCAGGCGCCGATTCCCTCGCCCTGGCCTTCCCAACCGAGCTTTTCGGTCGTAGTGGCGGCGACGCCCACGTTTTCGACGTCAACGCCCAGGGCATGGGCAAGGTTGGCGCGCATGGCATCGCGATGCGGGGTGATCTTAGGCTGCTGGCAGGCAATGGTGCAGTCGGCATCGACAAACTCAAAGCCCAGCTCACGCGCATAGTCCATTACGCGGGCAAGCAGCACCATCGAGTCGGCGCCCTCGTAGGCAGGGTCGGTATCGGGGAATAGCTTGCCGATGTCTCCCCCGCGGCAGGCGCCCAGAATGGCGTCGGCCAAGGCGTGCGCGAGCACATCAGCATCCGAGTGGCCCAGCAGGCCGCGCTCGTAGGGAATGTCGACACCGCCGATGATACATCGACGCCCCTCCACCAGACGGTGAACGTCGTAGCCATGGCCAATGCGCAGGTTACTGAACATGGGGAAGGTCCTCTCCCTCGGCCATGCGGCCAAGCAGAATCGCGGTTACGGGACGCAGGTCCTCGGGCACCGTCACCTTAAGGTTATCGCGTGGGCTCTGGACGCAGCGGACGCGCCCACCCATGCGCTCGACCAGCGACGAATCATCGGTACCGATAAAGCCCTCGGCAATGGCTGCAGCGTGGGCGCGCTTCATAGCATCGACGCTAAAGATCTGCGGCGTCTGCGCTGCCCAGTAGAGCTCACGCGGCGGCGTCTCGACGATATTATCGCCGTCAACGATCTTGAGCGTGTCGATCGCGGGCTGACCGCACACGACACCGTCGAGGGCACGGTCGCTCACGAGCACGTCGATAGCGTGGTCGATGGCCTCGGTCGTAATGAGCGGACGAGCGCCGTCGTGGATGGCGACATATTCGAAACCCGCCGGAACCGCATGCACGCCGGCACGGGTGGAATCCTGACGGGTATCGCCGGCATCGGCAAAGCTGATGGGCGTGTCATAGTCAAACGGGTCGATGGCCAGGCGGCGCATCTCGGCACGGCGCTCGGCAGGGCAAACCACGACGATATGGCCGACCTTATCGCTACGATCGAACGCGCGGATGGACCAGCTCATGAGCGGACGGCCCGCCACATTAACGAGCTGCTTGCCGCCGGGATTTCCAAAGCGCTGGCCGCTGCCGCCGGCAACGACCACGGCGCATACGGGCGCCATTATGCGTTCCCCTGCTTGGTGCCCTTCATGCGGTACAGCGAGTCCGCAAGAATGGCAGGGTTGTTGACGCCAAAGTCGCCCAAGCGCTCCGGATCCTCGCTGATGTCGTCCATGAGCTCCTGCAGCGAGCCGTACTCGTCGACGATCTTCTCGGCCACGCCGTCGCGCACGACGGACACGCGCGAAAGCGTGCGCAGGCCCAGCGGCGTCATGACGGAGTCCTCGTCCAGGTCGTCGTAACCCAGAACTGCCGCCACGTGCTGCGGGTCGGACAGGTCCTTAGGCGTCATGCGGCTCAGCTCGGCGCGGATCTTCTCGGCGTTTGCCTCGGAGGAATCGCTTGCGTAGTCGCGGATCATCAAGTCGTATTCGGTATCCATGCTGGAGCCCGCGAGCTGCTCGAGCTGCATCTGCACGAGCTTGCCCTGGTTGCCCAGCTTGACAATGCAATCCTTAAGCTCGGTCTTTGCCTGCTGCATGATCTCGAAGCTCGAGAAAATACCGGTAATGTCGGCGAGCGTGACGTAGTCGTCGAGCTCGAGGGCCGTCAGGCGCAGCAGGGAGCGGTCGAGCGACTGACGGGTAGTCTGGAGCGTGGCGACGAGCTGGTTGACCGAGCTCATGATGGTGGTGACGGGCTGGATCTCGTAGCTCTTGCCGTGAACGTACACGTTAACGACGGCGCGACGAGCCGAAACCGAGATCACGATGGCGTCGGTGAGCACCGACATGCGAGCGGCAGTACGGTGACGCATGCCCGTCTCACTCGTGGCAAGCGAGGGATCGGGATTGAGGTGGAAGTTGGCGCGCAGGATCTGGGTGAGGTCGCCATCGATAACGATGGCACCGTCCATCTTGGAAAGCTCGAACAGGCGGTTCGAGGTAAACGAAATGTTGAGCGGGAAGCCGTCGTTACCGGCAGCGAGCACGTTTTCGGTGTCGCCGACGCAGATAAGGGCACCCAGGTGACCGGCAATGATCATGTCGAGGGCGGTGCGGATCGGCTGGCCAGGTGCCGTCAGGCGAATGGCCTGTTCCATACGCTTTTGCAGCTCGTTCTTATCCAAGGCATCGCTCCCATCGTATACGCTCCATAAACGTCAATAAGTTTCTCACGGTTTGCCCCTGTGACGCCCGCAAAATCCGATGCTTACAGAATGAGCGAACACAGCTGAGAGCCCCAATCCAAATGAGCTGCTTATGTGGTAGCATCGGGATTCGCATAAATGAGGGAGTAGTCGCGTGACCGGGTTCGCCTCCGGTGGCGCGGCAAGTCAACATACTGGCCGATGCGGTCTGGCTTGCCTTAATGAACGAGACTCGTGGCTGTGCGCACAACGCGTACGCCACGGGTCTTTTTTGTTACTCCCCCAAGAGGTACACGCGGGCCCGCCCGCAGAAAGGGAGCCAGACTATGGGACTCGCAGAGCTCGTATTGCTCGCTATCGGCCTTTCGATGGACGCCTTTGCCGTATCCATCTGCAAGGGCCTTGGCATGAAGAAGATCAACCTTAAGGTCGCCGTAGTGCTCGGCCTGTTCTTTGGCGGCTTCCAGGCCGGCATGCCCGTAATCGGATGGGCGCTCGGCAGTCAATTCATGAGCATCATCGGACCCATCGACCATTGGATCGCCTTTATCCTTTTGGCCTTTATCGGCGGCAAAATGCTGTGGGAGGCCTTTACCGAAGACGAGGATGAGGACGAGAGCGACGCCAAGGATGCCGAAAAGATTGACCTGGGTGAGTACCTGATTCTGGCTATCGCCACCTCAATCGACGCCCTGGCCGTGGGCATCTCATTTGCTGCGCTCTCGGTTGACATCGTTCCCGCTGTATCGCTTATCGGAGTCACAACGTTTATCTTCTCCGTCGCCGGCGTAGCGATCGGCCACACCTTTGGCGAGCGCTACGAAAAACCCGCCGCCATCGTGGGCGGCGTCGTGCTCATCCTCATCGGCCTCAAGATTTTGCTGGAGCACCTGGGGATTTTGGTGCTGTAAAACACCCTTCAAAACTAAACGTCCGTATGAGGCCTCATGCAGAGTTTTGCATGAGGCCTATTCGTGCAGACTTTTGCATGTCATACTGATATGCAAAAGTCTGCACGTTAGGAGATAGCCGTGGATACCCTTCCCATCACCACACCGCGCCAAGCTGGCATCTACGTGCGCCAGGCACGCGAGACTCAGGGTCTCACCCGTGCCGCCCTCGCAAAAAAGGCCGGTGTTTCGGAACGCCTGCTCGCATCGCTCGAGCTAGGAGACGCCACCGGCATTCGACTCGACAAGTTGCTGGCGATTTTCGACGCTCTTGGACTGGCACTCGCAGCACAAGGGGATATCGGCGAAGCGAAAAACGAGCGACCAGTCGACGCCCCGCATGCCAATCCGCTGCCTCGCAGCATCCCCAGGCGCCATCACACTCAACGTCCTCATCATCGCAACCGTCGTAGTACCGCCATTCCGGCTCTTCCAGATGTCCCCTTTACATCCGCACTCTACGACGAGGTCTTCGCCGATTTCGCCATGTCCAATCTCGGAGTCTCGATTGCCGCAAACGCATCTAGCAAAACCAAGCCCGAAGGGAAATAGCCAATGGCCAGAACATCACTTCGGACCATTATTTGCGGCGTGCCTGCTGGAACGCTCACGCAAGATGAGAACGGTCTTATCAGCTTTACCTACGATCATGACTATGACGGGCCAGCCCTATCGACCAACATACCCGTATCGAATCGCGCATACGGACAACAGGTCATGAATCCGTACCTGTTTGGCCTTCTACCCGACAGCGAGGACCAACGAAAAGCGATTGCCGCGGAATTCGACGTTAGGCCCAACAATCCCATCGCACTACTCAGCCGTATCGGACTCGACTGTCCGGGCGGCGTGCAATTTTGTGCCGAAGAAGATATCGACGCCGTCCTGCATCGCCCCGGCGAATACCGCCCCATAGACGACCACGAAATTGCTCTCCGCCTCAAGTCGATCAGAGATGACCGCAATGCATCGTGGATGGGCCTAGATGAAAGTTGGTCACTTGGAGGCAATCAGGGCAAGTTCGCTCTCGCACTCATGGACGGTCGCTGGTGCGAATGCATGGGGTCCTCGCCCACGACGCATATTTTCAAAAATGGCGTTATCGGTTTTAAACTCGAGGCTCTCAATGAGTTTGTCTGCATGAAAAGCGCCCAGCGCGCCGGCATCGCAACGGCAAACGTCGAATATCGTATGTTTGAGGACGAACCTGCCCTCATTGTTGAGCGCTATGACCGCGTGAAAGTCAAAGACGGAACGATCAGGCGCCTACATCAAGAAGACCTCTGTCAGGCACTTGGGGTGATGCCCGCCCAAAAGTACACGGCAGACGGCGGCCCGACCACACGCGACATTCAAGAGCTCCTCGTAAATACGAGCCACCATCAACTTAACCTGTATCTGTTTACGCAGATACTGTTCTTCAACGCCATTATCGGCGCACCGGATGCGCATGCGAAAAACTATTCCCTGCTCCTTGGAAACGACGGCGCAGCCATGATGGCTCGAATGTACGATGTCGCATCGGGGCTGGCATACGAGCGCATGCGCCGCCGGGCGCGCCTTGCCATGAGCGTTGACGGCGAAAATCGTGTGGGGCGCATCGGTCCAGGTGCTATCCGCCGATACCACGGTATGGGAGACCCCGCGCTGGAGGCGACGCTCACCGATGCCGGGCTATCCGAGAAGTTTTGCTTTGCGACCATGATGGACCTCGCCTACGAGGTGCCCGTTTGCATGGAAGAGGTCATGGACGAATACGCCGACCTGCCCGGCATGGCGGACCTGCGCGAGCATATGCTCGGCCCCGTCCGCGAAAACTGCCAGCGCACCCTCGACCTCATCAGGGCAGAAATGGACTAGGTGGCCGTAATTTCGCAATTATCAAACAAAAGAGAGGGGGCACCCGTCGCAAAAGCTCGGATGCCCCCTCTCATAATGTCATTTGCAATCCGCTAGCACGTGGCTCGGACTGCTGCTAGCGCAACCTTTACGCAGCGAGGCGCTTGAGGACGTCGATGAGCAGCTCGTAGAAGCGCTCGGCAGAAGCGAGCTCCATGCTCTCGTCCGGGGTGTGGACATCGGAGAGCGTCGGGCCCACGGCGATGGCGTCCAGGCCGTGCAGGGCCTCGGCAAACAGGCCGCACTCAAGGCCGGCGTGGATGGACTCGATGCGCAGCTCGGAGCCAAAGAGCTCGCGATAGCTCTCGACAAAGACGTCGCGGACCGGCGAATGCTCAGCATAGCTCCAGCCGGGATACTCGAACTCAAACTTGGCGTCGAAGCCCAGGACATCGGCCAGCGTCTGCAGGCGGTCCTTGAACTCGTTCTGCAGCGAGGTGATCGAGGAGCGCGGGGACAGCATGATCTTGACCTCGTCGTCAGAGGTGGCAACCACGCCGATGTTGGAGGAAACCTCGACGGAGCCGTCGGTGGCGACGTTGCGGCGAATCACGCCGTTAGGGGCAAGACGCAGGGCGCGGATGAGGGCAAGCGCGGACTTCTGGTCCATGGCCTCGACCTCGGCGTCGTCGGCAATCTCGACGGTGCAGGTAAAGCCGGGGTCGAAGACCTCGAGCTCGGCAGTGACGTCGGCGATGATGCCCTTTGCGATCTCGGCCGCTGCCTCGGCGGCAGCGTGGTCGACGTAAACCAGAACAGCCTTGCACTCACGGTTGATGGCGTTGTCCTTAGTGCCGCCGTTAAAGCTGACGATGGCGGGCTCGCCGGCGACCATCAGGCGGTCGATGATGCGGGCCATGATGAGGTTGCCGTTGCCGCGCTCCAGGTGGATATCGCTGCCGGAGTGGCCGCCCAGCAGGCCGGAGATGTCGAGCGTGAGGGTGCTACCGGTCTTGTGCTCGCGCGCGATCGGGCAGGTGTAGGTAACGACAACGCCGCCGGCGCAGCTAACGGTGGCAACGCCCTCTTCCTCGGAGTCGAGGTTAATCATGGTGCGGGCGCTAATCTGGGACTTGTCGAGCGTCTCGGCGCCGACCAGGCCAGTCTCCTCGTCGGTGGTGAACACGCACTCGAGGGCCGGATGGGTAATCGAATCGTCGTTGAGCACGGTAAGCATAAGCGCGACGGCAATACCGTTGTCGGCGCCCAGAGTGGTGCCGTTAGCGGTGAGGACGCCGTCCTTGACGACCAGGTCGATACCATCAGTCGTAAAGTCGTGCTCAACGGAGCCCAGTTTGTCGCACACCATGTCGATGTGGCCCTGCAGCATCACGGTCGGGGCATTCTCGGCGCCGGCAGATGCGGGCTTGCGAATGATAACGTTGTAGACCTCATCCTGATACACATCGAGACCGCGCTCCTTGGCAAACGCGACCAGGAAATCGCTGATGCCCTTCTCGTTGCCAGACCCACGGGGGATCGCGCTGACCTCCTCAAAGAAATGGAACAGCTGGGCGGGCTCGTAGCCGGTAATCTTGTAGTCCATGGTGCCTCCTTGGCGCAACTGGTTAGACAGTAAGACATGCGACTTGTATATTCCCAGACTTTGCGTGCATAAACCAGTCGAAAACGCCGAGCGCCCTCGCATCATCGGCTAACGGCGGACCGCATAGCGTAACGGTCACAACTTCGCAGCTCTACAAATCGAGGCGCCCTTGCCAGAGCGCCTCGATTGCACAGATCAAATTGTCGCCACACCCTACAGCGCGCCGGAACCGGCTTGCATCATGCCGCCGGGGCCCGAGGTCACGCCGCCGCTCACGGGCGCGGCGTTGCCGGTGTGCGGTGCCGCCGGGGCGGTATCGCCACCGAGCGTGCCCGCCGGACGCGGTGCCGGGATCTCGCCCGTGCCGTGGCTAAAGACAAACTTGCCATCGGCCACGTCGCACAGGACGGTATCGCCCTCGCCCCACTCGCCGGCCAGAAGCTCCTCGGACAGCGGGTCCTCGATGAGCTTTTGGATGGCACGGCGCAGCGGACGCGCACCGTTGGTGAGGTCGGTGCCCTCGGCCACGATCTTGTCATAGGCCGCATCGGTGAGCTTGATGTTCATGCCGTTGGCAATCAAACGCTGACGCAGGTCGTCCACCAGCAGGTGCGCGATCTTGGTGAGATTCTCACCCGAGAGCTTCTGGAACACCACGATGTCATCGATACGGTTGAGCAGCTCGGGGCGGAACAGGCGCTTGAGTTCGCCCATCGCGCGGCCGCGGATCTCGCTCGAGGTGAGACCCTGCTCGCCGGTGGTGCCAAAGCCTACGCTCGCATCCTGCGCAATCTCGCGGGCGCCCACGTTGGACGTCATGATGATCACGGTGTTGCGGAAGTCGACCGTCTTGCCCTGGCTATCGGTCAGGCGGCCCTCCTCCAGCACCTGCAGCAAGATGTTGAAGATATCGGGGTGCGCCTTCTCGATCTCGTCGAACAGCACGACCGAGTACGGGTGACGACGAACGGCCTTGGTGAGCTGGCCGCCCTCGTCGTGACCGACGTAACCCGGAGGGCTACCGATGAGCTTGGAGGCCTCGAACTCGCTACCGAACTCGGACATGTCGAAGCTGATGAGTGCATCCTTGCTGCCAAAGAGGTACTCGGCGAGCGTCTTGGCGAGCTCGGTCTTGCCCGTGCCGGTGGGACCAAGGAAGATAAAGCTGCCGCCGGGGCGACGCGGATCCTTGAGCGGCGAGCGGCTGCGGCGCACGGCCTTGGCAACGGCTTCGACAGCCTCATCCTGACCGATGATGCGCGTCTTGAGCACGCTTTCGGCTTGCAGCAGGCGACGGCTCTCGCTCTCGGTAAGCGAGGACACCGGCACGCCCGAAGTCACGGACACGATATCGGCGATCTGGCTCACGTCGATGGTGAGCGGGCTGGCGTCGAGCTCGGCGGTCCAGGCGGCCTTGGCCTCGGCGAGCTCAATCTCGGCAGCTTTCTGCTGCTCGGTGATCTCGGCGGCCTTGTTCATATCGTCGCTCTCGGTGGCCTCCTGCGCGGCGGCCTTGAGCTCCTCTATGCGATGCTCGGCCTCACGCACCGGCTCGGGCGCGCGATTCGCGGCGATGCGAGCGCGGGCACCGGCCTCGTCGATGAGGTCGATGGCCTTATCGGGCAGGAAGCGATCCTGGATGTAGCGGTTGGAAAGGTTCGCGGCAGCCTCGATAGCACCCTGCGTATAGCGCACATGGTGATGCTCCTCGTAGCGCGGCTTGAGCGCGGTCAGGATCTTGACCGTGTCCTCGACGCTCGGCTCCTCGACATCGATGGTCTGGAAGCGACGCTCGAAAGCCGGGTCCTTGGTGAGGTACTTGCGGAATTCCTCGGCCGTGGTGGCGCCGATAATCTGGAAGGCACCGCGCGCGAGCACGGGCTTGAGCATGGAGCTCGCGTCGATGGAGCCCTCGGCAGAACCGGCACCGATGATGGTGTGCATCTCGTCGATAAACAGGATGACGTCGTCGGCTTCGGTGGCCTCCTGGATCACGTTCTTGAGGCGCTCCTCAAACTCGCCGCGATACTTGGCACCCGCCACGAGGCCCGGCAGGTCGAGCGTCCAGATATTCTGGTTCATAAGGTTCTCGGGCACGTTGCCGGCTGCAATCTGCTGAGCCAGGCCCTCGACAATGGCCGTCTTGCCCACGCCGGGGTCGCCCAGGATAAGCGGATTGTTCTTGGTGCGGCGCGAAAGGATTTCCATCATTCGCTGGACTTCCTTTTCGCGACCAATTACAGGGTCGAGCTCGCCGTCGCGGGCCTTCTGCGTGAGGTTGGTCGCGAACTGCTTAAGCGTATCGGTGCCACTCCCCTTTTGCTGAGAGGCATCCGAGCCGCTAAAGAACGGCAGGCCCGCACCGGGACGACCAGCGCCGGCGCCGGCGAGCGGACGCTTCTTGTCCTGGTCTTTGGCGGTGAGTTTCTCGATAGCCTTTTTGATGGAGGCGGACGATACACCCAGGCGCATGAGGATGTCCATGGCCATGCCGTTGCCCTCTTCGACGATGCCGATCAGCAAGTGCTCGGTCGACACGTAGGTCTGGTTGTTCTCACGTGCCACGCGGAACGAACGCTCCATCACGCTAATGACGAGCGGCGTAAAGGCGAGCTTAGCTGCCTCGGTCTCCTCGCTGGGCTCGGGAACCGTGGTCTGGACCTCTTTGAGTGTGTCCATGATGTCGTCGTAGGAGATATCGAGCGAGCGCAGTGCCTCGGCAGCAATGCCCTCGTCCTCCTTGGCAAGCGCGAGCAGCAGATGCTCGGTACCCACCTTATTTGAATGAAGATCGAGCGCCTCCTGTTTGGCCATCGACATGACCTTGCGCGCTCGATCGGTAAATCTATCTAACATGCTCGTTTCCTTACATGAGTTCATCGAAATCAAAACGCCCGCCCGTCGGCGGCGCTTTTGTCTCTTTACCCACAGGTTGTCTATGTTAACAGCTGGAGGAATATCTATAAACCCGGCTCACATGAATGCAGGTTATGACCGCATCGCGGGACTCACCGCGCGATGCGCGACAGGCGCCCCGCAAGAGAAACCCTAGGCGTCTTTCACCACGTCGGGACTCGTCGCACGCGATGCGCGATAGGCATCGGCCTCCTTGGAGACGCGTTCGAGCAGCTCGGATGTATCGACGCCCTCGACTTGCGCGACCGTTTCCACCGTCTGCATGGCGACCGCCCTCAGGTACGCGCACGCGCTGTCCCCCAGCTGCTCGAGGTCTATCTCCTCGCCGCCCTCCCGGGCAAAGCCGACCGCCATCACAAAGTCCATGATGCCCGAGACCAGAAAGCCCACCGCAAAGCTCGAATCCGCCTTGAGCTCTTCTCCGTCGGGGTGGACGATCTCTCTCACGCGGTCGATGATGATCGTATGGATGCCCTGCACGACCTGCTCGGCGGCACCCGCCCTCATGGTGATGACGATGCGCCGCAGCAGGCAGCGGACGTCGCGCCGGTCGAACGCCGAAAGGTCGCCCTCGCTCGAAAAATGCCAGAGGGCATCGGTGATGAGCTCGTTATCCTGCAGCAGCTGGGCTATGGCGATGGCGACGAGTTCATCGAAATCGTGAAAATAGTAGTAAAACGTTCCGCGATTGCACCGGGCGGCGCGGGTCACCTCGCCAACCGACAGCTCGAAGATGCTGTTGTTCTCGATGAGCTCCCAAAACGCCTCGATGATACGGGTGCGTGCATCGGGCGCATCGGCGTCCTTACGCGGTCTCGCCATGCGCCTCACCGCACCCCTGCGCCTTGGCGTTCATAATGAGCATCTGAAGACGGTTCTCCACGTTGGCGAAGCTCACGTCGGGATCGTAGTCGAGCGGCAGGAACTGCGCCGTGGGATACTGCTCCTTGAGCGCATGGATGAGCCCGCGCCCCACGACATGGTTGGGCAGACACCCGAACGGCTGCAGAATCACGAAGTTGCGGCAGCCGCGCTTGGCGTGCTCGAGGATCTCCGCCGGAATCAGCACGCCCTCGCCCGCATCGAACGTATGGTGCAGGATCTTATCGCTCGCGCGCACGAGCTCGGGCATGCGCGTCGGCGGCTCGTAGAGCGGGCTCGCCGCGCCCAGGCGGTCGCAACGGTCGTGCGCGAGCTCGAACAGGTTGTCCGCCGTGGCGTACCAGGCCTTTTCGGGCAGCGACAGGTCGACGTGGAACTCGCGCGACTGCGCATGCTTGTAGAAATAGGTCTTGCGGATCACGTCGGTCATGCGCGCCTCGATGACCTCGAGCCCGTTGTCCTCGAGGTAGCGCTCGATCTCGTGGTTGGCGCCGAGATGGAAATTGAGCAGGTACTCGCCCACGATGAGAACGGTCGGATGCGGGTTCGAGCGGTCGTACGGAACGGCGTCCATGATCGCAAGCGCGCGTTTGAAGCCCGTCGCCTGGCCTCTCAGCCCGGAGCGCTCCATGCCCTCGATAACCTCATCGAGCGCGCGGTCGAACGCAGCGTCCGCCGCGCCCTTCTCGAGCTCGTAGGGACGGATGCGCCTAAGCATGGCCTCGAGGGCATCGATCATGGGAAGACCGTAGGCGATCTGGATGCTCGGGCCAAGGCCGAGCTTGAAGCCCGGATGCGCATTGTGGGCATCGACGTCGTCGTTGGTGAGCACCGGGACATAGTCGTATCCCGCGTCGTCGAGCGCGCGGCGCAGCAGGGGCATGTAGTGCGTCAGGCGGCAGTCGCCGATATACTTGCCAGTCACCACGGCGACGTCGTGCGGGTCGTACTTACCGCTCTCGAGTGCCGCGAGCGCCTCGCCAATCACGATTTGCGCGGGGAAGCAGATGTCGTTGTGCACATAGCGTTTGCCCAGGCGGATGGCATCCTCGCGCCCGATATCAAGGGCCTCGGCGCGCACGCCTTGATTGCGCATCGCCGCGGTCATGAGCCTGCAGAACGCATGGGAGGTGTTGGGGACCAGCGCGATCTTGTCGTGCCGGTCGCGCTTGGTGTACTTGACCTTATACGGGTCGTCGAGCGGATGGACCGCGTGCACCCGGGCGCCCTCGGCACGCTCCTCCGCGCGACGACGGTTGACCGACTCGATAAACGAACGCACGCGAATGCCCATGGGACCGGCGACGTCGCTCTCATCGAGCTTGATCATCATCGGAACCTTGGAGCCCATCTCGCCCATCATGCGCGCGATCTCGTCGGTGAGATACGCATCGTGGCCGCAGCCGAAGCTGCCCATCTGCACGAGCTCGAGCTCGGGCGTCGATGCGACGATGACCGCGCACGACAGCATGCGCGCATGGTAGTTGTTCACGATGTCGATGCGGCTGTTGGAAAGATCGACGTTGCAGACCCCCGGCACCGCATCGGGCGTCAGCACGGGGATGCCGCGCTCAGAGAAGAGCTTGGGCAGCCCGTGGTTGACCAGCGGGTCGTTGTGGTACGGGCGCGAAGCGATCACCACCGCGTAGCCGCCGTCCTCGCGCACGTTCTCGAGCACCTGCCTGCCGCGCAGCTGCAGCTGGTTCTCAAACGTCTCCTGCGCGCGGTCCGCCTGCTCGGTCGCCTTGGCAACCAGGTCGGCATCGATATCGAAGGTCTCCTTGCACCACGCCTTGAGCTGGCGGTTTCGGTCGCCCTCGTCGTACCAGTGGAACAGCGGCGTATCGAACGGAACGCCGAAACGCTCCTCCGGGTTATCGGAATTGCGCATCACGTAGGGGTATCCCTTTACGACGGCGCACATCCACTCGCTGGTAGAGGCGGTGTTTTCGGTGGGCACCGTCGTGATGATGGGCATGAAGATGCGGTCGACGCCGGCGTCGACGAGATTGCGGATGTGCCCGTGGACGAGCTTGGCCGGGAAGCACACGGTGTCGGATGTGACGTGCGCCAGACCGCGCTCGTACATCGCCTTGGTGCTGCGTCCCGAGACGCGCACCTTAAAGCCGAGCGTGCTGAAGAACGTCGACCAAAACGGCATGGTGTCCCAGAACTCGAGCACACGGGGAATGCCGATCGTGACATCGCGCCCCCCGCAGACGGGAACCGTGGGGTACGACTCGAACAGCAGCTTCTCGCGGTCGACAAAGAGATTGGGGGCAGCCGCGGTCCGGTCGCGCCCCGTGCCGGGTGCCTGTGCCTCGCAAGCACCCTGCGGACGCAGCTCCTCCGCCGCGGGAACCTCGCGCACGAGCTCATCCCATGAGATGGCGCCGCCGCGCGGGCAGCGATTGCCCGTGACGTAAAGCGAGCCGTCGCCAAATGCCACGACCGCGCGCTGGCAGCGGTTGTTGCACCGACGGCAGGTAACGCCGCCGAACTCGCGATGCTCGAAGCGCTCCACGGCATCGAGCCCGATAAACGACGTGCCGGCGTCGCCCTTGCGGCATTCCTCGCGCGCGAGCAGGGCGATACCGATAGCGCCCATCAGCCCCGGGTGGGGCGCACGCGTGACGGGTTTGCCCAGATACTGCTCGAATGCGCGCAGCACCGCGTCGTTTCGGAACGTGCCGCCCTGGACGACGACTTTGTCGCCCAGACGGTTGAGATTTGAAACGCGAATGACCTTGGTGAACACGTTCTCGATAATCGAACGGCAGAGACCGGCCATGATGTCGCCCGGACCCTTACCGCGCCGCTGCTCGGAAACGACGCTGCTGTTCATGAACACCGTGCAGCGGCTGCCGAGAACGGCGGGGGCTTTGGACGAAAATGCCTCGGTCGCGATATCCTCAACGGCTATTCCGAGGTTTTTGGCAAAACCCTCGAGGAACGAGCCGCAGCCCGCAGAGCACGCCTCGTTGACGACGATATCGGTCAGCACGCCGTGGTTGAGCCAGATGGCCTTCATATCCTGTCCGCCGATGTCGAGCACGAAGGTCGCATCGGGAACGCATGCGCACGCGGCGCGGGCGTGCGCGACCGTCTCGACCGTATGGTAGTCGGCGTGGAACGCGCGCGCGAAAAGCTCCTCGCCGTATCCCGTGGTGCCCACGGCATCGATCGCAAGCGTGACTCCCGCTGTCTCCCAGCGGTTCTTCAAGCTGACAAGACCCTGTTGGGCGACGTCGAGCGGTCTGCCGTTATTAGACGCGTAGAACGAATCGACAAGCTCACCCGCCTCATCGACCAGGGCGAACTTGGTCGTCGTGCTCCCCGAATCGATACCGAGCGCCACACGCACCGTCTCTCCGGGCGCATACGCATCCGGACCCTTTGCCGGCGTCTCTTTGCCATGGCGTGCCGTAAAATCCGCCTGCTCGGCAGGTGTGGCAAAAAAGGGCTGGGCAAGACGTCCCTCCCCGCTTGCGGGCGCGACCGTCTCGAGCTTATCCAGCCGGACAAAAGCGTCGGGAAGGTCGATCGGTTGGGACGATGCGAACATGTCGGTCAGCGACAGGGCGGCACCGCGCGCGACCATGATCTGCGGATCGCGCGGGACGATAACCTGATCGTCCGATAGATTCAGTTGCTCCCGGAACACGCGGACCAGTGTGGGGTTGTAGGCGAGCGCACCGCCCTCGAAGATTACCGGCGGCTCGATGTCGATACCCTGGGCCAGACCGCCGATCGTTTGGCGGGCGACCGCGTGAAGCGCCGAAAGCGCCAGGTCGGTGGTAGGAATGCCCTCGTTGAGCAGCGGCTGGATATCGGTCTTTGCGTACACGCCGCAGCGGCCCGAGACCTCGTGGACGGTCGTTCCCCGGCTTGCGAGCTGCTCGAACTCGCCCGATTCGGTGCCGACCCCCATGAGCTTTGCCATCTCGTCGATAAATGCACCGGTACCGCCTGCGCACGAGCCGTTCATGCGCATGTCGGCAACCTCGATGTCTCCCTTATCGTTGGTGCGGAAGAAGATCATCTTGGCGTCTTGGCCGCCCAGCTCGATGGCGCAGCGCGTCTGCGGATAGAACCTGCTGATCGCGAGCGCGTTGGCGACCACCTCCTGAACGTACGAGGCGCCCAGCGCGGTCGCGATATCGCGCGCACCCGAGCCGGTCACCGCAACGCGCAGCGACTCATGGGGAAAGCGCTCGGCGAGCTCGCCGAGCATGGCGCGCACGCTCGCTGTCTGACACGCCCCGTGGCGGCGATATCCCCACCACGCCTCGGTCATATCCTCGTGCATCGCGTAAACTTTGGTCGTCGTCGACCCTACGTCCAGTCCTACTAGCAACGCCATAATGCTCCGTCTCTCGCATTTTTCCTGCTAGAGATATACCACTCTACGTAATACAACAGACTGTTGTATTTAAACTCCGTATAAAAAGCGGCTGCCGAAACGCTTCAGCAGCCGCCGAATGCACCAACAGATTGTTCTGCGCGCTAGCACGTCGGGCAACGGAGCAGCACGGGCCCTCCGGTCATGCGCACCGCTCACGCCCGCGATGTCGCCGAGAGAGCTATCCACGCTTAGGGCTCCAACCAAGCAGGTCGCCCGCGCTCAGCAGATCCCTAAGCGAGCTACTCGCACTCAGGAGCCATAGCCTGCTCCAAGAGCTCGGCATGCTCCTCCTCGAAAACCGTCCCCACAGGGAAGGCGCGACGGAAGACGAAGTGGGAAATCGGACCGGCTACCAAAAGGTTCCACGGCAGCGCCATCACAAAATTATGCGGGATGTTGATCATCCAGATCGCGGGCACGGAATACAGGTTCGCAAGGATGCCGCCGGGCATGTGCGTCAGACCCTCGCAGGCACCGTACAGCGACATGATGATGACCATGGGAACGACCATGCAGGAGCTGACGGCGAGCGTCATGGCAAGTGGCGAGCTCTTGCCCGGCGTGACCAGGAATTTAAAAGCGAAACCCTTGGCAAGGGGGCTGGCAACAAACCAGTCGCAGCACATGGCAAAAATGTAGGCAACGGGGAAGCCGAGCCACGCGGCGGCAACAACCTCGCCGCTGATGGCCCCATGCTGCAGGGCAACGTTGTAGATGCTCATCCAGAGCACCATGCAAAAGCACATGATAAAGGTGAACAGCAGGCTCTCTCGTTTGTTGATAGGCATAAAGGACAAAATCCTTTCTGTGTTACGCCGCGGCACCACGCAACAAAAACGGGCGGGCAAGATGGAGCTGTTGGGACTTCATCTCGCCCGCCCGTGGTACGTGCGTCTGCGACTACTTATGTGGTGGAACTACCCTAACACGAACGGCGCGCGCTTCGTAAGCGTTGAGTTTATGGAGATGCAGGGCACCAATAATCCCCCCGACCCCATAAGTTGCGGTGGAATACGGACTGTTTTGACCCTTTAAGCAGCAATTCAGTCCCTATTTCACCGCAACTCATTGGGGGTGCAAAGTAACCTGTCCCCCTTGCACCAATTAGCTGGTGTGGCGCCAGCGAGGGTCGGTGAGCGTACGCGCCACACCCAGTCCAACGGGCAGAAACGCTACGATGAGCACTGCGCGCACAAACCAGCCGAGCATATTGACCGTGTCGAAGGTGCACATGTAATACATCGAGCGATACAGATACAAGCCCGGCACCATAATGACAATCGAAGGCACCGTGAGGGCGATGCGCGGGTAGGTGAGCTTGACTTCAGCCAAGCTTGCGAGCAGCCCCGATACCAGCGCGCCGATAAACGCTGCTGCCTCGGGAGGCATTCCCGTGCTGAGGCCCAGGAAGGGAATCATCGTCGGCGCATCGACAAGGGTCAGACGCAGGGTATTGGACACGGCGCCGATCAACCCAGCTGCCGCGGCCATCTTTACCGGGCTGTTGAACATCACCGAGAAGCCGAATACGCCAACGAAGCTCATCAGTATGCGCAAGAGCGTAAGAGCCAACGGTGAGAGGCCGAGCGGGGCGAAGTCATCCGGCGCCAGTCCCACGCACTCGGCAACCATCCAACCTACGAGGGTCGCCATCACAATAATCGACACAGCATACGAAAGACGCTCGATTCCACTTCGCATATCGAGCTTAGCGATGTCGAGGCCTGCCGTAATGAGGGGAAAGCCGGGAATCACAAAGAGCATGGCGCCGATATAGCCTTCTTGGTGCGACATTGCCCCCGGTACGACCTGGCCAAGGCCGAGCAATGCCAGCAGATACGAAACGCAAGCGAGCGCAACACCAGTCGTCAGCGCGCTAAACTGGCCAAGACCCTGCTTGAGAATATGGGAGCGGGCAAAGTTACCGACACCAGCGCCTACGAATGCGCAGGCCATCTCGATAGGGCCGCCGCCGAGCAAAAAGACGAAGGCGCCGCAAGCACAGGCTGCCGCAAGGCCCTGTTGCCAGGGAGCGTAATCGGGCTTTGAGCTCTCAACGGTCTTGAGCATCTCGTGGTATTCGTGCACGGTAAACCGGCGCCCATACGTCTCGATTTCCTTTAAGAAGCTCTCCATCATCCAAATGCGATGGGTATTGACTCCCGTTGTGGGCAGGCTGACAACCTCGTTAAAGCAGTGACCATCTTCGATGCAGGTGCACTCAAACGACAGAAGACTCAGGTCGACGTGAATCGTGACGCCGAGTACAGCGGCAACACGATTCATGGTATCGCGCACGCGCCAGGCACCCGTTCCGCTTGCCAGCATAAGCATGCCGGTGCGGCAAATGATGGATGATTTATCGGTGAGCGGCGCATCGACGGCAAGTTCATCGCCTGCCGTCACGATCTGGTGCCAGTCAGTTTTCATATGGAGTGCGCCGGCACGAACGCCATGGTGTAGGGGGGCTCTCGAAAGCAGCGAGTCAAGGCGCGAAGGCTGTGGGGGCTCCGTTGATTCGCCCTCGTCCTCGCCGGGCTCCTCATCGACCAGATCAAATGAGTCAAGCGGCGCTGGCTCGCGACGGTCGATCAGCTCCTCGTCCTCATCATCAAAGTAATTGAACTGATCGAGCATGTCCTCTTCGATTGCACGCTCGCTCACATCGTCCATACGGGCGCTCCCTTCCTACCGACTAACCCCCATCCTAGGCAGCAACGGCTAAAGGAAACATAAAAGAGACGGCTGTCATGCGAACCATGCGCTCAATAGCCGTTGAGTAGTCATTGAGGACGTTCTTGAATGACTAGTCAAACAAGAACGTCCATTACAGTCGAAATTGTCAGCCCGGGACCGTCTCGGGCTACGATTGAGGCGCGCCCAGAACGGGCCGCCGACCGGGCGCCCGCGCACGGCCGAACGTCCCTGCCCCCGAGAGGGCCTGT
>DBFAAM010000025.1:0-3212 GCA_048193585.1 Collinsella aerofaciens | reverse complement strand
TGGCTCTTGACAGCGGATTGGGTCATATGAGCGAAAGCCCGCCAGGGCGAGCAAGGTGCCTTGAAACGAGGCGGCATAGATCTTTTGATCATGCCGCCGAAGCTGAAAGGCAGATTGCCGCCCTGGCGGGTTTGCAGCGTCAACTGGTTACGCGGTTTGGTAAAACCGCGTAACCCCTACGGCCGCTGGCCCATGCCACCCTCGAGGGTGACGGTCTCGCCGTTCATGTACTTAAAGTCGGGACCGCAGAGCTGAACGACCACGCGGCCGATTTCCTTTTCGACGTCGCCGTAGTGACCAGCCGGCGGCATGTGGACGTTGGCCTTAAACGCCTCGGGATAGGCATCCTGGAAGTTCTCGAGCGCAGCGGTCCAAGCAAGCGGGCAAACGATATTGACGTTGATGCCGTCCTTGCCCCACTCGTTGGCGGCAACGCGGGTCAGGCCGCGGATGCCCTCCTTGGCGGCAGCATAGCTGCACTGGCCATAGTTGCCAAACAGGCCGGCACCCGAGGCAAAGTTGACCACGGAGCCCTTGGTCTCCTTCAGGTGCGGATAGGCCTTCTGCATGTACAGATAAGTAGCATACAGACCGGAGTAAATGGCCAGATTAAACTGATCCATGGTGTGATCGGCGATGGTCACGCCCGAGGCGCTGGCCTGAGCATTGTTGACGACGGCGTCGATGCGCCCAAACTCCTCAATGGCCTTGTCGATGACGTTCTGGACGACGGCCTCGTTGTCCTGACCAGCCGAGACATCGGCCTGAACAGGCAGAACCTTGACACCGTACTCGGCCTCGAGAGACTCCTTGGCGGCCTCGAGCTTGGCGACGTTGCGGCCGGTGATGACGAGGTTCGCGCCCTCCTTGGCAAATGCGATATCGATGCCGTAGCCGATGGAGCCAGCGGAACCGTCCTTAAGCGTGGCCTTGCCGCCGCCGGTGACGATCACGGTCTTACCAGTGAAAAGTCCCATACAAAGTCCTTTCAAATCGCGACGGGCGAACCCGCCGACTGCGCGCATCCAAATAAACGCGCCAAAAGCTGAGATGTAACTTTAGCGCGTTCAAGCGAAAATAAAAGACCACTGTAGGCGAACGGCACCACGTCGTTCGGCGAAGGGATTGTCAAGTACAAACTGAATAAAGCGACCGAGTTATTGTTATCAGATCGAGCCATCGAACACCTTTTGAAACTTTGCTGCAGCGCGCGGGATGTCGGCGCGAGACTTTATCATAGGGTGACAAACAACGATGAGGAGCACATGCCTATGACAGACGAGCTGGACCCCCAGACTCAAGAGCATATTGATGATCCCGCAGACGTCACCGCAGATACTGACGCTGTGACCTGCGATGGTGCCGACGTCGACGGCCCCATCTTGGACGAAAGCGCTACGGCGGAAACCCCCGAATCAGAAAACGCCGATGAGCAAAACGACGATGCGCCCGCACAGGACGACGCCCCTGTACAGGACGACGCCCCGCAAGCAGCAGGCCCCATCGAGGTGTCTTCGGAAGAAGAGCTCGATGCCGTCATGGATTCCATGATGGATGCTGTCAAAGCGATGAAGGATGCCGTCGCCGATACCGACGTTGACGCCGAGGAAGAAGAGGCCGCCGAGGCCGCCTCGACCTTTGTACCCGGCGAGACCCCCGTTGCCGATCAGGGCAGCACTATGCCCTCGTTTCTGCAACTCGAGCACCCCACGATCGGCGCCGACGCGGTCGACCCGCACGCAGCGGGCTTTTCTGTGATCGAAGGTGGCACCGGCGATATCGCCGCGCCGCAAACGAGCGATGTGGACGCCGCTGACGCCGGTCGCCCGATCGCCCCGCACGCCCCCGCCGCGAGCCGCGACCTGGGAACCGCCGTCTCGAACACTGCGAACGCCGTGGGTGCCTTTATCGCGCAGGGAGCCTCGGCCATGCGCGAGATGAACGCCGCGAAAAAGGCACTCGCCGATGCCCGCAACCACCTGGCAGAGTTGGAGCAGCGCATTTCCGATCAGGCTGAGGAGCTCGAGACGCGGCAGGATATCGCGGGGCGGTACGACCAGATTGTCGCCGACCAGCGCCAGGCAATCGCCACGGCACAAAAGACCGCTGCGGCCGCCGAGATTGACCGCGACGCCCATGCCGCCAAAGTGACTGAGCTCAAGGGCCAGCTCGAGCAAATGAAGACAGAAGATGATGCGGCCGAGCGTCGCCTGAAGGCTGCACTCGATGCCGTCGAGGCTCGCGAGGCGAGTTCGCGCGAAACCGGCAACCGCCTGGTTCGTCGACTCGAAGATTCCAAGCGCATTCGCGACAAGGTGAAGGCCGAGCGCGACGCAGGTGTCGCCGCCGCGCAGCAAACTGCCGACGCAACACGCGCGCAGCTCGAAACGCTGCGACGCGAGTATGCCGAGCTGCAGCGCAATCCTTCGGCGAACCCCGCCAATTACACCGTGCGCACCAGCGAGCTCTCGATGCAGATCTCCGATGCCGCCGATGCTCTGCGCAAGGCCGAGGAAGACATTCCACGCGTGACCGCCGACCTTGAGCATTCGCTCGCCGCCGCCGAGCAGGCCGTCGAGCAGGCACAGGCCCCCATCGCCGATGCCAAGCGCGCACACCAGGCCGTGACGACCGAGGCGGATGCCGCACGCGACGAACTCCAGACGGCTAAGACCGCCGCTGCGACGCGTCAGCGCGAACTGCGCGAGAAAATCGCCGCGCAGGACAAGGCTCGTCGCGAGCAGGAGCAGGCCATCGCCAACGCCCAGGCGGACGCCGCACATGCGCAGTCGATTATCGAACAGGCGACCGAGGTGCACGACCATCCCGAGATCACCGAATCGCTCGCCGGATCCTTAGCGCGCGATAAGGCCGAACACGCCGAAACCGAGCGCGAAGTGGCCCAGCTCGAGGCTACCGAGGATGACGTACGAGAGCGCACCCGCGACTCACGCATCAAATTCACCGGCGCCATCGCCTGCATCATCGCCGTGATTCTGGTGATCATCCTGGTCTGGCTGTTCGCGAGCAAGTAAACCAGCTGCCAATAGTCATTGGGGACGTTCTTAAACGACTAGTCAAACAAGAACGTCCATTACAGTCGAAATTGTCAGCCCGGGACCGTCTCGGGCTACGATTGAGGCGCGCCCAGAACGGGCCGCCGACCGGGCGCCCGCGCACGGCCGAACGTCCCTGCCCCCGAGAGGGCCTGT
>DBFAAM010000019.1:0-242309 GCA_048193585.1 Collinsella aerofaciens | reverse complement strand
GAACCGCAAGCTCGACGAGCGCGTCCGCGCGTTCCTGACCCGCGGCGTGACCGGCGACACCGACATCAACGTCATCGACACCGCCGAGTTCGCGATCCCCGGCCTTGACGACGAGTTCCGCGTCATCGTCTCCCCGTGGATCCTCTCCTCGCTGATCACCGATCGCCTTGCCGCTTACTACGAGACGGTCACCAAGCACAACCTCAACTACCGTCGCTACTATCACCAGTTCGACTACTAAGAGCAAATAACGTTTGTGTAATTGGGCCCCGCTCCTATATGGAACGGGGCCTCGCTTGGGTTGGAGAGTAATTATGAGCTATCCGCAGCTTGCCGTCATGAATATCAGCCATCGTTATTTTGACCTTGAGGAGTTCTTTTCTTCGGCGTCGGCTTCGGGCTACACGTGTTGCGAGCTTTGGACCGGGGCGATGCATCTGTATGTCGATTGCCATGGATACGATTCGCTCGAGCAGGTGCGGGAGCTATCACAGCGGTATGGGGTTCGGATTGTGGGGCTTTGTCCCGAACAGAACAACCCCAAGCCGTGGAATATCGCGGCGCGCGGGAATGAGGCGCGTGCCCGCACGCTCGCGTACTTTAAGAACGTTGTAGATATCGCGGCGGAACTTGGAGCCGAGCAGGTCATGGTCTCGAGCGGCTGGGCATTTTTGAACGAGCCGATCGAGAACGCGTGGGGTCGCAGCGCCTCGATGCTGCGTGCGATTGCCGAGCATGCGGGAGAGCGCGGCGTGCGACTGGTGCTCGAGGCCCTACAACCGGTTGAGTCGATGATCGTGAACTCGGCGGCCGATACGAAGCGCATGATCGAGGCAGTTGATCATCCGGCACTTAAGGCGTGTCTGGATTTGGGCGCTATGGCGGTGGCGGGGGATACCATCGACGATTATTTCGATCTGCTTGGCGATGATGTCGCCCACGTGCATTTTGTCGATGTTGCGGCAGATGGCACGACGCATCTTGCCTGGGGTGACGGCGACCGCGATATGCGCGCCGACCTGGATAGGCTGGTGGCGCGCGGCTATCGCGGAGTTGTTTCGGCCGAGACCTATGACTGGCGCTATTTTGCCGACCCCGCGGCAGCCGACGCTCAGGTTATGGCGGAGTATCGACGCGCGATTGGCGCCTAAGTGGGACAGGGCGCCGAGTTGGCGTTTGACGCTTTTTGAGAAACGGGACGTGCTTTCCGCTTGAGGCTTCTGGCGGAAAGCACGTCCCAGAACAGGCGCTCAGAATGGGACACACTTTCCGCTGAGGACCTCAACCGGAAACCGCATCCCAGTTTTTGGCTGGCGGGCGGGACGCGCTTTCCCCTATGTTTCCAAATGAATACGCTATGAGCCGAGGAGAACGATTCTCCCCGCAAACACTCTAGTATGCTAAAGTACCCAGAAGACCGGCGGAGCTATGCCGGTCTTCTGCTCTATATGAAACACAGCATGAGGAGGCTCACCAGATGACGGCCACACCGTGGGGATTCCGGGACATATTGCCCGAGGAGGCTCAGGCGCGCGAGGAGATCGCATGTACGGTGAAGGGCTGCTTTAGGGAGCATCATTACCTGCCGGTCGAGACGCCACTGCTCGAGGACAAGGGCTCACTCGAGGAAGGCGGCCGCATTGCGGACACGCCGTTTAAGCTCTTTGATGACGACGGCCGCCTGTTGGTGGTCCGTCCCGACAACACGCTGCCGATCGTTCGCCTGGTTTCGACTCGCATGCGCGCGGCCGACCTGCCCCTACGTCTTCGCTACGAGGCGCCGGTGGTTCGTGAGTGCCAGCGCAATGCCGGTGGCTCGCGTCAGTTTACACAGCTGGGCTTTGAGCTCATCGGTGCGGGCGATACCGCGGGCGATGTCGAGATCGTCTCGCTCGTGGCCGAGGCCGTGCGTAAGCTGGCACTGCCCGATGCGCGCATTATCGCGGGCAGCGTGCGTCCGTTTAAGGAACTGCTCGCGGCGTGCGAGGATCGCGAGCTGGCCGCCGAGGCCCTGCGCTGCGTGCACGCCAACGACTTTGTGGGCCTCGATGCCCGCGTGGCGGCAAGCACCGAGTCCGATGCCGTCAAGGCCGCCATTTGCGAGCTGCCGCGTCTGCACGGCGGTGCCGAGGTGCTCGACCGCGTGGACGCGCTGCTGGAGGCCGCCGGTATCGTCGCGCCGCTGACGCGCGAGCTGCGTGCCCTGGTCGAGGGCCTGGCACCCGAGGACGCCCAGGTGCTGTCATTCGACTTCTCCATCATGAACTCTTTCGATTACTACACGGGTCTGGTCTTTAAGGCCTATGCCGGCGGCCTGCCCGATCCGGTCGGTTCGGGCGGACGCTACGACTCCATCTTTACCGGTGCGTTTGGCGACGGTATCGAGGTGCCGGCGGCGGGCTTCGCCTTTTCGCTCGAGCGTCTGGAGGCCGTGCGCACCTCGGCCGAGGACGCCGCTTCCGATGGCGACCACGCCGTGGGCCGTGGCGCCGAGGGGCCGCTGCGTATCGCCGTGCCCAAGGGCTCGCTTAAGGCCGACACGCTCGACGTGCTCGAGACCGCGGGCCTGGACGTCTCCGAGCTGCGTGACCCCGGCCGTCACCTGATCGTGCGCGGCCGCGACACGCGTGTCGGCGAGGGCGCGGTCGGCGATATCGAGTTTGTCATCGTGCGCCCCAGCGATGCGCCCGCCTTTGTGGGCTGCGGCGGCGCCGACTGCGGCATCTGCGGTTGGGACTCGCTCATCGAGGCAGACCTCAACCTGCTGCAACTGGTCGACCTGGGCTATGGTCTGTGCACCTTTATCGAGGCGGAGCCCGCGTGGCGCGCCGGCCAGGCCGAGCGCAACTATGCCCGTCGCGGGTCGCTTCGCGTGGCCACCAAGTACCCGCGCATCGCGAGTGCCTGGTATGCCGAGCGAGGCGTGAACGCCGACATCGTTTCGCTGCACGGCAACATCGAGCTGGGCCCCATCGTCGGCATGACCGATCGCATCGTGGACATTACCGCCACGGGTGCCACGCTACGCGACAACGACCTGGTCATTACCGGTCGCATCATGGACTGCACGGCCCGTTTCTTTGTCAATCCAGGTGCCGCACGCCTGGATTCGCGCGTACGCAATCTGGCAGATCGCCTGGCCGCGGCCGTTAAGGACAAGCATTTTGAGCCCGTCGCGGGCTCGGCACAATAGCGCGAGCGCGCACGGGCGCCCCAACGTACGGGCTGCGGGCCGATTGGCGCCGCCGCCCGGTCTCTCGTTTTTCGAACACAACCTCGACCGATAGGGGATACCGATATGAAGACCATCAAACTTGCTCCCGGTGAGCGCCTCGTTACCAACCAACTCAACCGTAAGGGCGTGCTGCCGCAAAACATCGTCGACGCCGCCCGCGATATCGTGGCCAACGTGCGCGCCAATGGCGATGCCGCGGTGCGCGACTACTGTCGGCGTTTTGACGGCGTTGAGCTGCAGAGCTTCCGCTTGCCGCAAGAGCAGATCGATGCCGCGCTCGAAGGTCTTGATCCGGCCTTTGTCGCCGCGCTCGAGAAGGCCGCGCGCCAGATTCGCGAGTTCCACCAGCGCGAGGTCGAGCAGAGCTGGTTTACCACGCGTGCGGACGGCACGATGCTCGGCGTTAAGGTGACCCCGCTCGCGGCGGCCGGCATCTATGTACCGGGCGGCCGCGCGCAATATCCCTCCACCGTGCTCATGAACGCCATTCCCGCCAAGGTTGCCGGCGTCAAGCGCGTGGTTATGGTGACGCCGCCGCAAAAGGACGGCCTGATCAGCCCCTACACGCTCGCCGCGGCAAAGCTCGGCGGCGTGGACGAAATCTATATGGTGGGCGGCGCTCAGGCCGTGGCCGCGCTGGCGTACGGTACCGAGACCATTCCGCGTGTCGACAAGATCACCGGTCCGGGTAACGCTTTTGTTGCCGCTGCCAAGCAGATTGTCTCGGGCGACGTGGGAATCGACATGGTCGCCGGCCCGTCCGAGGTCTGCGTGCTGGCCGATGCCACGGCCAAGCCCATGGTGGTCGCGGCAGACCTGATGGCCCAGGCCGAGCACGATCCGCTGGCAGCCTGCTATCTGGTGACTTGCGACGAGCAGTTTGCGCGCGAGGCCGAGGCCGGCATCGACATCCTGGTGGCGCAGTCGCCGCGTGCCGAGATTACGCGCGCTTCGCTCGACAACGAAGGCACCATCGTGGTGGCCGCCGATATGGCTGCCGCCGTCGAGGCCGTGAACACCGTGGCGCCCGAGCACCTTGAGCTGCACTGCAAGGACGCGATGGGCCTGCTTGGCGGCATTCGCAACGCCGGCGCCATCTTTGTGGGCGCCTGGAGCTCCGAGCCGCTTGGCGATTATGTTGCCGGCCCCAACCACACGCTGCCGACCGGCGGCACGGCCATGTTCTCCAACCCGCTTTCGGTCGAAGAGTTCGTTAAGCGCTCGAGTGTCATTTGCTATACGCCCGAAGGCCTGCTCTCCGATGCTCCCGCTACGCAGCGCCTGGCCGAGGCCGAGGGCCTGTGGGCGCACGCGCTTTCCGCCGCTCTGCGTCGCCGCGTGCTGGAACAGGGCGAGGATGCCGTGAGTGCCGAGTCGCTCGCCGCGGCCGACCTGACCAAGGTTGCCTGGCCGGGAGATACGACCGCGACGGTCGCCGAGGGTGTGGACCTGGCGGCTGCGGGCGCGGATGGCGCTGGCGCGACCGGCGAGGAGGCCTAACATGGCCGAACTCACGCCGCGCATGAAGGAGCTCGTCCAGCCCTACCTGGCCGGCATCGAGCCCTATGATCCCAACTTTACGCCCACGCGCATCAATCTTTCGGCCAACGAGAACACCTATCCCGTGCCGGCCGGCGTGCGCGAGGCGGTCGACGCGGCCCTGGCTGCCACGCCGCTCAATCGCTATCCCGATCCCATGTCGAACGACCTGCGCGACGAGCTTGCTGCCTGGCATGGCGTGACGCGCGAGAACATCTGCGTGGGAAACGGCGGCGACGAGCTGCTCTATAACTACCTGCTGGCGTTTGGCGGCGCGGGACGGACCCTGCTCAACTGCCCGCCGTGCTTTAGCGAGTACGCGTTCTTTGCGTCGCTCTGCCAGACCGAGGTACGCGACGTGTGGCGCGACCCGGCGACCTTTGAGCTCGACCAGGCAGCCGTGCTTGCGGCGGCGCCCGAGTGCAACCTGGCAATCGTGACCTCGCCCAACAATCCCACGGGTGACGTGGCGCCGCTCGACTTTGTCGCGGCCCTGTGCGATGCGTGCCCCGGCATGGTCATGGTCGACGAGGCCTACGTTGAGTTTGCCGATGATTCATTTGGTGCGGCCACCACGGCACAGGGACTTATCGCCGAGTATCCCAACCTGGTGATTCTGCATACGCTGTCTAAGGCGTTCGGCGCCGCCGGCGCGCGTCTGGGCTACGTGATCGCGGCACCCGAGGTCATCGACGTGTTCGCGGCGATTCGCCAGATCTACTCGGTCAATGTGCTGAGCCAGGCCGCCGCGCTTGCCTGCGTGCGTGCCCGCGATGCGTATACGCCCGTGGTGGCACAGGTTGCATCCGAGCGCGAGCGCGAGTTGTGCGCCCTGCTCGCAATGGCTGCCGAGGGCTTGCCCGTGGAGGCGTGGCCGAGCGCGGCGAACTTTGTGCTTGTGCGCACGCCGCATGCCACGCGCGTGCGCGAGCGTCTGCGCGACGAGTATTCAATTTTGGTGCGCGACTTTAGTTACGCGCCGGGGCTCGCGGACTGTCTGCGCATTACCGTGGGCACCCCGCAGGAAAACGACGAGGTGCTGGCCGCGTTTGCCGCGCTGGTGAAGGAGGAGATGTAGATGGACCGCTATGCCGAGGTGACCCGCAAGACGGGCGAGACCGACATTGTCGTAAAGCTCGACCTGGACGGATCTGGCGTGTGCGATATCTCGACCGGCGTGCCGTTTTTCGACCACATGCTCAACGCTTTTGGCCGCCATGGTCTGTTCGATCTGACGGTGCACGCGGTGGGCGACGTCGAGGTCGATGCGCATCACACCGTCGAGGACACAGGTATTGTGCTGGGCGAGGCGTTTTGCCGGGCGCTGGGCGACAAGGCGGGCATTACGCGCTTTGCCGACGCGGCGATCGCCATGGACGAGACGCTCGTGATGGCTGCTGTTGATATTTCGGGCCGCGGGCAGGCCTACTGCGAGCTGCCCGTGCCGACCGAGCGCGTGGGCAGCTTCGATACCGAGCTGGCCGTCGAGTTCTTCTACGCCTTTGCGCGCGACGCCAAGCTCACGCTGCACGTGCGCGAGCTGGCGGGCGGCAACTCGCATCACATTATCGAGGCCGCCTTTAAGGCCGTGGGCCGCACGATGCGCCGCGCCTGCGAGCTCGATCCCCGCGTGCAAGGCATCCCCAGCACCAAGGGCTCGCTGTAGCTGACGGATTGCACAAACCACCACAAAGGTGCCTGTCCCCTTTGTGGTGGCTTTGGATGATGGGAAAAGGAGGGTCGCGTGGGCGAACCGAAGATCGTGGTGGTCGACTACCACAAGGGCAACTTGTCGAGCGTCGTGCGCGGGCTTGCACGCGCCGGTGCCGCCGCCTGCACGTCGGACGATCCGGAGCAGATCCGCAATGCCGACGGCCTGGTCATCCCGGGCGTGGGCGCGTTCTATGACGCGATCGCCTTTATGCGCCAGAGCGGCGAGGCGGACGCGGTGCTCGATGCCGTCGCCGCCGGAACTCCGCTGCTCGGCATCTGCCTGGGCCTTCAGTTGTTTTTTGAGCGCGGCAACGAGGGCGTTCCTGCGAGCGAGAGCGCGGTCGCCGACGGCAACGCCTCCGAGCGGGCCGGTGCCCTCTGGGTCGATGGCCTGGGTATTATGCGCGGTTCGTGCACGCGCCTGGAGTCGAGCCGCCTGAAGGTGCCGCACGTGGGCTGGGACCAGGTGCACATGACGCCCGCCGGTGCGGCCGATCCGCTGCTTACTGGTTTTGCCGAGGGTGCCAACATGTACTTCACCCACAGCTACGCGGTGGCCGACGATTCCGATGCCGCCGATGTGCTGGCGCGCACGCACTATACGCGGAGCTTCCCGTGCATCGTGCGCCATGGCAACGTGTGGGGTTGCCAGTTCCATCCCGAGAAATCCTCCGCGCTGGGTCAGCGCATCCTTAAGAACTTCGTCAACATCGTCGAGGAGGCCGGCTGATGATCCTGTTTCCCGCAATCGATCTGATCGGCGGCAAGGTCGTGCGCCTGGAGCGCGGCGACCGGAGTCGCTGCAAGGTATATTCCGACGACCCCGTGGCCGTTGCTCGCTCGTTTGCCGAGCAGGGCGCAAGCTGGGTGCACGTCGTCGACCTGTCCGCTGCCTTTGGCGAGGACGAGGACACATGCGCTGCCAACTCGGCGGCGATTAAGGCCATCTGCGGCGTCAACGGTCTGTCCGTGGACGTGGGCGGCGGCGTCCGCTCGCTCGCGCGCATCGACGAGTTGGCCGGCTACGGTGCGCGCCGCATCGCACTAGGCACGGTGCTCGTGACCGAGCCGGGTTTTGCCGAGGTGGCGGCCCAAGGCTTTGGCGAGCTGTTGGTGGCAGATATTGCCGCACGCGACGGCCAGGTCAAGGTGAATGGCTGGCGTGACGGCGCGGGCGTGGCGCTCGACGACGCCGTGGCGCAGCTTTCCGAGCTGGGTTTTAAGCATCTGGTGTATACCGACATTGCGCGCGATGGCATGCAGACGGGCATCGATGTGGCGGCGTATCGCCATGTGGCCGAGGTCGCGGGCTTTCCCGTCGTGGCATCGGGTGGCATCTCGACGCTCGACGACATCCGCGCGCTGGCCGCAGTGGGTGAGGGCGCGATTGAAGGTGCCATTACCGGTCGCGCGCTCTACGAGGGCAACTTTACGCTGGTACAGGCGCTGACCGCCGCCCGAGGGGAGGAGTAGCCCATGCTTACCAAACGTGTGATTCCCTGCCTGGACGTCAAGGACGGCCGTGTGGTCAAGGGCGTCAACTTTGTGAGCTTGCGCGATGCGGGCGATCCGGTGGAGCTGGCGCGCGCCTACGACCGCGAGGGTGCGGACGAGGTCGTCTTCTTGGACATTACCGCCACGAGCGACAACCGTGCGACGACCATCGAGATGGCGGCGCATGCGGCCGAGGAGCTAGCCATTCCCTATACCGTGGGCGGCGGATTTCGCGACCTGGCGGGCATGCGCACCATGGTTGCCGCCGGTGCCGACAAGGTGTCGCTCAACTCGGCGGCCGTGCGCGACCCGTCGTTGATTAGCCAGGCTGCCGCGGCGTTTGGCAGCCAGGCCGTGGTCGTGGCGATCGATGCCAAGCGCGTTGGTTTGCCCGGCGCATCCGGTGCCGACAAGTGGGAGGTCTTCACGGCGGGCGGTCGCAACGCCACGGGTATCGACGCGGTGGCGTGGGCCGAGGAAGCGGCTCGTCGCGGTGCCGGCGAGATCCTACTGACCAGTATGGATCGCGACGGCACCAAGGCCGGCTTTGACCTGGCGCTCACCCGCGCCGTGGCCCGCGCGGTGCCGATTCCGGTGATTGCGAGCGGCGGCGTGGGCACGCTCGAGCATTTCGCCGAGGGTGTGATTGAGGGCGAGGCCGATGCCGTGTTGGCGGCGAGCGTCTTTCACTTTGGAACCTTCAGCATTCGCGAAGTCAAAGAGTATATGGCCTCTCAAGGCATCCCTGTCAGGTTGGACTTCTAGCGCTGCGGCTTGCCCAGGCACCCGACCTTCCGGCTCCAACCCTCCTCGCGTACTTAAGTACGCGTCGTCGGGCTTGTCGCTCGGAATCTCGGGCACCTGGACAACCCTCGCCGACCTGCGATGTTTGAATTGGGAAGAGAAATGGAAGAGATAACCGATCCTTCAAAGCTTACATACGACGCCAAGGGGCTGATTCCTTGTGTGGTTCAGCAATATGACACCGGCGAGGTGCTTATGGTTGCTTGGATGAACGAGGAATCGGTGGGGCTGACGCTCAAGACCGGGACCACGTGGTTTTGGAGCCGCAGCCGCCAGGAGCTCTGGAACAAGGGCGCGACGAGCGGCAATATGCAGGAGGTCAAGGAGCTTTGGGCCGACTGCGATAACGATACGCTGCTGGTCAAGGTTGACTCTCCGGGCCCGGCTTGCCACACCGGCAACCGTACCTGCTTCTTTAAGAAACTCGCGTAGGGCGGGCGCTTGACTAGGCGCTTGGCCAACCAGAAAGGATTGAACCATGGGTGTGCGCACCGCAAACGTTCAGGATGGAAATATCGGCGAGACGCTGACGGGTCTGGCCGAGGTGATTCACGGTCGTTGTGATGCATCGCCGCAGGAGAGCTACACCGCTCGTCTGCTGACCGATGTCGAGGACGAGCTGCTCAAGAAGCTTGCCGAAGAGGCGAGCGAGGTCATCATGGCTTGCAAGGATAACGATCACGACCACATCCGCTACGAGGCCGGCGACCTGGTCTATCACCTGCTCGTAACCCTTGAGCGCTACGGCGTCACCCTCGACGAACTGGCCGGCGAACTCAACGCTCGCCGCCACTAGTCATTGGGGACGTTCTTAAACGACTAGTCGTTTGGGACGGTCTTTGCCGGCGCAACGGACTCATGGAAGTTGCGGTGAAATAGGGACTGCTTAAGCACTTCATCAGGCCAAACAATCCCTATTTCACCGCAACTGATGAAGGGGATGGGTTAGAAGAGGGGTGTGGGTTCCCATTCGCCGGTGGGGTGGGGGATGTCGAAGGTTCGATAACCGCAGTCGTAGGCGTGGGCCTGGGCCTCGCGGATATTCCAGCAGATGTCGCAGGCGCGGTGCGCGTCCGAGCCAAAGGTGATGGGTACCTCGGCGTGGGCGAAGCAACGCAACAGCCCCGTCGAGGGGTAATAGTCGTCGAGGCCCTTGCGCGGCGCGGCGGTCGAGACCTCAACGCGGCGGCCTGTATCGTGTGCGCACTCTGCCATCTGCTCCCAGAACGGCGCTGGATCAAAATCGGGCGCAAAGCCCTCCTTCGAAAAGCGCATGACCAGGTCGGGATGGGCCATCACGTCAAAGTTGAGTGAGCTTTCGCAAGCGCGGCACCAGTCGTCGACGTAGCGCTCCCACACGCCGCGTACCCCCAGGTTTTCCCAAACGTGCAGGTTGGTGTCGTCGTCGATCCAACCGCAGCGCGAATCGGGCGTATCGGGACGAGCGACGTCCTCCGTTCCCGCCGTGCCCGCAGCGCCGGCCGCAATATCGCCCGGGTTACCAATCCAATGCACGCTGCCCAGGCGTACGACGGCGCCCTGGGACCAGCGCTCAACCAAAGGCTCGCAGCCCTCGTACCAATCGCATTCAAAGCCATAGATAAGCTCGAGCTCCGGCGTGATCTGCGCGGCGAGCTTGCAGGCGTCCTCAAATGCCAGGCGATGCGCCGTCAGGTCGCCCTCGACAACTTGCACTTCGCAGTTGGCGTCCATGCTGGCAGGCAGGGTGAGGTGGTCGGTCGAGACCATGACCTGGCAGCCGGCCGCAGCGGCGGCGCGAACGTTGTCCTCAAACGAGGCGTGTCCGTCCGAGAACGAGGTGTGGGTATGGCAATCGATCAGCGGGCACATAGGCATAGCGGCTCCTTTGCATTTGGCGAATCCGCTCCATTGTAATGGCGCAGCCTCGGCGCGTCGTACGCGCGGGGTGCCGAAATCGATTGGAAAGGGTGCGCGGCGCGTGGTGCGGCCTCGCTTGCGCTTTCAAAACATGTACATTAGCCTCCAAAAGCTGCAAAAAATGACATGTTTGGAGGCTGACGTACACGTTTGAGTGGAGCGGGCCCGCGTTGGAGCGCGCCAGCACTTGCGCCCAGCAAAAGTCGCACCTATCCCATGACGCCGCCCCTGCGCCGCCCGCGATGTGCTAGCGTTTGGGTGAACAAAACGAGCCCGCGCGGAAAGGATCCAGACCGTATGCAATGCGATAGCACATCCCCGCTGTCTCGCGAGACTGATGCGCCCGAAACTATCGTCAAACTGGAGTGCGACATCGACGACGCGTCGCCCGAGGTGCTTGCCTACGCCGCCGACCGCCTGCGCGAGGCAGGTGCGCGCGAGGTGCACTGGCTGCCCCTCTACTGCAAAAAAGGCCGTCCCGGTTGGCAGCTGCAGGTGATCTGCTCGCATGAGGATATCGAGCGCCTGCAGACGATTATCTTTTTGGAAACCACGACCAACGGTATCCGGCGCCAGATTATGGAGCGCGTCTGCCTGCCGCGCCGCTTTGAACAAGTGGCGACGCCTTGGGGCGAGGTGGCCGTAAAGGTGGCAACCCTGCCCGATGGCAGCGAGCGTGCAGCGCCCGAGTACGAGGACTGCGCCCGCCTTGCTCGCGAGCATAACGTGCCGCTCCAGCGCGTGATGCAGGCGGCCCAGAGCGCGGCACTGCGATTTGAATAGCGCGGCCGGCGACATCCCGTGCCCAGCCGCATTAACCCCATCCCGAAAGGATCCCCCATGAAATACCTCATCGCCTCCGACATCCACGGCTCTGCATATTGGGCCGAGCGCCTGGTCGCCGCCATCGAGTCCGAGCAGCCCGACCGCATCGTCCTGCTGGGCGACCTGCTCTACCACGGTCCGCGCAACGACCTGCCGCGCGATTACGCCCCCAAGCGCGTAATCCCGCTGCTCAACGCCCTGGCCGACCGCATCATCGCGGTACGCGGCAACTGCGATGCCGAGGTCGACCAGATGGTGCTCGACTTCCCCGTCATGGCCGACTACGCCACGCTGTTCGACGAGACCGGCCGCGAGCTGTTCCTGACGCACGGCCACGTCTTTGGCGCCGGCATGCACAACAGCGTCGACCACGCGCCCGCGTTGCCCGAGGGCTCCGCGCTCGTCTACGGTCACACGCACATCAAGGTTAACGAGGCAAGCGAGGCGCACCCGGGCCTGTGGCTCTTCAACCCCGGCAGCGTGAGCATCCCCAAGGACGGCACGCACAGCTACGGCATCTACGAGGGCGGTGCGTTCCGCCACGTGATCCTGGAGGAGGAATAACCATGGCGCAGCACATGGCTCAGCAAAATGCCGAGGGCTCGCGCGATCTGTCCACGCTGGTCGACGCGTCGGCCGAGCTGCAGCATCTGGTGCAGACCATCTGGCGTCTGCGTCAGCCCGATGGCTGCCCGTGGGACCGTGAGCAGACGCACCGCAGCATCGGCAAGAACATGATCGAGGAGGCCTACGAGGCACTCGACTGCATCGAGGCGGACGACGCGGTTCACCTACGCGAGGAGCTGGGCGACGTGCTCATGCAGGTCGTGCTGCATGCGCAGATTGCGGCGGACGCCGGCGAGTTTACGCTGGCCGACGTGGCGCGCGATATTGACGCCAAACTCATTCGCCGTCATCCGCACGTGTTTGGCGATGTGGATGCCGGGAGCTCCGACGAAGTGCTCAAGATTTGGGACGAGGTTAAGCTTGCCGAGAGGGCTGCCAAGGACAAGGCCGTGGCGGCAGGCGAGGCTGCGCCCGAGGGTCTGCTCGATGGTGTGCCCACGCATCTGCCGGCGCTGATGCAGGCTCAGAAGGTGTCGCGCAAGGCGGCTGCCGTGGGCTTTGAGTGGGAGACGGTCCAGGATGTGTGGGACGAGGTCGCCGAGGAGCGTGCCGAGTTTGAGGCCGAGGCCCCTGGCTCGCCCGAGCGCGAGATGGAGTTTGGCGACCTGCTCTTTGCCCTGGTCAACGTTGCGCGCAAAGAGGGCATTGACGCCGAGAGCGCCCTTCGTGCCAGCACGGCAAAGTTCCGCCGTCGCTGGGCCGCGATGGAGCAGATGGCGTCCGACGCCCACGTGGATCTTGCCGAGCTTTCGACCCACGGCCTCAACGACCTGTGGGATGCCGCAAAGGCGGAGGAGTAAGACTGCGGGAACGACGGGCTGACACGCCTCATCGTTCCCGCTAAATTTTTCGAAAATCAAGTGTATCCCTCGGCTAACTTAGGGCATAATGCAAAAAGTGCGACAAGGCTAACTTATGAACCTGCGCGCCTCTACAGCGTGCAAGCCGCGTCGCCAAGCATTCAACCCGTTTCCAAGTGAGAGGGAGACAACATGAGCGATATTTTGGACGTCTACGGTCGCGAGGTGCTCGACAGCCGCGGCAATCCCACCGTCGAGGTCGAGGTCGTGCTCGAGGACGGCAGCTTTGGCCGCGCAATGGTGCCTTCGGGTGCTTCGACCGGCGCCTTTGAGGCCTGCGAGCTGCGCGACGGGGACAAGGGCCGCTACCTGGGCAAGGGCGTTTCGCAGGCCGTCGAGCACGTCAACAACGAGTGCGCTAACGCCGTCGTGGGCCTCGACGCCTTCGACCAGCGTGCCGTCGATGCCGCGCTGATTGCCGCGGACGGTACCCCCAACAAGACCAAGCTCGGTGCCAACGCCATCCTGGGCGTGTCGCTGGCCGTCGCCCGCGCCGCTGCCGAGTCGTCGGGCCTGTCGCTGTACCAGTACCTGGGCGGCGTCAACGCTCATCTGCTGCCCACACCTATGATGAACATCCTCAACGGCGGCGTGCATGCCGACAATAACGTCGACTTCCAGGAGTTTATGATCATGCCGGTGGGCGCCCCGAGCTTTGCCGAGGGCCTGCGCTGGTGCGCCGAGGTCTACCACACCCTCAAGGGCGTGCTGCACGAGGCCGGCCTGGGCGGCGGCGTGGGCGATGAGGGCGGCTTTGCCCCCAACCTCAAGACCAATGCCGAGCCGTTCGAGTACATCACCAAGGCCGTCGAGAAGGCTGGCTTTAAGCCCGGCGTCGACTTTATGTACGCCATGGATCCGGCGTCCACCGAGTTCTACAACGCTGAGACCGGTATGTACGAGCTCAAGGGCGAGGGCGTTGAGTACACGAGCGCCCAGATGGTCGATTACTGGGAGAAGCTCGTCGACACTTATCCCATCATCTCCATCGAGGACGGCATGGCCGAGGAGGACTGGGACGGCTGGGTCGAGCTTACCCGCCGCATTGGCAATAAGGTGCAGCTCGTAGGCGACGACCTGTTCGTCACCAACACCGAGCGCCTCAAGAAGGGCATCGAGCTTGGTGCCGCCAACGCGATCCTGGTCAAGGTCAACCAGATCGGTACGCTCACCGAGTCGCTCGAGGCCATCGAGACCGCCAAGGAGGCCGGCTACGCCTGCATCGTGAGTCACCGCTCCGGCGAGACCGAGGACTCCACGATCGCCGACCTGGTCGTGGGCGTCAACGCCGGCCAGATCAAGTCGGGCGCCCCGTGCCGCAGCGATCGCATCGCCAAGTACAACCAGCTCATCCGCATCGAGGACGAGCTCGAGGGCAGTGCGCGCTACGCCGGCAAGGCCGCGTTCTACAACATTCGCTAGGCACGCGGAGGTCGCGGGGGCGGGGAAGACTCGGATTTGCCTTGCTCCAGCCGGGCGCTGTTGAGCACCATTGGGCGCTGGGCCATATGACTCAGCGCCTTTTTTATGTCGAGCAAAGGCTGGCGAAGGCGGCGCGGGCGCTCGTGCTATAACTAGAATACTTAGCGCAAACAAACCTCAACCGCACAGGGCGCACATGGATCAGATTTACGACAACAGGTACTATTCCGCCGGTTCGCGTGAGCCGTCGCCTCGCCGTGCGCGCACGGTGCAGCTCGGTGGGTCCGCCTACGCCGGCGCCGACCGCTCCACGCAGCGCCCGACAAGTACCTCACACTCCCGTGCTCAAGTGAATACGTCGACGGACCGCCCGCTACGTTCGGTGCGCCCGGCGCACTCGGAGCATGCTCAGCGTTCCTCGGCTCAAACGCATGAAAAGCCGAGTAGGCCCTCGAACCGTCTTTCGGGCTCGGACTTCATGCATTACGCCAACGATAACGCGGTGGTCAAGGCAATCTACGACTTTACCCACGGTCCCCAGCGGGGGCTGTTTGTTGGCATTGTCGTCGCCCTGGCGCTTGTGAGCCTGTATTTCCCCGTGCGCGACCTGTATGTGGCAAAACGCTCGAGCGACATCTTGGCCAAGCAGGTCGAGATTCGCGAGCAATATAACGACGACCTGCAAAAAAGCGTCGACAAGCTGCTCTCGGAGGAGGGTATCAAGGACGCGGCATCCGAGGACCTGGGCCTGGTGATGCCCGGCGAGAAGAGGATTGAAGTGCAGGGCCTGGACGACGATTCGGATGCCTCGTCGAGCAAAAAGTCCTCAAACGCCAAGAAGGCCAGCGAAGTGGCCAAGGAAATCGAAGAAGTCGGTAAGGACGCGCCGTGGTACATCCAAGCGCTCGACATGCTGTTTGGGTTTAACGGCGTCGAGGGTCAGACGGTCGTGTCCAACGGCAAATAGCGCCCGGAGGGGAGCTCGCAATGACAAATTGCAAACGCTATAAGGTGGCCGCGATCGACCTGGGAACGGTGTCGTCGCGACTGGTGTTGGCCCAGGTCGAGGGCGGGGCAATCGTGGAATCGTCCAAGCATACCGAGATTACCGATCTGGGTGAGGGCGTGGACGCGACGGGCCGCTTTTGCGAGGCGGCCGTTGAGCGCGTGCTCGCTGCGTGCCGCATGTTTGTGGACGAGGCTCGTGCCTTTGGGGCCGCGTGCATCTGCACCACCTGCACGAGCGCCGCGCGTGATGCGTCCAACGCAGCACTGCTGCTGGACGGCCTGCGCGATCTGGGGCTTGAGCCACAGGTGATTCCGGGCGAGGTCGAGGCACGCCTGACGTTTTTTGGCGTGGCGCACGACTTTGCCGGCGAGCGCATCATTGTTGCCGATTCGGGCGGCGGATCCACGGAGCTCGCGACGGGCGTCTATGCGCCGGAGCGTGGCGTCTTTGCGCTAGAAGGGACGCGCTCGCTGGACATTGGCTGCCGCCGCGTGACGGAGCGGTTTTTCTCGACGCTGCCACCCGCACGCGGCGAGCTTGCTGCCGCTGCCGCGTGGGCAGGCGAGCAGTTCGCCGCCTATTTTGAAAGCCTGTCCAGCGACTTTGAGCGCGCCGAGCGTCTGGTCGCGGTGGGTGGCACGGTGACTACGCTGGTGGCTCTGGTCCACGAGCTGGAACCGTACGATTCGAGCTTTGTTCACCTACGCGAGCTGTCGCTGGAGCAGGTCTCGGCCGCTATCGAGCGCATGTCTGTGTTGGACGCGGAAGGCATCGCCGCACTACCGGGTGTACAGCCCAAACGCGCGGGCGTGATCTTGGCTGGCGCCGTGGTGATCCGCGAACTCATGCGTGCCGGCGGCTACAAGACGCTCACCGTAAGCGAGAACAGCCTGCTCGCCGGTATGGCCGCAACCATCAACGAGACCCTCGACTGCGCGACCCCCACCATCGGCTGGACCCCCAGCCTCAGCGCCCTCTAAATAAGTTGCGGTGAAATACGGACTAAAATCGCCCTTTCGGGCACCAAACAGTCCCTATTCCACCGCAACTCAACAGTCGGCACCTGGGGACAGTCCTTGCGGGGCGTCCCCACAGCGCCTATGCCAGCTTGTCGATTTGCCCAATCTCCCAAAGCGGAATATTGACGAGCATGCCCTCGTCTCTATATGCCGCCAGGGAGCTCCTCACGCAACGCTCGAGCTTGAATTTTTCGCAGGCTATTTTCAGACTCTTCGCTTTAAGGTTCTCTGCCGCCTTGACCTCAAGCGGAAGCACGGTTCCCGCATGGTCGATGGCAAAGTCGGTTTCGGCATTGCCAGAGGTAGAGGACCAATACGCGGGAGTTTTGTCCTGGAGCAAAAGCTCCTGCGCGACGTATTGTTCGGTCAGCGAACCTTTGAACTCGGTAAAAACAGCGGATCCGTTAAGAACGATGGCCGGAGAGAGACCGGAGAGCGCTCCGAGGATGCCGGTGTCGATGCAGAACAGTTTGAAGCCCGAGAGGTCTTCGTAGCTCGAGAGCGGCGCCTTTAGAGCGGAAACACGTGGCACCTTATGAACGATTCCGTAGTCCGTGAGCCACTGGAGGCTTTCCTCGAAATCGCGTGCGCGCGCTCCGGGGCGAAGGGCGCCATAGACAAACTTCTTGTTCTCCTTTGCAAGCTGGCCGGGAAGGGATTTCCAAACCAACCTCATGCGCTCGACGATGCGGGCGGGTGCATGTTTGCCAAAATCGGATTCGTAAGCCTCGATGATTTGCTGTTGAAGCCTTCGGGCTTCGATGAAGTCGCGTGTCTCGGCGAAAGTGGAGACAACTTCGGGCATACCGCCGACAACAAGGTATTCCTTGAGCAAGTGCTCGAGCTTTTCGGTAACGTTTGCTAGAAGGTTCATGTCTGCGGCAAGGATGGCGTCGGCGAGCGGGTTGCCGTCGACGGCACGAACGAACTCAGCAAACCCCATGGGACGCATGGTGAGCTGGTCGATTTTGCCGACGGGAAATGACTCGTTTTCGCGTCGGAGCGCGAGGCCCATATAGGAACCGGCTGCTACGATGTGGTATTCGGGTGCAAGCTCGTTGAAGTACTTGAGCGAGGTGATCCCGCGTGGCGCTTCTTGGATCTCGTCGAAGATGATGAGCGTGTCTTCCGGCGTTACGGTTTGGCCACGTAGGAGTTCTATCTGGGAGATGATGCGCTTGGGGTCGAGGTTCCCATCGAACAGCGAGCGTGTGCTCGGCTCGAGCATAAAGTCAAAACGAATGACGTTTCGATACTGCTGGCTTGCGAATTCGTTAAGAAGCCAAGTCTTTCCTGTCTGGCGGGCTCCCTTAAGCAAGAGAGGTTTGCGATTCGCCCTTGATTTCCAAGCGATAAGTTCACTCATAAGCTGTCGCTGCATATTGCCTCCCAACCCTCTCGGCTAGTATAAGGCCATTTGGGAGTTTCCATCGGAAAATGTGGGAGACAACCACGTTTTTCCATCGGAAAATGTGGGAGACAGCCACGTTTTTCCATTGGAAAATGTGGGAACACCAACCTAAGTTGCGGTGGAATAGTTCCTAAATGGGCTGGTAAACTGCCAAAACAGGAACTATTCCACCGCAACTTAGAGCCCCACCGGCGTGTAAAAGAAACGAGCCCGCATCCCTTGGGGACACGGGCTCGAAAGCTCCATATGGTAGGGGCGGTGGGACGTCCGCGCATTTGCTGCGCAAATACGCACCGGCTTCGGCCGCCTGTCGGCGCCCTCGCCGGCTCGCTTCGGACGCTGCGCGTCCGCTTAACGCTCGCCCCCTCGCGGGTTCGAGCCCCACCGGCATCTTAAAGAAGCGAGCCCGCATCCCTGGGGAACACGGGCTCGCAAGCAATCACATGGTAGGGGCGGTGGGACTCGAACCCACAATCCTTGCGGCGAGAGATTTTAAGTCTCCTGCGTATGCCAATTCCGCCACGCCCCCGTGAGACTAGAAGTCTAGCACAAGCCGTCCGTTACGCGTTGACGGCCATCGAGTGTTGGCCCGACTTCTCCAGGAACTCCTGGAACTTGGCTTCGTCGCCCTTGTTCTGGTATTGCAAGGCCAGCAGGTACTCCAGGCGGCAGCGCTTGACCGGGTCGTCGCCGGCCTCCTCGAGCATGCGCTCCAGCTCGGGAATGTCGTTGTGGCGCTTGAGGATCATCGTGTCGTACATCAGCTGACACTCGTGTGCAACCGCCTCGGCTTGACCGCCCTCAAAACCCTTGATCTCGTGCAACAGTTCCTTGGACTTTTTGCGGTCCTCCTGGCCAACGTAGTAGTTAAAGGCCTTAATCACCAAGTCGACGCGCTGCATCTTGGGGAGGTTGAGACCCAGCAGCAGGTCGAACATCTCGCTGGCGCGCTCGTGGTCCTCGCGCAGCAGATAGGAGTTCAGACGCAGGTAGTCGCGGTTGTAGCGCGGGTACAGCATGCTGGTGAGTTTGCCGTCGAGCAAACGATCGAACTCGTCCCACTGCTTGGCGGCCATCAACTGCTGCAGACGCTTGAACGTGGTGCGTTTTTTGACGCTAAAGAACACCGACACGGCGATGCAGATGATAACGACGGCGGTCCAGAGGGTGCGGGAATCGGGCATTTCAGGGTCCTTAGTCGCTCGTAAAGCGAGCGGTATGACAACACGTACTAGATGTATTATACGCAGCGAGCAAGCAAACTGGCATAAAAGCTCATCGAGGCCGAGTGCCATCGCTCGCTGCGGTACACTTACCTAAAGTAAACCATGAAGGGAGATATTACCTATGAAGAAGATCGTTTTGGCTTGCGGTGCTGGCGCTGCTACTTCCACGCTCGTTGCCCAGAAGGTCGCCACCATGCTCGACGCCAACGGTTATGCCGGCAAGTATGAGATCGTGCAGTGCGCCATCTCCGAGGCCAAGGACGCTTGCGACGAGGGCGCTGACCTGCTGATCGCCACCACCGTTGCCCCCGAGGGCCTCACCTGCCCGTACGTGAGCGGCGTGCCCTTCATGACCGGCATGAACCGCGTTGCTGCCGAGAAGGCCGTTCTCGACGTTATGGCTCAGTAGGCGCTGCCTGTATGAATGAGCAGAGCGCCAATCCGGTCGAGCTCTTTGGCATGCGCGTTGCCCATGTGGGCATTAACGCCACCGACCCGGCAGATGCCTTGGAGATCGCGGAGCTGTTCTCGACGATGATGGGCCTGCCCGTTATCGAGACCCCCGTTTCATACTTTAACGATTCGCTGGTCGAGATCATGAAGCAGAACGGTCGTGGCACCAAGGGCCACATCGGCTTTGCCGTTAACGACATCGATGCAGCTGAGAAGTGGTTTGCCGAGCGCGGGCTCGAGGTCAACGAGGAGTCGCGCGTGCTGCTGCCCGACGGCGGCACCAAGCTCGTGTACTTTAAGCGCGAGTTCGCCGGCTTCGCCGTGCACCTGTGCCGCGAGTAACGCACAAGCTGTCATAGCTAGCAAAAAGGGATAGGGCTGCGTGGCCCTATCCCTTTATTTATGCCGAGGGGCTTCCTACCGTGGCAGGCGAATCGTAAAGCGGCTGCCGACGCCCTCGACTGAGGTCACGCCGATGACACCGCCATGGCTATCGACGATCCACTTGGCAATGGCGAGCCCCAGACCCGAGCCCTGCGCGCCGGCATCGCGCGCGTTGTCGGCACGGTAGAACCGCTCGAACGCGTGAGCTGCGGATTCCTGGTTCATGCCGATGCCCTCGTCCTCAACACTTATGTCGATCGTGCCCATGCTCGCATCGGGCGTTATGCCAAATGTGACAGTCGTTCCCGCACCCGAGTACTTGGCGGCGTTTTGCACGATCACACGCAGAGCCTGCTTCACGAGCGCCACATCGACAGGCGCGTCGCAGCACGGGTCGTTGGCAAATGCAGCGTCAAAAGCCAGCCGATACGTGTGCTCGGTATCGATCATCTGTGATTCCTCGCATACCTCGCCGACCAATGCGGCCAGGTTGGTATTCGCGCGCCGCAGGACCGTGCGCCCGGCATCGCCGCGCGCCAAAAACAGCAGCTGCTCCACGAGCTCTTGCATGTGCTCACTTTCGGCCTTAAGGGACGCGATGGATTCTGCAAGCACGGCCGGGTCGTCTTTGCCCCAGCGGTCGAGCATGTTTACGTAGCCCTGAATCACCGCGATGGGCGTGCGCAGTTCGTGGCTCGCGTCGTTGACAAAGCGCATCTGCTGCAGCTTGGCCTCTTGCATCTGACGCAGCAGGCGGTTGAGTGCAACCTCGATGCTTGCCAGGTCGGCGTCGCCGGTGGTGACGCTCGGCGAGTCGACGCTTGCGCGCTCGATGGCCTGCTCCAGCGTTTCCATCTTGCCGCCGGCGAGCTGCATGCGGCCGAGTTCATCCACGCGCAGCGCCAAGTCGTTGAGCGGCGCCATGGTACGGCGCACGCGGCGGGCACCGCCGAGCATGTTGAGCACGCTGATGACCTGCCAACCCACAACGACAAGGTAGAGAGGCCATAGCGTGACGAGGTCCTGCGCGAGGGGGAAGGTCTTGGTGGTGTGCGCAAGCTCGACGGTATAGGTGAGCGTTGTCAGGTCCCAGCCGCGCGCGGGCGTCAACGACATGCCGTGAACGGTGGCGCCGGGAATCCAGCCTGCGGTAAACGTGCTGTCGGGCAGCGTCTGGTTGTATCCATAGACGAGGATCGCCGCCGCAATCACTACTAGCAGCAGGTCGAGCCAAACGTAGCTCATCAGGCGGCGCCACATATAGCTCCAGTTGATGGCGCGGGCGATGGAGGTGACGCGCTTGGCCTCGGCGTTACGCGCGGCAGACATAGCCCACCCCGCGCACGGTCTGGATGATGCGGGCGCCGCCGGCGTCCTCGATCTTGGCGCGTAGATGCGCGATGTGCACGTCGACGTTGTTGGTGTCGCCCATGTATTCGTAGCCCAGCGCTTCGTGCGCGATGCGTTCGCGCGTGAGCACGGTCTCGGCATGCGCCATAAGCAGGGCGAGGACATCGAACTCGCGGGCCGTGAGCGCAATGGGCGAGCCGCCGACCGTGACTTCGCGGCGGTCGGGGTCGAGCGCAACCGAGCCCACGGCGAGCGTGGCGGGGGAGAGCGAGGCGGAAACCTGGGTCGAGTCACTGACCGGGGGCATCGCAGTGGCGCCGACACCCGTGCCGCCTGCCGCGCCCGTCCCGATGCCGCCAACGCCCGAAGCCGCCCGCACGGCCTCCGAGCGCTTCAACGCCACGCGGATCCGTGCGAACAGCTCCTCAATCGCAAACGGCTTGGTCAGGTAATCGTCGGCGCCGGCATCGAGCCCGGCCACCTTGTCCATCACGGCATCGCGCGCGGTGACCATTATCACCGGCACATCCTTGTGCTTGCGGACGCGCCGCAGGACCTCCATGCCGTTGAGCTGCGGCAACAGCACATCGAGCAGAATAAGATCGTAGTTGCGCTCCAGCGCCAGGTCCACGGCGGTGCGACCATCGGCGGCGTGTTCCACCTGGTAGCCCTCGTGCTCCAGCTCGAGCGTCACAAAGCGGGCGATTTTCTCCTCGTCCTCTACGATCAGGATTCGTGCCATACGTGCCCCCGTCTGCGATTACTTGTCGTCGTTCAGATTTTGCTTGATGTCGTCCGCGGCATCGGCGGCGTGATTCATAAGGTTGTTGATGCTGCCGGGCACGTCGCCGTCGCTGTCGATGCGGTAGCGCATGCCAAAGAACAGGCCAATCAGCATCAGCCAAATCGTAGCGCCCCAGGCAAACAGGGCGATGATGGGGATCAGGATGGGGATGTTGAGGATGATCGCATCGCGGCGCGTGGCGATAAACTTGGTGTCCAGGCTCAGGCGGAAGAGCTTTTTGAGGTACTCCCATACGCTGTCCATCTTCTTGGAGAAGTCGGTCTTTTCGCTCGACTTCTCGTAGGCGGCCTGCGCGGCGACCATCTCGGCTGAGGGCTCATCGACTGGCGCGGACTCGGTGGCGGCGTGCGCCGACGTGGTCTGCGTCTTGCCCTGCGACTCGAGCCAAATGATGGCGTCCAAAACGTTGCCGTCGGCGGCGTCGAGCGCGGCCTTGGCATCGGTGTAGCTCACGTTGCACTTGGTGCGGATGGTTTCAACTTTTTCGAGGTCGTCCATGACCTGTCCTTTCGTTCGATGGGCGCGACGCCGGGCGATTTGCCCGGGCGCGAGCGTTGCGTTCGGCGGTCTGCGTTGCGCGGCGCCGCCCCGCCCTTGGTCGAACTCTATAGTGCAGGTTATAGATTAAGCGATTCTTGAGCCAAGATTAACGTTGGATGAGTTTTTGGGTAGCGGTGGGAAAAGTATTAGACCTCGATAGCGGGGGATGTGGTGCCGGTGCAAAACGGCGTCAAAGGTTGGTCGAGCAGGCGGTTTCTCCATTGATGTCCGCACGACATGTGACACTTACCCTGCCGCCCTGCTCTGCCGCGGAGGCATGTACCCAAACAACGACCCTCTAAGGAGTTCGATATTGATGAGTGACAACGCAAAGCATCTCGCAAAGAAGTGCGTTAAGGACGCGGGGCCGTGCCTCGCGCTGTGCCTTGCCGGCGCAACGGTCGCGCTGCTGGCTGTTCTGGGGCCGTTTGATGTGCTCCGAAGTGCCAGTTCTCTGCATGTTTGCATGGCTCTTGCCGGCGCCATGATGACCGGCGGCGTGCTCGATCTGATCTTTTGGGTGTTTGACCCGTTTGGATGGAAGGGCGAGGGGTAGGTCCCAAAGGATGGAAGGGCTGGAACGGTTGACTTAGTGATCGTGCAGAATGTGGGCTAGCGACTTACAGGGAAGTGGTGATCCGATGACGGTCTATGTGACGGGCGATATTCACGGCGGCGTCGACATGCAAAAGCTTCGCGACTGGGATCTTGGGGATGGTCTGACAAGTGACGACTATCTCATCATCGCGGGCGACTTTGGCTTTCCGTGGGATTTCTCTGCCGAGGAATGTGCCGACATCGCCTGGCTGGAGTCGCGCCCCTATACCGTGCTGTTTGTCGACGGCAACCACGAGCGTTTCGATCACTGGTCGGAGCGCCCCATGGAGCTGTGGCACGGCGGCCTGACGCAGCGTCTGTCGGACACCTCGCCCATCCGACGCCTGACGCGCGGTGAGGTTTTTGAGCTCGACGGCTCAACGATCTTTACCATGGGCGGCGCCACGAGCGTGGATAAGGAATACCGCATTCCGTATTCCAGCTGGTGGCCGCAGGAGCTGCCGGACGAGCGCAACTTTGAGGAGGCGCGGGCAAAGCTCGGCAGCGTGGGTTGGAAGGTCGACTACGTGATCACCCACACCTGCTCTACGCGCATGCTTTCACCCACGCTTTATCCGGCACCCGTCTGGAATTGCCCCACGGTTGATCGACTTACGGCATTTTTCGATGAGCTGGAAGATCGCATAGACTACAAACGCTGGTACTACGGGCATTTTCATCGTGACGCCAACCCAGCCGAGTGCCACACCGTGCTCTACGACTGTATTGTCCGCCTGGGCGACGAACTCCAGCCCTGGGATGTCGCGTAGGGGCGGGGTGGCTGGCTACTCGACCGTTACAGTGATGTTTTCCCGATGCGTACGGATAACATCCCAGCTAAAGTGCTCGGCCAGCTGCTCGGTAGAGCGCGGCGTGGTGTCCGGCGTGATGCCCGTTTGTCCGGCGAGCCATCCCAGCAGCGCCTCGGGCGTGCCAAAGCGCGCGCGTAGCTCGCCCAGGTCCAGATCGCGGTCTCGCTTGGATAGGCGGCGGCCGTCCGGTGACATGAGCAGCGGGATGTGCGCGTAGTGCGGCGTGGGAAGTCCTAGCAGATGCTGCAGGTAGATTTGGCGGGGCGTGGAGCCCAGTAGATCGCATCCGCGCACGACCTCGGTGACGCCCATGGCAGCGTCGTCGACCACTACGGCTAGCTGGTAGGCAAAAGCGCCGTCGCTGCGGCGCACCAAAAAGTCGCCGCACTCGGTGGCGAGTGCCTCGCATTGGGCTCCGTACGTGCGGTCAACGAATTCGATCACGTCGCCGGCGAGGTCGTCGACGGCGGGCACGCGCAGGCGCGTGGCGGGAGCGCGCAGGGCACTGCGGCGGGCAACCTCCTCGGCAGAAAGGCCTCGGCAGGCGCCGCGGTAGATGGGCGTGCCGTCGCTGGCGTGCGGCGCGCTTGCGGTGTGGAGCTCGGCGCGCGTGCAAAAGCAGGGATAGGTGAGGCCGGCGTCTTGCAGCTGGTGCAGGGCGTCCTCGTACAAGTCCAGGCGATCGTGCTGGTAGTAGGGGCCTTCGTCCCACTCAAGCCCCAGCCAAGCTAGGTCGTCGATCAATTGGGCGGCAAGTTCCGGGCGCTTGCAGCGATCGTCCAGGTCCTCGATGCGCAACACGATGCTGCCGCCCTGGCTGCGGGCCGAAAGCCACGCACACAGGCAACTGAACACGTTGCCCAGGTGCATGCGGCCCGAGGGCGACGGGGCAAAGCGGCCCACGACGGGCGCGAGGGCGGGGGCGAGCTTGCTGTTGGACGCCGTCGACGTGGCCACGGCGTGTGTTGCTATGTTGCATGCGTTGATATCCATGCGGACGAGTATAGCGCGGGGTGAGGTGGGGGGGGCGTCGTCGATGCTCGCGAGTTGCCGAGGCTGCGTGTTGTGCGCGGCGGGCACCGCTCAACACCTCGATTACCGCCCCAAGCTCAGCCCCTTCAACCCCTCAAACGACAGAAACCCCGGCAGCTCTTCGCAACTGCCGGGGTTTCCGCGGAAAAGGGGGACATGATCCTCAAGCGAACGGCAAAGGGGCAAACCGTTTTCGCTCAACTGCTTTATGCCCCTCGCTCGCCAGCTTAATCGGCTTACGCCGCGGCAACACAAAGCCGCTACACCTGTGACGGAGCTATGAAGTGGTATCTATTGCCGGAGCGGGCTATGCCAAGGAGTGTTCCAGATTGCCGGCAGATAAGGAATGTCCCCAGGTGCCGGCCGCGGGCGTGACTTTCATCCCGTTTGGCGCTCCGGTCGCCTAGATGTTCGTCATGCGTACCCGCAAACGTGGGACAATGGCGCTGTTGGTTTTACAGACAAAGGATGTGCCTATGAACACCCTCGCCGCCAAAGTCAGCCGGCAGCGCCGCCTGTTTGCGCGATTTGCTTCCGTCTGCGCACTCGTCGCGCTTGCATTGCTGCTACTGCCCGCCGCCGCACACGCCGACGGTTATTCCATGACCCAAACCTACATCAGCGCCACGGTCGAGGCCGATGGATCGCTGACCGTTGTCGAGGGACGCCAGTTTGATTTCGACGACGACATCAACGGCGTGTTTTGGGAGATCAATACGGGCACCAACCAGCAGGGCGGCACGGCGGACGTTGACGTGCTGAGTGTCGAGGAAGAGGACACCGCGTTTAACAAAGTCGATAGCGCGAACAAGGGCGATTCTGGCGTCTACACGGTCGAGCAGACCGGTGACGGCGTAAGGATTAAGGTGTTCAGCTCCCACGAGAGCGGCGACAGCGCGATCTATTACGTGAGCTACACCATGACCGGTGCGGTTATGAACTGGGCCGATACCGCCGAGCTCTACTGGAAGTTCGTGGGCGACGGCTGGTCTGCGGATTCCGACGATGTCGAGATGGAAGTGCGCTTCGCAAATGCCGCTGCCGGGACGGCGGCCGTCAAGGGCGATAACTTCCGCGCATGGGGCCACGGCCCGCTGACGGGCGATGTATCGCTCGATGCGGACGCACCCATGGTCACCTATACCATTCCCTGTGTGCATCAGGGCGAATTTGCCGAGGCACGCATCGCCTTCCCTAGCGACTGGGTGCCGCAGCTTACCGCTTCGGGCGAAGAGCGCATGTCAACGATCATGAGCGAAGAGAAGGAATGGGCCGACGAAGCTAACGCCCGCCGCGCTCACGCTCGCATGATTGCCAATGCACTTGCCGTGCTAAGTGTTGTTGCGGCGGTGGCCTTTACCGGCACAATCGTTATGCTCAAGCTGCGCAAGCGCAAGCCCAAGCCGCTTTTCCAGGACGAATATTTCCGCGATGTGCCTTCGACCGACCATCCCGCCGTGCTTTCGGCCCTCATGAGCTGGAACGAGGTGCCCGATCAGGCATATATCGCCACGCTCATGAAGCTCACTGACGACCGTGTGATCAAGCTGGAGCAGGCGACCGTGACCAAGGCCAAGAAGGGTCTGTTGGGGCGTGAAAAAGAAGAGCAGACGTATCGCGTGACGGTGAGTGATGCGGGCTGGAAGTCGGCCAAGGGCATTGACCACATGGTGCTCAAGGTCTTCTTTGCCGGTACTAAGCCTGACGAGAACGGCGATCGCTCGCGCACGTTCGACGAGCTGCAGCACTACGTCAAGCAGCACGCTACACCCGTGGGCGACAAGCTCAAGGACTATCAGAACACCGTTAAGGGCAAGCTGGCCGATAGCGAGTACGTTGCCTCAGACGGCATTGTTGCAATGGTGTTTTGCCTGGTTCTTGGTATCCTGATTGCCTTTGTTCCCGTGGGATCCATCTTCTTTACCGATGGCGCACAGGCGAACATTACCGCCGCGGTTATCTCGGTGCCGATTGTGCTGGTGGGTATCGGCGTGGGCCTTACGTTCCGCCGCTTTACGCCGGAGGGCGCCGAGGTGGCGGCTCGCTGCAAGGCGCTCAAGCATTGGCTCGAGGATTTCACACGCCTAAAGGAAGCCGTCCCGGGCGATTTGGTGCTGTGGAACAAGCTGCTGGTGATGGGCGTCGCCCTGGGCGTTTCGAAAGAAGTGCTGCGACAGCTGGCCGAGGCCGTGCCTGCGGACCTGCGCAACAGCGACGATTTCTACGACAACTACCCCTGCTACTGGTGGTATTACCATCACTACGGCAACGAGTCTCCGCTCGATTCGTTCAACGATGTGTATCACGAGACCATCCGCGAGCTGGCTTCGAGCTCCGATAGCTCGAGCGGCGGCAGCGGCGGCGGCTTCTCTGGCGGCGGTGGTGGCGGCGTCGGCGGAGGCGGCGGCGGAACGTTCTAACGGTCGTAAATTATGGGATGGGCTTTTCTCGACAGCCGTCGGGGAAAGCCCATCCCCTTTTTACGCGCTACCTACGAAGACTGTCCCCAGCGACTAATCATTTAAGAACGTCCCCAACGACTAGGTGCGGTTGCTGCCAAGGAGTGTCCCGGGGTGCCGGCACAAAAGGAACGTCCCTAACTGCCGGGTTTAGGCTGTTAGATCGAGTTCGTAGAGGAAGCTTTCGCGCGGCATGTCGTGACGGCGCTCTTCGCGGTTGGCGCGGTGCGTGGCCGTGCGCTTAAAGCCGTGCAGCTCGTAGAACTTCCACGAGCAGTTGGAGTCGGTGTACAGGTGCGCCCTCGTCGCTCCAAGCGAGGACAGGTGCGAGACGGCGGCATCGAGCAGAACCGTGCCAACGCCCAGGCCATGGACATCGCGATCCACGGCAAGCAGCGTGACCTCATTGTCGTGCGGCAACGGGCTGCTCTCGAGCAGGCGGTTGTTGGTTCGGATGGTTGCGCGCACAAACGAGAGATACTCGGCGCACGCATCGGGCTCTAGCTCACGCATCTGCGATAGCAGCGCGCGTTCGGTATCCATCCAATGCTCGTTGATAGTGGCGCCGGAGCTCTGTCCCGCACGCGCGAGCGAAATGCCACGCGCCTGACCGTCGATTACGGCAACCTGTGAAAACGTCGACGACGAAAGGCAATAGGCGAGGTCGCACGCGGCCTCAAGGCGGTTGTACTCATCGTTATCCGAATTGTTATGCCAAAGCTGCTGCAGAATCAGCGCGATGGCGTCGAAGTCTTCGGTATCAAACGGTCGGTAGAGAACCCGCGAGACCATGGTGCCTCTTTCTTTTGCGGATGCATATCGAGCACAGTTCTACCACGCCATTGGCATCTAATTATGGTGCCCCTGTGTTCCATGAACTCACCGTGCCCGGTGCCATGCCCATCCCCTCCGCTCGCAAACTTTTTCTGCACATGCGCCCGTTGCGGGGTGCATCGATGCGCTCGATGCGCTACATTAAATCAGTATTTTCAATGCCGCTGCGCGAGCGCTGCAGATCGACGTATCACCGACTCACAGAGCACGGCGGCGTACCAGACAGGAGGACTGCATGGGATCTGATGTGAAGATCGCACGCGCGTTGATCTCGGTTACCGATAAGACGGGCGTCGTCGATTTCGCACGGACGCTGGTTGACGACTTTGGCGTCGAGATCATCTCTACGGGCGGCACGGCTCGTGCCATCGAGGACGCGGGCGTTCCCGTAACCCCCATCGAGGAGTTCACGGGCTATCCCGAGATGATGGACGGCCGCGTTAAGACCCTGCACCCCAAGGTTCATGGCGCGCTGCTGGCCCGCCGCGATTCCGAGCAGCACATGCAGGAGGCGGCTCAGCACGGCATTAAGCTGATCGACCTGGTCGTCGTCAACCTGTACGAGTTCGAGAAGACCGTCGCCAACCCCGAGGTCACCTTCGCGGACGCCATCGAGCACATCGACATCGGTGGCCCCTCCATGCTGCGCTCTGCCGCCAAGAACGCCACGAGCGTTACCGTCATTTCCGATCCGGCCGACTATGATGCCGTCCTGGCCGAGATGCACGAGACCGGTGGCTGCACCACGCTTTCCACCCGTCGTCGCCTGCAGGTGAAGGTCTACCAGACCACCGCCGCCTACGACACGGCCATCTCCCGCTGGCTCGCCGCCCAGGCAAGCGACGTGGCGGACACCTCTGCCAAGCTCGAGATTTCGCTGGAGAAGGTCGACGACCTGCGCTATGGCGAGAACCCGCAGCAGAAAGCCACAGTCTATCGCTTTGCCGAGGGCTGCGAGAACACCGCGAGCTCGCAGTTCCCGCTCGTGGGCTCCAAGCAGATCCAGGGCAAGCCGCTCAGCTACAACAACTATCTGGATGCCGACGCCGCCTGGAACCTGGTCCGCGAGTTTGACGAGCCGGCCTGCGTAATCCTCAAGCACCAGAACCCCTGCGGTTCCGCCGTTGCCGAGGACATCACGGCTGCCTACGACCGCGCTTTTGCCTGCGATCCCAAGAGCGCCTTCGGCGGCATCATCGCCTGCAACCGCGAGGTTCCCTTTGATCTGGTTGAGCACTTTGCCGATCAGAACAAGCAGTTCGTCGAGGTCATCATCGCCCCGAGCTACACCGCCGAGGCGCTCGAGCGCATGGCCAAGCGCCCCAACCTGCGCGTGTTGGCGACCGGCGGCGTGGACCACGGCGCTCAGGTGGAGCTGCGCTCCGTCGACGGCGGCATGCTGGTGCAGGAGGTCGACCACGTGACCGAGGATCCCGCGACCTTTACGTTCCCCACCGACCGCAAGCCCACCGACGCCGAGATGGCCGAGCTCGAGTTTGCCTGGAAGGTCTGCAAGGGCGTTAAGTCCAACGCCATCCTGGTCTCCAAGGGTAAGGCCGGCATTGGCATGGGCCCGGGTCAGCCTAACCGCGTTGACTCTGCGCTACTTGCCTGCGAGCGCGCCGAGGACTTCTGCGAGCGCGAGGGCGTGGAGAAGGGCGGCTTTGCCTGTGCAAGCGACGCGTTCTTCCCGTTCCGCGACAACGTCGACGTGCTTGCTGCACACGGCGTGACCTGCATCATCCAGCCCGGCGGCTCCAAGCGCGACGACGAAAGCATCCAGGCCTGCAACGAGCACAATATTGCTATGGTCTTTACCGGCGCCCGCCACTTCCGCCACTAAGTTCTGCCTTGGGACAAAATAATCTCCGCAAAAGACGGCTGCTCCGTTTGGAGGGCCGTCTTTTTGGTATAAGAGGACGGAATGACTAACACGAAAGGTATGACCATGCCCCAGATTGATGATGCCGAGCTGTTTGGCAATGCCGAGGATCAGCGTGCGTACGAGGACTTTTGCGCCAATCAGGAGGCGGTCGAGAAGTTTACGCTCGACAAGCCCGCGCTTGTCTGCCGTTGGCGCATGTCCAACAAAAAGGTACCCATGCTCAACCGCCACATTCGCGCACTGTCCGAGCGCTTGGTGCAGGGCGAGCCGCTTACCCATAACATGCTCAGCTGGGCCAAGCAGCACGTTGAGTGGTCGCTTGCCGAGGGCGATTACACCGCACGCGACGGCGTGCTCATGCTGGTGATCGACATCAACGGCAATGCCGCCATGACGGTGGGCGAGTACGAGCCGCTGGCCGATACGTCGGCCAAGGCGCTACGTGCCCGCTCCGCCGAGGCCCGCTCCGAGGCCGACGAAACCGGCGTGGCGCCCGAGCTGCTCGCCGCCGTCGATAACGGCGAGCTTGCCTTTGTGGCGCCAGCGGACGAGTGCCTGTGCGGCACGGCGACACTCATCGAGCAGCTGGCCCAGACCAAGGGCATCCCGGTTACGCGCGTAGACATTCCCGCGCAACTCAAGGGCGCGCTGTTCCTGGTGAGCGACGAGCACGGCGTGGTCCCCGCAACCGAGACGGACGCCGCCGAGGCCGACGCCGCCGAGGCCGACGCCGCGACGGTCGCCTTCTTCGCCGAAGGCTACGAAAAGCTCCGTGCCCGCCGCTAAATGATTTTTCTGGGACGGGGATTAAAAACTCATTTTGGTCTCCGTTTCCGTCGCGAGCGTGAGGCGGACAAAACGCCCCCGCTTGCGAACAGTTCTGTCACCTTGGTGCCGCGCGAGGCACGCACCTGCGGCTCCGCGGTCATAATGGGGCAAGACAACCAAGAGGGGAGCGGAATCCATGGCGCTGATCTATGTCGTTGAGGACGACGAGCCCATTCGTCGTGAGCTTATCGACATCCTTGCCCGCGCCGGGTTTGAAATCGAGGCCTGCGAATCGTTTGAGCATGTCTCGCGCGATATTCTCGCCGCCGCGCCCGACCTGGTGCTGCTCGACCTGACGCTTCCCGTCAAGGACGGCCAGCATATCTGCCATGAGGTCCGCCGCGAATCCGAGGTCCCCATCATCGTCCTCACCTCGCGCGCGACCGAGATTGACGAGGTCATGGCCATGACGCTCGGCGCGGACGACTTTGTTCCCAAGCCCTATAGCGCGCGCGTGCTCGTGGCGCGCATCAATGCCTTGCTGCGTCGCACCGCGGCGGCGGGCGAGCGCAGCACACTTGTCCACAAGGGCCTGGAGCTCGATCTCGCTCGCTCCATGGTCACCAACATGCAGACCGGTACCAGTACCGAGCTCACCAAAAACGAGCTGCGTATTCTCTCGCTGCTTCTGAGCCGTGCGGGCAAGATCGTCTCGCGCTCGGCCATCATGCAGGACCTGTGGGACTCCGACGCCTTCGTGGACGACAATACGCTCACCGTCAACATCAACCGCCTGCGCACCACGCTCGAAAAAATCGGCATCAAGGGGTATTTGACGACGCACCGCGGCCAGGGCTATTCGGTCTAGGGGCCGGCTATGTCGTTCGCCAAATTCTTCAAAGATGCGCTGCTTCCCGTCGCCGTGTGGACGTGCGGCGTGCTGCTGAGCTGCTTTGTGCTGACGGTCGCCGGCGCACCCGTTTCCATCGTGGTCGTGGCGGTCGGCGTGTCCTTTATCTTTGGCATGCTGGGCATCGTGATCGAGTACGCGCGCCGTCGTCGTTTTCTGCGCCAGCTGGAGCGTGCGGCAGAGGAGCTCGAGAGTCCCGCATGGGTGCAGGAGATGGTGCAATGCCCGACCTATGCCGAGGGCGAGCTCGAGTACGAGGTCTTGCGCCGGGTGGGCAAAGCCGCCTGCGACGAGGTTGCCGAAGGCCGGCGTCAGACCGATGACTATCGCGACTATATCGAGAGCTGGGTCCACGAGGCCAAGCTGCCTCTGGCGGCGGCTCACCTGATTTTGGAAAACCTTGATGGCAGCGAAGACGACCTGTCGCGTGTGGATGACCTGGGCCGCGAGCTGGCTCGCGTGGAGCGCTATATCGACCAGGCGCTGTACTACGCGCGCTCGGAAGTCGTGGAGCGCGACTACCTGATTCGCCGCTGGGGTCTCAAGACCTTGGTGACGGGCGCGATTAAAGCCAACGCGCGTGAGCTCATCGCGGCGCACGTGGCGCCGGTGTGCGGGAACCTTGACTTTGAGGTCTTTACCGACGAGAAGTGGCTCGAGTTTATTCTGGGGCAGCTCATCCAGAACAGCATTAAATACGCGCGCGAGGACGGCGCGAAGATCGTGTTTTCGGGCGCGTTGCTGGACGAGGGCCTGGCAAGCGAGCGCATCGAGCTTACCGTTGCGGACAACGGCTGCGGCGTGAGCGCGGCAGACCTGCCGCGCGTGTTCGAGAAGGGCTTTACCGGCGACAACGGCCGCGCCACCAAGCGCGCAACGGGCATCGGCCTCTACCTGGTGGCACGCCTGTGCTCCAAGATGGGCATTGACGTCACCGCGGCATCCGAGCCCGGCGAAGGCTTCGTCGTCACGTTTGCCTTCTCAATCAATAAGTTTCAATACTTCGAGTAACGCACACGGCAGATGTCCGCCTCAAACAAAGCGTGCCGCCCCAAACGGGGCGGCACGCTATTTTTCAATCAGCCAACTCGCTGAAGTACGGTGACGAAGGCGCAAGGCCGGGAGGGGTTATCAAAGCCGACATCCCGCAGCCGCGAAGCGGCGAGGACGTCGGCGTGATAACCCCGCAGGCCTTGCGCCGACGGGAAGGAACCTACTTCACGACCAAGATGTCGCAGTCCGTGTTGCGCAGCAGGAACGTCGAAATCGAACCCAGCAGCGCATACTTGATCGAGGACAGGCCGCGGGCGCCGCAGAGCACCAGGTCGGGCTTAACCACGTCGAGCATCTCGTCCTTGAGCGTCTCGCGAATACGGCCGGCGCGAATCATGACCTCGACCTCGGGAATATCGGGATTGGCCTTGGCCTCTTCGAGCTGCTTGGCGATGGAGTTCTTAAATGCCTCCTCTAGGCCGTTGACCAGATCGACCGGATAGGAACCGGCGCTCTCGAGCGCCGTGGAATCGATAACGTGGCCGATGATTAGCTTGGCGCCGTTGTTCGCGGCGACCTTGATGGCGCGTGCGAGCACAAAATCCTGCTGCTCAGTACCGTCGAGTGAAACAAATACCTTGGTGTAGCCCTCGTTCATGGTTTCCTCCTTGGTCTATCGCACGGGCGCGGGGCTCGTGCATCGGGCGGGCGCGGGCGCGTTGGCCGCCGGACACTTTATCTTGTTGCAGTTATACCCAAGGATTTGGGTTTGACCGCTCGCAATTCTGTGAACGGGCGAGTTTTTTGGTAAGGGTAGGCGTAGACGCGCCCGAACGGTTGATAATGGGACATCGCCCGCACCGTCCGCAGAACAATATCGGCGGGTGTCTAACGAGGGGGTCCCTTTGGATATTATCGAGCTTCTAAAATCTGCCTTCATGGGCCTGGTCGAGGGCATCACCGAATGGCTGCCTGTTTCGTCGACCGGTCACATGATCTTGGTGGACGAGTTCGTCAAGATGAACGTGAGCGAGACGTTCTGGAATATGTTCCTGGTCGTGATTCAGCTCGGCGCCATTCTGGCCGTCTGTGTGCTGTTCTTCCATGAGCTCAATCCGTTCTCGCCCAGCAAGGGCAAGGAGGGCCGTCGCGACACCTGGGTGCTGTGGGGCAAGATTGTGCTCGGCTGCATTCCCGCCGCGGCGATCGGTCTGCCGCTTAACGACTGGATGGAGGAGCATTTCTACAATGCTCCCGTCGTGGCGCTGGCGCTCATTGTGTACGGCGTGCTGTTTATCGTGATCGAGAACTGGCGCGCGAGCAAGCGAGAGGAAATGGCCGTTGCCGGTTCGTTTGGCTCGCGTGCTGTGGTATCGGGTGGACGTCCCGCCGGTGCGCACTTTGCGGCGCCCGCCGCGGCTACCGCTGAGGATGAGGACGATGACGAGAATCTGGACTTTGGCTCCATCGCCACGCTCGAGGACCTGAGCTGGAAGACTGCGCTGGGTATCGGCTGCTTCCAGGTGCTTTCGCTGGTGCCTGGTACGTCTCGCTCCGGTTCTACCATCATCGGCGGCCTGCTTTTGGGCTGCACGCGTTCGGTGGCGTCCAAGTTTACGTTCTTCCTGGCCATCCCTGTCATGTTTGGCGCGAGTGCGCTCAAGCTGGTCAAGTACTTCATCAAGGGCGGCACGTTCGGCGCCAACGAGGTCGCTATCTTGGGCGTGGGCTGCGTTGTGGCCTTTGTGGTTTCGCTCATCGCCATCAAGTGGCTCATGGGCTTCGTCCGCCGTCACGACTTTAAGTGCTTCGGTGTTTACCGCATCATCCTGGGCATCGTAGTGCTCGCATACTTCTTCGTTCTGGAGCCGATGCTCGGCCTCTAACTTAGTCGACGCTGCGCGGCGGCCGGGGCGACAACTTGTCATTCAAAGGGGGTGGCATGACCAAAAGGTCTATGCCGCCCTCTTTTCATGCCAATTTGTTCGCTCTGGCCGCCGCTCGCTGCTGCTACCGTGACATCGGTGGCTCTGTGATTGGCGCAATGGGGTCAGGTTACTTTGCACCAGCTTGGTGCAGACAAATCTGACCTCATTGCGCCAAATTCGCTGGGGCGGGTCCGATGGTGGCGGACGGAGTCGTGGTGTGATTTGCGTCGGTTTCCGCGCGGCTCGGTATACTGGTACGGCTCAAACTATGGCGCTGCCCGCAGGCGCGCCGTCCGTCAGATGAGGAGTCGCCCATGACCCAGCCCTTGCCCTGGGAAAAGAACGCCGCGGTACCCGTGCCGCCCACGCCGGAACCCGTGCCGCTCGATGCATACACCGCCCCCGCTGCGCCGGAGCCCGAGCTCGTCCCGCTCGACATCTACGACGCTCCCGCGCCGGCACCCAAACCCGCCAAGCCGCTCGTCGACATCGACAGCCTTAATCCCGCCCAGCGCGAGGCGGTCCTGACCACCGAGGGCCCGCTGCTGGTGCTCGCCGGCGCCGGCTCGGGCAAGACCCGCGTCTTGACCTTCCGCATCGCACATATGCTCGGCGACCTGGGCGTTAAGCCCTGGCAGATCCTTGCCATCACGTTTACCAACAAGGCCGCGGCCGAGATGCGCGAGCGTCTGGCGGCACTCATTCCCAGCGGTACCCGCGGCATGTGGGTGTGCACCTTCCATGCTATGTGCGTGCGCATGCTGCGCGAGGACGCTGACCTGCTGGGCTACACCGGTCAGTTCACCATCTACGATGACGACGATTCCAAGCGCATGGTGCGCGATATTATGCAGGCGCTCGGTATCGAGCAAAAGCAATTTCCCATCAATATGATCCGCAGCAAGATCAGTTCGGCCAAAAACGCCATGATCGGGCCCGAGGACATGCTCAAATCCGCCGACAGCCCTAATGACAAAAAGGCCGCGCAGGTCTACCTGGAGCTGGAGCGCCGCCTGCGCGCCGCCAACGCGATGGACTTCGACGACCTGCTCGTGCGCACGCTCGAGCTGCTGCGCACCCGCCCCGAGGTGCTCGACAAGTACCAGGAGCGCTTCCGCTACATTAGCGTCGACGAGTATCAGGACACCAACCACGTCCAGTACGAGATCGCCAACCTGCTGGCCGCCAAGTACCAAAACCTCATGGTCGTGGGCGACGACGACCAGTCCATTTATAGCTGGCGTGGCGCCGACATCACCAATATCCTGGACTTTGAGAAGGATTTTAAAGACTGCAAGACTGTCAAGCTGGAGCAGAACTATCGCTCTACGGGCCATATCCTGAGCGCCGCCAACGCCGTGGTGCGTCACAACTCGCAGCGCAAGGACAAGCGCCTGTTTACGGCCGAGGGCGACGGCGAGAAGATTCAGGCCTTCCAAGCAAGCGATGAGCGCGACGAGGGTCGCTGGATTGCCGGCGAGATCGAAAAGCTGCACTCCAAGGGCACGAGTTACGACGACATCGCCGTGTTCTACCGCACCAACGCCCAGTCGCGTATTCTCGAAGATATGTTTCTGCGCGCGGGCGTGCCCTACAAGATCGTGGGCGGCACGCGATTCTTCGACCGTGCCGAGATCCGCGACGTTATGGCCTACCTCAAGATGATCGTGAACCCGGCCGACGAGATGAGCGTCAAGCGCGTCATCAACACGCCGCGCCGCGGCATCGGCTCCACCTCGATCCAAAAGATCGAGCAGCTGGCGCGCGACAACCGTTGCTCGTTCTTCCAGGCCTGCGAGATCGCGTGCGCCGAGACGGGCATGTTTAGCGCCAAGGTGCGCAACGGCCTGTCGAGCTTTGTCTCGCTGGTGCGTGAGGGTCGCCGCATGAACGGCGAGCTCAAGGACGTCGTCGAGATGATTGTCGACAAGACAGGCCTGCTGCAGGCTTTCCGTGCCGAGGGCACCATGGAGTCCGAGAGCCGCGCCGAGAACATCCAGGAATTCCTGGGCGTCGCTGCCGAATTTGAGGAGACGCACGAGGATATCGAGGGTACGCTCGAGAGCTTGGAAGAGCTGCGCGCAGCCGGTGTTGCCGACGTGCCTGCCGAGCCCGAGTCCGTCGTGGTGAGCGCGCCCGCGCCCGAGCCGGGACCGTCCGCGCCCGCGTCCTCGTTTGAGGCGCTGGTCGGCGCTCGCGATGCCGCTGGCTCCAATCCGCTCGATAGCCTGGCCGCCCCGGCGCTCTCGCCGCAGGATGCCTTGGCTGCTGCCATCGCGGGCAACGCCTATGCCGCGCCGACTGAGCTGCCGGCGGGCGCCGTGCATGCCGACGAGATCGAGCGCACCTACGGTCCGCTCACCTGTAAGGCGCTGCCGGCACTCATGGAGTGGCTGGCCCTGCGCTCCGACTTGGATTCCCTGGCCGGCGAGACGCATGCCATCACCATGATGACCATCCACTCCGCCAAGGGCCTGGAGTTCCCCGCGGTGTTCGTGGCCGGCATGGAGGAGGGCATCTTCCCGCACGTGCACGATTTTGGCGGCAGCGATGATCCGGGCAAGCTTGAGGAGGAGCGTCGCCTGGCCTATGTTGCCATCACGCGTGCCCGTAAGCGACTGTTCTTGACCTATGCGGCCACGCGTCGCACCTACGGCTCGACCTCTGCCAACCCGCGCTCGCGCTTCCTCAACGAGATTCCGTTTGAGGACATCGAGTTTAGCGGTATCGGTTCTGCCGGTTTTGAGGGCACGGGCTGGGAGAAGCGCGGCGACCGTCACGGCACCTTTGGCTCGGGCATGGGCTCGGATATGTATGGCGGCAAGGTGTTCGGTTCGCATACGCGTTCGACCGGCGGTTCCGGTTCGCGCGGCGGATCGAGCTTTGACGATTTCTTTGGCGGCAGCAGCTATGGGACCGAGCGCCATCGTGGGGTTTCGCCCGACGCCGGCCGTGTTGCCTCGACCTTTGGCTCGGGCGCGCCGCGAGCCAAAAAGCCCTCGTCCAAGGTGTCCCCGACGGTGGAGCGCAAGGTCGATCGCGCCAGCGCATCGCAGGACTTTGCCGCGGGCGATACCGTGAGCCACAAGACCTTTGGCACGGGTACCGTGATCTCGGTCGCCGGAGACATGATCGAGGTTCAATTCGAAAAGACCGGCCAGACCAAAAAGCTTATGAAGGGCTTTGCTCCGATCGTCAAGCTGTCGTGATCCCGGCGGACCTGGGCGGGCGTATGGGGCAACATCGCCTGCTCGGGCAGTCCTGCTCGCACGGAGAGCACATTAAGTGCTCTCCGGCTCGTGCGGAACTCGCGATCGATGTTGCCCCATACGCCCGTCCAGGTCCTTAGATAACGTTGCTTGCGAACGTCGCTCTGCTCGTCCGCTTTTTTGATCTGGAGAGCCGGGTGGGCTGATATATATGGACAAGGGGCTCCCCCGTTGGTGAACGGGGGAGCCCCTTGTTGCGTTTGGGTTGTTGGTGCGAACTAGAGGTGGCTGATGATCAGTTCCATCTTGCCTTCGAGGTCGATGGAGCTGACGGTGTTCGGGGCCAGCAGGTGGCTTCCCTTGTGGACGGGGTCGCCGCAGACGGTGCCTTCGCCGTCGATGACCGACAGACACATGAAGGGCCAGCGCTGGTCGAGGGTCTTGCTGCCGTCGACACGCACGCGATCGACGGTATAGCAGGAGTTAGACTCGAGCTCGGTCACGCCATCGACCTCGGGTGCGGTTACCGTGCCGTCGGTCGGAGCCTGAGCATCAAAGTCGATGCAATCGAGGCTCTGCTCAATGTGCAGTGGGCGCAGCTTGCCGTCGGTGCCGGGGCGGTCGTAGTCGTACAGACGATACGTCACATCGCTCGACTGCTGCGTCTCCAAAATGAGCGTGCCGGTCTTGATGGCGTGCACGGTACCGGAATCAATCTGGAAAAAGTCGCCTTTGTGGATCGGCAGTACGTTGAGCATGTCGTCCCAGCGGCCGTCCTCGATCATCTCTGCGGCCTCGGCGCGGTTATGCGCGCGCTGGCCGACGATGATCGTGGCACCGGGCTCGCAGTCCAGCACGTACCAGCACTCGGTTTTGCCCAGGCTACCGTTCTCGTGCTTGGCGGCGTACTCGTCGTTGGGATGAATCTGGATCGAAAGGTCGTCCTTGGCGTCCAGAATCTTAATGAGCAGCGGGAACTCCTTGCCCTCGCAGTTGCCAAAGAGCTCGCGGTGCTCGGCCCACAGCCACGAAAGCGTGTGGCCTGCATACGGGCCCTCCGCAATCTGGCAGTCACCGTTGGGGTGGGCCGAGATGGCCCAACACTCACCGATGGGACCCTCGGGAATGTCGTAGCCAAATACGGTCTCCAGCTGACGGCCGCCCCAGATCTTCTCGTGGAAGATCGGCGTCAGTTTAATCAAATCGGACATGTTCATACTCCCATTGTGCTGCGTGGGCGCCGCGTAAAACTGCTCAAAACGAGCGCCCGCATGACTACAAAAACCTATGCCAACGTTACATTGTGCAACTCAAAGCGGTCGCCAACGTTGCGCGAGGTCGAATACTCAAAGGCGGCACCGCTGTCCAAAAAGCCAATCTGGGTGAGCTCGAGCAGGGGAGAGCCAGGTTTGGTGTCCAGACGCTCGGCTTCTTCCTCGGTTGCTGCCACGGCGCGAATGGTACGGTGAAAGCTCGAAATCTTCAGCCCGCATTGCTCTCGGATGAAGCGGTAGAGCGATCCGTACAGGTCCTTCTTTTTCAGCCCCGGAATCAGCTCGAGGGGCATGTAGGTGTACTCGATAACGATGGGCTCCTCATCGGCCTGACGCACGCGCACGACGTGATAGGCAAAGTCATCCTCGGCAATTCCCAGCTGGGCTGCGATGTCCGCTGGTGGATTAACAATCGAGAAATCGTAGACCACCGAGGTCACCTTCTCCCCGCGGTGCTCATACGAAAAACCCTGGGCACGGTCGTTTTTGCCCTGGAAAAACGCCTGGCCGGGAAGTCCCGCCGTGTCCTTAACGTAGGTACCCGATCCACGACGGCTGGTAATAAGACCTTCCTCGGTGATTTGCTCGATAGCTCGTTTGACGGTGATTTTGGAAACGCTATAGAGCTCGCAGAACTCAACGACGGTGGGAAGCTTATCGCCCGGTTTAAGAGCGCCATCCTCGATACTTCGACGAATATCTGCAGCTATCGCCTCGTATTTGGGAATCATGGAACCTCCTTTCCGACATATATGAATACAAAAGTAAGTATAACCCTCAACAGGGCACCCATATTTCTTTTATCTAAGAAGTTCGAGAAAGAAAAAAGAAAAAGACGCTTTACTTTTAAAATTAGAGCGCTATAGTTTAAGCAACAAACGGAATCCTACAACAGAACAGGATTGACCGTTTGGGGACGGTTTTGTTTTGGCAGGTTGGATATCGGTATGACCGGTGCGCGCCCGCGCCGGATAACCTGCCAAAGCAAACCCGTCTCCAACCGGAAGCTCTAGAACACGAAAGCGAGGACTTTGATGGCACAGTATCAGCTGCCCAACGACTTCTTCTTTGGCGCTGCTATGTCCGGCCCGCAGACTGAGGGTCAGTGGAACCAGGGCGGCAAGCTCGAGAACCTGTGGGACACCTGGTCCATCCAGGATCTGGGTTCGTTCTACAACCGCGTTGGCTCTTACGCCGGCAATGACTTTATGGCCAAGTACCAGGAAGACCTTCGCATTTTGAAGGACTTGGGTCTGGATACCTATCGCACTTCCATCCAGTGGAGCCGTCTGCTCGATGCCGACGGCAACCTCAACGAGGAAGGTGCCGCGTGGTATCACGAGTTGTTCCGCGCCTCTCGCGAAGCCGGCTTGGAGCCGTTTGTCAACTTGTACCACTTTGACATGCCCACCTACCTCTTTAACCGTGGCGGCTGGGAGAGCCGTGAGGTTGTCGAGGCTTACGCACATTACGCCGACGTCGCCTTCCACGAGTTTGGCCAGGAGATTAAGTACTGGTTCACCTTTAACGAGCCCATCGTCGAGCCCGAGCAGCGCTATCAGGAGGGCGTGTGGTTCCCGCAGCTCCACGACTTCAACCGCGCCCGCACCGTGCAGTATCACATCTCGCTGGCGCACGCGCTGGCCGTGGCCAACTATCGTCGCGCCTATGACGAGGGCGCTATTCGCGCCGATGCCAAGATCGGCATGATCAACTGCTTTACCCCGGTCTACACCAAGGAGAACCCCAGCGAGGCGGACCTCGAGGCCGTGCGCATGACCAGCGGCATCAACAACCGCTGGTGGCTCGACCTCATCACCAAGGGCGAGCTTCCTGCCGACGTGCTCGACAGCCTGGCCGAGGGCGGCGTTAAGCTCCCGTTCCGCGCCGGCGACCAAGAGATCCTTAAGCAGGGTGTTGTCGACTGGCTCGGCTGCAACTACTACCACCCCACGCGTGTTCAGGCGCCGGCGAGCAAGGTCGACCAGTACGGCCTGCCGCACTTTGCCGACGAGTACGTATGGCCCGACGCCGTTATGAACGAGAGCCGCGGCTGGGAGATCTACCCGCAGGGCCTCTACGACTTTGGCATGGACTGCGCTAAGAACTACCCCGATCTTGAGTGGTTCGTTTCCGAGAACGGCATCGGCATCATGGACGAATACAAGAACCGTGACGCCGAAGGAACCATCCAGGATGACTACCGCGTCGACTTTGTACGTCAGCACCTGGAGTGGGTGGCCAAGGCCATCGACGAGGGCGCCAAGTGCCGGGGCTATCACTACTGGGCCGTCATCGATAACTGGTCTTGGGCCAATGCCTTTAAGAATCGTTACGGCTTTGTCGAGGTCGATCTCATGGACGGCTACAAGCGCCGCCTTAAGAAGTCGGCGGCCTGGCTCAAACAGGTCGCCACGACCCACGTGGTTGATTAGCGACCGGGCGAACGCCCAGACCGCGCGCCGCCGCGCGCAACACATGGCACATCTGGTGGCAGAGGGCGACAGACCACCGTGCGCATAGGAAAAGGCCGGATTTGAAAGTTAGGAGCAATCATGGCCAGTGACAACGGAAAGAGCTTCCTCGACAAGTTTGCCGAGGTCTCTGCGAAGGTGGGAAACCAGGTTCACCTGCGTTCCCTGCGTGACGCCTTCGCGACCATCACGCCGCTCTATATCCTTGCGGGTATCGCGGTTCTTATTAACAACGTCGTGTTCCCTCTGTTCCCGCTCGATGCGGCGGGCCTTGCCAACCTTCAGACGTGGGGCTCGGCAATTACGCTGGGCACCCTCAACGTCTCTGCCATTATCTTGGCCGGATTGATTGGCTACAGCCTCGCCAAGAACAAGCGTTTCGATAACCCGCTCGCTTGCGTGGTCGTCGCCATCTCTGCCTTCGTCATCATGATGCCGCAGCAGATCACCGCCTCGCTTGCCGCCACGAGCCCACTGCTCACCGACAAGATCACCTCCGCCGAGGTCACGGGCGCCCTTTCGACTGCCAACACCGGCACCAACGGTCTGTTCTCGGCTATTATCATCGCCCTGCTTTCCGTCTCGCTCTTCATCAAGATTTCTGGCGTCGAGAAGCTCAAGGTTAAGCTGGGCGAGGGCGTGCCTCCCGCGGTCTCCAACTCCTTCAACGTCATGATTCCGATGCTGCTTAACCTCGCGGTCTTCGCTCTTGCCGCAGCCCTGCTCGCCGTGTGCGCCGGCACCGATCTGTGCACCATCATCTCCACGTGCATCTCCAACCCGCTCAAGAGCATCATGAACGCCGGTCCGTGGGCTGTTATCCTCATCTACACCCTTGCTAACCTGCTGTTCTGCGTCGGTATTCACCAGTCCACCATCTCTGGCGCTACCGTCGAGCCGATCCTGACCATGCTCATCGTCGACAACATGGCTACCTTTGCCGCCGGTGGCACCATCCAGCCCGATCACTACATGAACATGCAGATCGTTAACAGCTTCGCCCTCATCGGCGGCTCGGGCTGCACCCTCATGCTCCTGCTCGACACGCTCCTGTTCTCCAAGAACAAGGCTTCCGAGACCGTTTCCAAGATGGCTATCCTGCCTGGTCTGTTCAACATCAACGAGCCGGTTATCTACGGTTACCCCATCGTGTACAACCTGCCGCTCATGATCCCGTTCGTTCTTCTTCCCGATCTGTTCATCGGCATCACCTATGGCCTTACCTGCGCAGGCATCATCAGCCCCTGCATCGCCCAGGTGCCCTGGACCATGCCTCCCGTCATCAATGCCCTGCTCGCTACGGGCTTTGACTGGCGCGCCGGCGTGTGGCAGGCTATCGAGATTGTCATTGGCATGGCCGTCTACCTGCCCTTTATGAAGATTTCCGAGAAGGCAATCGCCAAGCAGGAGGCTTTCGCCGAGTAGAACGCCTAACGTTCGTCCCTTTCACCTTTGCGGGCGCCGGTACGCGGTGCCGGTGCCCGCAGCTCTCTCCCTTGTGTAAAGATGCAGGGGGGTGGGCACAATAGCCGCAAGGAATAAAACCAGTTGTCGTCTGCGCGCCGCGCAGTTATAAGGAGGAAACCATGAAGAAGATCATGCTCTGCTGCAATGCCGGTATGTCCACGAGCCTGCTGGTCCAGAAGATGCAGGCCGAGGTTGCAAACCATGGTCTGGATATTGAGGTCGAGGCTCGTCCCATGAACGAGGCCCACGATCACCTGGACGAGTGCGACATGTTGCTGCTTGGTCCGCAGATCGGCTACACCAAGGGCGATTTTGAGAAGGAGGCCGCCGGCCGCTTCCCGGTTGAGGTTATCAACATGGTCGACTACGGCCGCATGAACGCTGCCGGCATCATCGACCACTGCGTCAGCGTGATGGGCTAGGTGCTCTGCATGGAGGATATGAACGAACTGCAGATGACCTGCTTTGAGATCATCAGCTACGTCGGTACCGCCAAGAGCATGTACATCAATGCCGTGCAAAAGGCCAAGGAGGGCGATTTTGACGCCGCCGAGGAGCTTATCAAGCAGGGCGACGAGGCCTATAACGGTGGCCACGATGTTCACATGGGGCTTCTGAAGAAGGAGGCCAACGGCGAGCGTAACGGCGAGGCCCCGTTGATTTTGCTGCATGCCGAGGACCAGATGGCCGGCACCGAGACCATGCGCGTCATGGCGACGGAGCTCATCGAGGTTCACAAGCAGCTGCAGGCACTTCAGGCCTAGTCGGCGTTATCGCCGCGACGGACCGTGCGGTCCAACAGACAACATAGTCCCTTTGACGGGCGCCGGGAGCCTCCGCCTCCCGGCGCCTTTATTTTTGGGGATGGTCTTGCGCGGCCTGTTGGGCAGCCAATTGCGTTACCCCAGATAAAACCTGCCAAAACAAACCTGTCCCTTTTTGGTAGGTTTTTGCCTTGAGAGCGGTACCATACAGGCAATGTTTAAACGAGAAAGGTGGGCTCCCATGGAACCTAAGCAGTACTACATCGGCATCGACGTCGGCGGCACTTCGGTTAAGGGGGGCCTGTTCGACGAGGACGGCAACCTGCTTGCCAAGGCCAGCGTGCCCACGCCTCCTATCGTTGACGCTGCGGGCTTTGCCGCGGTGACCGAGGCTATCGACCAGGTGGTCGCCAAGGCACAGATTCCGCGTGCCTTTGTGGCGGGCATTGGCCTGGCCGTTCCGTGTCCCATCCCGGCGTCGGGCGATGCCAAGGTCAAGGCCAACATTGCCATTAACCTGCCCGAGCTGAGGGTCGCCATTCAGAAGCACTGCCCCGATGCGGTCGTTAAGTATGAGAACGATGCCAACGCCGCTGCCATGGGCGAGGCCTGGCTCGGTTCTGCCAAGGGCGTGCAGAACGTGGTGATGGTCACCATCGGTACCGGCGTGGGCGGCGGCGTTATCGTTAACGGCGACGTGGTATCGGGCGTTGTGGGCGCCGGCGGCGAGATTGGCCACATGTGCCTGAACCCGGCCGAGGAGCGCACCTGCGGCTGTGGCGGCCATGGCCATCTGGAGCAGTATTCCAGCGCCACCGGCGTGGTGAGCAACTACCTTGCCGAGTGCAAGAAGGCGGGCGTCGAGCCCATTGAGCTCACCGGCCCCTCCGATTCCAAGGACGTGTTCCAGGCCTGCCGCGAGGGCGACAAGCTTGCGCTGGCCGCAGCCGACACCATGGCCGACTACCTTGGCCGCGCCCTGGCGCTTATCGCCAACGTGGTCGACCCCGAGATGTTCCTGATCGGTGGCGGCGCGTCTGCCTCGGCCGATGTTTATCTCGACAAGGTTCGCGAGCACTTTAAGCAGTACGCGCTCTCTGCCTCGCGCGAGACGCCCATTAAGGTCGCTTCGCTCGGAAACGACGCCGGCATCATCGGTGCCGCCTACGTAGCTCTGCGCGCCGCCGGTAAATAGCTGGTGCAAGGGGGTCAGGTTGCTTTGCACCAACATGGTGTAAAAGGGACAGCCTTGGCCTCCGTGCCTGCCCCAAAATATGCCGTGGCCCTTCCGTCTGCGAAGGCTCGGCATCGGCGTGCTACCATAGCTACGTCCAAGTACACATATCAAGTGGAGGAAACCCATGGCAAACGTTCTTGTCTTTGGTCACCAGAACCCCGATAACGACGCCATCATGAGCGCCGTCGTCCTGTCCCAGCTGCTCAACCAGGTTGAGTATGCCGGCAACACCTACGAGGCCTGCGCCCTTGGTCAGCTTCCGGCCGAGTCCGCCAAGCTGCTCGCCGACGCCGGCATCGCCGAGCCCCGCGTGATCGAGTCCGTCGAGGCCGGTCAGCTCGTCGTCCTCACCGACCACAACGAGTCCGCCCAGTCCGTCGCCGGCCTTAAGGACGCCACGGTCTTTGGCGTTGTCGATCATCACCGCATCGGCGACTTCGAGACCGCCGGCCCGCTGCACTACATCTGCCTGCCCTGGGGCTCCAGCTGCACCATCGTCACCAAGCTCGCCGGCGTGCTCGGCGTTGAGCTTTCCGACGTTCAGGCCAAGCTGCTGCTCTCGGCCATGATGACCGACACGCTCATGCTCAAGAGCCCCACCACCACCGATGTCGACCGCGCCGTCGCCGCCAAGCTCGGCGAGCAGGTGGGCGTCGACCCGGTCAAGTTTGGCATGGAAGTCTTCCTCACCCGTCCGTCCGGCTCCTTCACCGCAGCCGAGATGGTCGGCAACGACATCAAGATGTTCGAGCCTGCCGGCAAGAAGCTGCTCATCGGCCAGTACGAGACTGTCGACAAGACCCGCGCACTCGGCATGATCGACGAGATTCGCGAGGCTATGCGCGCCTACGCCGCCGAGAAGGGTGCCGACGGCATCGTCCTGTGCATCACTGACATCATGGAGGAGGGCTCGCAGGTCCTGCTCGAGGGCGAGACCGAGGCTGCTCAGAAGGGTCTGGGCATTGCTGACGAGCACGACGGCGTCTGGATGCCGGGCGTCCTCTCCCGTAAGAAGCAGGTCGCTGCCCCCATCATGGCCGCCTGCTAGGTTTAGTTGACCAAACGCTACGACCGGATCGCGGACGCCCCGCGCTCCGGTCGTTTTTTGTGCACGGCGCCGCGTCGTCTCTTGGACAGGCGTGCCCGTGCCGTTGAGCAAATAATGTTCAACCTGTGGTTCCGCTTTTCGGCCACGCCTGCGTGCTTGTCGTGCAGGGTAGGCTAGATGCAAGCGTAATACGTTAGAGCGCGGCGCCGCCACTTGGGCGGGCCGTGCTTTTTTAAGACGGGAGCTTTCCCGTGAAAGGAGCCGCCCATGGCAGCAACTGAGCAGCTGTTCAACGTTCGTGAGCGCAAGCGTTTTGAGCGCCACGACATCTGGGAGCGCATCGCCGAGAACGGCACGATTTCCGCCGCCGTCATGGTCTTCGCCGCCATCGCCGCCGTCATTTGCGCCAATACCGATGCCTACGAGGCCATCCATCACTTTTTGGAGACCCCGCTGTATGTGGGTCTGGGCAACCTTACGGCCGGTCTCACCGTTGAGCTTTTCGTTAACGACTTTCTCATGGCGATCTTCTTTTTGCTGGTGGGCATTGAGCTCAAGTATGAGATGACGGTCGGCGAGCTCAAAAACCCGCGCCAGGCCATGCTTCCCATGCTGGCGGCCGTGGGCGGCGTCGTCGTTCCCGCCTGCATCTACCTGATCTTTAACCATGCCGGCGCGCACAACGGCTGGGCCATTCCCATGGCAACCGATATTGCCTTTGCGCTGGGTGTGCTGTCGCTTTTGGGCAATCGCGTGCCCAACGGCGTGCGCGTGTTCTTCTCGACGCTCGCCATCGCCGACGACCTCATCTCCATCGCCGCCATCGCCATCTTCTACGGTCAGAGCCCCAATCCGTTTTGGTTGGGCGTTGCCGCGCTTGTGACCTGCGCGCTCGTGTGGCTCAACAAGACGCAGCATTACCGCCTTGCCCCGTATTCGGTACTGGGTCTGCTGTTGTGGTTCTGCATGTTCAAGAGCGGCGTGCATGCCACGCTTGCTGGCGTCATCTTGGCCTTTACCATCCCGGCCAAGTGCGGCGTCAAGCTCGATAGCCTCACCGATTGGTTGGGCGAGTGCCTGCCGCTGCTCGATGACCGCTACGATGACGAGGCACACATCCTGGGTCAGCATGACTTTACCGTCTCGACCACCAAGGTCGAGCGCGTCATGCACCGCGTGACCCCGCCGCTCATCCGCATGGAGCGTCTGATTTCCACGCCGGTCAACTTTGTGATCCTGCCGATCTTTGCGTTCGTGAACGCACAGGTTCGCCTAGTGGGCGTGGACATGAGCACGCTGCTCACCGACCCGGTGACGCTCGGCGTGTACTTTGGCATGCTGCTGGGCAAGCCGATCGGCATCTTTGGCATGACGTTCGCCTTGGTCAAGCTCAAGGCCTGCGAGCTACCGCGCAACGTCAACTGGCACATGATTGCCGGCGTGGGCATTCTGGGCGGCATCGGCTTTACCATGTCGATTCTCATCAGCGGCCTTGCCTTCCCGACGGCTGAGTTTGAGGTTCTGGCCGCCAAGGCCGCTATTCTCGCCGGCTCTGTCACCGCGGCCGTACTTGGCATGATCTACATGAGTGTGATCTGCAAGCATCCCGCGCCCAAGGACGAGTAAGAGCGCGAAAACCGGCTCCAGAACCGATTCGGGCGCGTTCAAAATGCGGATTCGGGCGGTGCTTGCCGCCTGCCAGACACCCCCGTGGTCAAAAAACGCCGTTTGTGAGTACTGTCACAAACGGCGTTTCATTTTAGGTGTGGAAAATAATGAACACAATCATGCTATCTGTATGTTAACGAGTAATCGCTTGACTCCAATTTGGCGATAGCTACTACTCGGAAAGAAAATCCAGGCGAAAAAACGCCGATTTGGGGGCTTAATCGCTGCTACTAAAAAGGTAACAGTACTCATATTTGCCCTTTTTTGGCCACAAGCCCTAAAACAAGCCTCGCCAGGGTCGGGAAACGGGCCAAATCGTCGGCCTCGAGGCTCATTCCACGGTGCCGTAGACGGCGCCCCAGCCGTGGGCGGCCAAGGCGGAGTTGAGCTGGTCGCAAAGCGATTGGCGGTCGTAGTAGCCGGGCGGCAAAAGGTTCACGATTTCCATGAGGTCGGGCGCCAGGTCCAAGATTTCTGCCTGTACGATGAGATCCAGGCGGTCGATGGCGTGGTGGTCGTAAAACAGCCCATCGACCAGGCGCTGTAGGTCGCCGAATTCCTCGGCTTGGAACGATCCGTACTCCATAGTGCCTCCTTGGGCGCCCCACGCCGGCATGCGCGGCGATTCGTAATTTATTGCGATGGACTTAATCTATCACGGCTTCATACCGTTGCGGCGGTGGCGGTCTATACTTAGACGAACTGCAACGTACCGCTTCGCGAAAGGTCGCACCCATGCAGACGATCTACCAGAAGATGGAAACCACCGAACTCGATGCCGCCATAGAGGCGCTCAAAGCCGAGGTCGCCGAGGTCAAGGCCAAGGGCCTGGCGCTCGACATGGCCCGCGGCAAGCCGTCGCCCTCCCAGGTGGACATCTCTCGACCCATGCTCGATATCCTCAATGCCGATGCCGATCTGCACGACGGCAACGTCGATTGTTCCAACTACGGCTGCTTTGAGGGTATTCCCTCGGCACGCAAGCTGGCAGGGGGGTTCTTGGGCTGCCCCGCCGAGCAGACGCTCGTGCTGGGTTCATCGAGCCTGCTGATTGAGCACGATATCGCCGGTATGTTCTGGCGCTGCGGCTCGTGCGGCAGCGAGCCTTGGGAGGCTTACGAGGCCGCGCATGACGGCAAGAAGGTCAAGTTCCTGTGCCCTGTTCCCGGCTACGACCGCCACTTTGGCATCACCGCCGACCTGGGTATCGAGAACGTCCCCGTCGCGATGACCGACAACGGCCCCGACATGGACGAGATCGAGCGCCTGGTTGCCGCCGACGATTCCATCAAGGGTATCTGGTGCGTGCCCAAGTATTCCAACCCCACGGGCATCACCTTTAGCGAGGACACTGTGCGCCGCCTGGTCGAGATGCCCACGGCCGCGCCCGATTTCCGCATCTTCTGGGATAACGCCTACTGCGTGCACGACCTGTACGACGAGACCGACGAGCTCGCAAACATCTTTGACCTCGCTCGCGCGGCGGGTACCGAGGACCGCGTGGTGGCTTTTGCCTCGACGTCCAAGATCACCTTCCCGGGCGCCGGTATCGGCTTTATCGGTGCGAGCCCCGCGGTTATCGCGGAGTTCTCCAAGCGCCTGAAGGCCGGCCTCATCAGCGCCGACAAGCTCAACCAACTGCGCCACGTGCGCTTCCTTCCCACCATCGAGGCGGTCAAGGAGCACATGAAAAAGCATGCCGAGTTTTTGCGCCCGCGCTTTGAGGCCGTTGAGCGCAAGCTCACCGAGGGCCTGGGCGATACGGGTTGCGCCACCTGGACGCATCCCCGCGGCGGCTACTTTGTAAGCTTCGATGGTCCCGAGGGCTCGGCCCAGAAGGTCGCCGCGCTTTGTGCCGACCTGGGCGTCAAGCTCACGCCGGCTGGTGCCACCTGGCCTTATGGCAAGGATCCGCGCGACACCAACATCCGCATTGCGCCGAGCTATCCCACGGTCGAGGACCTGGAGGCCGCGCTCGATGTGCTGGTGCTGGCTGTTAAGCTCGTCGCTGCCGAGCTTGCGCGTGCCGAGCGCGCCTAACGCGCGGCTTCCCGTACTATCCGCACTTTCGATACGTAAAGGAGCGTATACATGGATTTGGGTATTTCCACCAACCCCACGCCAGAGCTCTACACCATTAAGGTGGCCGGCGAGATCGATATCTCTAACGCCGATAGCTTGCGCAATGCCATCGACCTGGCGCTCGAGCAGCCCACTGAGGCCGTTGAGCTCGATTTTGCCCAGGTGAGCTACATCGATTCGACGGGCATTGGCGTGCTCGTGGGCGCCGCACACCACGCGGTCGACCACGGCAAGCGCTTTAGCTGCACCAATGTGCAGCCCCCGGTGATGCGCGTGGTTCAGCTGTTGGGTGTCGACCAAGAGATTTCGATCACCGCTGCATAATCTTTGCCCCCAAAAGGGCGTGCCGTTTGGCATATGTTTGTGATGCGCTCGGACGTTTTGGCGTCCGGGCGCTATACTTGACCGAATGAATAGACGAGTTCCGGCCGAATGGCGCGGTGCGGGCTCGACTCACATCGAGCCTTGGAGGTATGTGTGTTTGGTATTGGAGAGGGTGAGCTCGCGATCATCGTGGTCTTCGGCTTTTTGCTGTTTGGCCCGGATAAGCTCCCACAGATGGGCCGCACGATCGGCCGTGCCATCCGTCAGTTCCGCGAGACGCAGGAAAAGATGACGGCCGTTGTTCAGTCCGAGATTATCGATCCGGTGAGCGAGGCCGCTTCGGCCCCGGTCAAGCCCAAGAAGGCTGCTGCGACCGACGACGATTCCGATGCGGACGAGGATGCCGCCGAGACGGCAGCGCCCGCCAAGAAGGAGACCTTTGCCGAGCGTCGCGCCCGTCTTGCTGCCGAGAAGGCCGCGAGCGAGGCTGCCGCCGAGGGCGAGGGTGCTGCTGAGGAGTCCGAGGCCGAGGGTGCCGAGCCTGCCGCTGCCGCTGAGCCTGTCGTCGAGCCTGAGCCTGCTGCAGAACCGGAGCCCGAGCCCGAGCCGGCAGAGCCCACGACGGCCGACCTCTACGCCCGTCGTCCCCGCAAGCGCAAGGCCGTCGTCGACCAACTTGCCCGCGAGCTCGAGGCCGAGGACGACGCCGCTGCCGCCGATGCACCGAAGGGAGGCGATGAGTAATGCCTATCGGACCTGCGCGCATGCCGCTCTTCGATCACCTGGGCGAGCTCCGTCGCCGCCTGACCATCGTGGTCGTGTCGGTGTTTGCCGCCGCCATCGTGCTGTATTTCGCCACGCCCGTGGTGCTCGACATCCTGGAAGACCCCATCCGCTCCTTTGTGCCGGACGGTAAGTTCTACATCACCACCACGCTCGGCGGCTTTGGCCTGCGCTTCTCGCTGGCCATCAAGATGGCCGTGGTCATGTGCACGCCCATGATCATCTGGCAGATTCTGGCATTTTTCCTGCCGGCACTGCGTCCCAACGAGCGCAAATGGGTCGTGCCCACGGTGCTCGCCTCGACGGTGCTGTTCTTCCTGGGCGCCATCTTCTGCTATTTCATCATCATCCCGGCGGGCTTTGAGTGGCTTATCGGCGAGACCTCGGCCGTCGCCACGGCGCTGCCCGACCTGGAGAACTACGTCAACATGGAGCTGCTCTTTATGATCGGCTTTGGCGTGGCGTTTGAGCTGCCGCTCATCATCTTCTACCTGTCCGTCTTCCACATCGTGTCCTACGCGGCCTTCCGCGGCGCCTGGCGCTACGTGTACGTGGGCCTGCTTGTGGGCTCGGCTGTGATTACGCCCGACGGCTCGCCCGTTACGCTGGGCCTCATGTATGGTGCCCTGCTCTCGCTCTACGAGATTTCGCTCGCCATTGCCCGCGTGGTCATTACCGCGCGCGAGGGCAAGGAGGGCTTGTTTGTGAGCCGTCTGGACCTGTTCTCGGACGATGAGGACGACGAGGAGTAAATCGGTATGCACGAGGTTGGCATTGTCAACGGCATACTCGATACAGTGATTCGCGCGGCGCGTGGGGCGGGGGCCTCGCGCGCCGTTTTGGTAACGCTGCGTATCGGGGATATGACCGAAGTTGTGCGCGAGGCGCTCGACTTTGCGTGGGAGACATTTCGCGATGAGGACCCGCTCACGCGAGGCTGCGAGCTTGCCGTGGAGGAAGTCCATCCACAAAGCGAGTGTCTGGACTGCGGGGAGGTCTTTGAGCACGATCGCTTCCATTGCCGCTGTCCCCAATGTGGCGGCGCCAACGTGCGTCTGCTGCACGGCCGCGAGCTCGACATCGCAAGTATCGAAATCGAAACCCCCGACGATTAGCCCGCTAGCCATCTGGTGATGGGGTATAAAGGGGCCAAAGTAAGGAGTGCCGAGTATGGCTGAGAAAACGATTGATATCGCGTCGCCGATTCTGTCGCGCAACGAGCGCCTGGCAGATCAGCTGCGACAGCGATTTAAAGAGACAAACACCTATGTGATCAATGTGCTGTCGAGCCCCGGTTCGGGCAAGACCACCACGATCCTGGGCACCAACGAGCGCCTGCGCGACAAGGCTGGCCTGCGCTGTGCCGTCATCGAGGGCGATATTGCCTCGGATGTCGACGCCATCACCATGAAGGAAGCCGGCATGCCTGCCATCCAGATCAACACGGGTGGCCTGTGCCACCTCGAGGGCAACATGATCATGGAGGCCGTTGACGCGTTCGACCAGGCGGTGGGTCTTCAAAATATCGACGTCATCTTTATCGAAAACGTGGGCAACCTGGTCTGCCCGGTCGACTTTGACCTGGGCGAGAACCTGTCCATCATGATTCTCTCGGTGCCCGAGGGCGACGACAAGCCCATCAAGTACCCGGGCATCTTCCAGCACGCCGGCGCGCAGCTGCTCAATAAGGTCGACGTGGCCCCGGCTTTCGATTTTGACATGGATAGGTATACTAGGACACTCGATGACCTCAATCCGCAGGCGCCGCGGTTTGCCGTGAGCGCGCGCAAGGGCGAGGGCATGGATGCCTGGTGCGATTGGCTCATCGGGCAGATCGAGCAAGCAAGGGCGTAAATCGGCCGCCATACGGGCGGGCGTAGCCGCAGAGACACGAGATAGGAGCCTCTTTTGAAGCTCATCATCGCAGAGAAAAACGACGCCGCGCGTCAGATTGCCGAGCGTCTGTCCACGGGCAAACCCAAAAAGGACAAGGTGTACAACACCGCAATCTACCGTTTTGAGTGGAAGGGCGAGGAGTGCGTGACGATCGGTCTTGCCGGTCACATCCTTGCGCCCGATTTTTGCGACAGCGTGCTGTTCGATAAAAAGCTGGGCTGGTATTCGGTTACCGAGGACGGCGAGATGCTACCGGCCGACATACCCGATGGCCTGGCACGCCCGCCCTACGACACCAAACGCAAGCCGTTTCTTGCCGACGGCATCTCCATCAAGGGCTGGAAGCTCGAGAGTCTGCCGTATCTCACCTGGGCACCCGTCATTAAGCTGCCGGCCGAGAAGGAACTCATCCGCTCGCTTAAGAACCTCGCCAAAAAGTCCGACAGCGTCATCATCGCCACGGACTTCGATCGCGAGGGCGAGCTGATCGGTTCGGACGCCCTCAACAAGGTGCGCGAGGTGGCGCCCGACTTGCCGGTCGCCCGCGCCCAGTATTCTTCGTTTACCAAGGCCGAGATCACGCAGGCCTTCGATAATCTCGTCACGCTCGACCAGAACCTGGCCGACGCCGGCGAGAGCCGTCAGCACATCGACCTCATTTGGGGTGCGGTGCTCACGCGCTACCTGACGCTCGCCAAGTTTGGCGGCTTTGGCAACGTGCGTTCCGCCGGCCGCGTGCAGACGCCGACGCTTGCCCTGGTGGTCGAGCGCGAACGCGAGCGCATGGCGTTTGTGCCCGAGGACTATTGGCAGATTCGCGGCATGGGCGCCGCGCAAGGCGCTGCCGAGGACGATCGCTTTAAGATCGCGCACAAGACGGCGCGCTTTACCGACAAGGATGCTGCTGAGACGGCGTACGGTCACGTTGACGGTGCCAAGACGGCAACCGTCGCCGCGGTGACCAAGCGCTCGCGCAAGCAGCAGCCGCCCACGCCGTTTGCGACCACCTCGCTGCAGGCTGCCGCCGCAGCCGAGGGTATCTCGCCTGCGCGTACCATGCGCATCGCCGAGTCCCTCTACATGGCCGGTCTCATCAGCTACCCGCGTGTCGACAATACCGTGTACCCTGCGACGCTCGATCTGGGCGCCGTGGTGAGCGACCTGGCAAAGATCAACCCGGCGCTGGCGCCCGTGTGCAAAAAGGTGCTTGCCGGTCCTATGAAGCCCACGCGCGGCAAGGTCGAGACCACCGACCACCCGCCTATCTATCCCACGGGCGAGGGCGACCCATCCACGCTCGACGGCGGCCAGCGCAAGCTCTACGACCTCATCGCCCGTCGCTTCCTGGCAACGCTTATGGGTCCCGCGACCATCGAGAACACCAAGCTCGAGCTCGACGTCAACGGCGAGCCGTTCGTGGTCTCGGGCGACGTGCTCGTGACCCCTGGCTTCCGCGAGGCCTATCCGTACGGCCTTAAGCGCGACGAGCAGATGCCGCCGCTGGAGCAGGGCGATACGGTCGACGTGTTCGACATTAAGCTCGAGGCCAAGCAGACCGAGCCGCCCGCGCGCTACAGCCAGGGCAAACTCGTGCAGGAGATGGAGAAGCGCGGCCTGGGTACCAAGTCCACGCGTGCGAGCATCATCGAGCGCCTGTATGCCGTGCGCTACCTCAAAAATGATCCCGTTGAGCCGAGCCAGCTGGGCATCGCCATCATTGACGCGCTGACGCAGTTTGCCCCGCGCATCACGAGCCCCGATATGACCAGCGAGCTCGATGGCGATATGACCCGTGTGGAGCGCGGCGAGGATACCGAAGAGCATGTCGTGACGCATTCGCGCGCGCTGCTGGCCGGCGTGCTCGACGAGTTGCTCAAGCACACGCAGGAGCTGGGCGACGCCATCAGCGATGCCGTCACGGCCGATGCGCGCGTGGGCGCCTGCCCCAAGTGCGGCAAGGACCTGGTTATGAAGGCGAGCGCCAAGACCCGCGGCAGCTTTATCGGCTGCATGGGCTGGCCCGACTGCGACGTGACCTATCCGGTGCCGAGCGGCGTCAAGGTGAGCCCGCTCGAGGGCGAGGCGGCCGTGTGCCCCGAGTGCGGTGCGCCGCGCATTAAGTGCCAGCCGTTCCGCCAGAAGGCCTTCGAGATTTGCGTGAACCCCACGTGTCCCACCAACTACGAGCCTGACCTTAAGGTGGGCGAGTGCAAGGTGTGTGCCGAGGCCGGACGCCATGGCGATCTGATCGCGCACAAGAGCGAAAAAAGCGGCAAGCGCTTTATTCGCTGCACCAACTACGATGACTGCGGCGTGAGCTATCCGCTGCCGGCGCGCGGCAAGCTCGAGGCGACGGGCGAGACCTGCCCCGAGTGCGGCGCCCCCATCGTGGTGGTCAACACGGCGCGCGGCCCGTGGCGCATCTGCGTGAACATGGACTGCCCGACCAAGGAGAAGAAGCCCGCCCGCGGTCGCAAGACCACGACCAAGGCGAGCACGGCCAAGAAGACGACGGCGGCAAAGAAAACTTCGACCGCCAAGAAGACGACGGCTAAGAAGACGACCGCGAAGAAGTCGACTGCCAAGAAGACCACTGCTGATAAGTAGCCGAGCACATATAGACACGGCGGGGCCGGGCGTGCAAATGCAAATGCGCACCCGGCCCCACTTCTAAGTTGCGGTGAAATAGGGACTGTTTTTGCTGGCAAAAGGCCTAATCAATCCCTATTTCACCGCAAGTTTTGATCAGTTGTTGGGATTACTTCACCTCGACAGGCTTGGCGCCGGGATAGCGCTCCTCAAAGTCTAGGCGGTACTTGTTGTCATTGGTGCCCGCCACGTTGTCGCGCGACAGCGGTGCCACAATCTCGTCCTTATGGTCCGCGGGCTTGGCGTATTTCAGGCTGATCTCCCAGGCATCACAGATTGCGTCAATGCGGTGATCCAGGTCGTCGTACAGGGCGATGATGTCCTTCCAGGAGCTGTAGTTCTTGGAGCTCGTCGGGACGTCCAGGTCCTCGACGATGTCGTAATACTGCTCGATGGTGTCCTCCGTGCGCTCGGCGACGTCGGCGAGATTTTGACGGGTGGTTCGATCCTCTTCCAGATAGCTGCCGTTGAAGTTCTGCGCGCAGCCACGGACGTAGTTGTCGAGGTCTTCGAGCAAGTCGTAGTATTCGCTCAGACGACGGTAGAGGTTCTGCTCGGAGAGCGTTGCTTCGCCGCCATCCTCGTCGTCATCGTCATCATCGTCGTACAGGCTGTTGGGATCGCCGAGAGGCTTTAGGTCATCGTCGTCGACGTCATGGTGCAGCTTAGCTACCTCGGCAGTCGTCTGCGTGGCGGCGTTGTCGAAAGGCTTGATCACAAAGAAAACGACCAGGGCGATGATGATCGCCACCAGCACAACGATAACGGCGATAAGCGGCCCGGCGCCGCTCTTTTTGGGAGCGGGGGTCTGTGGCGAAGCGGGCGCGTATGCGGGAGCCGGCTGCTGTTGGGGCGAGCCGCTCGCGACGGGTATGCGCTGCGTGGTCTCGACGGCCGCGGGGCTTGCGGCGGGGTCGGGGCGATAGGCGAGGGGGTCGTCCGCCTTGGCTTGCGGAGTATCGAGGGAACCGGTCTGCTCAAAAGCGGGCTGGCTATCGCTCGCGGCTGTTTGCTCAACGGGTGCACCGCACGAGGTGCAGAACTTGGCATTATCTGCAAGAAGCTTGCCGCACGAGGCGCAATACCGAGACATTGCCACTCCTTTCGCCACATTTCAATGCAATACGACGATTATACCCATCGTCCAAAATTCCCCTTCATAAGTTGCGGTGAAATAGGGACTGTTTGGCGGTCTCAGAGCTTCAATCAGTCCCTATTTCACCGCAACTTTGGAAAGGCACCTTTAGCCATTGGGGACGCACCGAGCACTGGGGTATCATGGCTTGGTTGATATATATCTGCATTTACGCGCCTTGTAGGAAGGGGCTGCGCCCATGGCTTTTGAGCCCGCTCAACATAGCTTTATCACGCTCGAGGGCGTCGATGGCGCCGGCAAGTCCACGCAGGCGCGCCTGCTTGCCCGCGCTCTTGAACTCGCTGGCTACCAGGTTGTGAGCCTGCGCGAGCCGGGCGGTACCGCCATCAGCGAAAAGATCCGTGCTCTGCTGCTCGACCCCGCCAATACAGCGATGGGCGACACCTGCGAGTTGTTGCTCTACGAGGCGGCGCGCGCTCAGTTGGTGCACGAGGTCATCGTGCCCGCCCTTGCTGTCGGTAAGGTGGTCCTGTGCGATCGCTTCTACGATTCCACGACCTGCTACCAGGCGTTTGCCGATGGCCTCGATCGCCAGATAGTACGCGACGCCAACAACCTGGCCGTCGCGGGTACGCACCCGGCGCTCACGCTCGTCTATCACATCACGCCCGAGCAGGCGGCGCTGCGCATGGCCGACCGCGGTGCGGCCGACCGCATGGAGGCCAAGGGCATGGCCTTCCAAGAGCACGTCTACCAGGGATTTTGCGCCATTGCCGCCGAGGAACCAAACCGCGTAAAGCTCATCGACGCGACCGCGACCATCGAGGAAGTCTTCGAGAAGACGGTCGAGCAGGTTCGCGCCTACGGCCTCGATATTTCCCAGGACGCCGTCACCGCCGCGCTTGCCCAGGAGGCCGAGTAACATGGCCCCCGCTCAGGCAAGCCTGCTGGCCAAGCTCGACACCCAAGAGCGCGTGCGCGACTTTTTGACCAACGCCGTCGCCAGCGGTCGCGCATCGCACGCCTACCTGTTTTTGGGCGCGCCCGGCGCGGGCAAGCTCGACGCCGCGTGGGCGCTCGCCCAAGCCTTCCTGTGCGAGCAGGATGGCTGCGGCTCATGCGATAGCTGCGTGCGCGTCGCCCGCCATACGCACCCCGACGTGCACTATTACACGCCCGAGAGCGCCACGGGCTACCTCATCGCCCAGACCCGCGAGCTGCTCGATGACGTGCCTCTGGCGCCCATCCGTGCCAAGGCCAAGGTCTACATCATCGACCGTGCCGAGCAACTGCGCGCCAACACCGCCAACGCACTGCTCAAAACACTCGAGGAGCCGCCCGAGGGCGTTATGTTCATCCTGCTGGGCACCTCGGCAGACGTGATGTTGCCCACCATCGTGAGCCGCTGCCAGTGCGTGCCGTTTCGGCTGGTATCGCCCGCCGTCGCCGCGCAGGCCGTGAGCCGCGCCACCGGTCAGGACCCTGCGCGTTGCCGCATGGCCGTCGCCGTAGCGGGAAGCCCCACGCGTGGCATCGAGTTCCTCAAGAGCGCCGAGCGCCAGGACGCCCGCCGTCAGATGGTTCGCGCCATCGATTCGCTTATCGCCGCCGACGAGGCCGACGTGCTCAGCCGCGCCAAGTCGCTCATCGTCGCCGTTAAGGCGCCGCTCGCCGAGGTCAAGTCCACGCAGGAAAAGGTGCTCGAGCAAAACGCCGATTACCTGTCGCGTGGAGCATTGAAGCAGCTTGAGGACCGCAACAAGCGCGAACTCAACGCGCGCGAGCGTTCGGGTATCATGGAAGCGCTGGCGAGCGCGCGGACGCTCATGCGCGACGTGCTGCTGACGCTTCAGGACGAGGCAGCCGACGTGGTGAACGAAGACGTGCGCGACACGATCGGTCGGCTTGCCGCCGCGACCAATGTTGCGGGTGCCACCCGGGCGCTCGAGGCAGTCGCGACCGCCGAGCGCAACATCGCCAGAAACGTTACTCCCCAGCTGGCCATCGAGGTCATGCTGTTCGATATCAGGAAGGCACTGAAATGCCGTTAGTCGTACCCGTTAAGTTTACCTACGCCTCGCGCGACCTGTGGTTCGATCCGCAGGATTTGGATATCCTCGAGGCCGATTATGCCATTTGCTCCACCGAGCGCGGAACCGAGATCGGCCTGGTCACGGCCGATCCCTTTGAGGTGCCGCAAGACGAGATCGGTCAGCCGCTCAAGCCCGTGCTACGCGTGGCGAGCGACATCGACCTACAGCTTGCCGACGACCTGGCCATCCAGGGCGACGAGGCCATGGTCGACTTCCGCCGCCTGGTCAAGGAGCTCGACCTCGAGATGAAGCCGGTCGGCGTCGAGTACCTGTTTGGCGGCGAGAAGGCCGTGTTCTACTTTGCGGCCGAGGAGCGCGTCGATTTTCGCCAGCTCGTCAAGGATCTGTCCTCGACGCTGCACATTCGCGTCGATATGCGCCAGATCGGCGTGCGTGACGAGACCCGCCTGGTGGGCGGCTATGCCCAGTGCGGACAGGAGCTCTGCTGCACGCGCTTTGGCGGACAGTTTGAGCCCGTCTCGATCCGCATGGCAAAAGAGCAGGACCTACCGCTCAACTCGTCCAAGATCAGCGGCGTTTGCGGCCGCCTGATGTGCTGCCTGCGCTATGAGTTCGAGGCGTACAAGGACTTTAAGAGCCGTGCGCCCAAAAAGAAGACGCTCATCGATACGCCGCTCGGCAAGGCGCGTATTCAGGAGTATGACACGCCGCGTGAGCAGCTGGTGCTGCGCCTGGAGAACGGCAAGGTCTTTAAGGTCAACCTAGCCGATATGACGTGCTCGGAGAGCTGCAAAAAGAAGGCTGCCGAGCAGGGCTGCAACTGCCGCCCCGACTGCGTGACGCGTGACGTGCTCGAGCGCATCGAGTCGCCCGAGATGCGCCTGGCGCTCATGGAGCTCGACCGCGAGAACGGCGTCGACGTGGGCGATGGCCTGTCGAGCGCCGACCGTCTTGCCGGCACGTCGATGCCCAAGCGCCGTCGTCGCGATGCCGATTCCGATGCTCGCGCTGCTCAGAGCCAGGGCGAGGGCCGTGGCCGCGGAAAGGGCCGTGGTAAGGTCGAGGCACCCGAGGCCGAGGAGGCCGCCGGTGGCCGTCGTCGTCGCAAGCGCTCGGGTTCGGGCGATGCCGGCGAGGCCGCTCCCGCAGGCAAGAACGCTTCCCGCGAGCGCGAGGCTCAGCAGCCTCAGCAGCAAAACCGCGGCGGTGGCATGAATCCCACACGTCGCCGCCGCCGTCATCTGTCGAGCGAGGAGCGCGAGGACGCCTTCCGCGCCGCAGCCGCTCGCGAGGCTGGTGCCGCCCCCAAGGGTGGTTCGGGTTCCGATGCGCCTGCCGACAAGGGTGGCAAGTCACGTGGCGAGGAGGAGCGCGCGCCGCGTCCGCGCCGTCGCCATTCCTCGGGCGCGCAACAGAAGCCCTCAGTGCCCTCCGTGGCCGATCAGGTCTCGGATGGCGAGGTCAAGGTCACGCGCCGTCGTCCCGGAGATGGCGGGGGAGCGGCTGCCAAGGCTTCGCGTGGCGCCGCTCGCGACGAGCGCGAGCCGCGCGAGGATCGCGGTGGCGAGGGCTCGGCCGACCAGGGTCAAAAGCGCCGTCGCCGTCGCCGTTCCCGCAAGCCGCGCCAGGATGGTGGCGAGGGCTCGACCCCGTCTTCGTCCGCACCACAACCGCCCGCCGGCGAATAACGCCCGCGAGCGGATTTAGCCCGCCTTGCCCCGAGCGCATCGGGGTATCATAGCGCCGAATCAACAACCCTCCCTGCGACCGAACGTAGGGAGGGTTGTGTCTTGAAGAGCCATCTGAACATATTGAGCTGTCTGCAGGGTGCCGGTGCCCTACCGTTTGCGGACGAATTGCTACCGTTTGCCGAGCGGGCGGCGCACGAGGCGCTTGAGGCGTTGTCGCCCACGCGATGCGCCGGCTGCGAGCGCTCCGGCGCGCTTATTTGTCAAGACTGCTTGGCGGCGCTTGCGCTCATCGACCCACGGCATAGCTGTACTCGATGTGGTGCCCCGTTTGGAGACTTACTGTGCACCGAGTGCTCGGTCGAGGGTACGTCTTCGGCGATGGCCGAAGCGCTCGACCGGTGCCTGGCATGTGCCGTTTACACGCATCCGCTGCCGCGGATCATTAAAGCGTACAAAGACGCGGGCGAGCGACGCCTGGCACCGTATCTGGCAGAGCTGCTATACGACACCGCCTTACATGCCCAGGTCGCGGCACCCGAACGCTTAGGCGGTGTGTTGTCCGGCGCCGATGCAGTGATGTTTGTGCCCGCGACGTCGGCGGCGTTTCGGCGACGCGGCTTCGATCATATGGAAGCCATCGCGCGCCCATTTTGCGAGCTGTCGGGTGTTCCGCTGCTCGACGCCCTCGTTAAGTACGGCCATGGCGACCAGCGTGAACTCGGTCGTGAAGAACGCCGTGAACGCGCCCGAGGCATGTACGAGACTGTTGAGGACGTGCGGGGCCGCCGCCTGCTGCTTATCGACGACGTTATCACCACGGGTGCGACGATGGCGGCGGCTTCGGCGGAACTCAAGCGCGCCGGTGCCGCGGCCGTTGATGGCCTCGCTATCGCACGCGTTTGGTAGGGGTGATTCATGTGGCGGTAACAATCAGGCAGTGCAACAAACCGACAAAAGAGCAGCTAGCGGCTTCCGTGATCCTGACGGGTGCCTCGGCGTTGCGCATGATTCGAGCCGAGCGCCGGCAGATGGGCTACATCGGCTGGAAGGACCTCAATCCCGATGAAGAGCGCCGCGTGCTGTGTACGTCATCGCCTTCGACTGAGGATATCTATCTTCCCGACCTGGTGCGAATTGGAGCCAAAAGCGGCGAGGTGCAAGAAGATCTGTGCTTGCTGGTGGGATCTGCGGCGCAGCGCCGCCGCATGCCTGACGTGGGCTGGTCCGTGTGTTCCGGGTTGCCCGCCGGCTCGATTTTAGAGGTAGAACCGGGGGTGTACAGCCTATCTCCCGAGGCCCTTTGTGTTGCCGTCGCCCGCGAGGTCGGCTGTATCCAGGGGTTTGCCCTGGCCCAGGAGCTGTGCTCTAAGATTTCGCTGAGTGACCGCGGGAAGTATCTGCCTCCCTACACCTCGCCTGTTGCGAATAGACTTGCAAAGGACAAGGATCAACCGGCAGACGTGGGCTACTTTGAAGTCGAGCCGGTGCTGACGCCCGATCGCCTGGCAGATTACCTTGCGGCATGCAAGGGGAGTGCGGCCAAACAACTGCTACGCCTGTGTCCCTACCTGTCAGAAAACCTGCGCTCACCCATGGAGTGCATCATGCTTGCCATGTTTTCGCTTCCGTTTTCCTATGGCGGATTTGCCTGCGGTCCCTTTAAGACCGACTACAAGATCGAGTTCGATGACCGCGCGCAGGCAATCTCGGGGATGCCGTATGCAGTTTGCGATGCGTACCAGGAAACAGCCCGGTTTGACCTGGAATACAACGGTGAGCTGGGTCATTCCTCTCGAAGGGGACGTGTCCATGATGAAAAACGCAACACGGGCTTGATTACTATGGGAATCGAGGTCGCGACGGTCAACAACGAAATGCTCTGCGACATGGAAGCGATGGAAGCGCTCGCATGGCGCATCCACCAGCGTATGCGAAAGCGGTACCGGAATCGTGTCGATGCCCGCAGGAAGAAGCAAGAGGCGTTGCTTAACACGCTGCGGGCGTGTTTTGGGCTTAAGCCGGTATAATTCGCGTCAAAAATAGGGGGTTATTCATATGCCCTGGCCAAAAAATGGCAAATATGAGTACTGTCACTAAATCAGTAACAGCAAAATCAAAGAATTTAGGACTCGGAGGCGTCGTAAAGTAAGAAGATAATAAACAAATGTAGAATAACTAAGCATCAGGTTGGCGACACTGAGCGCAAAATCTGTCCGAGAGGCCAAAAATATCTGCTACTAAATTGGTAACAGTACTCATATTTGCTATTTTTTGGCCACGGCACCCTGAGACGGGTACCCCGGAGCTCCCCGTAGGGGAGCTCCGGGCTTCATGGGGGCACGAATGGTCCGCTCCGACCTGCAAAATCTGTGCTCACGGTGCGAATGACGCCCCTAACCTTAAACTTTAGCTTGAACTTAGCTATAATGCGCTACGTTCCTGCCAGGCTGTGGTTGCGGACGGACGAAATGTCCATCCTAGTCCAAGACAGACGCGGTCAAAGGGATCCACGTAAGCGACCGCGTGCGCGCGGCGCGATCATGGCGCGTCCTAGATGTAAGCCGCACCGTCCGTTCTACTTTCTTTGGGGCAATACCGCCTCGCGGGCGAGCGGGCCAGTCGTGAAGGTGGCTGCGGCCTCCCGAGCAAACGCCCCGGTGCGCAAGTGTGGGGTCAAATACCAGGTCAGCTGGTGGGAACAACCCGATATTCCGTGCGGGGCACGGATCGTATACGACACAGAAGGCAGGGTAGTGGACATGGTGAGGGGCAGCTTGATGCATGCGGCTCGGTTGGGTGCTGGGACCGCGGCGGTCATTGCCGTTTTGGGCCTGAGCGGATGCGCGTTCAATCCACTGTCCACGTTCACGACGCCCACGATCGACCAGATCGAGCGCGAGACCGTTACCCCCACGGTATCGGACAATGCCCTGGTCACGCCGGGAACCCTGACGGTCGCCCTCGATACGTCCGATGCCCCGCAAGCCATGCAGGATGCCGACGGAAACCTCACGGGCTATGCGGTCGATGCCGCTCGTGCCCTTGCATGCCGCATGGGTCTCAAAGTCGCCTTTGTCGATGCGTCCTCGGCCGATTCCGCGCTCAGCGATAAAAAGGCCGACATCTTTATTGGCGACGCCAGGTCTACGGACGGCGATATCAGCTCACTTGGCACCTGTCTGTACGACGCCCCCGCCGTATTCGGCAAGAGCAGTGACGGCGAGTCGCTGAGCGTTTCCACCGAAACGCTTAACACCGCTACCCTGGGCGTTCAGACCTCCTCGGCCTCGCAGGAGGCGCTCGCCAAGCAAAGCATCACCGCCAACCAAAAGACCTTCTCCAACATCAATGAGTGCTTTGAGGCGCTCGAGTCGGGCGAGGTCGATTACGTGATCTGTGATTCCACGGCTGGTGGCTACCTCGCGCGTCTGATGAGCCAGATCTCCTATGTCGGTACGCTCGAGGCGCCCTCCACGCTTGGCGTCGCAGGCCTAAGCTCTAACGATGAGCTGTGCCGTGCCGCGAGCGATGCCCTCGATGGCATCACGGTCGATGGCACGCTCGAGGCGGTCCACTCCATCTGGTACGGCACGATGCCCTATGACCTCACCACCAAGACGGTCTCGGGCGCCGACGTGCAGCCGACCGACACCGGATCCAGCGAGTCTGCATCCTCCGATTCGAGCAGCGAGGGTACAACCTCCGAGGATAAATCGTCCAGCCAGGAGGGCACTATCACCGACGACGACATTAACAAGCTCAATAGCTAGTTATTGCTAGGGGTGGCGTCTCCTATGCGCTAGGAGAGATGCCTCTTCACGGTTTCAACACGCACTGCCGGGCTTCCCCGATGGGGGAGCCCGGCTTTTTCATCACAATAAAACCAGCAGGTCAAAGCCAATTTTCGGGACCAAATACAAAGTCGCCGTCGCCCTCCTATAGCGCACTTTGCCACAGAAAAGTGCGAGACTTCGGTATGCGGTACCAAGCAATCGTTATTCGGGTCTTTAGGAATCCGCGTGATTAAATGCACGGCAATGGGTACATAGCCAGTACAGTAAGTCCCCGAGGCAGATTGGAGCCACGTATGGATATCAAGGTTTCTGGACGCAAGACGACGGTAACCGATGCTCTGCGTGCGCATGTGGATGAGAAGATCGGCGAGGCGCTCAAGGTTTTCGATATCGAGCCCATGACGGTCGACGTTGTACTTCGCTATGAGAAGAACCCCTCGAACCCCAACCCGGCAATCGTCGAGGTTACGGTTCGTGCCCGCGGTTCGGTGATTCGCGTTGCCGAGCACGGTGCGGATATGTACGCCGCCATCGACCTCTCCGCCGATAAGGTCACCCGCCAGCTGCGCAAGTTCAAGACCAAGGTCGTGGACAACCGCCAGGGCGGTGCCAGCGCCGCGGATGTCGCACCGGTCGAGCGCGTTGAGGATCTGGCCGACCTGCTGCTGCCCGAGGAAGAGGACGACCTGCTCGTCCGCGAGAAGGTTATCGACGTCACCCCGATGACTGAGGAACAGGCGCTGGTGCAGACAGATCTGCTGGGTCACGACTTCTACGTGTTCGAGAACGCGACGACCGGCCTTATCAATGTGGTGTATCACCGTAAGAATGGTGGATATGGCATCATCAAGCCCCGCATCGAAACACTTGACGAGTAAAATACGTTAACTTGCATGAGTTAACGGTTGGCGGCCATCCCATGCGGGTGGCCGCCTTTTTACGTAAGGAGTCGCTTTGATGGACAAGGCCGCATCCGCCGGTCATTCGAACCGTTGCCGCATCGTCGTCGATACCTGCTGCGACTTTAGCCCCGAGGTCGCCGCGAACCTCGATGTCGATATCTTGGGCTTCCCCTTCATTATCGATGGCGAGGAGCGCACGGATGACATCTGGTCGAGCATCACACCCAAGGAGTTCTACGACCGCATGCGCGCCGGTGCCCGCGTGTCCACCTCGGCTGTGTCGCTCGGTCGCTATATCGAGTTCTTTACCGAGTGCGCCAAAGAGGGCACGCCCACGGTCTACCTGTGCTTTACCTCGGCGCTGTCGTCGAGCTACAACTCCGCGTGCCAGGCGGCGGATGCCGTGCGCGCCGAGTATCCCAACTTTGAGCTGTACGTGGTCGACAACGCTCTGCCCTGCGCGACCGGCGCGCTCTTGGCGCTCGAGGCCGTGCGCCAGCGTTCGGCGGGACTGACCGCCAAGCAGCTGGTCGATTGGGCAAACGAGGCAAAGACCTACGTCCACGGCTACTTTACGCTCGAGAGCTTCGACGCACTGGCTGCCGGCGGCCGCATTCCGCCCGCGGCAGCGCAGCTCACGGCAAAGCTCGATGTCAAGCCCGAGCTCTCCTACGACCTTGCCGGCTCGCTGTCGCTGATCGGCGTCAACCGCGGCCGCAAGAAGGCGCTCAAGTCCATTCTCAAGTCGTTCCGCGAGAACTACGTGCCCGACCGCACCATGCCCATCGCCATCATGACGGCCGATGCCGAAAAGGACGGCGACTGGCTCGAAGCCGCCATCCGCAAGGAGGAGGGCTGCGCCGACGTCACGATCATTCGCAGCTCCGTGGGTCCCACCATTGGCTCGCACGTGGGCCCCGGCATGGTGGCCTGCGCGTTTTGGGGTAAGAACCGCGCCGACAAGGCGTCGCTTTCCGACCGCATCGCCCGTCGCGTGCGCGGTCAGTAGGCAAGTAACGCGGCCGTAATCGACCCCAACTCACTGCCCAAGCGCTGGCACCGAGTATTCAACCTGGTAACAACCAACCCAAAAGGAAAGGTTTCATGGCAAACAAGCTCTCTGTCGCATTTATCGGCACCGGAATCATGGGTGCCCCCATCGCCGGTCACATCCTGGATGCCGGCTATCCCGTCACGGTCAACAACCGCACCAAGTCCAAGGCTGCCGCGCTTATCGAGCGCGGTGCCGCTTGGGCCGATACGCCGGCCGATGCCGTGGCTAACGCCGATGTCGTCTTTACCATGGTGGGCTATCCCTCCGAGGTCGAGGAGCTCTACCTGGCGGGCGACGGCCTGCTCGCGTGCACTAAGCCCGGCGCGGTCCTGATCGACCTCACCACGAGCTCGCCCGAGCTGGCGCGCGACATTGCCGAGGCCGCCCAGGTTTCCGGTCGCATGGCGTTTGACTGCCCCGTTACCGGCGGCGAGTCGGGTGCTATCGCCGGCACGCTTACGGCTATCGTGGGCGCTACCGAGAACGACATCGCGTCGGTCCGCGACATCCTTTCTACCTTTGCGGCAACCATCTGCTGCTTCGACGGCGCCGGCAAGGGCCAGGCTGCCAAGCTCGCCAACCAGGTGTCGCTGGGCGCCTGCATGGTCGGCATGGCAGACGCCATGGCATTTGCCGAGCTGAGCGGCCTTGACCTGGAGAAGACCCGCCAGATGATCCTGGGCGGCACCGGTAAGTCCGGCGCCATGGAGAGCCTGGCGCCCAAGGCGCTCGACGGCGACTACAAGCCCGGCTTTATGGTCGAGCACTTCATCAAGGACCTGCGCTTGGCGCTCGCCTATGCCGACGATCGCGAGCTTGCGCTGCCCGGCGCCGACGTGGCCTTTACGCTCTACGACATGCTCGATGCCATCGGTGGTGCCAAGCTGGGCACCCAGGCCATCACGGTCCTCTATAAGGAGGAGGCCGACGCCATCGCCGCCGGTCTGGACTGGTCGCAGTATCGTCCCGAAGAGCACGGTGCTCACGAGGACGGCTGCGGTTGCGGCGAGCACGGCGACGACCATGAGTGCGGTTGCGGCCACCACCATGGCGAGGACCACGAGTGCTGCGGCGGCCACGGCCATGATGATGGCCACGAGTGCTGCTGCGGCCACCATCACGGGGAGTAGCGCCCATGAGCTGGACGTTCGTGGTGCTTGCGCTGGTGCTCTTTCTCTTCGCGATCTACATTGGCTTTTTGTGCGGCCAGTGGGCGTGCGAAAAGCGCGTCATCACCAAGCGCGACTACTGGATTGCCAACTTTGCGGGAGCGGCGGCAGTCATCCTGCTGACCTGGGTGTTCTCGCTGTTCCCGCTGGTGCAGTTTGCGCCGATCGGCTGGCTCGGCGGCTTTATCGCCGGCCTTAAGATGAGCTTTGGCGAGTCCGTCGGTCCGTGGCGCAAACACGACGAGGTCTTTAACGTTAACAAGGCTCACCGCGCCGCCGCCGACGCGGGCGATGCCGAGGAGCGCCGCCGTGCGCGTCGCAATGGCGCGGCCGACCGACAGCTCATCTCGGTCACCGATGACAGCAAGGGTGCTGACAAGCACGCTAAGAAATAGTAAAAAGAGGTAACTATGGCAGAAAACAAAGACGAACAGCTCACCGACGAGGAGCTGGCACAGCTCCAGCTGGCAGAGGAGAACGAGAACGCCGTCGACCGCCTGGTCCAGGAGCTCGGCTGCCCCACGCGCCGCATCCGTCAGTTTGCCGCCCGCGTGCTGCACCTGCTTGCCGAGCGCGATCCGCAGCGCGTCGTGCCCTGCGTGCCCGCGCTGATCGAGGCGCTCGACCGCCCCGAGGCTCAGACCCGCTGGGAGGCCCTCGATGCCCTGACGGCGCTCGCCACCACCTGCCCCGAGCAGCTGGGCGATGCCTTTGAGGGTGCCGAGACCGCACTGTTCGACGAGATCTCCTCCACGCTGCGCTATGCTGCCTTCCGCCTGCTGTGCGTGTGGGGCGCCACGAGCGTCGAGCGTTCGCGCGAGGCTTGGCCCATCCTGGACGAGGCCATCCAGTGCTACCACGGCGACCTCGAGTATCGCGACATGCTCGGTTGCCTGTACGAGTTTGGCCAGGGCGAGATTGACGCCGAGGTCGCCGAGAAGCTCGCGCTGCGCCTTAAGTTCGACGCCGAGAACGGCAAGGGCAGCTATCTCAAAGCCCGTTCGAGCGAGATTTGCGAAATGCTTGTTAAACGCTTTGACCTTGATCTCTCCAAAAAGAAGAAGCGTGCTAGCGTTAAAAAATCTGACGACGCCGAAAACGAGGAGTAACAGATTATGGCGCACGATGTAGTCCTGATTCCCGGTGACGGTATCGGTCCCGAGATTACGCAGGCCATGCGCCGCGTGGTCGAGGCCACCGGTGTCCAGATCAACTGGAACGTCCAGGAGGCCGGCGCCGGCGTCATGGACGAGTTTGGCACGCCGCTGCCCCAGCACGTGCTCGATGCGGTCGCCGAGACCAAGGTTGCCATCAAGGGTCCCATCACCACACCGGTCGGCACGGGTTTCCGCAGCGTTAACGTGGCCCTGCGCAAGCACTTCGACCTGTACGCCTGCGTGCGCCCCTGCCTGTCGCAGCCGGGCGACGGCTCGCGCTTCCGCGATGTCGACCTGGTTATCGTGCGCGAGAACACCGAGGACCTCTACGCCGGCATCGAGTTCGATGAGGGCGCTGCCGAGGTCGAGGAGCTCTCGCAGCTTGTCGAGCGCTCGGGTCAGAAGGCCTTCGCCGCGGATTCCGCGATCTCGATCAAGCCCATCTCTATCGCCAAGAGCCGCCGTATTGTGGAGTATGCCTTTGAGTATGCCCGCCGCTGCGGCCGCAAAAAGGTGACGGCCGTGCACACGGCCAACATCATGAAGGCGACCGACGGCCTTTTCCTGCGCGTGGCGCGCGAGGTGGCCGCCAACTATCCCGATATCGAGTTCAACGACAAGATTGTCGACGCCACCTGCATGGGCCTGGTCCAGAACCCCAACGACTTCGATGTCCTGGTGCTGCCCAACCTGTACGGCGACATCGTGAGCGACCTGTGCGCCGGCCTGGTGGGCGGTCTGGGCATGGCTCCCGGCTCCAACATCGGTGCCGACTGCGCCATCTTCGAGGCAACGCACGGCTCCGCGCCCGATATCGCGGGCAAGGATATCGCCAACCCCACGGCCGAGATCCTCTCTGCTGCGATGATGCTCGATCACCTGGGCGAGAACGACGCTGCCAATCGCATTCGTGCCGCCGTATCTGCCACGCTCGACGAGGGCGAGCAGGTTACCGGTGACGTGCGTCATGCCCAGACCGGCTCCGTCGAGGGCGCTGTGGGCACGCAGACCTTTGCCGATGCCGTTATCGCGCACCTGGCCTAAGGTATGCACACTGCAAACGCCTAAATAGTACTTAAGTGTTTGCGTATAACCTAAGAATCAATACGCCCGGCGCTCTGTCGGGCGTATTCTATTGAGGACTATGTTTCCTAACAAGGAGTAGCTGATATGGGTCTGATTCAAAAGAAGGACGAGAAGGACGAGATCGACGGCATCCAGATCATCGAGCGCGGCGAAGGCCCCGACGGTGACGAGAACGAGAAGATCGATCTAGTCGCCGGTACGTCTGCCGAGCACATTGCCGCCGGTACGACGGCCAAGGAGGAGGACGCCCGACTGGAGGCTCAGATTGCCGCGGATGCCGCTGACGAGAATCTGATGCCCGAGGAACAGGACGAGGACGACGACTCCGACGTGGACGACCACGCTTGCAAGCACAAGAAGACGATGATTGCCGCCTTTGTGGTCGCCGTCGTGATTGCTGCCGTGGTCGGCTTCTTTATCGGCAACGGTGGTTTTGGCGGCAAAGGCGTCGGCTCGGCGACCCTCACCGAGGACCAGCTCGATTCGACCGTGGCAAGCTATGGCTACAACGGCAAGAAGAGCGACATCACCGCGCGTGAGGCCATCGAGAGCCAGTACAGCCTCGACACCGTCAAGGACGATGACGGCAACTACACCGCTCCGTCTGCCGACGTTATCCTGTCCTACGTGCGCAACCAGATTCTGCTGGACGCTGCCGAGGACGAGGGCATTACCGTCTCTTCCAAGGAAATGAAGCAGTACGCCGAGGATTCCATCGGCACCTCCGACTACAAGACCATGGCCACGCAGTATGGCGTGTCCAAGGATCAGGCCAAGCAGATCGTCCGCCAGTCCGCGACGCTGCAGAAGCTCTACAAGAAGAAGGTTGGCGATAGCTCCGCAAGCATGCCGACCGCCCCGACCGAGCCTGCTGACGGCAACGAGGAGACCGCGAGCAAGGACTACGCCGACTACATCATCAACCTTGCCGGCGACGAGTGGGATAGCGAGAAGGGCACTTGGAAGGACGCCGATAGCACCTATGCCAAGGCCTTCGCTGACGATGCCTTTACGGCCGATAGCGCTACCTATAAGCAGGCCATGACCGCCTATTACACCGCCTACCAGCAGTATTCCTCGCAGGCTTCGAGCGCCAGCTCCAAGTGGACCGAGTACGCCAACGGCCTCTACGCCAAGGCCAATATCAGCATCTACGGCCTGTTTGCGTAAAGATTGCCTGAGCCTTCGAGTACGAAGCCGAAATATCTGATGAAGCCCCCTAGAACGGAAATCGTTCTAGGGGCTTTTTGCGTTGTAGGGAAGGGCGGGGAAGAGGGTGGTAGGGGAGAGGTTATATACAAATTCTTGGAGACTTTATTCATGTAAAGTGAAAACGATTTCGGCCAAACTGGTAGTAACAATGTGGTACCACTGTTCATCTGGTAGTAACCACTTTTGAGATGAAATCGAATGGAATTGCTAAGAATTAGTTTGGTAATGAAAGAAACGCACCATGTCTACCTGCGTAAATTACCGTTTACGGGCCAAAAATAACCGTTTGGCAACGATATAGCAATTTGAACGAAATGTGGTGGACGTTTGAATTGAGTGTGTGCTGCCGTACATACCAGCAACCCCAAATAGGGACTGGGTTGTCTAAGTTTGCGCATCAATGCCGGCAAGCGGAGAAGCCGGTATGCACAAGGCGCGGACATGGAACTCGTTGGTGAACAACGAAAGAAAGGTTGGAGGAGATACCATATGATGAAGTACCTCCAGAAGCTCGGCAAAGCGCTGATGCTTCCCGTCGCGGCGCTTCCCGTCGCAGGTATTCTTATGGGCGTGGGCTACCTGCTCGCTCCCGCAGTCATGGGTGCTGCCGGTGACACTACCGGTTTTGCCTATACCGCCGGTTTCCTGCTCATCAAGGCAGGCGGCGCTCTTATCGATAACATGGCCTGGCTGTTCGCAGTCGGCGCCGCTGTCGGCCTTGCCGACGATCACGATGGCACCGCTGGCCTCGCTGGCCTCGTCGCCTTCCTGATGATCCAGCAGCTCCTGAACCCCGCTGTTGTTGGCACCATTCGTGGTATGGACGCCGATGCTCAGACCGCTTGGCTTGCCACGACCGAGGGCATCGCGTTCTCCAAGATCGCTGGTAACTCCTTCATCGGCATCCTGTCCGCCGTCATCGGTGGCACTTGCTACAACAAGTTCAAGGACACTCGTCTTCCCGACTGGCTGGCCTTCTTCTCCGGCAAGCGTTGCGTCGCCATCATGACCGCCGTCATCTGCATCGTCGTCTCCGTCGTCCTGCTCTTTGCTTGGCCGCTCATCTTCGGTGCTCTTGTTGCTCTTGGTGAGGGTATCGCCGCCATGGGTGGTATCGGCGCTGGCATCTACGCCTTCCTCAACCGCCTGCTCATCCCGACCGGTCTGCACCACGCTCTGAACAACGTGTTCTGGTTTGACACCATCGGCCTGGGCGACCTGACCCACTTCTGGGCTGGCGAGACCTCTGCTGACGTCAAGTGGAGCCTCGGTATGTACATGTCCGGCTTCTTCCCCTGCATGATGTTCGGTATCCCGGGCACTGCCCTGGCTATGGTTCAGACCGCTAAGAACAAGAAGGCTGCTATCGGCCTGGTTGTCTCCGCTGCTATCTGCGCCTTCGTCTGCGGCGTCACCGAGCCCTTCGAGTTCGGCTTCATGTTCCTGTGCTTCCCACTCTACGTCGTGTACGCTGCCCTGTACGGCATCTTCACCGTCGTCACCTACTATGTTGGTTTCCGTGCTGGCTTCTGCTTCTCCGCTGGTGCTACCGACCTCCTGTTCTCCTCTAGCCTCCCGGCTGCTGCCAACACCTGGATGATCATCCCGCTGGGCATCGCTGCCTTCCTGGTCTTCTACCTCGTGTTCCGCTTCGCCATCACCAAGTTCAACCTCATGACCCCTGGTCGCGAGGATGAGGATGTCGAGGAGACCTCCGCTTCCGCCGCTGCTGGCGACGACAAGTTCGCCGCTCTGGCCGCCGCTGTTCTTGCTGCCGTCGGTGGCAAGGAGAACGTCAAGACCGTTGACTGCTGCGCTACTCGCCTGCGCTTCGAGCTTGGCGATTCCGCTCTGGTCGACGAGGCTGCCTGCAAGAAGGCCGGCGCTCTGGGTGTCATGAAGATGGACAAGGGTGCTACCCAGGTCATCATCGGCACGCAGGTCCAGGCTGTTGCCGAGGAGCTCAAGAAGCTTCTCTAAGCCTTAAAGACGTATCTGTCTTACAAAGGGTCGTCCCGCTCCGCGGAGGCGGCCCTTTTTGCTACCTCGATACTTGATGTAGTGGTGTAATTGGTATTACGGCGCACAGGCTATCAACCGGCAAACAATATCAAAATGTGCGGGTTGACCTGCTGTTATTCCATTAAAACTGCTATAGTACGTGGTGTCTGGTTACAACCAATTTCGAGTCATTTATCCGGCAGGTATCATTATGGCAATGGGAGCGCGCAAACAACCTCTGTACGATCAGCTCGTCGATTTGCTGACCGATAAAATCGATCACGAACTTCGACCCGGCGACTATTTGCCGTCTGAGCGTGACCTGTCGGAACGCTATGGGCTCTCGCGTACGACGGTTCGCCTTGCCCTGCAGGAGCTTGAACGCTTGGGCTTGGTGGTTCGTCAGCGCGGCCGTGGAACCATGGTGTGCGACCGCTCTCTGCAAACGGCAAATCTCACGCAGACCTATAGCTTTACCGAGCAGATGAAGGCGATCGGCCGTGTGCCCAAGACGACGATTCTCGAGTTTACCGAGGTCGAGGCTGACAAGAATATTGCCGTAGAGATGAACGCGCGCCTGGGCGAGCGTCTGTACAAGATCAAGCGCCTGCGTATAGCCGATGGTGTACCGCTGATGATTGAGTGTACATATCTGCCAAGTCGCAAGTTCTTTGCGCTTAAGCGCCCCATGATCGAGAACAAATCGCTGTACGACATGATTGAGCAGGACTTTCACGAGAAAGTTCGCGTGGCAGAGGAAGAATTCTACGCGAGTATCGCCCGCCATTCCGACGCTCGTCTGCTCGAGATTACCGAAGGCGCGCCGGTGCTGGATTTGATTCGTACCACATATGACATGAACAACGAGGTTATCGAGTATACGCGTTCGGTTGCGCGTGCCGACCAGTTTAAGTACAAGGTCTACCACAACCGAGCCGTCTAGAGTTATTGGGTATAAACGGCTTGGCACATTTTGCGGCGGGTGCAAAATGTGCCAAGCGGTAGAAGGCAACGAACAATCGCTCGAATTAACAATGCAGTGGTTTTTGATCCGCCCTAAAACGCACTGCGGGTACGGGAGCATAGATGAGCACGTATGCTATCAAGGCCGACAAGTTCTTTTTGCCGGCAGGGCCGCAGCTGGGCGGCTACCTCATGGTCGAAGATGGCGTCTTTGGCGCTTGGCAGGCCGATGAGCCCGCTTGCGAGGTCAAAGATTATTCGGGTACATGGATTGCGCCGGGCATGGTGGACACCCACATTCATGGTTTCTATAACCATGCCACGACCGATAACGATGCCGAGGGTATCAACATCAGCTCGACCGAGCTCGCTCGTCGTGGTACCACCAGCTGGCTGCCTACGACCTTTACCGACGGCGTGGAGCAGATCAAGGAGGCCTGCGCTGCCATTGCACAGGCGGACGAAGAGCGTGGACCTGAGTTCTGCGGTGCTCGTATTCAGGGCATCTACCTGGAGGGTCCGTTCTTTACCATGAAGCATGTGGGCGCCCAGAACCCTGCTTATCTGATCGATCCGTCCGAGAAAGTTTTTGACGAGTGGCAGGAGGCCGCCGGCGGTCGTATCGTCAAGAGCGCCATGGCGGCCGAGCGCGATGGCGCTGCCGCTTACGCCGCGGCTCTGAGCGCAAGGGGCGTCGTGACCTGTATTGGCCACTCCGATGCCACCTATGATGAGTGCGCTGCAGCGATCAATGCTGGCGCCAGCTGCTTTACGCATACCTACAACGGCCAGCGCGGTCTGCATCACCGTGAGCCCGGTGTTGTCGGGGCTGCTATGACCACGCCCAACACCTATGCCGAGATCATTTGCGACGGCAAACACGTGAACCCTGCTGCTATTAAGGCGCTGCTGCAGGCCAAGGGCTGGCAGCGCACAGTGCTGATCACCGACTGCCTGGGTTGCGGCGGCATGCCCGAGGGCAAGTATACCAGCGGTGGCATGGATGTCATTATGAAGGACAACCTTTGCTGGCTTGCCGATGGCTCTGCTATCGCCGGCTCGGTGCTCACGCTCGCACAGGGCGTCAAGAACATCGTCGACTGGGGTCTTGCGAGCGCCGATATCGCAATTCGCATGGCGACCGAGGTGCCCGCGCGCTCTGCTCACGTCGAGGATAAATGTGGCAGCATTATGCCCGGCCGCGATGCCGACTTTGTCGTGTTCAATCCCGACCTTACCCTGGTCGAGACGTATGTGGGTGGCAACAGCGTCGGCAACGCGTTTGCCGAGTAGCCGCCAAGGAAACGATCCGAAAGGGGATTTAGATGATTTACGGTGCATTAGGCGATATCGAGGAGTACCGCGGAATGCTCAAGGGCCTCGACGTGCTGATCGACTGGCTCGAGGAGAACGACCCGGCGGAGCTCGAGGTCGGCAGCCATCCGATTCTGGGCGACAAGGTCTTTGCGAACGTCATGGCGCCCACGACGCGTCCCGAGGCAGAGGCTCACTACGAGACGCATCAGCGCTATCACGACCTGCAGATCGATGTCGAGGGTCGCGAGGCCTTTAAGGTTGCCACGGGCAGCCTGACGCTGGTCCAGGAGTTTGACGAGAAGGACGACTACGATCTGGTCGATTCCGACGCCTCGATCGCCGGCGATCTTGCCGACGACAAGTTCGCGCTGTTCGTTGCCGGCGAGCCTCACATGCCCACACTCGAGTTCCCGGGCGATGGCGCACAGCCGGTCAAGAAGATCTGCTTTAAGCTGCTTGCAGACGCTTACTGGGAGGAGTAACGCGCTGCTCGGCTGAGTTGTTCGCCTGATGGCGTGATTCCCCTAGGGAAATCACGCAAGGACCCCGCCAAATGTGTTTCCCCTAGGGGAATCACGTTTGGCGGGGTTTTATGTTTATGAATAGGGGAACTGAAGCCGTGACGATGCTTGGGTTGGCGCACGCGCACTCAAATCGGCAACAACAAAGTAGATAAGCATTTGAAGAAATGCGATTGAAACATAATGTAACTAGTATGAAATAGTGGATAGCTGGTACATACCACCTTTCAAATATAGAATCGTTAGAAATCTATAGTTAAAAAGTAATTTACCAGCGGGTTTATATTTTGTTCATTAAAGCCGTTCATCGCCATTTCGCTACCGTTTACGGACCACTTCAGATTCTGTCTACATAATTGCGTTAATGCGTCCATAATAGGCAAGGCGTTTAGCCGAGGGCCGAGGAACCGGCATCGGCGTCGTAGAGCACGAAGATCGGGAGTAGCATGCATTCGTTTAAGATCACCAATCAATTCCTACTTGATGATGAGCCGTTCACCATCTTGTCGGGGGCGATTCACTATATGCGTGTTCATCCGAGCGACTGGCACCACTCGCTCTATAACCTTAAGGCTCTTGGGTTTAATACGGTCGAAACGTATGTACCGTGGAATCTTCATGAGCCAAAGCCTGGCGTCTTCGATTTTTCTGGCTCAATCGATTTGGCGGCATTTCTTGATGAGGCAGCATCGCTCGGTCTGTATGCAATTGTTCGGCCCTCTCCGTTTATTTGTGCAGAATGGGAATTTGGCGGCATGCCAGCATGGCTGCTGCGCGAACATGATATGAGGCCGCGTAGCAGCGACCCCAAATTTCTTGCTCACGTTGCGCAGTACTACGACCATCTCATGCCGATACTCGTCTCGCGTCAGATTGACAAGGGCGGAAACATCATCATGATGCAGGTTGAAAACGAGTATGGATCATATTGCGAGGATAAGGACTATCTTCGCGCGATTCGTCGCCTTATGGTCGAGCGTGGGGTTTCCGTGCCCCTTTGTACTTCCGATGGCCCGTGGCGTGGGTGCCTTCGTGCCGGTACGCTCATTGACGATGATGTGTTGTGCACCGGCAACTTTGGTTCTCATGCAAAGGAGAACTTTGAGGCTCTTTCTGCTTTTCACAAGGAGCATGGAAAACAATGGCCTCTTATGTGCATGGAGTTGTGGGACGGCTGGTTCAATCGCTATGGGGAGAACGTCATCAGACGCGATCCCGAAGATCTTGCCTCTTGCGTTCGCGAGGTGCTCGAGCTTGGAGGATCTTTAAACCTCTACATGTTTCATGGAGGCACCAACTTTGGATTTATGAACGGATGTTCTGCACGCCATACGCATGACCTGCACCAGGTGACATCATATGACTACGATGCTCCATTGGACGAACAGGGCAACCCGACCGAGAAATACTTCGCAATTCAAAGGACAGTTCACGAGCTGTATCCCGATATCGCGCAAAGCAAGCCGTTAACAAAAAAGGCGTTTTCCATGCCCGATATTTCGGTGAGTGAGCGCGTAAGTCTCTTTAATGTGCTCGATATTCTTTCGGAGCCGATTGAAGCCCAATATCCTATGCCCATGGAAGAGATGGGTCAGTCGTATGGATATACGTTATATACCACGACTGTCGAGCGTGACCGTGCAGATGAAGAGCGTATTCGGGTTATTGACGCCCGCGACCGCGCTCAGGTGTTTGTGAACGGTGACAAAGTGGCGACGCAGTATCAGGAGCACATCGGGGAAGATATTCACTGCGTTCTTCCCTGTGAACACAACCGCCTGGATGTTCTGACCGAGGATATGGGTCGCGTCAATTATGGTCACAAATTGCTCGCTGATACGCAACATAAGGGCATTAGGACAGGAGTTTGCGTTGATCTTCACTTTGTTACCGGTTGGGAGATGCGTTGTCTGCCACTCGATAACATCGATAATCTTGATTATTCCGCCGGCTGGGTAGAGGGGCAACCTTCCTTTTATCGCGCAAAGTTTGATATATCTGAGCCGGCTGATACCTTTATCGACACTACGGGTTTTGGAAAGGGTGTGGCATTCGTAAACGGAACGAATGTCGGACGTTTTTGGGATAAGGGTCCCATCATGACGCTCTATGTTCCGCACGGTTTATTGCACCCTGGTACCAATGAACTCGTTATGTTCGAAACAGAGGGCGTGTATGATGCGAAAATCTCCCTTCGCTCTGAGCCCGTTATCCGTACACTTGAACAAGAAGGAGTTGAGTAGAAATGATTGTAGGCGCACGAATCGACTTTCGCTTGATTCACGGACAGGTGGCAAACCTCTGGTCTAACGCCCGTCAGGTAAGCCGCTTCATGGTAGTTGACGACGAGGTATCGCAAGATGCTACCCAAAAGCAGGTTCTTCGCATGGCTTGCCCGGCAACTGTGAAGTTGTCCGTGCTTCCTGTCGACAAGGCCGCTGCCAACATCACTGCTGGCAAATATGATGCGCAACGTCTCTTCATTGTTGCGAAAAAGCCTGAGGTCTACGTTCGACTTTTGGAACAAGGTGTTAAGCTTGAGCAGCTCATCGTCGGTAATATGACGACAATGGAGCCGGTCAAGAAGCTGAATCGCAACATTAGTTGCGACCAGGGGGACCTTGACGCATTTGCCAAACTCAAGGCCGATAATCTTCCTATTGTCATTCAGCTGACGCCGCAGGATAACCCAGAGGCTCTCACGCTCTAGTCGAATTAACGCTAGGCCGTGAAGGGGGATGCACGGTTTATATAAGCGTATTGGTATTGTAGAAACTGTTACACCTTAAATAAGGAGTTTACCATGATTGCTTGGTGGCAGATTCTTCTGTTAACCCTGTATGCGGGTTATCAGATTATGGATGAGCTGAACTGGTACACCTGTGCCGGCTCAGCCGTCTTCTCCGGTATGATTACCGGTTTGATTATGGGTGACCTGCAGACTGGCCTGTTTATCGGCGGCAGCATGCAGCTCACCGTCCTGGGCGTTGGTACCTTTGGCGGCGCCTCTCGTATCGATGCCAACTCCGGCACTCTGGTCGCCACTGCCTTTGCCGTGGGTGCGGGCATGAATCCCGAGACGGCTCTTGCCGCCATCGGCGTACCTGTCGCTGCCATTCTCGTTTACACCGATATCGCCGGCCGTTTCGCCAACACGTTCTTCGGTCACATGTGCGATGCCGATATCGAGAAGATGAACTGGGGCGCCTACAACGTACACTACTTGTTCGGTGCCGTTTCCTGGATGTTGTCCCGCATGATTCCGGTCTTCCTGGCTCTCGCATTTGGCCAGGGCTTGGTCGAGGGCATCACCACCGCCCTTAACGGCGACTTGAAGTGGCTGGGTGACGGTCTGTCTGTTGCTGGCGGTGCCTTGCCCGCCGTTGGCTTCGCCATCCTGCTCCGTTACCTGCCGGTCAAAAAGCACGTCGCCTACCTGCTGCTCGGCTTTGTAGTCGCCGCCCTGTTTGGTACGGCCTTCACGAGCATCATGAACCTCAACGCCAACATCGTCGCTGTGAACGGTGCGCTTGGTAAGGGTGCCGTGGATATGGTCGGTATGTTCAATAACATGTCGATGCTGGCGATCGCTATTATTGGCTTTGCTCTGTCTTTGCTGTACTACAAGAACAACCAGCGTCCCGTCGCTGCTGCTGGCGCTGCGGAGGGAGACGACGACGATGAGCTCTAATGAGAAACTCGCCAATGGCACCACTGGCTACAAGATTACCAAGGACGACCTTGCGCAGATCAACCGTCGTAACCTGCTTGGTTTCCAGGATGGTTGGAACTACGAGCGCATGCAACACTCTGGTTATCTCTGGATTATCCTGCCCACGCTGCGCAAGCTGTACGGTGACGGCACGCCGGAGCTAAAGGAAGCCTGCCGCGCCCAGTGCGCACCGTTCTTCAACACCTCAAACTTCCTCAACACGATCATCACCGGTATCGATTTGGCGATCGAGGAAGAGGAGGGCATTGAGGGCCTCGAGGCTGTTGCCGGTCTCAAGACTGGTCTCATGGGACCGCTGGCTTCCATCGGCGATTCCATCTTCGGTTCGCTGCTCCCGACCATTTTTGGCGCCCTGGCTGCCAATATGGCCATGAACGGCAACCCCTTGGGTATCTTCATCTGGGTCGCCGTTAACATCCTTGTTGACTGGTTCCGCTGCAAGCAGACCCACATGGCCTATGAGCAGGGTATGAAGCTCGTCACCACCATGAGCGACCGCCTGAACGCGTTGACCGACGCGGCCTCCGTAATGGGTGTCTTTATGGTCGGTGCCCTGGTCGCAACCAATGTCGGTATCGTCATTGCAGCGAAGCCTGTTATCGGTGGCGTTACCGTTGACTTGCAGAATATCTGCAATATGATTTGCCCCAAGCTGGTTCCTGCCGCGCTCGTCGGCTTCGTATACTGGCTCCTTGGTAAGAAGGGCATGACCTCGACGAAGGCTATCTTTATCGTCTTGGTTCTGTCCATTGCCTTGGGTGCATTCGGTATCATTTGCAAGGGCTAAGTACCCCATATTGTCGCGACATTTGATCCTCAATTAAGATGTGGCGCACACCTCCAAGGCGACTTTATCGCCATATCCCCTGGAGTGTGCGCCTCTTTTGTTTTGTCGGACACCGCTTTTCATAGGCGGTTATGCAGTCATCGTGTTCGATTAATTCATTAAGGCTGCCTTGAAGGGAATATAGTGCAATGCCATTTTGGATTGTCCTGTTCATTTGTGTTGTCGTGGCTTATTTCGCTGTGACCGAAGGAGCGAAAAAATACTTCGATATGAAATTGCAGGTATTGTTTAACTTGGGCTTATACCAAGATTGCATAGACCTGCTCGATCGCAAACTAGCGCGTATAGTAATGTCTACGTATAAGCAGTATTACCTTCGTTTCACTATCTACGAAGCTGCTGATATGGACGCATATGCAGATCGAATGCTTGACCACTTGCTGGAGATGTCGTGCAGCGATAAGCAACGTCGACAGCTTGCGGTTCGCGCATTTAATTTCTATATCAAGACGGGTGACCGCAAGCGGGCGGCGTCCATGTTGGAAGAGATGCGCCCCGTCGTGTCGAAGGGTATTTTGGCGGACAGTCAATTGACCTACGACATAGTCTTTCGCCGTCGGCATGATAAGATCGATGAGATGGAAGCCATGCTAGATACGAACGACCTTGGGTTACGCGGAAAGCTCTATCTGCTGCTCTCATATCAATATGAGAGTAGCGGGAACAAGAGCGAAGCACGTAGATATCGCAACCTTGAAAAGCAGCTTAGAGACGCTCACAGACCTCCCACGATAAAACAAAATACTCACTAAACTTTAATGATGCAGTGGTCGTAAGAGCCCTTTTGAGGGGTTCTATGGCTAGAGAAAGCGAACGGTAGAAAGGTAGATAGAATGATTGGATTTGTACTAACTGGTCACGGTCAGTTTGCACCTGGTTTGAAAAGCGCTGTGGATATGGTCGCCGGCGAACAGCCTAATTTTGAGGTAGTTCCTTTTGCGGGCTCGGAGGCGGTTACTTTTGGTGATGATTTGCGAACCTGCATTGCCAAGATGCGTCAAGCTTGTGATGGCGTATTGGTGTTTGTTGATTTGCTTGGCGGTACTCCGTTCAATCAAGCTATCCCAATGACGACTGAGCTCGATAACGTGACCGTTGTCACCGGAACAAATCTACCTATGTTGGTGGAGCTCGTTATGACGCGTGCGTTTGGAGACCCAACGCTTGATGAACTTGCCGAACGCGCACGGGTCGTTGGTCGTGAGGGAGTCGATCTCAAGAAACTCGAGAGTGCTGACATTGATGAAGACGATGAGATGTAGCGTCGCTATTAGCCCATTTATTGGACATGTTGGTGCGTTACCTGAAGGCTGAAGTATTGGTCAATTGCTCATTACGTGGAGAATATCATGACGTGCACGAGGCACAGACAACCGCTATATGACCAGCTCGTAGATATTCTGATCGAAAAAATTGATCATGAATATCAGCCAGGTGATTTGATTCCGTCCGAACGTGAGCTTGCCGAACGTTTCGGGCTTTCGCGGTCGACTGTCCGGCTTGCAATTCAGGAACTTGAGTATCTTGGTCGGATTGTGCGAAAACAAGGTCGCGGTACGTTTGTTGCCGATCGACTAGCTCAAGCAACAAATCTTACCCAATCGTACAGTTTTACTGAACAGATGAAAGCGATGGGCCGGCTGCCAGAAACAACCATCTTAGAGTTCTGTGAAATGGAAGCAGATAAAACGCTCTCGATGCAAATGGGGATTCATTTGGGTGAAAAGGTATTAAAACTCAAACGTTTACGAATGGCAGATGGTATACCTATGATGGTTGAGCGTAGCTATCTTCCAGCAAGGCTCTTTATTTCACTCAAGCGTCCTCTACTCGAACAAAAGCCCCTTTACGATGTTATTGAGCAGGATTATCAGCAGAAAATTCGAGTAGCGGATGAGGAGTTCTCTGCGGGTATAGCACGTCCATGTGACGCTCGGCTTCTAGGTATTGGTGAGGGTGCGCCAGTTCTGGACATAGTCCGAACTACTCACAACACCCAAAATGATGTTGTCGAGTTCACGCTTTCGGTGGCTCGTGCGGACAAGTTCAAGTACAGAATCTCTCACTATCGAGATACTTTGTGATCGGATACGAGTGCCAACGAAAGAAAAACAGCCTATGACTACTACCCGATTTAACTTTTCAGATTAAGTCTTTGTATATCAGACAATTTAATAAAGAAAGAGGTATTAGAAATGTTCGAGAAGAGTGTCGAGGAGCTTACCGAGCTCGGCGCCCAGATCACCACGGCCGAGATTGCTCAGCAGCCCGAGCTTTGGCGTGATACGCTCAACATCTATCGCGAGAACAAGGAGGCCATCGAGGCCTTTCTGGCTGAGGCTCGCGCTATGGGCGAGGGCCGTCTGTCCGTTGTCTTCACCGGTGCCGGTACGTCCGACTACGTTGGCGATACCTGCGCCCCGTACCTGCGTCACGCTGGCAACACTGATCTCTACGACTTTAAGCCCATCGCCACGACCGACATCGTGAGCGCCCCGCGCGACTTCCTGCGCGCCGAGGATCCCACGCTCGTGGTTTCCTTTGCCCGCTCTGGCAATAGCCCCGAGAGCCTTGCCGCCGTTGCCGTTGCCAAGGAGCTCGTCCACAACGTCAAGTTCCTCAACATCACCTGCGCTCCCGAGGGCAAGCTCGCCGTTGAGTCTGCCGATGATCCCAACGCGCTGACGCTGCTCATTCCGCGCGCCAACGACAAGGGCTTCGCCATGACTGGCTCTTATTCCTGCATGACCCTGCTCTCCACCCTTATTTTCGACACTGCCTCTGACGAGCAGAAGGCCGAGTGGGTCGAGACGATTGCCAAGATGGGCGAGGAGGTCATCTCTCGTGAGTCTGAGATCGCCGATTACCTGGCTGGCGACTTCAACCGCGTGACCTACTTGGGTTCTGGCTCCTTTGGTGGCCTTGCCCAGGAGAGCCAGCTCAAGATCCTCGAGCTCGCTCACGGTCTGGTCGCTACTTCCTACGATACCTCCATGGGCTATCGTCACGGACCCAAGTCCTTCGTCGACGATAAGACGCTCGTCTTCGTGTTCGTCAACAACGACGCCTACACCCGTCAGTACGACATCGACATCCTCAACGAGATCGGTGGCGACGAAATCGCTCAGCACACCATCGCCGTTCAGCAGGAAGGTGCTACCGTCTATGAGGGTGAGTCCTTCACCTTTAAGGGCTACGAGGCGCTTCCCGAGGGTTACCTTGCTCTGCCGTTCGTGATGTTTGCCCAGGCTATCAGCCTGCTCAACTCCGTCCGCGTGGGCAACACGCCCGATACGCCGAGCCCCACCGGCACGGTCAACCGCGTGGTCAAGGGTGTGACGATTCACCCCTTCACCGCTTAATCGCGTCCCCCTGTAAGGGCGCCCGTCCGCTCATAACGGCGGGCGGGCGCTTTTTGTTTTACGTGAGCTGGGTATAAGCATTACCACAGTCAACTGCTTTAGAAGCGAGGAGTGCATATGAGCACGTACGCAATTAAGGCTGACAAGTTCTTCTTGCCGGCAGGCCCGCAACTGGGCGGCTATCTTATGGTCGAGGATGGCGTTTTTGGCGCCTGGCAGGCCGACGAGCCCTCTTGCGAGATTAAGGACTACACGGGATCGTGGATCGCACCGGGTATGGTCGATACTCACCTCCATGGCTTCTACAACCACTCAACTACCGATAACGATCCCGAGGGCATCGATATCAGCTCAACCGAGCTCGCCCGTCGCGGTACCACCAGCTGGCTGCCCACGACGTTCACCGATGGCGTCGAACAGATCAAGGACGCCTGCGCTGCTATCGCCAAGGCGGACGAGGGCCGCGGCCCCGACTTCTGCGGTGCCCGCATTCAGGGCATCTACCTGGAGGGCCCCTTCTTTACCATGAAGCACGTGGGCGCGCAGAACCCCGCTTACCTGATTGACCCCTCCGAGGAGGTTTTCGACCAGTGGCAGGAGGCTGCGGGCGGTCGCATCGTTAAGAGCGCCATGGCCGCCGAGCGCGACGGTGCCGCTGCTTATGCGGCTGCTTTGAACGCCAAGGGCGTGGTGACCAGCATCGGTCACTCCGATGCCACCTACGATGAGTGCATCGCCGCTATCAATGCCGGTGCCAGCTGCTTTACGCATACCTATAACGGCCAGCGCGGTCTGCATCACCGTGAGCCCGGTGTCGTGGGTGCTGCCATGTCCACGCCCGAGACCTACGCCGAGATCATCTGTGACGGCAAGCACGTAAACCCTGCCGCCATCAAGGCACTGCTGCAGGCAAAGGGCTGGCAGCACACGGTGCTCATCACCGACTGCCTGGGCTGCGGCGGCATGCCCGAGGGCAGCTACACCAGTGGTGGCATGGACGTCATCATGAAGGACAACCTGTGCTGGCTCGCCGACGGCAAAAGCATTGCCGGCTCGGTGCTCACGCTTGCCCAGGGCGTCAAGAACATTGTCGATTGGGGCATCGCCAGCGCTGATATCGCCATTCGCATGGCAACCGAGGTGCCGGCTCGCTCTGCGCACATCGAGGATAAGTGCGGCAGCATCATGCCGGGTCGCGACGCCGACTTTGTCGTGTTCGACCATGAGCTCACCCTCGTCGAGACGTATGTTGGCGGCCAGAGCGTCGGCAACGCCTTTACCGATTAACGATAGAAAAAGACGGCGGGCCCGAATCTGCTCGGACCCGCCGTATGGGTTAAACGCTCAAAAGCACCTTAACAGTTACAGCTTGTTAACGATCTTCTTTGCCGTGCGCTTGACGCCGGCCACAAGACCCCCCGCGGGATGCTCCTTTTCGTATGCTAGACGCTTCTCGCGCTTGGCGTACTCTTCGACGATGATGTCGCCATACTCGTCTTCGATCTTGTCGAAGAAGTCGACGGCGCCCTTAATTTCCTCAGCGGTCGGGTGTCCCTTCTGGACGCCGCCGGTGAGTTTGAACGGCCCCCACGTATCAAAGCCGGGACAGCCGTAGACGCCCATAAAGATGGCCTGCCTCATGCGGCAGATGCCATCGATATCCTTGCCGTACCACTTGTTTTTGCCACCGTAGGTCATAAGGCCAAACACCTTGTCCTGCGGCTGCAGCACGTTCGTGAGCACGCGTGCCATGTCCTTGTCGATCTCGGAGTAATAGATGCCCGTGGCGACACCGATCAGATGGTATTCGTGCAGGTCGGGGTACTCGTTTTTACCGAGTGACTTCACGTCGAGGGTATCGATCTCGGGGTGCGCCTCGACGATGGCGTCCACGAGCTTTTTCGTATTGCCGTGGTGGTGTGAGGCATAAAGGATGATGGTTCGCATAAGAAGGCCTTTCAGCTGTAATTGCATCAATGTCTGTATGGTACCCCGTTGCATGGCTGGGAAACCGGACGCATCGATGAACGTGCGGGTTTGTCCTTTGGTCAGGGCCGAGACGGGTTCTTGCGAGCAAAAAGCAGTTGTTCGAAAGGATGGACAATGGAATACGCTCTCTCCAACGATTCGATTTCTATCAAGGTCTCCACGGCCGGTGGTTCGTTTACCTCGATTGAGGCTGGAGGTCGCGAGTACTTGTGGCAGGGCGATCCCGCCGTGTGGTCCGGCCAGGCACCGATTTGCTTCCCGATTTGCGGAGGTTTGCGCGATAACAGCGCCATGACGTTTGCCGGACATCATGTGAAGCTCGCCCGCCATGGGTTTGCGCGCAAACAGGAGTGGAAGCTGCTGAGCCAGAGCGAGAACGAGCTGGCGATGTGCCTGGCTTCGGAGGATAACGCCGCGCTGCTGAGCGATTATCCGTATCCGTTTAAGCTTGTCGCCCGCTATACGCTCGAGGACGCCGCCGTGCGCGTCTCCTATGAGGTTACCAACGAGGGCACCGAGGACATGCCTTTCTTTATCGGTGGACACCCCGGCTTTAGGTGCCCGCTCGATGAGGGCGAGGCCTATACGGACTACGAGTTGCGTTTTGAGAAAGACGAGACTGCTGAGCTTTGCACTGCCGTCCCCTCGACTGGCTTGATTGACGTGACCAACCGCTCCAAGAACCCCATGGTGGGAAAGACGCTGCCTCTGTCACATGAGCTCTTCGATTTTGCGGAGACCATCTTTGACGTGCTCGAGAGCCGTCAGGTCACGCTTTCCAAAAAGGGCGAGGACAAGGGTGTTCGCCTGAGCTTTGAGGGCTTCCCGTACCTCATTGTGTGGAGCAAGCCCGAGGGTGATTTTGTGGCAGTTGAGCCCTGGGGCGGTCTTTCGACCTGCTCCGATGAGGACGACGTGCTTGAGCACAAGCGCGGCTGCCTTATCGCCAAGCCCAAAGAAACCATCGTGCGCTCGTTCACAATCGAGATTCTGTAGTCGCATGTAGCCAATTCGTTTTGCAAGGCATAAGGAGCCTGCGAGATAAGGAGCTAGAAATGATCCTCACCGTTACGATGAACCCGTCCGTCGATACGCGCTATCAGCTCGATGAGCTCATTATCGACGACGTCAACCGCGTGACGCCCGAAAAGACCGCCGGCGGTAAGGGCCTCAACGTGGCCCGCGTCCTGGGCCAGCTGGGCGACGATGTCGTGGCAACCGGCTTGCTTGGTGGTCATATGGGCGCCTATATGGCCGAGCTCATGGACGCCAACGGTATTAACAACGACTTTGTGCCCATCAAGGGCGAGACTCGCATTTGTCTCAACATCCTCCACGCCGGCAACCAGACCGAGCTGCTCGAGAGCGGCCCGACAATTGCCCCCGAGGAGCTCGATGCCTTTACCGCCAAGTTTACCGAGCTTGCGGGTAAGGCCGACGTCGTCACCATTTCGGGTTCGCTGCCCCGCGGCGTCGAGGCGGACTACTACGCCAAGATCACGGGCATTGCCGAGAACGCCGGCGCCAAGGTGCTGCTCGATACCTCGGGTGCTTCGCTCGAGGCCGCCCTTAAGTCCGAAATTAAGCCCGAGCTGGTCAAGCCTAACCTGACCGAGATCAACGGTCTTCTGGGCACGAGCTTTACCACCGACGATGTGGACGAGCTCCGCGCCGCGCTCGCCTCCGATGCCCGCTTCTCCGATATCCCCTGGGTCGTCGTATCCATGGGCGCTGCCGGCTCCGTTGGCTTCCACAATGGCCGTGCGTTCCGCGCCAAGACTCCCGATATCCCTGCCGTTAACGCCACGGGCTCTGGCGATTCGACCATTGCCGGCTTCGCACATGCCATCGCTGCCGGCGCAGACGACGAGACGGTGCTGCGTACCGCCAACACCTGCGGCAAGCTCAACGCCATGGATCCCATGACTGGTCACTTGGTCATGGATCGTTGGGACGAGGTCTACAACGGCGTTGTCGTGACCGAGCTGTAAGAGCTTGGGCGTCGCCCCTGGCATCGCTTGTTTGCTTATGGTTAGAGCCGACGACAAGTGCGGTAGCATTATGCAGGGGCGCGACGCCGACTTTGTCGTGTTCAATCCCGACCTTACCCTGGTCGAGACGTATGTGGGTGGCAACAGCGTCGGTAACGCGTTTGCCGAGTAGTCGCCAAAGAAACGATCTGAGAGGGGATTTAGATGATTTACGGTGCATTGGGCGATATCGAGGAGTACCGCGGAATGCTCAAGGGCCTCGACGTGCTGATCGACTGGCTCGAGGAGAACGACCCGGCGCAGCTCGAGGTCGGCAGCCATCCGATTCTGGGCGATAAGGTCTTTGCGAACGTCATGGCTCCCACGACGCGTCCCGAGGCCGAGGCTCACTATGAGACGCATCAGCGCTATCACGACCTGCAAATCGACGTCGAGGGTCGCGAGGCCTTTAAGGTCGCCACGGGCAGCCTGACGCTGGTCCAGGAGTTTGACGAGAAGGACGACTACGATCTGGTCGATTCCGACGCCTCGATCGCCGGCGATCTTGCTGACGACAAGTTTGCGCTGTTCGTTGCCGGCGAGCCTCACATGCCCACGCTCGAGTTCCCGGGCGATGGCGCACAGCCGGTCAAGAAGATCTGCTTTAAGCTGCTTGCAGATGCTTACTGGGAAGAGTAGCGCGCTGCTCGGCTGAGTTGTTCGTGTTGCGAGCGTTATCCTTTGGAGGAGTGCGCATGGGCCCCGCTGATCGCGGTTCCTTTGGGGATTGCGGTTGGCGGGGCTTTTTGTTGAGTAGGGGAGTTGCCGTCGGCGTTGTGCTTGGATTGGCATTGTGCGATAAATCGGCAACAAAAAAGCCGCCCGAAGACGGCTATCTTGTGCAATGGAGCCAGCGACCGGGCTCGAACCGGTGACCCCCGCTTTACGAGAGCGGTGCTCTACCAACTGAGCTACGCTGGCGGCCATATGGTGACGCAACTGAGGCGTCAACGGCTGTCTATGATACGGGACATCGCAAATCCGCGCAAGTGTTCTGACGGCTTTTCTCACTTTAAATGCACTAATATTAGAGGCGTGATGTCTTGCTCTTACGGGTCTCAAGCAGAATGGGGCAGCGATGGCACAACCCAAGATCCTTCTTACACGTATCGATGACCGTTTCATTTACGGGCAAGACGTTGAGCTGTGGAACGAAGCCGTGGGCTCCAACCTTGTCCTAATCGTCAACGACGAGATTGCGGCGGATTCGCGCCAATGGGCACCCATGAGGGTGGCGGCGCCAGAAGGCGTTTGGACAAGGTTTTTCTCGGTGCAAAGGGCCATCGACATCATTCATACCGCAACGCCGCGCCAATTGATTCTGATCATGGTGGCCTCACCCGCCGATGCACTCGCGCTGGTTAAGGGTGGCGTGCCGATCACCAAGATCAGCATTGGCCATATGCAGACAGGGGAGGGCAAACGCTCTGTAACGCCCGCAGTCGCCATAGACGATGCGGACATCGTCGCCCTCAAAGAGCTGCAAAAGCTCGGCATAGAACTAGAAATCCGTTACCTCCCCAGCTCCAATTCCGACCCCATCCAACTAGTCATTTAAGAACGTCCCCAATGACTAGATAGCAAAACGCCCGTCGGCGGTGGTGCCGGCGGGCGCTGCTGTGCGATATGTCGCGTTGCGGGCTTAGTGCCTCATAAAGTGGTATTCGATCACATTGCTATAGGGGTGACCCGGGCCCACAATGCCCTGCGGGAACAACGGCTGGTGCGGCGTGTCGGGGTACATCTCTGCCTCGAGGGCAAAGCCAGCGCCCCAGCCATAGTTAGCATCGTCCTTGGCGTGCTCGTCGCCCAGCCAGTTGCCGGTGTAGAGCTGCACGCCCGGGGCGGTGGTGTAGTAGTCCAGCTCACGGCCGGTCCACATCTCCTCAACATGCAGGGCGCGACGCAGGTTGCGCCCGTACTGATAGCCATCGATGCACAGGCAGTGATCGTAGCCACGGGCTTGCTTAATCTGCGGGTCGTCGGCCTCCATGCCGGGTGCGACGGGGCGCAGCTCGCGGAAGTCAAACGGTGTTCCCTCGACCGGAGCAATCTCGCCGGTGGGGATGTTCTGCTCGTTAATGGGCAGGTAGTGAGCAGCGTTAGCAACAAAGAAGTGCTCACAGTCCATGCCGGCGTTATGACCGGCAAGGTTAAAGTACGTGTGGTTGGTCATGGACACGTAGGTGGCGCGGTCGCTCTCGCAGCCATACTCGATGCGAAAGACGCCGGTGCGTGTAACGGTAAACACGGCCGTAAAGGTACGGTCGCCGGGAAGGCCCAGTTCGCCATCCTCAAGCGAGGTGGTCATGCGCACGGCGTTGTGAGTCTCGTCGAGCTCAACGTCCCATACGCGCTTGTGCAGACCATGCTCAAGATCGCTGTGCAGGTTGTTGGCGCCTTCGTTGGCCGGCATATGCCAGTCGGTGCCGTTAATATTAATCGTGGCGCCTGCGGTGCGGTTTGCCACAGGGCCGATGGTCGCGCCAAAGCAGGCGGGGTTGTCAAAGTAATCCTCGAGCTTATCGAAGCCCAGCACCACATCGCGCACGTTGCCGGGAATGTCGGGCACGTCGATGCCCAACACGGTAGCGCCATAGTCCATAATGCGAACGCAGATCTCGGGCCCGTTGAGGGTGTAGCGATGAACGGGGGTACCGCACGGCGCGGTGCCGAAAAGCTCGGAAGTGATCATTTGGTTCCTAACATCGAGGTATTTCGGACAAACTGTAGCGCGAACAGGCGAGATTATCACTACACCCCACTAAAGCAGAGGGTATTTTTCTCAAAAAAGTGATGATTGGAGCTGTGCGGGCGTTCATTTTTGACGTGCACGAGTCTGATACAATTTGTTCGTTACTGTTTGAATTGACGCGAGCGTGGAACAACGAGGACTCATCGTGATTAAAGCGGAGCGACAGGATAAGGTTCGTCAGCTGCTCGAGGAGCAGGGCACGGTCTCGGTTAAAGAGATTTCGGATGCACTGGGTGTCTCGGATATGACGATCCGCCGCGATCTTGAGGAGCTTGCGAGCCTAGGCGAGATCGAGCGCGTGCACGGCGGAGCCCGTAGTGCGCAGGGCCGTCCCCACGCTATGCTGCGCCACGAGTATTCGCACAGCGAAAAGCGCACCAAGCATGCCGAGGAAAAGCTGCAGATCGCGCGCCGCGCCGTGGAGCTCATCGAGGAGGGCTCGACCATCTTTTTGGGTACGGGCACTACGGTCGAGCAGATGGCCTCGATGCTGCCGGCATTTCGCCTGCGCATTGTGACCAATTCACTTTCGGTGTTTAACCTGCTCGAGGCGCGCGAGGACTGCGAACTGTGCCTGGTGGGCGGTGTGTACCGGCGCCGCACTGCAGCCTTTGTGGGCCCCATGGCCGAGGATACCCTGCGCGCGCTGGGAATCGACGCAGCCTATATCGGCGCCAACGGCATTTTGGACGGCGACGTGTCCACGTCTAACATGGAAGAGGGCCGCATCCAGCAGCTCGCCTTTAGCAAGGCCGACTCGCGCTATCTGATCGCCGACTCCAGCAAGATCGGCAAGCGCGACTTCTACACCTTCTGTCGTCTGGACAATTTGGACGCCGTGGTGTGCGAGCCGGGTATTACCGCCGAGGACCGCACTGCCATCGAGGAACACACGCAGGTCATTTGCTAGCTAACGCTGCAGGCGATACTTCTGCCCCCTGCCGGCGCGGGGATTATCGCTTCACAATGACGCGTAAATAATTTTGGGCAACAAGGATGAGACTATTCTGGGATATGACTAGACTCCGTATTTCGTCTTTATGTCCCTTGAGAATGAATCGTAGTCTTCATAGAGCCCCTCTCTGCTTTCATCCTCGGCGTGGTTTACACGTTCAAGGAGCTTATCCTTTGGAGCCTCTTTTGTTATTGCGGCCTCGCCATCGGGTATTGTGGCTTGCAAGAATAGTTCTAGAGCATGGACGTCTTTGAGTATGTAGCCCGTCGAACGACCCGCTCCTGTTTTTTCGATTGCGCTGCAACTAACAAGCTGGCCGAGGGTTCGTTTAACGGTTACCTCGCTGATATCGGGGCAGCTGGACCGGATGTCGGATTTCTTAATGACGCCGGGTCTCTGTTGAAATAGAACAGCGATGCGCGCTTGCTTCGACATGGGACGAGTGCTTGATTCAATTAAGGTACGCTGCTCGAGCTGTCGGTAGGCGGCCAGGGTTGTTCCGAGCATGAAACGGATAAAGGGTACTTCGGTGTTTTGATTTTCATTCCATCCAGTGGAGCTTGCAGCGAGGGCGTTGTAGTAAAGCGCTTTGTTGTCTTCAATAAGTCGTTCGATGCTGATGTAACGCGCAACATCGTATCCAGTCTTTTCGAGCAGCAGCGTTGTAAGGAGCCGGCTCATCCTGCCATTGCCATCGTTGAAGGGATGAATGCTAACAAAATCGAAGATAAAGCGGAGCGATATAAGGAGGGGATCGCAAACTTGGCGAGATAAAGCATCGTTGAGGGACTGGCAGGCTTCTTTAATAAGTCCCGGGGTTGCTAGAGCCGAAGGGGGCCTAAAGCGCACAAATCGATTACCTTGATCGTCAATGGAGACGATTTCGTTATCGCCATCTTTCCAATGGCCTCCATACGAGATTGCCGTGTGCGCCATGAGGTCACGATGCAACTGCAGAATGACCGATGGCGTTACGGGAATGGAATCGTGTTGCTCGTGAATAAGCGACAGCACATCTCGGTATCCAGCGATTTCTTCCTCTGCGCGGGAGCTTGGCTTGGCGGAATACGCCATGATCGCTTTGAGTCTTTTTTGGGTGGTAACAATTCCTTCAAGTCCGTTGGAGGATCGGGTGCTTTGGATCTTAGCCTCCTCCATTAGGGACGATAGAAGCTCGGGTTTGACTTGACTCAGAGCAAGCTGACGGCCTTTATGCTCGCGTATCGAGAGGAGGAGGTTGGTGATTGGAGTTGCTTCGAGTTCCGCTGGGACTGTGGTGTAATCGAACTGGCGCATGCGGCTCCTTTCGGTATCACGAACATACTTTCGATATCATAATATCATTAAATGATACCGAAAGTATGTTCGTGATACCGAAAACTGGAAACCATGGTTCATAACTGCTTGGAAAGTTCGGATTTGACTATCTTATTGTCTTGATCTGTAACAGTTAGACGGTTAAAAGTGGGCTACGTGTTACAGATTGAAATCTTTCAGCCCTGGTCGCCCGTTCGTCTAAATCTATAACAGTTAGGATTGAAAATCCCTGCTAGATGTTACAGATTGAGACAAACGGCCTGCTCGGGCCGAGCCAAAACAAAAAAGGCCGCATGCGAACCCGTGGAGGGATTCGCATGCGGCCGACAGGGGATATGCGGCTGAAGTTAGGCCATGAGCAGGCCGGTCTCCGCGACGTTCTTGTACCAGTACGCGCTCGCCTTGGGGTAGCGCTTCTGGGTCTCAAAGTCGATGTAGAACAGGCCATAGCGCTTGTTATAGCCGTTGGTCCAGGAGAACTGGTCCTGTAGCGACCACACAAAGTAACCGTCGACGTTTACGCCGCCGTCGATTGCCTTGAGGATCCATGCGAGATGCTGACGCATGTAGTCGATGCGAGGGGCGTCGTCGATAAAGCCGTCCTCAAAGTCGTCCTTATAGCCCATGCCGTTCTCGGTGATGTAGATCTTCTTGTAGTTGGGGTAATCGTTCTTAATGCGGAGCAGCAGGTCGTAGAGGCCCTCGGGATAGATGATCCAGTCCCAATCGGTGGTGGGTATGCCTTCGCGCACGCATGACTCGCCCACGCCCTTGAGGAACCAGCGTGAGGAGCCCTTGTCGCCGGTGCCATTGTGGTTGATGTCGTTTTCGCCCTCGGCGGCACGCAGGAACTGGCACTTGTAGGTGTTGACGCCCAGGCAATCGTTGTAGGGGAGTGCGGCGGTCAGCGCGGCGATGTCCTCGTCGCGGACGTCGAGCTCGCCGCCGGCGATATGAGCCAGCTTGGTCGCAGCCTCCATGGTATCGGCTGCATAGTGGCCGCGGAAGGTGGCGTCGAGAACCCAGCGGTTGTTGATGACGTCGGCCATGCGAGCTGCCTCGCAGTCGGCGGCATTGTTGGGGTCGAGGGGATACTTGGGCTCCAGGTTCTGAACAATGCCGATCTCGCCCTCAAAGCCGCCCTCATGGAAGGCGACGACAGCCTTGGCGTGGGCCACCATCATGTTGTGCATGAGCTGGAAGGCCTTGTCCAGGCGGTACTTCTCGCCGTGCGGCCAGTTGCCGACGATAAAGCTGCCCTCGGCGGTTGCGGGAATCTCGTTAAACGTGAACCAGTGCTTGACCTCGGTGAACTCGGCAAAGCAGAACTTGGCGTATTCGACAAAGGCGTCGATCGTCGTGCGCGTCAGGAATCCCTCGCCGCCGTTCTGGTAAAAGGCCTCGGGCGTATCGAAGTGATCGAGCGTGACATAGGGGATAACGCCAGCTTTGTTGCAGGTGGCGAAAAGCTCGTGATAGAAAGCGACGCCCTCGGGGTTAATCTCGCCGGTGCCACTGGGGAAGATACGGCTCCAAGCGATGGAGACACGGATACCGTTGATGCCAAAACGCTGGCACAGGTCGATATCGACCGGGTACTTGTTGTAGAAATCGCTTGCGGGATCGGGGGAGAAGCGACCCTGGGCTGCCAGGAAATCGTCCCAGGGCACTTTGCCCTTGCCGTGCGTACGGGTCTCGCCCTCAACCTGGTAAGCAGCGGTGGCGCCGCCAAAGACAAAGCCGTCGGGGAACTGCATGGGGTTGGTCATGAGTCATCCTTTCTGTGGGATACGAATAGGGAGAGGTGCCCGAACTGGGGATCCGGGCACCAACAGAGGGAGGAAACTAGTCGAGGTTCTCGCGGAGCCACTTAATGGCGCCGGCGGGGTCGCGAGTAAGGTCGATATATTCCTTACCGCGCGGGGCGAGCAGCTTAATGCCCAGGCGATCGGTGTCGGCCTTCATGTCGTTGTAGTAGCTACGAACCTGCGGGGCAAGCACGATAACGTCGTACTGATCCATGATGGCAGTGTGCTGACCATAGGCGCCTGCGGAGGAAGCGATGTTCTCTCCGGTCTGCGCGGCACCTTCCTTGATGGCGTTGGCAAGCATGGCAGAGGTGCCGGCACCGGCGCACAGGACGAGGACCTTCAGGCCGTCGACATCCTTCTTAGCGGATGCGTCGGCGGCAGGCTCGGGCTGATCGGCGACAGGCTTGCTTTCGGCGGCAGCGGCGGTCGTCTCGACGGAAGCGGTGGCCTGCTCGACAGCGGGCACAGAGGCGTCGGCGGCGATGGCAGCGGCACCATTGGACTCGAGACCCAGCTCGGCGGCGCGCTCGGCCTCCTGGTCGCAGAGCAGCTTATCGTATGCCTTCAAGAACGGCAGGTAGATGATGGCGTCCAGTAAGATGATGATCGCGACAAATACCAGGGCGATAAGCTGGAAGTTCGTGGTGATGAAGATGCCGATGGGGGCGGGGGTGGCCCAAGGCACCACGAAGGAGAAGCCGTTCATGCCCACGTTATCGATAAAGAACTTGGCAACGCTCACGTTGACGCAGCCGGCGGCAACAAAGGGGATGAGCATGTAGGGGTTAAGGATCATCGGCGCGCCAAAGAGCAGCGGTTCGTTGACGGCAAAGGCAACAGGAACAATCGAGGCCTTACCGACGGCTTTGAGCTGCTTGGACTTCATAAAGAGAATCAGCAGAAGCGGCACGATGAAGGTGGCGCCGGTGCCGCCGAACTCACCTACGAGCGACATGTTAAAGGTGAGGGAGTGGGCGGGGTGGCCACCGGCCAGCAGAACCTGCAGGTTCTCGGCCTGGTTGGCAAGACGGATGGGGTCGATGCCCGGCTGGACGATCGAGGGGCCGTGGACGCCGATGAACCAGAAGAACGCGGTGGCTGCCTGGATAAGGATAAGGCCAGGATAGGTTTCTGCAGCGGTAAAGAGCGGGGAGAGCAGCTTGATGAGCAGCTCGGAGAACGGAACGCCCATGAGGTTGCGCACAACCACATCGATGATGCCGCAGATGATGACGGCGCCGCCAAAGGGGATGATGTCGCGGAAGTTCTGAGCGATGGCGCCCGGGACCTCCTTGGGCAGCTTAATGGTCAGATCGCGCGAGACGCAGAACTTATAAACCCACACGGTAATGAACGCGGCGATATAGGCCGAGAACAGACCGCGCGTGCCCATGCTGGTGCAATCGAAGACCGAAAGTTCGGAGCCGTTGAACTTGGTGGTGAACTGCGTGACTGCGAGCAGCAGCATGCTGCACTGGGCGGCCACCATGGTGGAACCGTCGTTGAGCACCTTGCCGGCGGGCATGCGACGGTTCATGGAAGCCGTGAAGTTCTTGGCGGTGGTGCCGGCAACCATGATGCCCATGACGCCCATGGTGAAGTTGTACAGCTTGTTGCACCAGTCGATGAGCGGCTGGGGCAGCGTGATGCCAACTACGCCGGGAAGGGTGGCGATCAGCAGAAAGATCGAAGAGGTAAGGACGATGGGCATGCACCCAAGGAATCCGTCTTTGATGGCCTGGAGGTAGATGTTTCTCGAGATCTTCTCAAAGAACGGTTGATGCTTTTCGAGCATCTTTACGATGGCGTCCATAGAGCTCCTTTGCTACTTGATGCGCGATGCATGTGGATGGAACTGGTCGTCGATGGATGGTCAGGACTGCCCGGAAACCTTCCTGCTTAAGGAAGGCATTGCGAAATGACAACGTTGTCATTTCGTTAATGACAACGTAAGACATATTTGGAAGAGCAACAAGGATTTACAGGTGAACGGTCGATATCGTCCGATAAACGGCTGATTTATCAGTCAGGCAGGTAGTGTATGCTAGAACGCAAAAAACGAGCGATAGAGAACCGAGTGGAGAAGCAGTGGCAACGATGGACAAGAAAAACGTCTCGATGAACGATGTAGCGATTGCCGCGGGTGTTTCTCTTAAGACGGTGTCGCGCGTGATCAACGAGCCCGATAGCGTGCGCGAGTCGACACGCGATAAGGTCCATTCCGCAATGGAGGCGCTCGGGTTTCGAACCAACTTTGCCGCGCGTTCGCTCAAGTTGGGTCGTTACGGGTGCATCGGCGTGGTGCTGTTCCACTTATCGGGCGGTGCCGTGGACATGATTGACGGTATCGCCGATGCCGCCGAAGAACGCGGCTTTGCGCTCACGATGATTAAGAAGTGCGGAGGTGAGAAGATGGCTCTTGCCGATGCGGCGCGCAGAATGTCGCAGTTGCCTGTTGATGGCATGATCTTCAACCTGCGTCAGATGGTCGATGACTTTGATACCTTTGAGGCGCCGAAAGACCTCAAGACGGTGATTATTACGCCGATGGAGCATCCTACCTGCTCCACCGTCAGTGACGACCAAGAGGGCGGCGCGCGCATGGCGTGCGAGTACTTCTTGAATCACGGGCACAAGAACGTGTACTTCGTCTCTGGTAAGAAAGAGTCGCTGTCGAGCCAGTGCCGTATGAGAGGTTGGCGTGCGGCACTCGAGGCGCGTGGCATTGAGCCGCCCGAGCCTCTGCAAGGCGATTGGAATGCGGATAGTGGCTATGCCGCGGGCCTTGTGCTTGCCGATAAGCCCGATTGCACGGCGGTCCTCGCTGCTAACGACTGCATGGCAAACGGCGTGATGATGGCTCTACGTGACAAGGGTCTGAGTGTGCCCGACGACGTGTCCGTGATCGGCTTCGACGATGAGCTCTACAAGACGATTCCCAACTCGATTCTGACGTCGGTGAAGTTCCGTCACCGCGAGCTGGGCATCCGTGCGCTTAACGAGGTCGTCGCCGGTCTGGAAGCCCCGAGCTCCAGAAGCCGTACGCTCGTCTCGGGCGTGCTGGTCGAGCGTTCCAGCGTGAAGGACCTGCGGTCGTAGACGTGCTCGGCCTGTTTGTCTCAATCTGTAACAGGTAGGGCCGAAAATCTCAGCTAGATGTTACAGATTTAGACAATTCGGTCCGGCTTATTCCGTTTGTCTCGATCTGTAACATCTAAGCGGTCAAAAGTGGTCTACATGTTACAGATTGAGATTTTCGGCTTGGCCTGTGCGTTCATCTCGATCTGTAACAGCTAGGACCGAAAAACTCGGCTAGATGTTACAGATTGAGATGAACAGGAGGACGGGTGCGGTCTAAACAAAATGGCCCGCGCATCACACATCGATGCACGGGCCATTTATTGTCTGCAAGCGGCAGGTGGTGTCAGCGTCTTATGCCTCGAGGTTTTCCTCGATCCAGGCGACGGCGCCCTTGGGATCCTTAGTGAGGTCGATGTACTGTTTGCCCTTGGGCGACAGCAGCGTGATGCCCAGGCGGTCGGTGTCGGCCTTCATCTCGTTGTAATAGGTGCGAACCTGCGGAGCCAGGACGATGACGTTGTACTGGTCCATGATGGCGTAGTGGCTGCCGTAGGCACCGGCGTTGGCGGTAATGTCGATGCCCAGCTCGTCGGCGCCTTCCTTAAGCGCGTTGGCGAGCAGTGCAGAGGTGCCGGCGCCAGCGCACAGAACCAGAACCCTCAGATCCTTGCCCTTAAGGGCGGACGGAGCTGCGGAGGCCTCGGTGGCAGAAGCGGTCTCGACAACAGGAGCCTCAACGGCGGGGGCGGCAGCGGTCTTGACGGCCTTGGTCTCCTCGGCCTCTTCTTCGGCCAGGGTCTCGGCCTCCTGCTTGCACAGGACGTTGTCGTAGGCCTTGCAGAATGGGTAGTAGATCAAGAAGTCAACGACCAGCAGGACGACAACCAGGACCAGAGAGATCGGCTGGAAGTTGGTGTCGATGAAGGTGCCGATCGGTCCGGGGAGTGCCCACGGCATGGCATAGATAAAGCCGTTCATGCCCAAAAAGTCGATGAAGAACTTACCAATGAGGACGTTGGCCACGGGGGCAAACAGGAACGGGATCAGGAAGTACGGGTTGAGGATGATGGGCGCGGCGAACAGCAGCGGCTCGTTGACGGCGAACATCACGGGCACGACAGAGGCTTTGCCGACGGCCTTGAGCTGCTTGGAGCGCATAAAGAGCAGGAAGATGATCGGGACAATGAACGTGGCGCCGGTGCCGCCGAGTTCGCCGATGTAGTTACCGAAGTTTTCGGTCAGGGCGAGGGCGGGGTGACCGCCGGCCTGCAGCGTGGCGAGGTTGGTGGTGATGTTGCCAAACAGCGCGGCGTTGAGGGCAGGCTTAACGACCGAGGGGCCGTGGATGCCCATGAACCAGAACAGCGGGATCATGAACCAGATGAGGGCGAGGCCGGCGTAGGAATCGGCAGCGGCGAACAGCGGGCTCACCAGCGTGGAGATGACGTTGGCAAACGGGACGGCCAAGCAGGTGCGGCAGATAACGTCGATGACGGCGACAAACAGGATGGAGAAGCTGAAGGCGAAGATGTCGCGGAAGTTCTGGGCGATGGCGCCGGGGACTTCTTTGGGCAGCTTGATGGTGATGTCTCGCTTAATGCAGAAGGCATAGATGTTGACCGTGGCAAATGCGGCGACAAAGGAGCTCAGCAGGCCCTTGGTGCCCATGTTGTCGGTAAAGAACACCGAGACATCGGCGCCGTCGATCTTGGCACTCGTCTGGGTAACGGCCAAGATGAGCATAGCGCACATGGCGGCGACCATGGTGCTCGTGGCGTTGATGGCCTTGCCGGCAGGCATGCGGCGGTTCTTGGAGCCGGTCAGCGCGCTTGCGGTGGTGCCGGCGACCATGATGCCCACGACGCCCATCGTGAAGTTGTAAACCTTGTTGCAGAAGTTCACGACGTCGACGTTCCACCAGTCGGGCAGCGTAAAGCCGCCGACCGTGGCGACAACGCCCGGCAGGGTCGAAATAAGCAGGAAGACAGAAGAAGACAGGATGATGGGCATTGCTGCCAAAAAGCCGTCTTTAATGGCCTGAAGGTAGATGTTCTTAGAGACCTTGTCGAAGTACGGCTGACCTTTCTCCAAGAACTTAACGATCGATTCCATAGTTCACGCTCCTCTTTGCATGAAATCTTAATGGCATGGACGTTGAAAACCTATATGGTCTCCCGCTTGCTAAAAGCCCGGGTGCAGGCGGGGTCGGTCCCAGGGGGAGAGAGGGGAGCGGCTGGGTTTGTATCGCATAGGGCCGCTCCCCTCTCGGGGGAAAGCGAGGCGATGCGCTACTGCGCGTCCGCCATAGTGTCGGCGAGCTCCTTGTACCAGAGTGCCGACTGCTTGATGTAGCGTTTTTGCGCGTCGAAGTCGATGTAGAACAGGCCGTAGCGCTTGTTATAGCCGTTGGCCCACGAGAACTGGTCCTGCAGGCTCCAGATAAAGTAGCCCTGGACGTCGACGCCCTCGGCGCGCGCCCGGAGCACCTTCTCCATGTGCTGGTCGACAAAGTCGATGCGCTCGGGATCGGCGACGATGCCGTTTGCGTCGGGCTCGGGGTCCTTGTGGCCCAGGCCGTTTTCGGTGATATAGATGACGGGGAGGTTGGGATAGGTGGCGCTGATGTGCTTGAGCGTGTCGTAGAGGCCTTGCGGGTAGATGAGCCAATCCCAGTCGGTGGTGGGGATACCCGGCATATCGACCTGCTGCCCGACGCCCTTAAACTTAAAGCACGAGGTGCCCTTGTCTCCGGTGCCGTTAAAGCTGTTGGTGGACTCGCCATCGTAGGCGGCGATAAACGCCGACTGATAGTAGTTGAGGCCGAACATATCGTTGCGGGGCGCCGCCTTGGCGAGCTCCTCCATATCGCTGTCCTCAACCGTAAGCGTGGCGTTGTTGGCACGCAGAATCTCGTTGATGAGTGAGAGGGTGCGCGCGGAGTAGTGACCCAGGAAGGCGCCGTCCATGATGAAGTCGGTGTAGAAGGCGTTGTACAGGTCGGCGGCGTGCTGGTCGGCGGGCGAGTCTGTGGCAGGATATGCCGGCGTCAGGACGTTGACCATGCCAATGCGTCCGCCCAGGTGCTCGGTCTCGTCAAGATCCTTATACAGGTTGACGGCGCGGGCGTGGGCAACGAGCTCGTTGTGCTGGCTCTGGATGCCGCTCGTCACATCAAAGTGATGGTTGGGCGGGAAGTTGCCTTGGATGTATTGGGAGTGCGAGAGGCTGATGAGCTCGTTGATGGTGAACCAATTCTTGACCTCGCGGAACTCGCGGAAGCAGAACTCGGCATAGCGCACATAGGCGTCGACGGTCTTGCGGTTGAGCCAGTCGCCCTGGTTGAACAGGGCGGCGGGGGAGTCAAAGTGATGCAGGGACACATAGGGCTCGACGCCATACTTTTTGCAGCAGGCGAACAGCTCGTGGTAGTGCTTAACGCCCTCGGCGAGGGGCTCGGCATCGTCGCCGTTGGGGAAGATGCGGGTCCAGGCGATGGACACACGGATGGCGTTGAGTCCATGCTCGGCAGAAAGGCGGATATCCTCCTCGTAGCGGTTGTAGAAATCACTGGCCGGGTCGGGCAAAAAGCGACCCTGGGCGACAAGGTAATCGTCCCACATGGTCTTACCCTTGCCTGCCACCTTCGTGGAGCCTTCCGTTTGGTACGCGGCGGTTGCGGCGCCCCAAACAAAGCCCTTCGGCAGCTGCTGTACGCGGTTTAGCAAAGACATATGCATACACCCTCTCGTCTCGCTGTTCGATATTGTGCGTTTGCGCTCAGGAGGCTCCCTGGTTAGCGTTCAGCGGTGAAAAAGCCCGATAAACACTATCTTAAAATGATTAGAACCAAAATGAGCACGTGAACATTTGACAATGAGCACGTTAACATCCGGCTGGGATGTATAGAAACAAAACAACTTCAAACAGCCGCGAACGGTTGTATTTGTTCGGTAAGCGGTTTTGATTGACAGAAGTTTTCATGTTGTGGTATATGGCTCGGGTATCATGAGCACGTTATCGATGTATGTACGATGCGCCATGGGCGCGGGGAATAGTTGGGAAGCAGGTTAGCGTGGAAGGCATGGCTCAGCAGACAAGGAATGGTCATTCGGCGAGCGCGGCAGAGGTTGCGGCGCTCGCTGGCGTGAGCCGCCAGACTGTGTCTCGCGTGGTCAACGGTATGCCCAACGTGACGGAAAAGACGCGCAAGCGTGTGCTGGCCGCCATGGAAGAGCTGGGCTTTCGTCCCAATTTTGCTGGAGCGGCGTTGCGCGGCGGGTCGTATCGTTCTATTGGCCTGTGCATGTACAACATCACACGTGTCGGTAACCTGGCGACGCTCGAGGGTATCATGCAAGCGGCGCGCGAGCACGATTTTGCCGTCACTATGATCGAGATGGGCGGCGACAAGCCCTATACACTTGCCGATGCCTCGCGCCGCATGGTCGAGCGACCCGTCGACGGCATGATTCTCAACATGAACCGCATGGCTCCCGATTTTGAGGAGTTTGTTCCCCAGCCGGGAGTGCGAACGGTCATCCTGTCCATGTATGCGCATCCGCGCTGCACGACGATCGACTCCGACCAGTATGGTTCGTGCGAGCTGTTGACCAATTATCTGCTGGAACATGGTCACTCGAATATGCGGTTTGTGGCGGGTCCGGAAAACTCGATTTCCTCGCGTTTTCGTGAGGCCGGTTGGCGCGATACGCTGGGTCGTGCTCATGTCGATGCCGCTCCGATGCTGCGTGGCGATTGGAGTGCGGACAGTGGGTACGCCATGGGCGAGCGGATTGCGGCCGAGGTGCTTGCCGGCGGGTCGCAGGCGCCGACTGCCGTGCTTGCGGCAAATGACCAGATGGCGCTGGGCGTTATCGCCGCGCTCGAGAACGCGGGCCTGTCCGTGCCCGACGACGTGAGCGTGGTTGGTATCGACGACGCACTCGAGGGACTTGTTCCTCACAATCGGCTGACGACGCTGCGATTTGATTTGCGCGGTGTCGGTAAGCTTGCGTTTGAGGCGGCGATTGGAGAGAGCTCGTCTATCGAGGCGATTCATGTGCCGAGCACGCTGGTCGAACGCTCGACTGTTAGGGACATACGGGGTTAGGTCCTACTCCGTTTGTCTCGATTTGTAACAGGTAGACGGTCAAAAGCGGGCTACGTGTTACAGATTTAGATTCTTCGGAAAGAGCAATCCTGTTCGTCTCAATCTGTAACAGCTAGGACCAAAAAACTCGGCTAGATGTTACAGATCGAGACAAACGGCTCCCGACCAGCCCAAAAACAAAAAGACCGGGGGCGGCGCGCCGTGTGACGTGCCGCCCCCGGCTGAGAAATGGGGGCAGGTTGTGTGAGCGGGCAACCCCGCCAGCCACTAGTCCAGACGACGGGTCTGCGCCACGTGCTTGTACCAGTAGGCGCTTGCCTTGGGCGTGCGCTTCTGGGTTTCAAAGTCAACGTAAAAGAAGCCGTAACGCTTGTTGTAGCCATTGGTCCAGGAGAACTGATCCTGCAGGCTCCACAGGAAGTAGCCGCCCACGTTGACGCCCACCTCCATGGCCTTGAGCAGCCAACGCAGGTGCTGCTCGATGTAGTCGATGCGCGGCTGGTCGTCCACAAAACCGTTCTTGTAGGGGTCCTTGTAGCCCATGCCGTTCTCGGTGATGAAGATCTGCTTGTAGTTGGGGTAGCGCTGCTTAATGTAGACGAGCAGATCGAACAGACCCTCGGGATAGATGATCCAGTCCCAGTCGGTGGTGGGGATGCCGGGCTTGTTCACATGCTCGCCAATGCCCTTGACGCGCCAGCGACCGGTACCCTTCTCGCCCGTACCGTTGTGGTGCAGGTCGTTCTCGCCATCGTAAGCCTTCAAAAAACGGCACTGATAGTTGTTAACGCCCAGGTAGTCGTTGTAGAGCGCTGCCTCGCGCATAATCTCGAGGTCCTCGTCCAAGATCTCGATGGTGCCGCCCGAGACGGCAGCCAGGCGGTTGGCGCACTCGAGGGTGTCGGGGGCATACTCGCCGCGGAACGTCGCGTCGAGCAAAAACTGGTTTTGCAGCACGTGCTCGTTGTTGGCGGCTTTGATGTCGGCGGGGTCGTTCTCGTTGAGCGGGTACTTAAACTCCAGCGACTGGATGACGCCGATTTTGCCCTTAAAGCCGCCGTTGTGGAAGGCCAGCACGGCCTTGGCGTGGGCGAGCATCATGTTGTGCTCGCACTGGAAGGCCTCGGCCAGATGCGCCTTGACGCCACCGGGGAAGGTGCCCTCGATGTAGGTGTTGGAGGCGTCGGCCCAGATCTCGTTAAAGGTGAACCAGTAGGTCACCTGGTCGGCGTACTCCTTAAAGCAGAAGGTGGCAAAGTCCACAAAGGCGTCGATGGTCTCGCGGTTGAGGAAGTCGCCCTTCTCAAAGAGGGGAAGCGGCGTGTCAAAGTGATGCAGCGTGACGAACGGCTCAACGTGGTGCTTGTGGCACTCGGCGAAGAGATCGTGGTAGAACTGGACGCCCTCGGGGTTGATTTCGCCGGTGCCGTTGGGGAAGATGCGGCTCCAGGCGATGGAGAGGCGAATGCCGTTGATGCCGAACTCCTCGCACAGCTCCAGGTCGACGGGGTACTGGTTGTAGAAGTCCGAAGCGGGATCGGGGGAGAAGCGCCCCTGGGCCTCCAGAAAGTCGTCCCAGGCAACCTTGCCCTTACCGTGAGTGCGGGTCTCGCCCTCTACCTGGTAGGCAGCGGTGGCGCCGCCAAAGACAAAGTCCTCGGGAAACTGCGCGGGCGGGTTGGTGACGCTAGCAGGATTAACGGACATGATGATCCAATCGTCTAAATCGAAGGGCCAGCCGGTCTTGGATGGTCGGCTGGCCCTGGGCGTTACTTACTTCGAAAGTTGCTCACTCACGAAGGCGAGAGACTTGTCGCCGTTCTGGGAGAGCTCGATGTACTGCTTGCCACGGCAGGCGACGCACTTGTTGCCCACGCGCTCACAGTCCTTCTGCAGGTCGGCCAGGTAGCTTGCGGCCTGCGGGGCCAGGACGACCAGGTCAAAGTCGGGGAGCATGTCCACGTGGTTGCCATAGGCCTCGGCAGCGGTCTCGAGGTTAATGCCGCGCTCCTTGGCGGCCTTGGCCAGCGCGTTGGCGAGCAGGCCCGAGGTTCCGCCGCCCTGGCAGAGCACGAGCACGCGCTTGCCGTTGAGGTCGCTGGCGGTCGTTGTCTCGGCAGCGGGTGCTGCGGAAGCGGCGGGGGAGTCGGCCTTCACGGCCTCGGCAGCAGCGCCGGCGGCAACGCTCTTGGCGTCAGCCTTGCCCTGGAAGGCATCGTTGAGCTTGGCGGCCTTCTCGGCGTTCTTGGCGGCGAGCTCCTCTTGGGAAATCTCGGCCTCCTCGGCGCACTTCTGGGCGTCGTAGGCACGGAAGAACGGGTAGTACAGAACGAAGTCGACGACCAGGATAAGGGCGAGCATCACAAAGGCGAGCGGCTGGAAGCCCAGGCCCATGATGGTGCCGATGGGGCCGGGGACAGTCCAGGGCAGGGTGTACATAAAGCCGTTCATGCCCAAGAAGTCGATAAAGATCTTGAGGATCCAGATGTTGGCGATCGGGGCAAAGACAAACGGGACAAAGAAGACGGGGTTGAGCACGATGGGTGCGGCGAACAGCAGCGGCTCGTTGACGGCAAAGCAGACGGGGACGATGGCGGCCTTACCGACGGCGCGCATCTCCTGGGACTTGGCCAGGAAGCAGAACATAAAGACCAGGACGAGCGTGGCGCCGGTGCCGCCCATGCAGACGACGAAGTACTGGGCACCCTGGGTCAGGACAGCGGAAGCGTGCTGGCCAGCCTGGAACGCAGCCAGGTTGTCGGTCATGTTGGCAACGAGGGCGGCGGCGATGGCGGGCTCGACGATCGAGGGGCCGTGGACGCCCACGAACCAGAACAGGCTCATGGCGCCGTAGATCACAGCGAGGCCGATGTAGCCATCGGCAGCGGTGAACAGGGGCTGGAACACCTGGATGACGCCCTGGGCAAAGCAGAAGCCAAAAGCAGCGCGGAAGACGATGTCAAAGACCCAAAAGACGGTGATGCAGACGGAGAAGGGGATGATGTCCTTAAAGGTCTGCGAGATGTTGGGCGGGACCTGCTCGGGCATCTTGACGGTGATGTTGCGCTTAATGAAGAACTTGTAGATGATGCCGGTCACAAACGCAGCGATGAAAGCGGTCAGCAGGCCCTTGGAACCAAGGTAGGTGGTGTTGAAGCCGCTGGCGGCGTCCGTGGCGATGGTGTCGCTCGAAAGGAGCAAGAAGCCGATGATGGCCGCGCACATGCACGAGATGAAGTTGATCTGGTTGTTCTTGGGCAGATCGCGGTTCTGAGCGTCGGCGAAGTGCTTGGCCGTGGTGGCGGCGCAGGCGATGGCCAGGATGCCCATGGAGTAGTTGTAGCACTTCCACAGGGCGTTGTTGATGTCATCGGGCCAGTAGAAACCCCAGATGTTGGGGACCGAGGCTACCAGGCAGAAGATGGACGAGAAGATGATGATGGGGATGACGGAGATAAAGCCGTCGCGGATCGCCTTGAGGTACTTGTTGCGGGCGATCGCGTTGAAAAAGGGCTGGCCCTTTTCGATGATGGCGATGAGTTGCTCCATGCAATGCTCCTAAGAGTCGGTGGGTTAGCAACGATGGTAGCTTTTGGCGTTCGGTTGCCAAAATGTTGACGTTGCCATTTTGCGACACAAAAAAAGACGCGAACCGGTGGTTCCTGTGCCTGCGAACCGTCGATTCCTTACGCGTAAACGTTTGAGCCGCCCGGTGGCTCTGTGTTTGCACAATGGCAACGTTAACATTTGGGCGCCAAAAGCCGTTCGGGGAAACAAAAATGTCGGTGAACGGTAGGTTTTGGGTGGTGAGCGTATGGTGGGGGAGGCGTTAGATATACTTGAAGACGCTTCATTTGACTGCGTAGGGTGCCACCAATGGCATCGTTGACATAGAAAGATCGACCTATGGCCGCTGTTAAAAAATCGGTATCCGTCAAAGACGTGGCGCGCCTCGCGGGCGTCTCGGAGCAGACGGTCTCGCGCACCGTGCACGATTCGCCCAGTGTGCGCCCCGAGACCAAGGAACGCGTGCGTGCCGCCATGCGCGAGCTGGGGTATCGCCCCAATTTCGCCGGTCGATCGCTGCGCCGTGGCAAGTTTAAGACCGTCGGCGTCGCCATGTTCAACATTACCGGTACCGGCAACCTCGACCGTATGGAGGGCTTTGCCGCCGCGGCCGACAAACATGGCTATGCCATCACCCTCACTAAAGTAGATGGACATCCCTATACCCTCGAGAGCGCATCGTCGCGTATGAGCGCGCTGCCGGTAGACGGCATGGTCGTGATCATGAACCGCATGCCGGCGGACTTTGGCACCTTTGAGCCGCTGCCCGGCATGCAGACGGTGCTCGTTACCATGCTGGAGCACCCGCTCTGTTCAACGGTCGATAACGACCAGTTCGATTGCTCGCGCCAGGTGGTCGAGTACTTGCTGGGGCGTGGGCACAAAACCGTGCACTTTATTTCGTGTCCCGAGCGCTCGCTTTCGGGCATGCGGCGCGAGGAAGGCTGGCGCGAGACATTGCGTGCGCATGGCATTGAGCCGCCGCGACTCGTCCGTGGGGATTGGACGGCACAGAGCGGATATGCCGCAGGCCAGGCTCTGGCGGATGATCCGACCTGTACGGCCATCTATGCCTCCAACGATGCCATGGCATATGGCTGCATCCGTGGGCTCGAGTCGCGCGGAAAGCGTGTGCCCCAGGACGTGAGCGTGGTGGGTGTTGATGACAGCCTGGGCGATATCGTGCCCGATTGTCGCCTGACCACGGTGCGCTTTGACAACAAGCGCGTCGGCATGTGGGCGGTTGACAAGATTGCCGGCGCCGAGGGCGTTGCGCCCGGTGTGGAGCACATGCTGTTTCCGGGCGTGCTCGTCGAGGGCGATACGGTGCGCGATTGGCGCTAGGGCGCGGGTCTGTTTGGGTTTCCGCTAATTGTGTTCGATATTGTTCAGATTGGTTTAAAAACCGTTCACGGACGAAAAGTGACCGTTCATAGCTCGAAATTACGTTTTACGCTGTTCTTTTTTGTTTGAATGTTATTGTTTCTGTCATACACAACGCAGCGCGTATGCCCGGACGCGATGCTCTCCATTGGTTCATATGTGAAAGGAACGCAATATGGCAACCAAAGAAGAAATCTCGATGGTTGGATTCGAGATTGTCGCATATGCAGGTGACGCCCAGACCGATCTGCTTGCAGCGCTCGATGCTGCTCGCGAGGGTGACTTTGAGAAGGCCGAACAGCTGCACAAGGATGCCAGCGATGCGCTCATCGGTGCCCACGACACGCAGACCAAGCTGCTTTCGCAGGAGGCCGGCGGTGGCGAGATGGAGATGACCTTCATCATGGCCCATGCTCAGGATACTCTCATGACCACCATGATCCTGGAGAAGCAGGCCCGCTTTACCATCGATGCCTACAAGCGCATCGCCGAGCTCGAGGCCAAGCTCGCCTAACGAGCCCTCACAACCAAGTCCCCTTCCAAAAGCTCTGCCGCTACCCGCGGCAGGGCTTTTTTCTGTTCTCCTTCAAGTTGCGGTGAAATAGGGACTGAATAGGGGCCGGCGGGCACAAAACAATCCCTATTCCACCGCAACTCATCCGGAGATAGTCATTGGGGACAGTCTTGGTGCGCTCCGTCCGTCCTCCCGTTCGATTTTTGCTCGGTGGGTATACTTCCTTTCGCATTAAACGCCGGACTGAGGAGGTATCCAAATGCCGGATAACGGATCAATACAAAAAAGAGACGCGCACGAGATGGCTCATGGGCGTCCTGTCCAGATAACCGAGCACACGACGGTAACCGAGCTGCAGCCCAGTCTGTCCGATGTCGTGTGCGCAAACAAAAAGCTGCAGATTGGCTTTATCGTTGCGCTCGTGGTCCTGGCGCTGCTGTCGGTCTTTGTAGCTCGTCCGCATTTCGCCGATACCAAAACTTGGGACTCCACCATCGAGGTCATCGACCAAAAGAGGGGTAACGTACTGGCGCTCACGACCTCGTGCGTTGCTTTATCTGCGGGTATTACGGCGCTGCCGGGTGATACGGGAACGCCGGTTGCCGAGCAGCTCGCGCAGCTTTCAGGCAACCTTGGTATCGTGCTTGCCGTGCTATACCTAGAGAAATATTTGCTCACGATTTTGTGGTCGGTTGGCTTGGGCGTCCTAATCCCGTTTGCGTTGGTGCTCTTTGCGGTGTCGCTCGGCATTCACGGGCGCTGGAGTACGAGCGCCGTCCTGCGCCGTGTGGCGACACGCGTGCTGGTGGTTGCCGTGATCGGCATGGCGCTCGTACCCGCGAGCGTATGGGTGTCGCAGAAGGTCGATGAAACGTATCGCGTAAGTATTGAGCAAGCTGAGCAAAAGGCGAGCGATGCCGCAAAGACGGCTGATGCCACGGACAAGTCAGCCGAGACCAGCTCAAAATCGAACAAGAAAAAATCCGAGACCACGGCGTCCAAAAACGTGCTCGAGCAGTTGACTGATGGGGCATCGAGCCTTGTTACGTCGGTGACCAGCGGCGCCAAGCAGATGACCGATGAGATCGTGCGGCAGGTGACCGATCTGATTGAAGGCGTCATCGTGATGATCGTGACTTCGTGCGTTATCCCGCTGCTGGTGCTCGTGGCGTTCCTGTGGCTGGGACACGTACTGCTGGGGATCGATATCTCCGGTCCCGCGAACTATCTGACGGGTCGTTTCTTGAGCGCTCCGTCCAGACATGCCAAGAAGAGCGGGCAGTCTGAGTAGGCGGCAAAGCGATCTTTGGAAGATCAACCGTAAGAAGGGCGGCCGAGACACGTTCTCGGTCGCCCTTTTGTTTGTTGAACACGTGGGCGCTACGTCCGCGCCGGGCTCAAACGGTCAGCAATCATCCGTGAATGGTGTTTGTTCAAAAAAGAACAAAGATAAACAATTTATTGTTGCAGTCGGTGTTCGAATGTGTTCAAATAAACACGAACAGTGAAGAACCGCACATTCAGATGCCCGGACCTGAACGCGATTCAACACTTCCAAACAGAAACTACGCACCTGCGTATCTCTCAAGGAGGATGTCATGAGGGTTGTAATCGCTTCCGATGCCGACGGTATGTCGATGAAGGAGTCCATCAAGGAGATGCTCATCGCCGACGGTCACGAGGTCGTCGACTATTCCGAGACCCCTGCCGCGGACTTTGTCGATTCCGCGACCGCCGTTGCCAAGGACCTGCTGGAGCACAAGGATTCCCAGGGCTTTGCATTCGATAAGTACGGCGTCGGCTCCTATATGGCCGCCGTCAAGATCAAGGGCATGGTCGTCGCCAACATTTCCGACGAGCGTTCCGCTTACATGACCCGCGAGCACAACGGCTCGCGCATGGTCACCATGGGCCCGGGCGTTGTGGGCACCGAGGTCGCCAAGAAGATCGCCCGCGAGTTCCTGCGTGCACAGTACGCCGGCGGCCGTCACCAGATCCGTGTCGACATGCTCAACAAGATGGCCTAACGAGAGCCACCGAGAACTCGAACTTCTACCTCAACTTGTGAATTCAGACGAAAGGACGTTCTGATGAAGAAGACCATCGCAATCGGTTGCGACCATATCGTTACGGACGAGAAGATCTATCTGGCCGACCGCCTGGAGCAGGCTGGCTACAAGGTGCTCGACTGCGGCACCTACAGCCACACCCGTACGCACTATCCCATCTATGGCAAGGCCGTGGGCGAGGCTGTTGCCAGCGGCAAGGCCGACTTTGGCGTGGCCCTGTGCGGCACCGGCATCGGCATCACCAACGCCGTCAACAAGGTTCCCGGCGCCCGCTGCGCCCTGGTCCGCGACATGACCTCTGCCCTGTATGCCCGTCGCGAGCTCAACGCCAACATCGTGGGCTTTGGTGGCAAGATCACCGGCGAGTTCCTGATGGCCGATATCATGCTTGCCTTCCTGGAGGAGCCCTACGAGAAGACTCCCGAGCACGACGCCCTGATCGCCAAGATCGATGCCTGCAATAAGGCCGACGCCGAGGCTCAGGCTGACCCGCACTTCTTTGACGAGTTCCTCGAGAAGTGGGACCGCGGCGAGTATCACGACTAAGGAGGTTACGCGGTTTTACCAAACCGCGTAACGGGTCGATGCTGCGCGGCGCTCGCTGACGTTGGGGGTGCCTGTGGGGTCGCCGCTGTTGTTGCGAAGCTTTCTGGTTCAGTAAGCTGCTCCGATAACACGTTTGCTTGCTGAGCTTGTGGGCTTCGTTTTGGCGGGACCCGGTATTCTGCAGCTTTTCAATTGACGGCTCGCGTTTCTGTGAGGGGGCGCGGGCCGGTTTTCTATCAGCCCTATTGACTTGGCGGGCTGTCGTAAGAAAGGGAAGGCTCCTATGGAGTTTGTTCTTGATAACGGTTCTATCCGCGTAGCACTGAGCACGGCGGGCGGGTCGTTCACTTCTATTGCGGCCAACGGCCGTGAGTACCTGTGGCAGGGTGATCCGGCGGTCTGGTCGGGCCAGGCGCCCATTTGTTTCCCGATCTGCGGTGGCCTTCGTGACGGTCACGCAATGACCATGGGCGGTCGCGAGGTAAAGCTCGCCCGCCACGGCTTTGCGCGCAAACAGGAGTGGAAGCTCGAGGAGCAGAGCGACAACATGGTTGCGCTGAGCTTAAGCTCTGCCGACCATGCCGAGTTGCTCGAGCAGTACCCGTATCCGTTTAAGATCGTTGCTCGTTACACGATCGATTCGGAAAAGGTGGCCGTGTCGTACGAGGTGACCAATGAGGGCACCGAGGACATGCCGTTTTTTGTGGGCGGCCACCCCGGCTTTAAGTGCCCGCTCGACGAGGGCGAGTCCTATGACGATTATGAGCTCCGTTTTGAGCAGCGTGAGGCCACCGAGCTCTGTACTGCCGTTCCCTCGACGGGCCTGATTGATGTTGAGCATCGCAGCAAGAACCCCATGATCGGCCATGACCTGCCGCTGACCCACGAACTCTTCGACTTCGCGGAGACCATCTTTGACGTGCTCGAGAGCCGCGTGGTTACGCTTACCAAGAAAACCGAGGACAAGGGCGTGCGCCTGACGTTTCCCGATATGCCGTACCTGATTGTGTGGAGCAAGCCCGAGGGTGACTTTGTGGCCGTGGAACCGTGGGGCGGCCTGTCCACCTGCTCCGACGAGGACGATATTCTGGAGCACAAGCGCGGCTGCCTGGTGGCCAAGCCGGGGGAGACCGTTACCCGCGGCTTTGAGATCGAGATCCTTTAACGAGCTATCGTATGTTTGGGGCCGCGCGTGCCGTGCCCCGGAAACAGGAGTTCAATATGATTCTGACCGTTACCATGAACCCGTCGATTGATACGCGCTATCAGCTCGACAAGTTGATCATCGACGACGTGAACCGCGTGACGCCCGAAAAGACTGCTGGCGGTAAGGGCCTCAACGTGAGCCGTGTACTGCTGCAGTTGGGCGACGATGTGCTCGCGACCGGTCTGCTCGGCGGCCACATGGGTGCCTATATGGCCGAGCTTATGGATGCCGACGGCGTCAAGAACGACTTTGTGCCCATCGCCGGTGAGACGCGCATTTGCCTGAATATTCTGCACGAGGGTAATCAGACCGAGCTTTTGGAGAGCGGCCCGCAGATCGCCCCGGCCGAGCTCGAGGCCTTTACGGGCAAGTTTGCCGAGCTTGCAGCGAAGGCGGACGTTGTGACGCTTTCGGGCTCGCTGCCGCGTGGCGTCGATGCCGGCTACTATGCCGAGCTCGTCAAGATCGCCGAGGAGGCGGGCGCCAAGGTGCTGCTCGATACCTCGGGTGCATCGCTGGAGGCCGCGCTGGAGTCCGACGCTAAGCCTGAGCTCGTAAAGCCCAACCTGACCGAGATTAACGGCCTGCTGGGTACGTCCTTTACGACCGATGATGTCGATGCCCTGCGCGAGGCGCTTGCCGCCGATGACCGTTTTGCCGGTATCCCCTGGGTTGTCGTTTCGATGGGCGCTGCCGGTTCGGTGGGCTTCCATGAGGGCCGTGCGTTCCGTGCCAAGACGCCCGCGATTGCGGCTGTGAACGCGACGGGTTCCGGCGACTCGACCATCGCCGGCTTTGCACATGCCATTGCTGCTGGTGCCGACGACGTCACGGTGCTCAAGACCGCCAATACCTGCGGCAAGCTCAACGCCATGGATCCCAAGACCGGCCACCTGGTCATGGACCGCTGGGACGAGATCTACAACAGCGTTGAAGTAACTGAGCTTTAGAGTTACGGCGTTTTACCAAACGCCGTAACCTGCCGACGCTGCGCGGGCCGCATTTGGACAATCTGACGTTCAACTTCAAGGGCGCGACCAGAAGGTCAGCGCCCTTTCGTTTCACGTCACCTTGTCTCAAATGCGGCCCGCTCGCTGCCGTTGCCAAAACATCGGCGTTGCCTTGCTTCGGGAATGCGGCAGATAGAGACGTTCCTTTTTTGCCGGCAGTTTGGGACACTCCTTACGGGGCACCCCCTCCACAGCGCCTATGCCAGCTTGTCGATTTGCCCAATCTCCCAGAGCGGAATGTTGACGAGCGTGCCCTCGTCTCTATATGCCGCTAACGATGTTCTCACGCAGCGCTCGAGCTTGAACTTCTCGCAGGCAATCCTCAGGCTCTTTGCTTTGAGGTTCTCTGCCGCCTTGACCTCGAGCGGAAGCACGGTCCCCGCATGGTCGATGACAAAGTCAGTCTCTGCATTGCCGGAGGAGGATGACCAATACGCGGGAGTTTTGCCTTGGAGCAAAAGCTCCTGTGCGACGTATTGCTCGGTCAGCGAGCCTTTGAACTCCGTAAAAACAGCGGGCCCGTTCAGAACAATGGCTGGCGAGAGGCCGGAGAGTGCTCCGAGGATGCCGGTGTCGATGCAGAACAGCTTGAAGCCCGAGAGATCCTCGTAGCTTGTGAGCGGTGCTCTTAGGGCGGAAACACGTGGCACCTTATGAACGATTCCATAGTCCATGAGCCACTGGAGGCTTTCCTCAAAATCGCGTGCGCGCGCCCCGGGACGGAGCGCACCGTAGACGAACTTCTTGTTTTCCTTTGCGAGCTGGCCGGTAAGGGATTTCCAAACCAGCCTCATGCGCTCGACGATGCGGGCTGGCGCATGCTTGCCAAAATCGGATTCATAAGCTTCGATGATTTGCTGCTGAAGCCTGCGGGCCTCGATGAAATCGTGGGAGGCGGCGAAAGCGGAGACAACTTCTGGCATGCCACCGACAACGAGGTATTCCTTGAGCAGGCGCTCGAGCTTTTCAGAAACGTTTGCCAGCAGGTCCATGTCTGCGGCAAGGATGGCATCTGCGAGCGGATCGCCATCGACGGCACGAACGAACTCGACAAACCCCATGGGGCGCATGGTGAGCTGGTCGATCTTGCCGACGGGGAACGACTCGTTTTCGCGTCGGAGCGCGAGCCCCATATAGGAGCCGGCTGCCACGATATGGTATTCCGGCGCCAGCTCGTTGAAGTATTTGAGCGAGGTGATGCCACGCGGTGCCTCTTGGATTTCGTCGAAGATGATGAGCGTGTCTGTCGGCGTTATGGTCTGGCCGCGCAGGAGCTCTATCTGGGAGATGATGCGTTTGGGGTCAAGGCTTCCGTCGAACAGCGAACGTGCGCCCGGTTCGAGCATAAAGTCGAAACAGATGACGTTTTGATACTGCTGGCCTGCGAATTCGTTGAGAAGCCAGGTTTTTCCCGTCTGGCGGGCCCCCTTAAGCAGGAGGGGCTTGCGGTTTGCCCTAGATTTCCAAGCGATGAGTTCGTCCATTAGCTGTCGCTGCATACTGCCCCCTAACGATCATGGTTAGTATAAGACCGTCTTGGTCTTTCCATTGAAAAATGTGTGAGTAAACCACGTTTTTCCATCGAATAATGTGGGAGGCAACCACGTTTTTCCATCGAATAATGTGTTGGTTTAGGTCGGCATCTGGGGACGTTCTTTTTCTGCCGGCAGTTTGGGACACTCCTTGTTTTGGTGCAAATTAGCTACCCTTGCATCAGAAAACGGCGCCCGTCGGCGATGCTGCCGGCGGGCGCCGTGGTCGTGTAGGCGCTATTTGTTAAGTGCGTGCGTTCGAGCTCGCGTGCTACAGCGAGTTGATAAAGCGCTGCTGGGCGGCGCGTCCTGCCTCGTCCCACTTAAAGACGCCGGCGTTGTCGAGCACGTGGCCAAACACCACGCCGACCTCCTCGTGCAGGATATCGATGGCGTTGTCGGCCGTAAGCTCGTCGGCGCGGCGGGCAAAGACGTCCTCGGCCCACGCGGCGTGGCTGCGGCAAAGGTCGTCGCCCTCGAGCGCGCCGGCAAGGTCGTAGCTGGCATCGGCCTTGGCCGCCAGCAGGTGCTCGCGGACAGCGCCAAGCTCGGGAACCAGACGCGGTGGCAAAATGGCCAGGCCCATGACCTCGATCAGGCCGATGTTCTCTTTCTTAATGTGGTGGTACTCGGCATGCGGGTGGAATACGCCCAACGGATGCTCGTCAGTCGTGATGTTGCAGCGAAGCGCCAGGTAGGCCTCGTAGATTTCGCCGCCGGCGTTGCCGCGGGAGTCGACGCGGCGGATGACGGGCGTCACGGTGTTGTGCGCCACGCCATCGGCTGTGTGCGCGACGACGCCAACCGACTCATCGGTCCACTCGCGCCAAGCAAGGATAATCTTCTCGGCGGCGTCGAGCAGCTGGGCGCGGTCGTGCGAACGCAGTCGCAGCACCGAGAGCGGCCACTGCAACACGGTACCGCTGACCTGGTCAAAGCCGGGCACGCTAAACTGCGAGACCTCAGCGGCGTGCATCATGGGGAACTCGTGTGCGCCGCCCTGGAAGTGGTCGTGCGACAGAATCGAGCCGCCCACGATGGGCAGGTCGGCGTTGGAGCCAATAAAGTAGTGCGGGAACAGGTCCACAAAATCGAGCAGGCAGGTCAGACCCTTGCGGTCGACGTGCATCGGACGATGCTCGGAGCTCATAGCAATGCAGTGCTCGTTAAAGTACGCGTACGGGCTGTACTGGAAGCCCCAGCGCTCGCCGTCGAGCTGGATAGGGATAACTCGCAGGTTCTGACGGGCGGGATGGGCACCGCCGTCGGCTGCGGCGGAGCGTCCAGGGTAGCCCTCGTTCTCGATGCACAGCTGACAGGCGGGATACTTCTCGCTCGTGTTTTTGGCGGCGCCGGCCGCGGCAATATCGCGCGGGTCCTTTTCGGGCTTTGACAGGTTGATGGTGATCTCCAGGTCGCCCCAGTTGGTGGGGGTGCTCCATTTGATATTGCGCGCGATGGCGGCGCGGCGCACGTAGCCGGCGTCGCAGCATAGACCGTAGAACCAGTCGGTTGCGGCGCGGGGCTCGTTGACACCAATGCGGCCGTTGAATTCCTCGTTTACAACCGAAGGCCTCGGCATCAGCACGCCCATGATGCGCATGGCGATGCGATCGCGGCCCGATGCCGTGTCCTCGGCGGCGCCGTTGGCAACGGCAGCCTCGGAAAGCGCGGCAAGCGTGCCTTCAAGGTCAAAGTTGGGGAGTGTATCGGGGCGCAAGAGCGAGAGTTTTTCGACCTGGAGCGCCCAGGCCATGTCGAGTGCGGGGCCCGTGGCGCCGATGCACTCCAAAATGGTGTTGTATGCCCAGATGCGATCGTCCTGGCCGATCATCGATCGGTGGATAGCGTACTCGATCAGGTTCTGCGCGGCCTCGCGCACGTCAGTCATTACAGCCATGCCGCGTAAGCCCCCTTGTCAGAAATTGCATAGTGGCGGGCAGAGCCCTCGCCCAGCCAGCCGTTCATCTTGGTGATAAAGGTGTCGACCAGATCGAGCGGCACGAAGGCCTGAATGGTGCCGCCAAAGCCGCCACCGTGGATACGGACGGCGCCACGGCCGTCGAGCACGTGCTCGGCCAGTGCCAGGGCATACATCGAGGGCTGCTCGGAGCCCAGCTTGGCAACGACATTCTGTAGGTACATGGCAGAGCTGGCGCCGGACTCGCGCGTCAGGACCAGGAACTGATCGATGTCGCCGGCGTTCAGGGCAGCCCAGCGCTTGTCGACCAGGCCGTTTTCGTACCAGTAGTGAACGGCGCGCAGGCAGGCGCGGTCGCCCAGCTTGGCGCGCAGCTCGGGGAGCTTGGCGTCAAAGTCCGCCACGTTTACCTCGCACAGGCGTGCCTTGCCAAACTCGGCAGCGACGTCCTGCATCTCGCGCGGAACGGCGGCGTAGTCGTCGGTGGCGGCCACGTGGTCGGCACCGACCTTAACGAGCACGAGCGCATAGCCGTGATCCTCAAAGTTGAGCTCGAGCTTCTGGGTTTTAGGCTGAGCCTGGTCCTCAAAGTCCATGTAGGCGAGGCCGCCCAGGCACACAGCGGCCTGGTCCATCAGACCGCAGGGCTTGCCGTAATAGTTGTTCTCGGTGCGCTGGCTCATCTGGGCGAGCGCGACGGGCTCGATGGCGGGTGCTCCCCAGAGCGTCTCCATGGCGCGACCGTATGCCGCCTCGACAGCAGCGGAGCTGGAAAGGCCGCCGCCCGAGGGGACGGAGCAGGTGAAGGCGAAGTCGAAGCCCTGGGGCTCAACGCCAAGGGCTGCGACCTCGTGGGCCATACCGCGCACGAGGCTTGCGGACGTGCCCTTCTCGGACTCCTGAACGTCTAGCGTGTCGAGCGCGATTTCAAACGTGGGATAGCCCTCGTCGGCTACGCGAACCTTGTTGGAATCGGTTGCCACGGCGATGCCGTCGACGGCGACATCGAGCGAGCCGGCGATAACGTGACCGCCTTCGTGATCGGTGTGATTACCACTGATCTCGGAACGCCCGGGCGCGTGCACGTAGAGCACCTGGCGGTCGCCGATGGGGCCAAACTCCTCCTCAAATAGCTTGGTGAGCGTGGCGAGTGTCTTTTCGTCGGGAGTGGTCATGGGAGTCCTTTCCTTGGCGCGCACGGGTGAGTTTTGCGTCGTTATGAGTACGTTAACAACTTGAAGCGGCATGAACCAAGTGTTCACGATATCGCACGTTACGGGCTATGTTAACGTACTCATAACACATCGCTTGTCACTTTTTGAGAATCTGGTAATCGGTAGAAATACAGCCGTGAACGGTACTGCCGTATGGACTTATAAAGCAGAAGAGATGCAGATAGAAAAAGTAGAGTACGTTAACATGCGTCCGACGATAGCGGGCCTCGGCGCGGGATGTATTTCTGCCCAGGCCGGCATTCACGCTATTCAGATCTCGCAAGGGTGAAGGTGATCCTGTGGCAAGGCGCCCGTCCAACGATACAGGTACGCGTCCGGTTTCCATGGCCGACGTCGCCCGCGCTGCTGGCGTTTCGCAGCAGACGGTTTCGCGCGTCGCCAACGGCTTGCCCAACGTTAACGAGCAGACGCGCCAGCGCGTGCAGGCCGCCATGCAAGAGCTCGGCTTTCGTCCGAGTTATGCCGGTCGCTCGCTGCGCGACGGTCGTTACCATTCGGTCGGCCTGTGCGTCAACGATGTCACCAAGTTTGGCAACCTCTCAATGATCGACGGCATCGCCAGCGCTGCTCGCGAGCATAATTGCGCCATCACGCTGGTCGAGATGTCCAAGACCGAGGAGTTTTCGCTTGCCGAGGCAACGCGTCGCATGGCCGCACTGCCCGTGGACGGCATCATTATCGGCATGAGTCGCATGGCGCCTGATTTTGAGACGTTTGATCCACTGCCGGGCATTGGTACGGTCATCGTTACCATGTACGCGCATCCGCGGGTGACCACGGTCGATTCCGACCATTACGGCTGCTCGCTCTTGCTTATGGATCACCTGTTTGAGCTGGGGCACGAGCAAATTCGCTATATTGGCGGCCCGTCGTTCTCGGTTGACGAACAATTTCGTCGCGCCGGTTGGCAGGATGCACTCGAGCGTAAGCACATCGAGCCGGCAGAGCCGCTCGAGGGAGACTGGTCTGCCAACAGCGGCTACGAGGCCGGCAGGTACCTGGCCGAGCACGATCGCACCATGACGGCGATTTACGCGGCAAACGACCAGATGGCAAATGGCGCGATTGCAGCGCTGCGCGATAGCGGTCTGCGCGTGCCCGAGGACGTGAGCGTGGTGGGCGTCGACGATTCGCTCGATGATTTTGTGGCACACAACGAGCTCACGACCGTTCGATTCGATTTGCATCAGCGGGGACGCGAGGTGTTCGAGCATGCGGTTCCCGAGGCGGGTACGGCGGGCAAAACCGTCGCCATTCGCATTCCCGGTCAGCTTATCGTTCGACATACCACGGCAGCGCCTCACGTATAGTTTGTGCAGGTAAACGGCGGTATATTCCGCCTCAAAAACAATCGGTAAGGATGCCGGCAGATAACAGTTGGGATGCTGACGAGTGTTATGATAGACGGGTTCTTTTGTCTATCTAGGAGGCTTTGCCTGATGGAGATCACCAAAGATATCCGCTACATCGGTGTCGACGATCACGACATTGACCTGTTCGAGGGCCAGTACGATGTGTCCGAGAACGGTATGGCATACAACAGCTACGTTATCTTGGGCGAAAAGATCGCTGTCGCCGATTCAGTCGACGGCGGTTTTGTTGACGAGTGGCTCGGCAACCTCGAGGCCGCGCTTGACGGCCGTACGCCCGACTACCTGGTCGTCCATCACATGGAGCCCGATCACTCCGCCGGCATCGCCGCCTTTATGGAGCGCTATCCCCAGGCACAGATTGTGGCCAGCATGGGCGCCTTCCGCATGATGGTCAACTACTTTGGTACCGACTACCCCGAGCGCAAGATGGTCGTCAAAGAGGGCGATGTGCTCGACCTGGGCGGCCACAGCCTGACCTTTATCGGCGCCCCCAACGTTCACTGGCCCGAGGTGATTTTCTCCTACGAGTCCACCGACAAGGTGCTCTTTAGTGCCGACGGCTTTGGCAAGTTTGGCGCCAACGACATCGAGGATCCCGAGGGCTGGGCTTGCGAGGCTCGCCGCTACTACTTTGGCATCGTCGGTAAGTTCGGCAAGTTCGTGCAGGCCGTCCTCAAGAAGGCCGCCGACCTGGACATCCAGATCATCTGCCCGCTCCACGGCCCCGTGCTGACCGAGAACCTGGGCTACTACCTCGACACCTATAACACCTGGTCGAGCTATCAGCCCGAGGACGAGGGCATCACGATTGCCTATGCGAGCGTGTATGGCCATCTGAAAGCTGCCGTTGAGGAGCTCGCATCTGCGCTCGAGGCCCGCGGCCAGAAGGTCTCCGTCTTTGACCTGGCTCGCGACGACATGGCCGAGGCCGTTGAGGATGCGTTCCGCTATGACCGTCTGGTGCTCGCCTCCATCACCTATCAGGGCGAGATCTTCCCGTTCATGAGCACCTTTATCCACACGCTTGCCGAGCACGCCTATCAGAACCGTACGGTGGCGCTTGTCGAGTCCGGTTCCTGGGCGCCTGCAGCGGCCAAGATTATGACCAAGGAGCTCGAGGGTATGAAGGACATCACCCTGACGCAGAACAAGGTGACTGTGCTGGGCTCGCTCAACGAAGCCTCGCGCGCTCAGATCGAGGCCCTCGCCGACGAGCTGTCCAAGTAACGACACGTTCACTTTAGACGCTCAACCATCACAACCACCACAAAGGGGACAGGCACCTTTGTGGTGGTTTTTGTTTAAGCGCCGGCGATGACGAGGGCTGGACGTGAGCTGTCAGTGGCCTCGGCGATCGAGGTGGCGACGGCATGGTCGGGGTCACGGTCCATCACGATGGCGTCGACATCGGCAAGCTCGGCAAAGCGGTACATGCCGCGTCCGTTAACCTTGCTGGCGTCCATGAGTGCGACGCTTTGATGGGCCGCGGTGATCATAGCCGTTTTGGTCTCGGCCATCTGGGGAAAGTCGGTCGTAAAGCCGCAGCTGGGGACAAAGGCGCCGGGGCACATGACGGCCAGATCGGCATGGACCATTTGGAGCGCCTGCATAGTGAGCGGTCCGTACAAATAACGATGGCCTTTGCGCAGCGCCCCGCCCAGCATGACGACATCGACTGAGGGCATGCTCTCGTCGATGTAATCGGCAATGGTAATGTCGGCCGTGATGACGGTGATGCCGTTGCGCTGGTCGAGGAGCCGAACGAACTCGAGCGCCGTGGTGCCCGAGTCGACGAGCAGCGTGTCGCCGTCATTGACGAGCTCGATGGCGCTTTGCGCGATGGCTTGCTTGGCGGCGACGTTGACATTGATGCGGCGATCCTGCGTGGAGACGGTCAGGCGTTTGTGGAGCGATACGGCACCGCCATGCGTGCGGCGCAGCTTGCCTGCTTCGGCGAGCGCGTCCAGGTCGGCGCGGGCGGTGACGGAGGACACGCCAAAGGTCTGGGCGATTTCTGCTACCTGCACCGAGGCATTATGATCGAGCATCTCCATGATGGCGGAACGACGCTCGTCGGCGAAAGCTCGGGTTGTTGCGTGGGCCATATCTGCTCCATCATCGTCTGAAATTTGCAGGAATTGTGTTGACTCTATTTTCGTTCATTTTCTTTTTGAGTAAGAAAATACCTTTCGATTACTTATCTTTTCTATAAAAGAAAGACGCTGAACGCCCAAAATTCAATATCGAACATGTCCACTCGGCTCAAATTCCTTCCGTTTACTTTTCAAAAACGACTGTATTGACCTGCATGGGCTCAATATCTCGCGCGTGTAAAGCCGCTGAATTTCATACAATGAGCGCAGCAAAACGCAAGGTAAACGCCTTGTGAACAACTACGCCCGATGTCCAGATGCGGGCGAGGGAGAGGAGCAAACGCTCATGGCACTTGTTACCACCGAAAAGATGCTCAAGGACGCTCAGGCCGGCCACTACGCTGTTGGCGCTTTCAACGTCGAGAACCTCGAGTTTGTTATGGCCGTTCTGGCCGCTGCCGAGGAGACCAAGTCCCCCGTCATCATGCAGACCACCCCGGGCACCATCAAGACCGCTGGTCTGGACTACTTCTACGGCATGGTCAAGGCTGCCGCCGAGCGCGCTTCCGTGCCCGTCGCTCTGCACCTCGATCACGGCGATGGCTATGACCGCTGCATGCAGGCTTTCCGCACGGGCTACACCTCTGTCATGATCGACGGTTCGCACGAGTCCTTCGAGGACAATATCGCCTTGACCAAGTCCGTCGCCGACGCTGGCCGCGCCATGGGCGTGCCTGTCGAGGCTGAGCTTGGTAAGGTTGGCGGCAAGGAGGACGACGGTCCCGCAGTTGAGGGCGAGAGCCCCTACACCGATCCGGCCGAGGCCAAGGAGTTCGTCGAGCGCACCGGCTGCACCTCCCTCGCTATTGGCGTTGGCACCAGCCACGGTGTGTACACGAGCGATCCGCACATCGAGCAGTCCGTGGTCAAGGCCATCCGCGACGCCGTCGACGTGCCGCTGGTTCTGCACGGCACCTCCGGTGTGCCCGATGAGCAGGTTGCCGAGGCCGTGAAGAACGGCATCTGCAAGGTTAACTACGCCACCGAGCTGCGTCAGGCCTACACCAAGGGCTTCATGGCCTACATGGCCGAGAACCCCGCCTGCTTCGATCCCAAGAAGCCGGCCAAGGAGGGTATGCGTGAGATCACCGAGCTGGTTAAGATCCGCATGACCAACCTCAACTCTGTGGGCAAGGCAGAGTAACAGCAAGGGTACTCCGATCCCACCGGACGGCTTGGGCGGGTCCCCGTACTTAGTTTCCAAAATCATTCCGCAGCGCGAAGGCCCCCGTCGCCAACGCTTCGTAGAAGCGAGGCAACGGGGGCCTTCATGCGCGAGGACGTTTTGGAAACTAAGTACGGGGACCCGCCCAAGCCGTCCTGCTCGATTGCCCTTGTGGCGTTAGGGCAGAAATGGGTGGGGCGTTAGGGCTTCTTTGCTGATGGGGGATTAGTATGCCCGGGCTTGGTTGGGGAAGGTTTTGTCTAGGGATGCTTGGAGCTTTTCGAAGGATGCTCGTAAGTTGAGGCTCTGATCGGCTGAGCGCTTGGTTTTGTGGTGTGGGAGTCGAGGAGGCCGTTTCTCTGTGTCGGGGGGAAGGAGAAAAGGTTTGCATGTTTTAGGGATGGCTGCTGTGCTGCGTCATTGGAAGAATGCATGCTTATGCGGCCTCCTCGATGTCCACCAAAAGGTTGCGCACGGGGTGTGCTGCTAGGTCCCGTGCGTTGGCAGTATTATGCCGCGGCTGTCGCAAAGAAGCGCTAAAGAAAGGCTTAACCTGGTTTGATGCTACGATGAAACCGCAGGTCAGAGGTATCGAATAACACTTTTGAAAGGTTTTGGGCTTAAGGGCTTTCTAAGGTTTGTGGCGCGGATGTGGCTCGCCTGTGTGGGGCGTGTGGATGGCTCGTTCCTAGCGCTGCGGCTCTGCGGCGCGCACCTGCTCGACGACCTTTTCCATCGTGGCGTCGATGCGGTCTTTCTTGAGCTCACATTCCCAGATGGTTATGGGTGTCCAGCCCATTTGAGTGAGTGCTGCCACGGCAGCGCGGTCGCGCTCGACGTTGCGACGGAACTTTGCCTCCCAAAACTCAACGTTGCGCTTGGGCTGGCTCGGGTTGCACTTGGGGCAGCGGTGCCAAAAGCAACCGTTGACGAAGATGGCGATTTTGCGCCCGGGGAAGGCGATATCGGGTTTGCCGGGAACCTTCCATTCCAAACGATAGCCCGTGAGGCCCGCGGCGCGCAGGCGCTGGCGAACGAGCAGCTCGGGCTTGGTGTTCGCACGCTTATTGCCCTTCATGGACTTTTTGATGGCGGCGCGACGGCGGACCAGTTCGCGCTCGTCAGCGGAGAGGTCCGAGGTATCGATGCCGTCGAGCAGACCTGGTTTGGGGCGCTTTTTGCTACGGCGCTTAGGTGTGCGCTTGGGCTTGGTGGCGGGCTCGTCGGTCGCGGTGGCCTCGGCGTCGTTGGCGGCGCCGTTGGCCTCAAGCCGATCTTCCTTTAACTCAATCAGAGCATCAATGAGCCCCTTGTCGGCGGGCATCCATTCCACCATGGCAAGCGAGGTACGCGGAATCCAGCGGATATCGAGCTGGCGGTCGTGCTTCTGGGGCTCATCGGATTCATCGGCGAGCGAGCAGTAGTAGCACTCCATGGAGAGATGAAAATCGGGGTAGTCGTACTCAACGGTGTAAAAATCGCGCAGGTTGGTGACTTTTACCTGCAACTCTTCCATAAGCTCGCGGCGTACGGCGTCCTCGGGCGTCTCGCCGCGCATGAGCTTGCCACCGGGGAACTCCCAAAGTCCCTGCATGTCGCCATAGCCGCGCTGCACGGCAAGCAGCTCATCGGATCCTTCCTTGCGAATGATCCCAGCGGCAACATGAACAGTCTTCAACAGGAGTCCTCTCTCAACATCAACACGTGACAGGCTAGCTACCCGCACCTTACACAACGGTAAGGCAAGCGTAAGTCATATCGATGGTAGCCGACTCGGCTTCTTGCGACTATAGATGCCGTAGACTAATCGCAAGAAAGGACTCGGTATGCAAACCACGCACATGGCGACCCCGGTACTGGAGGTCGCGCATCTCGAAAAGGTATATGGAGCGCTGGGCAACGTGACCCGCGCGCTCAACGATGTCAGCTTTACCGTCAACCGCGGCGAATTCGTTGGCATCATGGGCGCCTCGGGCTCGGGCAAGTCGACGTTGCTCAACTGCGTGTCGACCATCGATAGCGCCACGAGCGGCACGATCCGCATCAACGGCCAGGACGTGACGCGCATGAAGCAGGCTAAGCTTTCGCAGTTCCGCCGCGAGGAGCTCGGCTTTATCTTCCAGGACTCCAACCTGCTCGATACGCTCACGGCACGCGAGAACATCGCCCTGCCGCTCACCATCGCCCGCACAAACTCGGCAGAGATCTCGACCCGCGTGCAGGATGTGGCAGCGCGCCTGTCCATCAGCCAGGTGCTCGACAAGTATCCCTACCAGATGTCCGGCGGTCAGCAGCAGCGCGTTGCCGCGGCTCGCGCGCTCGTCACCGACCCCACCATGATCATGGCCGACGAGCCCACCGGCGCCCTCGATTCTAAAAGCGCTCGTCTGCTGCTCGAGAGCCTGGAGGCCCTCAATCGCCGCTTGCGCGCGACCGTGCTCATGGTCACGCACGACAGCTTTGCCGCCAGCTACACGAGCCGTGTGCTGTTCATTCGCGACGGCAAGATTTTCACCGAGCTGCGCCGCGGCGATACCGACCGCCGAGAGTTCTTCGACCGCATTATGGAGGTCGTTGCCATGATGGGCGGTGAGGGATCCGATGCTCTGTAAACTCGCTTGGGGCAACGTCCGCCGCGCCGGCCGCGACTACCTCGTCTACCTTTTGACGCTCACCCTGGGCGTCACGGTCTTCTATGCCTTTAACACCATCTCGATGCAGGTCGACATCGCCGGCATCGATGAAGAGGGCTTGGCACAGGTTATGGGCAGCATGCTCGGCGACCTGACGTACTTTTTGGCCGGTGTCATGGCCTTTTTGATGGTGTATGCCAATAACTTCATCATGAAACGCCGCAAGAAGGAGTTTGGCCTGTACCAGGTGCTCGGCATGGGGCGCGGGCGCGTCGCCACGATCATGGCGCTCGAGACGGTGATCGTTTCGGTCGTGGCCTTTGTCGCCGGCATTGTGCTGGGTGTGGGACTCTCCCAGCTCATGACGTTCTTTACGGCCTCGCTCTTTAAGACACAGATCGCCAATTTCCACTTCTTTTTCTCGGTGCATGCGTTCAACCTGACCCTTGCTTGCATGCTCGTAATGTTTGTGCTCACGCTACTGCTGAACCTTCGCGCCGTGCGTCGTACCAAACTCATCGAGCTTATGGGTGCCGAGCGTCGCAACGAGAGCATCAAGACACGCAACCCCTGGATTGCGATTGCCATCTTTGTCGTGGGCGTGGCGCTTGTGGGCGTGGCCTATTACCGTCTGTTACGTGATGGGTTCCCGCTAACCGCGACGGACAGCAAGCTGCAAGAGGCCATGAACCAGTTTGGTATTACGACCGCTATGGTTACCGTGGGCACCTTTGTCCTGTTCTGGGGGCTCTCGGGCATGCTCATCAAGCTGCTGCAGAGCCTGCGCAGCGTGTATTGGCGTGGCCTCAATATGTTTACCGTGCGTCAGCTTTCGGCCAAGGTCAATACGGTGTGCTTTTCGATGGGCGTCATCGCGATGCTCCTGTTTTTGGCCATCACTTCGGTGACGTGCGGTATGTCGATTGCCAACGTGATGAACGAAAACCTGGAGCGCTATAACCCTGTTGATGTGTCTCAGACGTATGTCTATTACACGCCCGAAACGCTCGACTACTACAAAGAGTATGTCAATCCGTCTGAGGCCGATCGCATGGTGTTGGCCGATAGTACGGTCGATTTGTACTCCGCATGGCACGGCGATCGTATCGATCACGATAACGTTGCAGACGGTATTAAGGGCAAGTCGGCGGACAACAACGACGAGACCGGCAAGAAGGTCAATATCGCCGATGTTGCCGGTGAGCATGTGCAGATCGATTCGTATCTGAGTTACCCATTTGGCGGCTCGAATCCTTCGGTGACTCCAAGTGAGATGTGCAAGACCATGGGCGAAAAGCTTCCCAAGGCGTTCGGGGGTAGCAATGCCGATGCGATGGGTCTGTTTGTGACGCCGGCGAGCCAGTACAACAAACTGCGTCAGATGATGGGCGAGGAGCCGGTGCATATCGGTCACGACCAGTATCTGCTCACGTGTGATATGGGCGGCGAGCTGGTCGACATGTACACCAAGTATATGGCTGGCGGCCATACCCTCACCTTGGGCGGGCATGAGCTCAAGCCCGCAGCCGATAAGTCGGACAAAGATACGGCGGCCATCGCCAACTCGGCGATGGGCAGTAATCCGGGTACCGTCGTCGTTGCTGACGAACTGTTGTCCCAACTTAATCTGCAGCCGTATTCCAGTAGCCTGCTCGTTAACTACAAACAGGGGATGGATACGACCGAGGCAGACGAGAGCATTAAATACACTGTGCTCGACAATCTGCTCGTTGACGGCAAGGAGTCGGGGTCGTGGGGAACCTTCATCACACGCTCCGAGATGTACACGCAAGCAGCGCAAATGAACGGTCTTATTAGCTACCTAGCCATCTACATCGGCTTTGTATTGGTTGTTGCATGCGCGGCGATTCTGTCGATCCAGCAACTCTCCAACGTGGCCGACGGCAGCCGCAGCTATCGTGTGCTGGCACAGATCGGCTGCGACGACCGCCAGATTCGCCATTCGGTGATGGCGCAGCAAGCGGTATTCTTCCTGTTCCCGTTGGCGGTGGGCTTGGCGCACTCCTTTGTGGCACTTAAGGTGATCACCGAGATGGTGAGCATATTCGGAAATATGAGCATCGGCGGCACCGTGGGCCTCACCTGCGCGATCTTCCTGGCAGCCTACGGCGGCTATTTCCTGGTGACCTACCTCATGAGCACCGGCATGGTACAAGCCGCCATAGCCACCCGCTACAGCGAGTAACAAGCGGGCAAAACCGTCGCATAATTAGAGGCGTATGACCGCCGCGAAGGGACCAGGGGCCCTTTCGCGGCGGTTTTTGCCAATCTGGTGCGTCTCAGATACAAGTGAGTAGACTTTTTTGAACCTGCCGAGTACATCGCGACAAATGATCTATAAAACTGCAGGTCAGAGCTGTGGCGTTTTGGGGCGTGCTCGGCCTTCTGCAAAAAACCTACTCACTTGGTTTTTCTGCTAGAAGACCGCCACGAGGGAAGGCAACTCCCTTACGTCGGTTTGGACGTTTGCCCAGATAAAACCTGCCAAAATAAACCTGTCCCTTTTTGGCAGGTGGTTTCAGCTGAACGGCGGGCGGTGCGGCTTGGGTGTGCGGGCTCACAATCTGGGGAAACCGAACAGATTGGGGGCTTGTATGATCGATTCGAGGGGAAACGTGCGACCCGAGGGCATGTTTAACAGAGTGCGCCTGGCCCCCGAAGCCCGGCGCGCATACGATACGCGAGGGGTAGTCGTTGGGGACGTTCTTAAACGACTAGTCAAACAAGAACGTCCCCAACGATTACCCAAAAGGAGCGTCTCCAAGTGCCAGCTCTGGCAACGACGCAGGTAGAAAAACGTCAGCGAAAACTCGCCAGAGTGAGCAAGGTGCCTTGAAACGAGGCGGCATTGACCTTCTGGTCATGCCGCCGAAGTTGAAAGGCAGATTGCCGCTCTGGCGGGTTTGCAGCGTCGAGCCGTTACGCGGTTTGGTAAAACCGCGTAACTAAATCCGCTCCGCGATCTCGTGGATGAGGTAGTCGGTCTTTTCCCAGCCCAGGCACGGGTCGGTGATCGATTTACCAAAGACGCCGCCGTCGACCGGCTGGTTGCCGTCCTCCAGGTAGGACTCGATCATAAAGCCCTTGACTAGCTTGGAGATGGACTCGTTGCGGCGGCAGCTGTCGAGCACCTCCTTGCAAATGCGATACTGCTCCAGCGGACGCTTGCCCGAGTTGTCATGGTTGCAGTCGATGACCGCTGCCGGATTGGCGTAGCCGGCATGCTCGGTATAGCGCTCGGCCAGGCGCTCGAGGTGCTCGTAGTGGTAGTTGGGGTAGGTGCGACCGTCGAGACCGATGTAGCCACGCATGACGGCGTGCGCGAGCGGGTTGCCGTCACACTCGACCTCCCAGTTGCGGAAGATGAAGCTCTGGTGCGCCTGCGCGGCGTAAATGGAGTTGAGCATAACGGTGGTAGAGCCGGCAGTGGGATTCTTCATGCCGACGGGTACCGAAATGCCGCTCGACACCAGGCGATGCTCCTGGTTCTCGACCGAGCGCGCACCCACGGCAACATAGCTCAGCAGATCAACGAGGTACTGGTAGTTGGACGGATAGAGCATCTCGTCGGCGGTGAAGAAACCGGTCTCCTCAATAACGCGTAGGTGCATATGGCGGATTGCCTTGACGCCCTCGAGCAGGTCGTCGGGAGCCTCGGGGTTGGGGTTGTGCAGAAGACCCTTGTAACCGGTGCCCTTGGTACGCGGCTTATTGGTGTAGACGCGCGGAATGATGATGAGCTTGTCCTTGACCTCCTCGGCGGTCTTGGCCAGTCGGTTCATGTACTCAAGCACCGAATCCTCGCGGTCGGCAGAGCACGGGCCGATGATGAGCACCTTGCGCGCGTCCTCGCCGGTAAAGACCTTGGCGACTTCGGCATCGAATGCCTGCTTTTTGGCGGTAAGCTCTGCGGAAAGCGGCATTTCCTCGCGGATCTCCATGGGGATCGGCAGCTTGCGTTTGAAATCCATGGCCATGCGGGGCCTCCTTTATCAATTAACGGCAACAATTGGCGAATTCTCGAATGCTCGGCATTATCCGCTGTCGCACGCTAAAGTGCAAGCGAAACCTGCCGAAAAGGGACAGGTTTATTTTGGTCGGTTTTATCTGGGGAAATGTCGGCGCTCGCCGGAAGGGGGGGACCGGCGTACGACACGCTGGAGCAAGTTGGGTCTCCTGCGGCATACCCCGTGGACAAAAAATGGCAAATATGAGTACTGCTGCTAGCTTAGTATCATATCGACCTTACAAGATAATAGACACAACATTAAATATGTTCATTAACGTTGGCACACAGAAGCATGTTACCGGGCGTTTTGATCAATTTGATGGCATATCTAGGCCGCAAAGACGTCGTTTGGGGCTGTTTTGGCTGTTACTAAAAAAGTAACAGTACTCATATTTGCCATTTTTTGCCCACGGGGCCTCGAAGGGGCTGTCAATCAGGTCCCAGGGGAGGCGGTTTGAAGGTCGCAGAACAAAAAACGGGGGCACAGGTTGTCCTGCGCCCCCGTTTTCTTGGCATTGCGGTTGTTTGCCGCCGGTTTTTACGCCGCTTCGTCGAACTGCGAGTTGTACAGGTCGGCGTAGAAGCCGCCCTGGGCGAGCAACTCGTCGTGCGTGCCCTTCTCGACGATGTCGCCGTCGCGAATTACCAAGATCACGTCGGCGTTGCGGATCGTGGACAGGCGGTGCGCGATGACAAAGCTGGTACGGCCCTGCATCAGCGCATCCATGGCACGCTGAATAAGCTCCTCGGTGCGAGTGTCAACGTTGGAGGTCGCCTCGTCCAAAATCAGCGCCGGGCGGTCGGCCAAAATGGCACGAGCGATGGTCACGAGCTGGCGCTGACCCTGCGACAGGTTGGTGCCCTCCTCGTTAATCATAAAGTCGTAGCCGCCGGCGAGCGTATGGATAAAGTGATCGCAGCGTGCGGCGCGTGCAGCGGCCTCGACCTCGTCATCGCTTGCATCGGGACGTCCGTAGCGGATGTTCTCGCGGATCGTGCCGTTAAACAGCCAGGTATCCTGCAGTACCATGGCAAACTCGCTGCGAAGTGCCGCACGGTCCCAGTCGCGCACGTCGATGCCCTCGACGCGCAGCGAGCCGCCGTCCACATCGTAGAAGCGCTGCAGCAGCTTAATGAGCGTGGTCTTGCCGGCGCCGGTAGGACCGACGATGGCGATGGTCTGGCCGGGCTGCGCCTCGCAGCTAAAGTCGTGGATGATGGTCTTGTCGGGCGTATAGCCAAACTTGACATGGTCAAACTCAACGTGGCCGGGGCGCTTTTCGGGAATCTGTGCGTCGGCCTTCTGCTCCTCCTCGGGCGCGGCCAGGAACTCAAAGACGCGCTCGGTGGCAGCTGCCATCGACTGCATCGTGTTGCTCACGTTGCCCAGCTGCTGCACCGGCTGCGTAAAGTTGCGCACGTACTGGATAAAGCTCTGGATGTCGCCGGGCGTGGCATTGCCGGTCAGCGCGAGCTGCGCGCCCACCACGACGACTCCCACGTAGCCCATGTTGCCTACCAGGCTCATAAGCGGCATCATCAGGCCCGACAGGAACTGCGAGCGCCAGCCACTAATAAAGAGCCGGTCGTTTTGACGGTCGAACTCCTCGATCGAGGCCTCGGCGCGGTCGAACACCTGAATGACGTTCTGGCCGGCAAAGTCCTCCTCGATAATACCGTTGACCGCGCCCAGAACCTGCTGTTGCTCGCGGAAGTACGGCTGCGAGAAGTGAATCATCACCATCAAGATAATTGCGGCTGCCGGCAGCGTGAGCACGGTGACGCCGGTGAGCGGCAGGCTGATCGATAGCATCATGACGAGCACGCCGATAATCTGCGTCACCGACGTGATGAGCTGCGTCACGCTCTGGTTGAGCGACTGGCCCAGCGTATCGACATCGTTGGTGATGCGGCTGAGTACGTCGCCCTTGCTGTGGCCGTTAAAGTAACTCATCGGCACGACGGCGATTTTGGCGGCGATCTCCTTGCGCATGCGATAGCAGATCTTTTGCGTGACGCCGGTCATGAGCCAGCCCTGGATGAGGCTGCAAACAGAGCTTGCCAGATAAAGGCAGAGCAAAAAGCCGAGCGTCTTAGCGATCCAGGCAAAGTCGACGTCGCCGGTGCCGTTGACCTTGGCAACCAGGCCTTCGAACAGTTTGGTGGTAACCTGGCCGAGCACCTTGGGCCCCACAATGTTAAATATGACCGAGCACACGGCAAAGGTGACGGCGGCAAACACGGCAATCTTGTGCTGGCCGATATAGCCGAGCAGCTGCTTCATGGTGCCCTTAAAGTCCTTGGCCTTTTCGCCGCGACGCATGCCGCCCATGCGGCCCATGGGACCACGCTGGCGGGTGGGCTTGGGAATCTGAGTCTTGGTCTCGTCTGCCATTAGCGCTCGCCTCCTTTCGTGACGGCTTCAATTTCTTCTTGGGTAAGCCCCAGCTCTTCGGCGGAAAGCTGCGACTGTGCGATCTCCAGGTACGCCGGGCAGCTGTGCAGCAGCTCCTCGTGTGTGCCGGTGCCCACCACGTGGCCGTCGTCGAGCACGATAATCTGGTCGGCGTGCATGATGGTCGCGATGCGCTGGGCCACGACCACGAGTGCGGCGTCGGTAACGTTTTTGGCCAGCTCCTCGCGCAGGCGCGCGTCGGTCTTGTAGTCGAGGGCACTAAACGAGTCATCGAACACCACAACCTCGGGCTTTTTGGCCAACGCGCGGGCGATGGCCAGACGCTGGCGCTGACCGCCCGAAACATTGGAACCGCCCTGGCTGATGGGGGAGTCGTAGCCGCCCTCGCGCTCGGCGATAAAGTCCTCGGCCTGGGCGATGCGTGCCGCCCGGTGCATGTCATCATCGCTCACCATGTCGCCGGCAAACTTGAGGTTGCTCTCGACGGTGCCCGAGAACAGGCGACCCTGCTGCGGGATGTAACCAATGCGGCGGCGAAGCTCGGAAAGGGTCATGTCGCGCACGTCGATGCCGTCGAGCGAAATGCTGCCGCCCGTGACGTCGTATAAGCGCGGAATCAGCTGTACGAGCGTGGACTTGCCCGAGCCCGTGGAGCCAATGATGCCGAGCATCTGACCGGCATGTGTGGTGAAGTTCACGCCGCTGATAACGTCGGCGCGGGCATCGGGATACTGGAAGCTTACGTCACGGAAGGTGAGCTCACCGCGCGGCGCGCTGGCAGCAGGCAGTTTGGGCGAGACGGGGTCGTTGATGCTCGTGGGGCAGGTGATGACCTCTTCCACGCGCTCGGCTGCGACCTCGGCACGGGGCAGGATGACCGAAACCATAGTGAGGATCATAAACGCCATAACGATCTGCATGGTGTAGGAGATAAACGCCATCATGTTGCCAACCTGCATCACGCCGTCGGACACGCCCTGCGCGCCAAACCAGACGATAAGCACGGTGATGCAGTTCATGACGAGCATCATGAGCGGCATCATAAAGCTCATGGCTCGGTTGGTGTAGAGCTGCGTGGTCATCAGGTCGAGCGAAGCCTTGTCAAAACGCTCGAGCTCATGTTCCTCGCGGTTGAACGAGCGGATGGGCATCAGGCCGTCGAGCAGCTCGCGGGCGGTAAGGTTCACGCGGTCCACAAAGCTCTGCATCTTTTTGAACTTGGGCATGGTGAGGCCCATGAGCACGCCGACAACGGCCGAAACCGCGATAATGGCCACGGCGATGGTCCACTCCAGACCGGTATGGTTGGCCAGGACGCGCATGACGGCGACGATGCCCATGACGGGGGCCATCAGGCACATGCGGATAAACAGGGTTGCGGCCATCTGGATCTGCTGAATGTCGTTGGTGCAGCGGGTGATGAGCGAGGCCTGGCTAAACTTGCCCACCTCGGCTGGCGAGAAGTGCATAACCTTGTTGAAGGTCTCGCGGCGCAGGTCGCGGGCGATGGAGCAGGCGGTGCGCGACGCCACGGCACCGGTCAGGATGGTGGCGACGAGCGATACCAGGCACAGCCCAAACATCGTGGTCGCCATGCGGCTCAGGTAGGCGTTCTGCACGTCGGCGGGGTCGATGCCCTGCGCCTTGTACTCGTCCTGTACATAGCTCACGGCGCGCTGCGTGACGATGGAGCCCGACATGGAGCCCATTTTGTCCGCCATTTGGTTGGCGCCCTCGACGAGCTTGCTTTGGTCTACCAGACCGCCCTCGACACCCAGGCGCAGGCTCTTCATGGTGATCTTACCGCCGTCGGCATCAATCTGCTTTTGCATGTTCTGCGCCGCTGCGGCCTTCTGCTGCATCTCGGCGAGCTGCTCGGGCGTCATCGCTGCTATTTGCTCGGGGGTGGGCATGGCCTGGGCAACGTTGTTGTCTTTCTCGCTGGACGAGCCCATCATGTCGCCCATGGAGTCGGCGTCGATGCCCTGGTTGAGCGAAAGGACGACGGTCTCGGGCAGGCTCATGATGTCGGCAATCTTGCCGCCGTCGGTGCGCTCTTCCTCGGTGCCCTCGTACGTTCGAATGTCGTTTTTGTCAGCCTTGCTAAACACGGCCTCCACAGCCTTGGCGTCCTTGGCGCTCATAAAGAGTTCGAGGTCGTCGAGCGATTCGGCGCGGATGGTGTCGGGTACGGGCGACGCGATGCCGCCTTGCTGCACACCCACGTCGACGATGTCGCTCATATAGGTAGGCAGCGCCAGATCGGCGTTGCAGCTGATTACGATAAGTACGATAGCTGCGAACAGTGCCAGGATATGTTTTTTAAAGAGCTTGAGAATCCTCACTCGGCATCTCTCCTTTCTTGATTGCGGTCGATAATTTCGTTGGCACGTCTAAGAAGGCGCACCATCTCTTGGGTATCTGTTTCGCCAAGCTGCTCGAGGAAGGCCGCGGTGCGGTCCTCGAATTCCCGACGTTTGATTTCGATAACCTGGAATCCTTTGTCGGTCACCGTGACGTGTACGCGACGACGGTCGGTCTTTGAGTGCTCGCGCTCGACCCAGCCCTTGGCCTCGAGGGCGCGCAGGATATTGGCGATGCGGGCGCTCGAGACCCAGGCGCGATCAGCGAGTTCGCTCGGCGTGAGCGAGCCGCCGGCGCGCATGAGGGCGCGCATGACGGCCATCTCGCCACCCAGAGCCTGGTCGGCAAAGCGCGAAACGCGCTGGTGCATGCTGCCAAACTCGGTAAAGAGCTGACGCCCAAGCTCATGGAAATCGGTATCTTCCACCGAAAACCCCTAACACTAGAAACTATTTTCGGTGGAAGATGATACCCCCATACGCGGGCCTCATACAGTAGGCAATATTAAGAGCTCATTAAGACTTAAAATCATTCAATTGCTAAAGCGTTTCAAAGAACTATCATGCCCGCGGTTAGGCGAGGGGTTGTCACCACCATGACGACTGGGACTCATATAATCGCCACGTGCGATGCTCCAACTTCCCGCAAGGAGACACCTTACATAAAGGGGGATGGAGTCATGGCATTTGACTTCACGGGCAAGACCGCGATTGTCACGGGCGGCACTCAGGGCATTGGCCTCGAGATCGCCAAGGGCATCGTCGCGGGCGGCGGACATGTCGCGCTCATCGCAAGGAACGCTGCTAAGGGCGAGGCCGCTGTGGCCGAGCTTGGCGAGGGCAACAAGTTCTATCAGCTCGATGTCGCCGATGCGCCCAAGGCGCGCGAGACCGTCGAGCAGATTTTTACGGACCTGCCGCAAACCAACATCCTGATCAACTGCGCTGGCGTCATCAGCACCAAGAAGTTCGACGAGATCGATGACACCGAGTGGCGCCGCACCATCGACATCAACCTCAACGGTACCTTTACCATGATGAACGCCGTCTACCCGCACTTTAAGGCGGCCCATGCCGGCACTATCGTCAACGTGAGTTCCGTTGCGGGCAAGATCGGTGGCGGCCTGCTCGGCACCGCGGCTTACGCGAGCTCCAAAGCAGGCGTTAACGGTCTGACCAAGGCAGTCGCCAAGGAAGGCGGCAAGTTTGGCGTTCGCTGCAACGCCGTGTGCCCGTCGCTCACGTTGACCGATATGACCTCGATTCTCTCTGACGAGAACTCTCAGCGCATCATCAACGGTATTCCTCTGGGCCGCGCCGCCCAGGCCAGCGAGCCTGCGCAGATGGTGCTGTTCTTCGCTTCCGACCTCGCCAGCTTCGTGAACGGCGAGATTGGTGACTGCGACGGCGGCATCGTCCTGGACGGGTAATACCCCGCGGTGATCGTTTGGCGGCGACCCTGGCGACTCGGGGTTGTCGCCTTCTTTCTGACATAGGCGCGTGCGGCTACGATTCGCATGCATCCAAAGGAGATATATATGAGTGAATCGACTGCGGTGGAGGCGCCGGCGGCAAAGGAGCCGTTCTTTAAGATGTCCTCCATCCCGGGCGCCAATATCTTGGTGCCGCTTCTGTTGGGCTGCCTGCTCAACACGCTATTCCCCGACCTGTTTAAAACGCTCGGTAGCTTTACGCTTGGCATGACCCAGCAGGGCGCAGGCCCGCTCGTGGGCGCTTTTTTGCTCATCGTCGGTACGACGATTTCGTTTAAGAGTGCTCCTGCCGCCGCTGCACGCGGCGCCATCATCATCGCCGTCAAGCAGATCGTGGTCGTTGCCGTGTCGCTGCTCATCCTTTATGTGTTCAACGACAACCTGTTTGGCATCTCGGCCATGGTGATGCTGGCCGCTTGCACGGGTGCCAACAACGCTATGTACGCTGGACTGATGGGCACCATGGGCAACGAGGCCGAGCGTGGCGCCGTCGCCATCACCACGCTCGTTGTCGGCCCTCCGGTCACGATGATCGTGCTCGGCGCCGCCGGTCAGGCTCCGATTGGCTGGTCGCTCGTGGGCGCCATCCTGCCGATCGTTGTCGGCATTATCCTGGGCAACCTGTTCCCCAGCTTTAAGAAGATGATGGCACCGGCACTTTCCGCCATCATCGTGCTCGTCTTCTTTGCCATGGGCTCGACCATGACCTTTGGCCAGCTCATTAATGGCGGTCTTCCCGGCATTCTGCTCGGCGTGATCTGCTCGGTGGTCTTTGCAATTCCCGTCATCGCGGTCGATAAGCTCACGGGCGGTACGGGTGTCGCAGGTGCGGCCATTTCGAGCTGCGCCGGAGCCAATGTGGCCACGCCTGCTGCCATGGCAAGCGTCAACGGGGCCATGTACGGCGGCGCCGTGCTCGCGACGGCTACGGCACAGGTTGCTGCCTGCGCAATCGTGACGGCTATTTTGACCCCGCTGGTCACCAGCTGGTGCTACAAGCATTTTGAGGGCCAGGGCAACGGCGATAGCAAGGCAACGACCGACAAGGCCGCCGCAGCCGCCTAATGCCAAGCGGCAATCAAAGCTAAAAACTAGCTACGCCACAGGGCGGCCACGGGGGATCCCGTGGCCGCCCTGCAGTTTCTGTAGGGTCTCTGGGACACTTTACCCTGCTAAAGCTGGCATAACAGCTAGAGCGAACGTCGTACAAAGGCAAGGAAAAATAACATACAAATCGGTGAACGGTAGTTGTTCGCGCTCGCATTTCCTGCGGGTTTGTAAAAAACGCCTTTATGATATAAAAAAAGAAACATATAACAGCCCAGATGGAGAGGGTCGCTATGTTATCCTTCTCAAACGGGTGAAATCTTGGGTTTTGGGTTGTAGTTCCAAGGTGGACAAACGTTTTCCCTGCACCAACGTGTGGTGAAGAGCGGAAGAAGCCGGTAGTGCAAGCCGAACATTCAAGAATTCAATAAGCAGCGGTGTGAGAGAGCGCCGCATTACACGTAACTAGGAGCGTGGTTACACAATGCAGGAGGCATGGGAAGGCTTCAAGGAAGGCATCTGGACGGGAGAGGTTGACGTCCGAGACTTCATCCAGAAGAACTACACCCCCTACGAGGGCGACGAGTCGTTCCTCGTCGGTCCGACCGAGCGTACCAAGGAGCTGTGGGGCGAGGTTCTCGACCTGCTGCTTAAGGAGCGCGAGCAGGGCGGTGTCCTCGATATGGACACCAAGATCGTTACGGGTATCGTGAGCCACCCCGCTGGCTACATCGATAACGCCCACCGCGAGAAGGAGACCATCGTCGGTCTCCAGACCGACAAGCCGCTCAAGCGCGCGCTGCACGTCAACGGCGGTATCCGCATCGCTTGCCAGGCTGCCAGCCAGCACGGCTATAAGGTCGACGAGAACGTTGTCGAGCGCTACACCTTCGAGCGTAAGACCCACAACGCTGGCGTCTTCGATGTTTACACCCCCGAGATGCGTGCTTGCCGCTCGGCTCACATCATCACCGGTCTGCCCGATGGCTATGGCCGCGGCCGTATCATCGGCGACTACCGTCGTGTTGCCCTGTACGGCGTCGACTACCTGATCAAGGACAAGGAGGCCCAGAAGGCTTCCACCCCGACGGTCATGACCGCCGACAACATCCGCGATCGTGAGGAGCTGCAGGAGCAGATCCGCGCCCTCGGCGAGCTCAAGATGATGGCCGAGACCTATGGTTTCGATATTTCCAACCCTGCTACCAACACGCAGGAGGCCATCCAGTGGATGTACTTCGCCTACCTCGCTGCCGTCAAGGAGCAGAACGGCGCCGCTATGTCCATCGGCCGTACCTCCACGTTCATCGACATCTATGCTGAGCGCGACCTTGCCAACGGTACCTTCACCGAGGAGCAGATCCAGGAGTTCGTGGATCACTTCATCATGAAGCTCCGCATGGTCAAGTTCGCCCGTACTCCCGAGTACCAGGCCCTGTTTACTGGCGATCCGCAGTGGGTCACCGAGTCCATCGGCGGCATGGGTGTTGACGGCCGTACGCTCGTTACCAAGATGAGCTACCGCTACCTGCACACGCTCGAGAACATGGGCACCAGCCCCGAGCCCAACATGACCGTTCTGTGGTCGACCCGTCTGCCCGAGAACTTCAAGAAGTTCTGCGCCAAGACTTCTGTCGCCAGCTCCTCGATCCAGTACGAGAACGACGACCTCATGCGCGTTTACCACGGCGACGACTACGGCATCGCCTGCTGCGTGTCCTCCATGCGCATTGGCAAGGAGATGCAGTTCTTCGGCGCCCGCGCCAACCTGGCCAAGTGCCTGCTCTACGCACTCAACGGCGGTGTTGACGAGGTCTCCAAGAAGCAGGTCGGCCCCAAGTATCGCGCCGTCGAGGGCGATACGCTCGATTACGACGACGTTGTGGCCAAGTACAACGACATGATGAAGTGGCTCGCTGGCGTGTACGTCAACTCGCTGAACATCATTCACTACATGCACGACAAGTACTGCTACGAGCGCATCCAGATGGCCCTGCACGACAAGCACGTGCACCGCTGGTTCGCTACGGGCATCGCTGGCCTTTCCGTCGTGGCTGACTCCCTGTCCGCCATCAAGTACGCCAAGGTCCACCCCGTCCGTGATGAGAACGGCATCATCGTCGACTTCGAGACCGAGGGCGAGTTCCCCAAGTACGGTAACGACGACGACCGCGTCGACCAGATCGCTCACGACGTTGTGCACCAGTTCATGGAGTACATCCGCATGAACGACACCTACCGCAACTCCGTGCCCACGACCTCGGTTCTGACCATTACCTCCAACGTCGTGTACGGTAAGAAGACCGGCTCCACGCCCGACGGCCGCAAGGCTGGCCAGCCGTTCGCCCCGGGTGCTAACCCCATGCACAAGCGCGATAGCCATGGCGCCATCGCTTCGCTGTCTTCGGTTTCCAAGCTCCCGTTCCGTGATGCTCAGGACGGCATCTCCAACACCTTCTCCATCATCCCGAGTGCGCTCGGCAAGGAGGACCAGGTGTTCTTTGGCGATATCGACCTTGATCAGCTGGGCGAGTAACTATTGTTAGTGCTATACTAACAATAACGATTACTGATTAGCGCGCCGGTTTCGGCCGGCGCCTATTAATCGAAGGAGACACATTATGAAGGTTTCTGAAGTTTCCGAGACCCAGGCCGATAACCTGGTCCACATGCTCGACGCTTACGCCGAGAAGGGTGGCCACCACCTGAACATCAACGTCTTCAACCGTGAGACGCTGCTCGACGCTCAGGCTCACCCCGAGAAGTATCCGCAGCTGACCATCCGCGTTTCCGGCTATGCCGTGAACTTCCACACGCTCACCAAGGAGCAGCAGGACGAGGTCATTTCGCGTACCTTCCACGACAAGTTCTAAAGGGACTCAACTCCCACCGGAGACCCGGTAAGGCCTACGCACTTTGCCTCTCAAACGTCCTCGCCGCTTCGCGGCTGCGGAATGTTTGCGAGACAAAGTGCTCCCGGCCTTGCCGGGTCTCCTGCGTTGTCGTCCTTTAGGGAACCACGCTAAATTAAATTGGTGTCCTCGGACATGCAAAGAGGCTCGCTGCGCACTTCGTGCGGCGAGCCTCTTTGCGTCCTGCGGAATTTTTTGGGAGATAGCCCAAACAGCCCCGGCGGGGGTCCTGTGTAGTCACCCTTTAGGCGGAACTCTCCTAATTATTTGGATGAGTCGTTTACTTACTTGTACTGTTACCGTCTTCCCGCTCTTGTTGGGGTATGCTTTGTTCGTATGTAAACGTATGACATGTTGATGGGGGAGGGTGCTATGGCTCGCGAGGGCGCTCGTTCTAAGGATTCGGCTAAGCCTGGCATCAAGGAAGTTGCAGCGGTGGCGGGGGTTTCGCCTACTACGGTATCTCGCGTGCTTAATAATCGCGGCTATATTAGCCAAGAGACCCGCGATAAGGTCCATGCCGCGATGAAGCGCATCAACTATACGCCCAACGATATCGCCCGTGCCATGCTCAACGGTCGCCTGAATCTTATCGGTATGATCGTCCCCTATGTCAGCAGTCCGTTTCATGCCCAAGTGGTTCAAGTCATTGAGCATACCCTGGCCGAAAACGGTTTTAAGATGCTGCTGTGCAATAGCGCCAATCGACCCGAGCTTGAGCGCTCTTATATCGACATGCTTCGACGCAATATGGTTGATGGCGTCATCGTCAACTCGCTTAATATCGGTGCCGAGGCGTATGCCGAGATGGGCTTGAGTCTGGTTGGTATCGACTGCGACCTTGGCGAGGCCTCTGTTCAGATTGCGAGCGACAGCTATGGCATCGGCGAACTTGCCACGCGTCGCCTGATTGATGACGGGTGTTCGCGCATCTTGTGCCTGCGCAACAATAGCCGCATGCGCATGCCTGCCAATAAGCGTACCGATGCCTACCTCGATGTTGTTGAGCAGGCCGGTTTGCCCGCGCTTGTCCGTGAGGTCGAGTTCGTTAAGCCCGACGACGAAAAGAGCGCGGTCGTTGCGAAGATCCTCGATGAGAACCCCGATATTGACGGCATCTTTGCGGGAGACGACACGATGGCGGCTATCTGTCTTAACGTGATGAAGCAGCGCGGCTTGAGCGCTCCGGGCGATATTAAGGTCGTGGGCGCGGATGGTGCCCGCCGCACTATGACGTTTATGCCTGACTTAACAACCGTTCGCCAAGATATCGATCGCATCGGAGAGCTCGCGGCGCAATCCATCATTGCTCTTATTAACGGCGAAAAGCCCGAATCGAATATCAAGCTCCCCGTTGAACTCATTGAGGGCAAAACCGCGTAGTTCATCCCGTGCCAAAAGAATTCCTCAAACACCTCTGATGACCGTTCGCCGGCATATGTCAACCGTTTGCCGACGACTGGAACTGCGAAAAGACGTATTGGTGTGAAAACGTTTGACATATGAAAACGATTGACATATCTTGCAGTTGTACCGAGTTAGTATCTCGTGAGAAAGGAAGTCTCGGATGCACAAGGTGTATTACCAGCCTGAGGGAATTTGGGTAGGCGACATCATGCCGTACGGCGAGGACGGCACGTTCTATCTCTATCATCAGCGTGACACGCGAAACCCCGGACCTTTCGGAGAGCCGTTTGGCTGGGCACTCGCGACAACCAAGGACTTCGTCAATTACAAAGACTTTGGCGAGAGCCTTGAGCGTGGCGGCGACGAGGAAGTCGACCAGTATGTTTATGCCGGCACGGTGTTTAAGGTGGGCGACAAGTACCATGCGCTCTACACTGGTTGCAATCGCGATAAGGTCAAGGCACGCTTGATGAAGCAGGTTCTTCTTCACGCAACGAGTGACGACGCCGTCAAGTGGGAGAAGAACATCGCCGAGACGCTGCTTCCGCCCCAGGAGGGTTACGATGACCGCAACTGGCGCGATCCCTTTGTGCTTTGGGATGAGGAGAACGAAGAGTACATGCTCATCCTCGGCACGCGTGTGGGCGAGGACAAGCGTCTGATGACCGGTCGTCTGGTCAAGTTCACCTCCAAGGACCTGGATACCTGGGAGTTCCAGGGCGACTGGTGGAATCCGGGCCTGTACACCATGTTCGAGATGCCTGATCTCTTTAAGATGGGCGACTGGTGGTATCTGGTGTTCTCCGAGTACAGTGATGGCAACAAGACCCGTTACCGCATGTCTCGCTCTATCAACGGTCCTTGGATCACTCCTGCGGACGATTCCTTCGATGGCCGCGCGTACTATGCCGCGCGTACCGCATTTGATGGCGAGCGCCGCGTTCTCTTTGGTTGGGTTCCTACGCGTGACGAGGGCGGTGACCCCAGCTCTTACCTGTGGGGTGGCACCTTTATGCCTCTCGAGATCGTTCAGCGTGCTGACGGAACGCTCGGCACCAAGCTCCCCGACAGCATGCTTGGCGCCTTTGGCGAGGCTAAGGCAGTCGAGGCCTTTGAGCTTTCCTGCGAGTCGGGCAAGGTCGAGCAGGTGCTCGCCGCGGATGCCGGTTCCACCTATATGCTCGATGCCGACATCGAGCTCGCCGGTGACGCTGCCGGCTTCTCGGTGAAGCTTGCCGAGGACGCCGAGTCCGGTCTTGCCTATGAGTTCCGCGCCAACCTGCGTGAGGGCAAGCTCGAGTTTACGGCGGCCCCCCAGTATCCGTGGTTCCAGGTCAACAACATGGGCCTCGAGCGTCCGTTGTTCTTTAAGGGCGAGGGCACTCATCATGTGCGTCTGGTCGTTGACGACGATATCGCGACCATCTTTGTCGATGATGTTGCGCTTAACGCGCGCTTCTGCAATAAGCAGGGCCAGGGTGTGGCACTGACGGTCACCGACGGTACGCTCAAGTGCGCAAATGCAACGATCGCGTCTCTGTAATGGCATCAAAACGTTTTATGATTTCGTAAGGGAATGGAGAGGAACATGGACTACAAAGTAGTGTCTCAGCAAGTCGTCGATAACGTCGGCGGTCTGGAGAACATCGAGGGCGCCACGCATTGCGTTACGCGTCTGCGTCTGGTGCTCAAGGATACGAGCAAGTACAACAAGGCCGAGCTTGAGAACATCGATGGCGTCAAGGGCGTGCTGTACAACAGCGGCCAGCTCATGATCATCTTCGGTACCGGTACCGTCAACAAGGTCTACGATGAGTTTATGGCTCTGACGGGCGTTAAGGAGATCAGCGCTTCCGAGGTCAAGGGCGCCGAGGCGGACAAGAAGGGCAAGTTCTTCTCGGTCCTCAAGGTATTCTCGGATATCTTTATCCCCATCATTCCCGCTTTCGTCGGCGCTGCTATCATCATCGGCCTTAAGTCGCTGATCGTTGCCAACGGCCTCTTTGGCATGGAGGGTAGCCTTGCCGACCACAGCGAGTTCCTCAAGAACCTCGCAAGCTTCTTTGCCATTATCGCCACCACGTTTGACTACCTGCCTGTCCTGGTTATGTACAGCGCGGTGAAGCGTTTTGGCGGTAACCCGATTCTGGGCATCCTCGTCGGTATCGTCATGGTTCACCCGAGCCTTATGAACCGCAACACGTTCGTTATGGATCCGACGGGTGCTGAGTACTGGAACTTTGGTCCGCTCTCCATTCCCATGGTTGCTTTCCAGGGCGGCGTGTTCCCTGCAATCCTGACTGCCTGGTTTATGGCCAAGGTCGAAAAGATTGCCCAGAAGTACATCCCCGAGGTCGTCTCGTTTGTCTTTGTCCCGACCGTTACCCTGATTCTTGCTAACGTTGCCCTGTTCACCGTGTTCGGCCCGCTCGGCAACCTGATCGGCGACGTCCTCGCTGGCGTAATCGATGTCCTGTACAACAGGATGGGCGTCTTTGGCGCCTTTGTCTTCGCCGCGTTCCTGCAGCCGCTCGTCGTTACCGGTACGCATCAGTTCATCCAGGGTATTGAGGCCAACCTCGTTGCCACGACCGGCTTCAACTACATCCAGGCCATCTGGTCGGTTTCCATCATCGTCCAGGGCGGCGGCGCCATCGGCATGTATCTCATCCACAAGAAGCACTCCAAAGAGCGCAACATCTGCATGTCGTCCTTTATCCCGACGCTGGTCGGTATCTCCGAGCCCGCAATCTTTGCTGCAAACATGCGCTACTCGATCATCCCGTTCGTCTGCGCTTGCATCGGTGCAGGCTGCGGCGGTGCCTTCGTGAAGCTCTTTGAGGTGCGCGCTATCGGTCAGGGTCTGACCGGTGTGCTTGGCCTGCTCATCGTTACGCCCGAGACGCTCGTGTGGTATGTGGCCGGCAATCTCATCGCCTTTATCGTGCCGATCGTCTTGATCTTTGCCTACAACAAGGCAAAGGGCGTGCCGACCACCGATGAAGAGGGCGCTGGCGCTGGCTTCGACGTTAGCTTCTAGTTGAGCCGTTCAGCGTAATCTGAGGATAAGTCCATTTGAGGAAGGGCGTTCGACTCGTGTGAGTCGAGCGTCCTTCCCCATAGACGAGAAAGTCAACGGCGATGTTTAATCAAAAAAATAAGGTGACACGCGCGGACTATGAGCAGTGGCGAGCTGGACAGGACGAGACGGCGGCTCGCATCGCGTCCGACCCCGATAGGCTCCTGTTCCATGTGGAGCCTGAGCTTGGCTGGCTCAACGACCCCAACGGTTTGGTTCAGATTGGTGATACGTATCACATCTATCATCAATACGATCCGTTCGATGCTGCGCATGGCGGTCCAGTGCTTTGGAACCATCTGACGACAAAGGATTTTGTGACCTACGAGAATCACGGTCCCGTGCTGTTTCCCGATTCCGATTTGGATTCGAGTGGAGCGTATTCTGGTTCTGCCTTTGTACGTGATGGTAAGATTCACTACTTCTATACCGGCAACGTCAAGCATTTTGACCGCGATGATTACGACTACGTGTTGACGGGCCGTGAGCAAAACCAAATTCATATGGTTGCCGAGAATCCCGACGAATTGGGCGAGAAGCGCATGGCTGTTGGGCCGGTCGATTACCCCGACGATATCGGTACGCACGTGCGCGACCCCAAAATCCTTGAACACGACGGTATCTACTACATGGTTCTCGGCGCTCGTACGAAAGACAATCGTGGCTGCGTGCTTGTCTATGCCTCGCACGATCTAGAGGACTGGAGCTATGCGACGCGCATTGAGCCGGGCGAGAAGTTTGGCTTTATGTGGGAGTGCCCTGATCTATTTGAGCTTGATGGCGAGCTTATTCTCGTTTGCTGTCCGCAGGGTGTGCCCGCCGATGGTTGGTGTTACCGCAATCCGCACCAGTGCGTGTGGTTCTCCATCGAGGCCGATTGGGAGGCGCCGAGCTTTAAGATCACCGGGCAGGGCATGCCCCCGATGGTCGATGCCGGCTTTGATTTCTACGCACCGCAGTCCTTTGAGGATGCTGCGGGTCGGCGTTTGATGATCGGGTGGTCTGGTTGCCCCGATGCGACGGCAGAAAACCCGACGGTGGCACGCGGGTGGCAGTGCGCGTTGACGGTGCCGCGAGAGCTGAGCATACGCGATGGTAAGCTCTGTCAGCAGCCGGCGCACGAGATTGAGAAGGTGCGCGGCGACTGCGTTCGCGCGACAGGCGGTGAAACCGTTGAGGAGCCGGGCCGCCTGTTTGATCTTGTGGTTTCCTGTGAGGGCGCCAAGATGGTCGAGCTCGAAATCCGCAAGGGTGTCTTTGTGCGTTATACGGACGGGATGCTTACCCTCGATATGGGTGACGAAGGCTATGGGCGCGACCAGAGGTCGATTGAGCTCGGCGAGCTTCGCGACCTACGCGTGCTTTCGGACACTACGATGGTCGAGATTTTTGCAAATGGCGGCGAGGCGGCACTTACGAGCCGTACCTATTCGCCGGCGGTTCCGGCGATGGAGCTGCACGCCGAGGGTGCGGTATCGATGAATTTCTACCGCCTCGTGCATTAACCGTGCATGGAGTACGATTGGACTTGCTGGGCGGAATGTGTCGCAGTTACCGCGGCCAGCTACCGTTTATCGCGTATAGCGACCGTTTGCGGAATAAGTAACACTCCTTAATAAACCGTGTAGAATCTCAGGATGCACGGAGTTTTCCAGGGAGACGCTGTCCTTTGTTGTGTGCAAGGGGCGGCGTCTCTTTGGCGCTTGGACGCCGTTGTGCAACAGTGCGGCGGCGCGTGCCATGTATTGAAAAGCCAATGTTGAGATGGGTCGTGATAATAATGGGCAAGTACGTAATCGTGGTTGAGTCTGGGTCGGATGTGACGCCGGAGCTTTGCGAACGCTACGGCATCGTGCGCGTGCCCATGCATGTCATGATTGGTGACGAGACCGTCGAGGACGGCTCGATCGATCCGCTCGAGATTTATTCACGCTGCAACGAGTTTGGCGTAATGCCCAAGACCAGCGGCTGCGCGCCTGCGGATTTTGCTCACGTGTACGACCGTATCCATGCCGAGCAGCCCGATGCGACCATTCTGCATCTTGCGTACTCCGAGGCCACGACCTGCTCGCATCAGTCCTCCAAGATTGCAGCTAAGGGCCGCGACTACGTGTTCTCCATGGACACGCGCTTTGTCTCGGTGGGCCAGTCGCTTGTTGTCGTCGAGACCGCCAAATACATCGAGGCTCACCCCGATGCCACCGTCGACGAGATCTTTGCATTTACGAACTCCGTCATGGACCGTGTGCTGCTGGGCTTTGTTCCTACGGACCTTGCCTTCCTTAAGGCAGGCGGTCGTCTGTCCAACGTGGCATTCCTCGGTGCCCACCTGCTCAAGATTAAGCCCTGCATTGAGGTGACGGGCGGCAAGTTCGTGGCGACCAAGAAGTTCCGCGGTTCTATGCTCAAGTGCGCCCGTGCCTTTATTGACCACATGGTTGCCAAGGGCGAGATCGACTACTCGCATATTGGCCTGGCGTATTCGGTGGGTCTTTCCGAGGAGTTGCGCGACGACATGGAAATCTATGCGCGCGACCTGGGCTTTAAGGACATTACCTGGACTCAGGTTGGTGGCGTCATCTCGAGCCACTGCGGCCCGACCGCCTTCGGTGCGGTGCTCACGCTTAAGGCGTAAAGGCCGCAGGTGAGCGTTCTTCAGCCTGACATCTCGACGTAGACCCCAGCCATGGTGATGGGGGATAGATTAAAACGTGCCGTTCTAGTCCGAGACGTTTAAACGCAAACGCATGGGCTAGAATGACTCTGGCATTTTAATTGGTTGCATCCAAGGAGAGGCAAGGTAGCGCGAATGGCAGAAATGACGCTTGAGGGTGTGGACGCTCGCCCCGAGGACTCTGCGTTTGCCCTTGGCCGCGTGCATTCGATCGAGACGATGGGAACGGTCGACGGACCCGGCATCCGCTTTGTGGTGTTTGTTCAGGGCTGTCCCATGCGCTGCGCGTATTGCCACAATCCCGATACCTGGTCGGTCAACGGCGGCACCATGGTGACCGTCGAACACCTGATGGATGAGTTCCAGAGTAACCACGAGTTCTATCGCAGCGGTGGCATTACGGTGTCCGGCGGCGAGCCGCTCCTGCAGCCCGAGTTTTTGGCCGATCTGTTTCGTGCTATGCATAACAACCCCGATGGCCGTGTACATACCTGCCTAGATAGCTGTGGCTATGCATTTGACCCCAACCACCCCGAGAAGTTCGATGCCGTGCTCAACGAGACCGACATGGTACTGCTCGATATTAAGCATGCCGACCCGGTCGAGCATAAAAAGCTGACCGGTTGCGATCCCGCACGCATCTTGGCGTTCGGCGATGAACTTGCACGTCGCAAGATCAAGGTCGTTATCCGCCACGTGGTGGTGCCGGGCATTACCGACACGGTGGAGGAGTGCGAGAAGCTCGGTCGCCTCATCGCTCCATGGCACAACGTGGTGGGCCTGGAAATGCTGCCGTATCACACGATGGGTGTCGTCAAGTACGAGCAACTGGGCATTCCCTATAAGCTTGAGGGCGTACCTCAGATGGATACCGCGCGCATGCCCGAGCTGCGCAATGCCGTTATGGCCGGTATGAAAAAGCGCCGTGCGGAGCTCAGGTCGGCCATCGGCTAACAAGCCCGTCCCAAATTGACTACCCTTTAAGATGTGCAACAAGGCGGGTTGGATCAGCGAGGACGGTTGCTATTCGACATGCGATGCGGGCCTTATCGACATCGATGGCCGTACCTATGTCATGAGCATCATGACATCGATGCCGTGGAGCGACCACTCGAGCGAGGTTACGACAGCGATTGCAAAGGCTCTGTTTGATACGCGAGCCGCATTGGCCTAGCGTGTTCGTTTGACGAGGTCAAACGAAATGCTGGTACCATACCGTGGTTGAGAATTTCGTATAGGTTTGGGGGATGGCATGGCTACCATCGCGATTATCGGTGCGCTCGAAAAAGAGATCATGCAGATTAAGGAAGAGTTGAGTAACGTTTGCATGGTACAGGAGGCGGGCTTGAACGTTGTGACCGGCGGGCTCGACGGCCTGACAGTTGTTGCCACAACGGCGGGTATGGGCACGGTGAATGCCGCCGCCGCAACACAGCATCTCATTAGTAAATATGCCCCGCAGGCCGTTGTGCTCTCGGGTATCGCGGGCGGTTTGAACCCTAAGCTCCATATCGACGACGTGGTTATCGGCAAATGCCTACGCTATCTGGATACCGATACCGCGCTTATCGCCGAGTCTGCACCGGGGCTCGAGGAGTTTGGCTCGACGCCTGCGCTGGTCGATATTGCTGCCGATGTGCTTGCTGAGCGTGGCTTTGTCAACGCTTCGACAAATGCAGCCGCCTCGAACGAGGGCACAAAGCAGTTCCTGGTCGGCACGATTGCCACGGGTAACCGCTTTGTGACGGGCGCTGCCATGCGCACCGACGCTATCGAGGCGACGAATGCCGATTGTGTCGGCATGGAGGGCGCGGCAATTGCCCATATCGCAACCAAAAATGGTGTCGATTGCCTGGTGCTGCGCGCTATCAGCGATAATTGTGACGAGGCGTACGATGCGATTTGCGACCGCGAGTTCGACCTGTTCGAGTATGCCCGCACCGCGAGTGGCATTACGCTCGATATCGTTCGCCGTATCGCTGCTATCTATTAGCGCGCTTTTTTTGTAAGAACCTACGACCAAGGAGTGTCCATGGCCGATTCCATTAACTACCAGCTTGCCAAGTTCGTTGCCAGCTATGGCAAGGTTTCGCAGATTCCCGAGTCCACCTGCCCCGAGGTGAGCTTCGTCGGCCGCTCCAACGTGGGCAAGTCGTCGATCATGAACAAGCTTTTTGGCCGCAAGAACCTCGTCAAGGTTTCGAGCACACCGGGCAAGACGAGCAATATCAATTTCTTCGAGGCCGATGACGTGCACTTCGTTGACCTGCCGGGCTATGGTTTCGCCCGTCGTTCCAAGGCCGAGCGTGACCGTTGGGCAGAACTTATCGGCGACTTCTTCGACTCGGAGCGCAGCTTTAACCTGGTCGTGTCGCTGGTGGATATTCGTCACGACCCCAGTAAGCTCGACCATGACATGATCGACTACCTGCAGGGCAACGAGTTCAACTTTATCGTTTGCCTCACCAAGGCCGACAAGCTCAGCCGCACCCAGCAAGCCCGCCAGGCAGCAGCCATCAAAAAGCAGCTCAACGTCCCGGCCGAGAACGTGATCATCACAAGCTCCCAAACCGGTGTGGGCATCGACGAACTCAAAAAGCGCATCGCCGAGGCCTGCCTCTAATCGGGCTGCAACCCCTCAAAAGCTCTCATCTATATCACCTCAGTGATAGTTATTGGTAAACTATCACTGAGGTGATATTTTTTTGGAGGTCGATATGGAGCTTTGGCACGGGTCGGAGGTTGTTGTCGAACGTCCGTCGTTGGATAAATGCAGACAATTCAATGACTATGGGCGCGGGTTTTATTGCACACCGCATGAGGAAATGGCAATGGAGTGGGCATGTCGGACCGAGTCTGATGGCATTGCCAATCGATATGAGCTTGATTTAGATGGCCTTGCGATTTTGGATTTGGAATCAGGTGAGTTCTCGATTCTCAACTGGCTTGCAATTCTGGCGAATAACAGAGAGTTCAATGTTTCAACGCCAGTAGCACGCGAGGGGCTTCGTTATCTGCTGGATAACTGCCTGATTGATATTTCTCCCTATGACGTTATTCGAGGCTATCGTGCAGACGATTCCTATTTCTCGTTTGCAAGACAGTTTGTCAACGGCATGATCTCGCTCAGGCAATTGCAGCGCATTATGTTTTTGGGGGATTTGGGCATTCAATATGCGCTTATGAGTGAGCGCGCGTTCTCGGCGATCAGGTTCTGCGATTGGAAGCAGGTCTCGGGAGCTGAGTTTTATCCCAAACGATTTGAGCGAGAACAGAACGCTCGACGTAAGTATCTGGATACGGTAAACGGATTTGACTCTGATGGTGTTGACATTAGGGATTTGATGGCAGGGAGGGTTGATTTGAATGATCCAAGAGTTAACGGATTGTGGGCCGAGTAGGACATACCCCGTCTACTACCTCGAGGATGCAATGAACAACCTCGGCGACTGCTTTGACTATGCCGTCAATGACTATGGAGCAGAAGGATCGGAAGTTGCTGAACTCTTTTGCCTGAGCGGGGTTGCTCGAGAGTTTGAGCGCGGCAATGCATGGGTAGTGTCGGGAAAATCGGGCGTTGAGCTGTTCGCGCTCATTGCCGAAAGGTCCGGCTATCAATCAAGGCCGATGCCAAATCGAACCTACCGATTCGAAAAGACACCGGAATACTGGACAGGCTGGATGCTGGCATACCTGCAGTGGCGCTTAGGAGAGTCTTTCGAAGATTTGCTGCATGTCGTTCCATTTGATGTGCTGCGCAGTCTGTATTGTCCCTGGCACGAAGCCTCGGAGGAACGCGTGGCTCGTCTCGTCTGCGATATGGCGAAAAAAGCGTCCAGGCAAACCAAACTTGCGTTAGCAAGAAATAGACTCAAGAAAACCCAACAAGATCTGGCATACGAATCGGGTGTGTCACTCCGCTCAATCCAAATGTACGAGCAGCGTCAGAGAAACATCAATGAAGCCTCGGTAACAAGCGTACGAGCCATAGCAAAAGCCCTCCACTGCAACATCGAGGACCTCCTAGAACCAGTCTTCGAATACAAAGAAACCGGCGCCGTCTAAACCAAGCACACAGCCGATGCCCGCCTCTAGGAAGTGCTCCAGCCTAGCAAGAGCCCCTATCAATAAAAATCCAAACTATCAGCCCGGCGACTTTCCAGAGCGTAGGTCCCTGTAGCCGCCGCCGGTGAAGTTAACATAGGGGAGGCTAGGGGGCTTTGCCCCCAAATCTTTCCGCAGGACGGCAGGACCCCCGCCGCACGAAGTGCGCAGCGGGGGTCCTGCCATGTCCGAGGACGATTTGGGGGCAAAGCCCCCTGGCCTCCCCGGCGAGTATACGGGACGGCGACTACAGGTATTCGATCTGGGCGCCTTCCGTGTCGCACGTCAGAATATGCGTATCACACTTAGGGAACTGCTCGCGCAGCTTGACCTGCAGGAACTTTGCCACGATGGTATCGTCGGTCACAGCCATGAGGGTCGAGCCCGAGCCGCTAATCCAGATGGTCTTAGCGCCGCCGTTAAGGCAGGTGTCGCGCACGGCGTTGTAGTCGGGAATCAGGCGGCGACGATAGGGCTCCTGAATGCGGTCGTCATTGGCGGCGGCAATCAGGTTGAGGTCACCGGTCTCCAAGCCGCGCGTCATACCGGCGATGCGGCCCATCTGCCACACGGCGGTGGAGAGCGGAATCTCCTGCGGCACGACCTTGCGCGCCTCGCTCGTGTGTACCTCGTAGGGCGGAATCACGGTAATAAAACGCAGGCGATCGCTCACCTCGTAGCGCAGGCACTGGGGGAGCGAATCGGTCGGCGTAAAGGAGCAGACGGCGCCGCCCAGGATAGCGGGGGCGACGTTATCGGGATGGCCCTCGACCTCGGTGGCGATGCGAACCAGCTCGGCGCGGTCGACGGTGTGGCCTGTCAGTGCGGCGGCGGCCATAATGCCGGCGACGACGCAGGTGGAGCTGGAGCCCAGGCCGCGGGCGACGGGCACGTCGGTCTGGATGTCGATGGCAACGGGAAAAGCCGGCTCGCCCCAGGCGGCCAGAGCATCGACAAAGCTTACATAGACCAGGTTATTCTCGTTTTGGAACTCTTCGGGGCAGCCCGTGATGGTGAGCTTGTCGGCGCGCTCAAAGGTAAAGTGCGAGTAGAGGCTGACGGCCATGCCGAGGGTATCGTAGCCAATGCCCAAGTTGGCGCTTGTTGCTGGGACGGTGATCTTGATCATGTGAGTCCTCCTGGCGTGCCTGGCTGTTTAGTTCGCTGCTCGGGCAGTCCTGCGCAAGACGGAAAGCACATTAAGTGCTTTCCTTTGCGTGCGGAACTCGCGACGAACTAAACAGCCAGGCACGCTATGCACGTTCGTCATCATCCCGGTAGGTATCTGATAAAAGAAGGTGCGCCGGCTTTCGCCGGCGCCTTATATGGGGTTTAGTTGGTAGCCATCTTTTTTGCTGCAGACTCTACGTAGTTGGCCATGTCGGCTACGTCGCAGACGTCTTCGAAGCGGACGGGTTTGGACTCGAGCTCGGCGAGCTGGGTCGGGGCGACCGTGTTGGTGGCCTGCTCGAGTACACGCATGGCCTCAAAATCATCCTCGGGAACGTCGAGGCCCAGGGCGTCGCAGCAGGCGCGTGGGAACTTGTAGGGGCTGGCGGTCGAAAGCAGCACGCGAGCCTTAGCGCCCTCGGCGGGGGCGACCTGCTCAAAGACGTGATAGCCGCAGGCGGTGTGCGGGTCGATCACGTAGCCGTTGGCGTCCCAGCAGCTCTTGATGGCGGCGCGGACCTCGTCCTCGCTGGCCCAGCCGCAGCCAAACACGCTCTGAATCTTTGCCAGCAGGTCGGCGGGAACCTCATAGCGACCAGTCTGTGTCAGCTGCTCCATAAGGCCGGCAACGAGCTCGCAGTCGCCATCGGACAGGAAGTACAGCATGCGCTCCAGGTTGGAGCTGATGAGGATGTCCATCGACGGCGAGATGGTCGTGAAGAACGGACGGTTGCGGTCGTAGACGCCGGTGGTCAGGAAGTCAGCCAGAACGTTGTTCTTGTCGCTCGCGACGATGAGCTTGGCAACGGGCAGACCCATGCGCTTGGCGTAGTAGCCGGCCAGGATATCGCCAAAGTTGCCGGTCGGCACGCAGAACTCCACGGCATTGCCGGCCTCGATGGCACCGGCGCGCAGCAGCTGCGCATAGGCGGCAAAGTAGTAGACGACCTGCGGCACCAGGCGCCCGACGTTGATGGAGTTGGCGCTCGAAAGCACCGTGCCGGCGGCTTCAAGGCGCTCGGCCAGCTCCTTATCGGCAAAGATGCGCTTGACGGCGCTCTGGGCGTCGTCGAAGTTGCCGCGGATGCCGCAGACGGCGACGTTGCCGCCCTCCTGCGTGGACATCTGCAGATTCTGCACGCGGCTGACCTTGCCCTCGGGATAAAAGACGGTGATGCCCGTGCCCGGGGCGTCGGCAAAACCGGCAAGTGCGGCCTTGCCGGTGTCGCCCGACGTGGCGGTGACGATCATGATGCGCTCGGCGCCGCCGTCCTTGGCGGAAGTGCGGGCCATCAAGCGGGGGAGCATCTGCAGGGCGACGTCCTTAAAGGCGCTCGTGGGGCCGCCAAAGAGCTCCATCACATAGGTCTGAGGGGCGTCAGCGCCCGGCGCAGCGTCGAGTTTGACGAGCGGCGTAACCTCTTCACTCGCGAACGTGCCGCGGTATGCCTCGTCGACACACGCCGAAATTTCTTCGGTCGTGTAATCATTCAGTAACATTCCCAACACATCTTGAGCGATTTCAAAGTACGATTTATCTGCAAGCGAGCTGATATCGACCTGCTGGGTGCCGAGCTCGTCCGAGACAAACAGACCCCCGTCGGGAGCGATGCCGGTGCGGATTGCCACCTTACTTGAGCACGATAAAGTGCGTCCTCGTGTACTATGATAAGTTCCCATATAACACTGCTCCTCGGATGCCTTGGTCCCAATCGGTGAAACCATGGTATCAGAGCGCGCAAAATAGGTTCGCAGAGGCTTTTTAGAAAGGTAACCTCCAGCCCATGATTAAGATTGCCAAGTTTGGCGGCTCGTCGGTCGCCGACGCCGAACACTTTAAGAAGATCAAGGCCATCGTCGATGCCGACCCGGCTCGCCGTTTTGTGGTGGTTTCCGCCTGCGGTCGCCGCTTTAAGGGCGACACCAAGGTGACCGACCTGCTCTACCTGGTTAACGCGCACGTTAAGTACCACGTGTCGTGCGAGGAGCTGCTCGAGGACATCGGCCAGCGCTACTTTGATATTGCCGACGAGCTGGAGCTCACCTATCCCATCCGTGAGGAGTTCGCAGCTTTTGCCGAGCGCGCCCGCTCGGGCGGTTACTCCACCGAGGAGCTCGTGAGCCGCGGCGAGTACTTCACCGCTCGCCTTATGGCTGAGTACCTGGGCCTACCGTTCCTGGACGCCGCGACGGTTGTAGCGTTCCATCACGACGGTACGCTCAGCATGAATCGCACCTCCGAGCTGGTGCAGGAGTACGGTCAGCAGGGCGGCTTTGTTATGCCTGGCTTCTACGGCGCGACGCGTGAGGGCCAGATTAAGCTGCTCGATCGTGGCGGCGGCGATATTTCCGGCTCGATCCTGGCCAAGTGCCTGGGTGCCGATCTGTACGAGAACTGGACCGACGTCTCGGGTTTCTACTCTGCCGATCCGCGCATCGTGCCCGAGGCTCAGCCCATCGCCCGCGTTACCTACGAGGAGCTGCGCGAGCTTTCGTACATGGGCGCGAGCGTCCTGCACGAGGAGGCTGTGTTCCCCGTGCGCGAGGCCGGTATTCCGCTGGTCATCAAGAACACCAATGCGCCGCAGGACCCCGGCACCATTATTAGCGAGACGGCTGATGAGGGCGAGGCAGAGCCCATCATTACCGGCGTGACCGGCAAGCGCGGTTTTGTCGCCATCAACGTGGCTCGCGACCGCACCAAGCCCCGCGTCGGCTTTATGCGCCGTGCGCTTTCGGTCTTCGAGCGCTATGACGTTTCCGTCGAGCACATGCCCACCGGTGTCGACCGCTTTGGCGCCGTGGTGCAGGAGCAGGACGTGCACGATTCGCTGTACTCGCTCGTGGGCGACATTCAGCAGGAGGTCGAGCCGCTCGAGATCGAGGTTGTCGAGGGCTTGGCGCTCATTGCGACCGTTGGCCGTAACCTGCGCGGTCGCGCGGGCATCTCGGGCCATCTGTTTGGCATGCTTGGCCAGGCCGGCGTGAGCGTGCGCATGATTTCGCAGAGCTGCGACGAGATCAACATCATTATCGGTGTCGAGGAGAAGGACTTTGATCTGGCGATCCAGACCATCTACCGTGCCTTCTCCGATGAGAACGGCATTGTGAAGGTCTCCGACCTGGAGGCTCCCGCGCCGGTCGATCCCGCCCTGTCAGCACTCCACAAGTAGCGACTGTCTCGGTAGATTGTTGGGGCACGCGCCAAAAATCTACGGCGGGGCGTTTCGTTTCGGTTTCGTTTCGACGGGGCGGGTTTCGTGCCTGCCCCGTTCTTGTATACACTGGCAACAATAATCGGCCTGCTCGGCGTGCGGGCAAAAGCCAAAACCTTTAAAGGGGGAAGCATGAAACAGTACACGGTTGCTATTTTGGGCGCGACGGGAGCCGTGGGCACCCAGATGCTCGAGTGCCTCAACGAGCAGGAGTTCCCGGTCAGCAAGCTCAAGCTGTTGGCAAGTGCACGCTCCGCGGGCAAGACCGTCGAGTTCCGTGGCGAGCAGATCGTGATTGAAGAGGCTTGCCCCGAGGCCTTTGAGGGCTGCGATATTGTGCTTGGCGCCGCCGGCGACGATATCGCGAAGGAGCTGCTGCCCGAGGCCGTCAAGCGCGGCGCCGTCGTGGTCGACAACAGCCACGCCTTCCGCATGGATCCCGAGGTGCCGCTGGTCGTGCCCGAGATCAATGCCGACGACATCAAGTGGCATCACGGCCTTATCGCCAACCCCAACTGCGCGACCATTATCGGCCTGGTTCCCACGTGGCCGCTGCATCAGCTCGCTGGCGTGAAACGCATGATCGTCTCGACGTACCAGGCGGCTTCGGGTGCTGGCGCCCCCGGCATGGCCGAGCTCGAGGCTCAGTTGGCCGCCCTGGGCCGTGGCGAGGAGATTCCCGAGCCGCGCGCGTTTGCCGCCCAGCTGGCGAGTAACCTGATTCCGCAGATCGGCGGCGTCAAGGAGGAGGGCTTTACCTCCGAGGAGATGAAGCTGCAAAACGAGGGCCGCAAGATCATGCACCTGCCCGAGCTGCGCGTGAACTGCACCTGCGTGCGCGTGCCTGTGCTGCGCTCGCACTCCGAGAGCATTACGCTCGAGTTTGAGCGCGACATTACGGTTGACGAGGCCCGTGCTGCGCTGGCTGCCGCTCCCGGCGTCAAGCTGGTTGACGATATGGCTGCCGAGGATGCACACGACCGTTTCCCCATGCCGATGGATACGTCCGACCAGGACCTGATTTGGGTCGGCCGCGTGCGTCGCGACATCTCGAACCCCGAGGCCGCGCGCGGTATCACCTTCTGGTGCTGCGGCGACCAAATCCGTAAGGGCGCGGCAACCAACGCCGTCCAGATCGCTAAGCTGCTCTGCGAGTAGTGTGACCTGTCCGGCGGGGGCCGGGCTTGGTTTTCAGAACGTCCTCGACCATGTGTGGCGCCTTGTCCTGCTCCTTCGGAGCCGCGGACAAGGCGCCACACTGGTCTGCGGAGTGTTCTGAAAACCAAGCCCGGCCCCCGCCTGCGGTGACGCTGCTGCGAGCGGCCTGCGATGGGGCCGTTGTTGGTTGGGGCCGCTGGGCTGATGTGAGGGCACGTGGCCGTTGCGGGCCCTGGTCCCGGCGGCGGCCTCGGCGCTTTGCGCCTGCCGCCTTGGGGGGACTGTGGGGCGCGGCCGGCAGCTGCGGCGCTGTCGCGCCTGCTGCCTGCGGGGACTTTGGGGTTGGTGCGAATCGAGGTCTAATACTTTTCCGAGAAGTGAACGACCTTATTTGGACCCCCGAAGCATTGGCATATTTTGACCGCTATTTCCTGCGGTTTTACAGCGTGAATCCTGCGGTTTTTTGGGCTAAAGGTGTGGATGCTCCGGGGCTTCGTTTTTACTCGTTCACTTCTCGGGAAAGTATTAGAGCTCAGCTGATAGAGGTACCTCTCTGGCGTCGAAGCCCTGCGTCTTCTTCGCTTGATTGGGGAAAACAGCCTCGCTTAAGCAATTGCGAGCCCGCCCAGACGTATCTGTGGGGTTGTCTGCACAATTCGCGGTATTATGTTGCGGAGTTTTGAAAGGAGCCGCTGGTGGTCACGACGACGTTTGCTTCGCCTTTGGGCGAAATCCTGCTTGCCGCTGATGGCCGCGGTTTGACGGGGCTTTGGTTTGAGGGGCAGGAGCACTTTGGCTCCACGCTTCTCAAAGAAGATCCCGAACATGTTGAAGGCGCCGATGCGGTTTCTGGTACCGGTGGGATGTCTTCGGTGAGTCCGGCAAATGGCGCGGCTTCTTCGGTGCTTGAGCGTTCTTGGGCTTGGCTGAATGCTTATTTTGCTGGGCAGGAGCCTCGGTTTACGCCGCCGTTGCATATGATTGGCACGACGTTTCAGCGTGAGGTTTGGTTTGAGCTGCTTTCTATCCCGCGTGGCGAGGTCGCTACGTATGGTGAGATCGCCCAGCGTGTTGCGGCTCGACATCGTGTACCGGGAAACGAAGCACCTGTTGTGTCTCCCCGTGCCGTGGGGGCCGCGGTCGCGCGGAATCCTATTTCGATCATTGTGCCGTGCCATCGCGTGGTTGCCGCCGACGGCTCGCTTAACGGATATGCCGGCGGGCTTGACCGCAAGGAGTGGCTGCTTCGGCTCGAGGGCGCGTACGAGGAATAACGTTCGAGCACTTTGCATAGCCAAGACGCCGTGAAAGAACGGGATGCGCTTTCCGAATGGCGTCCCAAACGGAAACCGTGTCCCGGAATACAGCCTTAGAGTGGGATGCCGTTTCCGGTTGAGACCACTTGCTTGGACATCTTTCTACGCCCGCTTCTGCAGGGCATAGATCGACTTATCCATGTTGAACAGGTAAGCCGCGACGCAGACGATGAAGAATGCCGGCAGATTACCGAAACCGAAGACTTCGCAGCCAATCAGGATGGGTGCGAGCAGCGTATTGGTGGCGCTGCCAAAGACGGCTGCGTAGCCCAGCGCGGCGCAAAGCGCGATGGACATGCCAAGTTGAGCCTCGTTATGGCGACATCTGGGTAACAGAAAGGCCCGCGTTCCTCAGAGGCAAGATAGGCAATTCTGCTTTTGAGGTAGATCTCAATTCTGCCGACCGCATCAAACATTAACTGCCGGAGGGCTCGGTCAAATTCATACGTGTAGATGATGGTTTCGAATGTTGTGCCTTCGCGAAAGATGGTAATCCCGGACTTGCATTTGGTTTTGTAGGGAAACCAGTAGGCCGACAGTCTGTAGTGGCCGACTTCGACCAAAGCTCGCTCGAGTTCGCTTTGATCAGAGCACTTAAGACCCCTGTATTCTGTCAATAGTGCTATTTGTTCGTTGATGGATATCCGCGACTTCCGGTATTTCATTTAAGCCTCTTGATAGAAAAAGAGCTGGAGTTGCGCATCGTTGAGAGGCTTTCCAGCTTTAGCAAAACAAACTTATAAGATGCGACGGGCCGCGTCAAGATAATTACCGGACGGCCTAGGAGGCGGCTGGTTGGCTGGCTTAAAACCTAGCGCGTGAGATGACGCTCCACGCTATTCAGCGCGCTTGATAGGATGACGAACCACAGTCTTAAGTTTCTCCGGTGCACATTTGCGTGGATCGGAGAGATAGATTTCGTGATGGAAACGGGTGTCTGAGAAGTCGGGGACATAGCCCTGCTCGGTCGTGTATTCATTCATAGCGCCTACGGTCGCCGGTTCGTTGTCGTAGGGCCCGGTGTGCATGCATTGAACGCAGAGGCCCTCGTCAACTTTAAGCAGCTCGACGGCAGAAAAGTCAAGTTTCTTTTTGGTCGTGGCTTCCGCGACTGCCCAGTCAAAGTCATCTCGGGTGACGAAATCGGGCAGGCGAATGCACGAGATAAAGTTGAAATCGTCCTTGCGTACATAATCGATGTCGCCGCTCGGGGAGTCTTGCCACCAGAAACCCTCGAGCGGCGGTACCACAAAGTCGAAATAGCCCTTGATACTCCTTGAGCCTTTCTTCGACATCTTGACGGTATAGGCGATGCCGTAAAGCAGCGGCAGGGCGTTTTGATACTCGCCACCTTCGGTATTTGGGTCGCCCTTTCCGCGAACGGCAACGTAGCTCATAGGCGGGACAGTTACGATGCTCGGCTTGCTTGCAGGTTTGTAGAGCTCCTTGCATTCCTTCTTAAAGTCGAACGCCATGTTGGCCGCCTTTCTGCGTATTGGCCTGCTTAGATAACGGAATCATATCATAGAAACGAACAGTTGTTCGAATGATTTTGCTGACAGATAGAGATGCGTGCGTTGTGTTTGGCGGTCGGCCTGACCCCGTCGATGATTTCTCTGCCTTCCCGGCGCTTGCCTGCGCTCCCCGTTTCCCCATATAAAACCTACCAAAATAAACCTGTCCCTTTTTGGTCGGTGCGAAATGGGTAATACTAAGGAGTTATCCGACCAGATGGGAATTAATCGATGGCTTATATCGAATTCAAAGACGTCATCAAGGCGTACGGCGAGGGCGATGCCCGCATTCACGCGCTCGACGGCGCGAGCTTTACCGTTGAACGCGGTGAGCTCGCCATTATCCTGGGCGCCTCGGGTGCCGGCAAGACCACGGCGCTCAACATCCTGGGCGGCATGGATACGGTAACCTCCGGCACCGTGACGGTGGACGGGCGCGACGTGAGCTCCGCCAACGAGGCGCAGCTCGTGGAATACCGCCGTGCCGACGTCGGCTTTGTCTTCCAGTTCTACAATCTGGTCCCCAACCTGACGGCGCTGGAAAATGTCGAGCTTGCGGCGCAGATTTGTCCCGATTCGCTCGATGCCGAGCAAACGCTTTGCCAGGTTGGCCTGGGTGAGCGCCTGGGCAACTTTCCGGCGCAGCTTTCGGGCGGCGAGCAGCAGCGCGTATCCATCGCCCGCGCGCTGGCCAAGAACCCCAAGCTGCTTTTGTGCGACGAGCCTACGGGTGCACTCGACTACAAAACCGGCAAGCAGATCTTGCAGCTGCTACAGGACACTTGCCGCAAGCAGGGCATTACGGTCATTATCATCACCCACAACTCTGCGCTGGCGCCCATGGCCGATCGCCTGATTCGCTTTAAGAGCGGTCGCGTAGAGAGCGAGACAGTCCAGCAAAATCCCGTGCCGATCGAGACGATCGAGTGGTAGCGCCCATGGACCAAGACCGCCAAAACAGCCAACGCCGCGATGCGCAGAACACGGAGCGCGAGCAGGATTTTACGACCTACCGCACCGCCCAAAGCTCAAACGATATGGTGCCGACGGTTTTTCGCCGTGGCATCTACTGCACGATTCGCGGCAGCCTTAAGCGCTTCTTGTCAATCGTGATCATCACGGCGCTTGGCGTGAGCGTGATGTGCGGCCTTAAGGCGGGCTGCGAGGACCTGTGCGATTCGGTTGACGCTTACTTTGACCAGCAGAATGTTTATGACATCAACGTGCAGTCGACCTATGGTCTGACCGATGACGATCTTGCTGCGATCCAAGAGGTCGATGGCGTCGAGACGGCCGAGGGCATCTATACCGAGACCGCCTATACCGCCGTGGGTACGACGCGCGAGCGTGTCGTCGTACAGAGCCTCTCCAAAGAGAATATTGACCAACCGGTGCTAGTACGCGGCGAGCTGCCCGAGACTTCGGGCGAAGTGGCAGTGACCTCACGTTTTTTGCAGGCTTCGGGCAAGAAAATCGGCGATACGGTGAGCTTTGCCGCCAACGATGCGAGCTCGTCGAACCAAAGCGCCAAGGACCAGTTTGCCGATGGGGACTACACCATCACGGCCGAGGTTCTCGATCCCACTGATGTGAGCTCCGACTCGACAGTCAACGCCTTTCGCGCTGCTTCGACTGCGGACTACAAGTTCTACGTGAGCGAGGATGCCGCGACATCTTCTTCCTACTCCGCTGTCCATGTGGTCGTCGAGGGAGCCAAGAGCCTCAACTCCTATTCGGATGCCTACTCGGCAAAGATCAATGAGGTCAAGGGCAATATCGAGAAGATCCGCGAGGAGCGTGAGAAGGCGCGCGCTCAGGAGCTGACGGTCGACACACCGGCGAGCTTGGACGCGGCTGAGCGTCAGGCGAATATGGTCTTTGGGATCGAGCAGGACAACATCAATCGCATGGCCGAGGGCAGCGACGAGCGTGCGCAGGCGCAAGCCGACCTGGACCAGCGCCGTGCCGCCGCCGACCAGCAGTTTGCCGATGCCCGCGCCGAGCTCTCTGACCTGGGCGAATGCACCTGGTACATCCAGGACCGCGGCAATATCGCAAGCTACTCGAGCGTCGAGAGCGATAGTTCTTCGATCGAGGCCATCGCCACGGTGTTCCCGTTCATCTTCTTTATCGTCGCCGTGCTTATCAGCCTCACCACCGCCACCCGCATGGTCGAGGAGGAGCGCACGCTTATTGGCCTGTACAAGGCGCTCGGCTATTCACGCGGGCGTATTCTGTCCAAATATGTGGACTACTCGCTGTGGGCGTGTCTGATCGGTGGCGTGCTCGGCAACATCATCGGATTTGTGGGTCTGCCGCTGTTCTTGTTTACGGTGTTCGACGACATGTACTCGCTGCCCCAGATGTTGCTTTCGTACGACATCGTGTCCTCAATCGTCTCGATGGCGCTGTTTGCCGTGGGCGTGGTGGGAGCCACGATTATCGCCTGCCGCCACGAGATGGCCGAGACCCCTGCCTCGCTCATGCGCCCCAAGGCTCCGCGCGCCGGCTCGCGCATTCTGCTCGAGCGCATCGGCTTTATCTGGCACCGCATGGGCTTTTTGAACAAGGTCGCTGCACGCAACCTGTTCCGCTACAAAAAGCGCGCCTTTATGACCATCTTTGGCATTGCGGGCTGCACGGCGCTTGTGATTTGCGGTATGGGCATCCGTGATACGTCGGTCGCGCTGTCGCCCAAGCAGTACGGCCACATCACACGCTACGATTTGCTGGCGGTCGCCAATCCCGATGATTTTTCGCAGACGTGCGCGGCGTTGGATGAGCGCAGTGCAGCCAAGGATTCCAACGTGACCGTGACTTCGACGCTGCCGATTATGACAGACAACGTCACCTTTACATTTGGCGGTAAGAGCGAGACCGTGCAGCTCATCGTGATTCCCGACGACCGCACGGGTGACTTGGGCGATTACGTGCGCCTGGAGGATGAGTCCAAAGAACCGCTCGCCCTGCGTGACGGGGATGTGTATTTGAGCAAGAGCTCTCAGCTGGTGCTGGGGATCAAGCCGGGTGACACGGCGCAGGTCCAGGATTCGTCGCTCAACGTCGCCAAGGTCAAGGTCAGCGACATCTCGCTCAACTATCTGGGTAACACGCTTTACATGACGCAGGGCACCTATGAGCGCGCGTTCGGCCGAAGCGCGCGCCTCAACGGCATCCTTGCGCTGCTTAAGGGTTCGTCGGCCGATCAGATTGCGTTTACCAACCGTCTTAAGAGCGATGGTTGGATTACGCTGTCGAGTACCGCCGAGCATTGGGAAAACTATGAGGCAAACTTTACGATTATTAATTCGGTCGTGGTGCTTGTGACCTTTATGGCGGCGTGCCTGTCGTTTGTGGTGGTGTTTACGCTGTCCAACACGAATATCTCCGAGCGCGAACGCGAGCTGGCGACCATTAAGGTGCTGGGCTTCCGTCGTGGCGAGGTGCACCATTACGTCAACAAGGAGACGTTGATTCTTACGGCGATCGGAGCCGCGCTGGGCGTGCCGCTGGGCGGCTTGCTGGCCGAGAGCTTTACCTACATTTTGCAGATGCCGTCGCTGTACTTTGACGTCGAGGTCGAGCCGCTGAGCTACGTGCTTGCCGTGGTGCTTTCCTTCGGCTTTACGATCATCGTCAACCTCGCTACCAATCGCACCCTCAATAAGATCGACATGGTCGGTGCCCTCAAGAGCGCCGAGTAGCCTGACTTGGGATTCAGGTTCTAGCAAGCCGCCAGCGTGTTCACACCGGCGTTTTTGTATAAACCTCCCCGCCGAATGCATACTTTGGCGGGGAGGTCGCCTTTTGCCCTCGGGTACCCCAGTCGGCGCCGTGCAAATTCCGGAATATTCAGCATCCCGGAGTCCACGGGAGCGGGTACGGGCGCGCAAAACCGCGCCGAAGACTCCGATCTTGGGCCCCAGCGCCTCGAGGACCGCTCGTTTTCTACAGAATGCGGCCCGCGGCGCCCGCCTTTCGCCCAAAATCCAGTATGCAAGCGCCCCCGAATGCTGAATATTCCCAAAAATGCACGCCGCACCCCACCCCAGGCACCCGCAGCGAGAAACGACTGGCTCCGGTCGGAGCCGCTTCCATCGAAGGTCCCAGGGCTTACCCCTCAAATCGTCCTCGGATATGTCAGGGCCCCGCTGCGCGCTTCGCGCGGCGGGGCCCTTCCGTCCTGCGGAAAGATTTGGGAGGTAAGCCCTGGGGCCTCCTGCGGTAACTGGGGAGGCCGAGGCTATCCGTCTTCTTGTTATGGACGCGTTACCTGATAGTAAGTTACGGTGGAATAGTTCCTATTCTGTGGCCCTGCCGTGCCAAGCAGGAACTATTTCACCGCAACTTATCGAGGGGGCTCTTTGTCGTTACGTGCACTGACATTTGTCATGAAATTGCTGGTCGTGAGGGCTGCTACCGGTAGTTGCGGTAGGGTTGGGGCAGATTCAAGCTAGAAATGGTGGTCGCTACCGGCTGTTCTCGACATACTCGGGTCATTCTTCAACGGTCACCACACGAAAGGAACCACCATGGATCTTGCGATGGCACAGCGCCTCGTCGATCGCCGCAAAGCTGCTGGGCTTTCTCAGGAGGCACTTGCCGCCCGGCTGGGCGTAAGCCGCCAGGCTGTCAGTAAATGGGAGTGCAGCGAATCTTCGCCCGATACCGACAACCTTATTGCACTCGCCGCGCTGTATGGCGTGTCGCTGGATGAGCTGCTATATGGGGAGGCGGCTCACGATGCCGACGACTCGGTGGACAGCCGCCCCGACGCGGATAATTCGGACGAGGCCGTAGAAACCGAGGCTTCTGCTGATTACGCTGATTGCGGCGATAAGCCATTTGTCGATATTTCTCTCGCGCGCGGCATCCACGTTATTGATCCCGATAAGGGTGAAGAGATCCATGTTGGCTGGAATGGTATCCATGTGGCTAACGAGCGCAAGGGCGAAGAGGTCCATGTTGGGCCGGGTGGCATACATGTCGATACGCTTGAGGACGATGGGCACAGCGTGCATACCAATGCCGACGGCACCGTCACCATCGACGGCGAGACGTTTGCGAGCTGGAAGGAGGCGCACGACAAACTCGACCATCATGGCAAGCATTTCCACACCAAGTTCGGTCGCGCGTGGAACAAGTTCCCCTTTCCTGCACTTGTCGCCCTTGCATATCTGGCGCTCGGCATTATCTACGGCACGTGGCCTATGGGGCTCTTCCTCGTCTTTTTGATTCCCGTCTACTACGCGCTTGGTGACTTTATCGACCGACGTCATCTATCCAAGCTTATCGACGCCATCTACCCGGCAGCCGCCATTGCTTGGTTCCTCTATATGTGGTTCTGCTTGGGACAGCCTCATCCTGCATGGGTCATTCTCATCACCATCCCAGTTGTAAAAGCACTCATGCGCTGGTGCCGAAAGCAATGGAAACACCGCAAGCAAGCTTAAGCCGTTCTGGCCGTCAGCATCACCCAGCCAACGCCGCTCACCCCTTCAAAGTTGCGGTGAAATACGGACCGTTTGAGAACCTCGGAGCGTCCAGCAGCCCCATTTCACCACAGCTTACGAATGGACCGGGCAATTCCGGCACAGGAATTGGCATTTAACTCACCGCGCGCACGAAAAGGGCCCATCTACTACGATGAACTCGACGGGGTCGACCATACCCGCTTATTTTGAAAATCAGCAAGCCTTCTACCTGCTGTTTTTATTTTGCGATCTTCGCCACGGTCGAGTGTGTGGCAGTAAACGTAGTAGATAGACCCATTTTGTGGCACACGGCTCATCCAAGCTCAAGCTCGAATACCGAGGACCCCCTCATTCACGGCTGCGAGCGAAAAACCGAATAGAATAAATATCAAATTGCTAAGCCTGTTTGGCGAACGGAGGAAATATGGGCGAGGTAGCCGAAAAAGACTGGAGGCTGTTCAAGGAGCTGCTCCCAAAATGGCAAGAAAGCTATATGGAAATGCTCATCGGCCAGTACATCGAGATGCTAAACGGCGACAGCGAAGCGTCCAGTAGATTTTGGGCGTTAGAGGAGCGCATCAATAGGGACAAGCTGTCCTCAGGAGTGCTGGTAAACGATATTCGCCGCAGCACTATGCGTTATGAGATAGCCAACTTGCTTTCCGATAACGTGATTACGCTCGATGACCTTGAGGGTTTTACCGAAGATATTAAGAGCTACGCGCGGCGCTGCATCTGCCGGTAAGAACGCTGAGCGACATGCGCAACCACAACCGCCTTTTTGCATAAATTGCCCCGCCGATTGCATATTTCGGCGGGTCGGTTGCTTTTTGCCCACAGGTACCCCAGGGGGCGGCGTGCAAATTCCGGAGTTTTCAGCGTCCCGGAGTCCGCGGGTGCGGGAGCGGGCGCATAATACAGCGCTTAAAGTCCTGATTCTGAACCCCAACGCCTCAAGAGCCGCTCGTTTTTCTACAGGATGCGGCCCATTGCGCCTGCCTTTCGCCCAAAATCCAGTATGCAAGCGCCCCCGAATGCTGAATATTCCCAAAAATGCACGCCGCACTCTACCCCAGGCACCCGCAGCAAGAAGACGAATAGCTTCGGCCTCCCCAGTTACCGCAGGAGGCCCTAGGGCTTACCTCCCAAATCTTTCCGCAGGACGGAAGGACCCCGCCGCGCGAAGCGCACGGCGGGGTCCTGACATGTCCGAGGACGATTTGGGAGGTAAGCCCTGGGGCCTCCGATGGGGGCAGTCCTAGCCGAGGCTATTCGTCGCCGAAGCTGATGCCCAACGCCTTGGCCTCGCGCACCAGATCGCTCTGGGGGTCGACATATTTGAGCTTGCCGGCGACCTCCTCGAGCGGCATGTGGCACATCTTGCCGTCACGCAGGGCAATCATGTAGCCAAACTCGCCGCGTAGGCAACCGAGCGCTGCCTCGACGCCGCACTGGGTCGCAAAAATGCGGTCCTGGGCGTCGGGCTGGCCGCCGCGCTGCGTGTGGCCGGGGATGGCGACGCGGGTCTCGCGACCGGTCTTGGCCTCGATCTCCTTGGCGATGTCGTACACGATTGACGGGCTCGTACGCTCGGCGAGCTTCTTCTTGTACTCCTTCTTGGGCAGCGCCGCGTCCTCCTTAGAGATGGCGCCCTCGGCGACGGCCACGATGGTAAAGCGGCTGCCGGTCTCCATGCGATGCTCGATGGTCTTGATGACGTTGTCCATGTCGTAGGGGATCTCGGGAATCAGGATGACGTCCGCGCCGCCCGCGACGCCGGCGTACAGCGGAATCCATCCGACCTTGTGGCCCATGATTTCGATGACGAACACGCGGCCGTGGCTCGAGGCGGTAGTGTGGATGTCGTCGATGCACTTGGTGGCGACGTCGATGGCGCTCGTAAAGCCAAACGTCAACTCGGTGCCCCAGGTGTCGTTATCGATGGTCTTGGGCAGGGCGATAACGTTGAGGCCCTCTTCGCGCAGGCGGTTGGCGGTCTTGGTGGAGCCGTTGCCGCCCAGCATAAACAGGCAGTCGAGCTGCAGCTTGTGATAGGTGTGGACCATTGCGGGCACCTTCTCGACGCCGTCGGCCTCGGGAATGTCCAAGCGCTTGAACGGCGTGCGGCTCGTGCCCAGGATGGTGCCGCCGCGGGTGAGGATGCCGCTAAAATCGGCGGGCGTCATAACACGGAATCTGCTGTAGATAAGGCCCTGGTAGCCGTCCTCAAAACCATAGATCTCGATAGGCTCTTCGCTATTGGTCATAAGCGTTTTGACAATGCCGCGCATGGTGGCGTTGAGCGCCTGGCAGTCGCCGCCACTGGTAAGAAGACCGATCCTAAGCATGATGAATCCTTCCGGGCAAGTTATAACATGCGCATAAGTTTACCCCCGCACACTGTTGATACGGGGGTAAAACGTGTTAGCTCAAGCGTATAGAAATGTAAGCAACGTCAGGCGAGCGTAAGGACGACGGTGCCAGCTCCTTACAGCGCGAAGGCGTCGACGTCGCCCCAGTGGCGGCGCAGCGTGATGGCGGCAGCGGGCTCGGTGTTGTCAAAGACGACCGACCACTGCGTGTTGCTGGTGATGTCTTCCGGATTGGGCTTTTGCGCCGCAGCGCGCAGGGCCTTCCAAGCGACTGCCTCATCTTGGGCGCCGGTATGGGCGTCGAGGACATCGGCGATGGCGATGGCGCGTTCCTTGCCATGGCCCAGCTCGCCGTTCTTTTGGTTGGGCAGCACTTCGTTGCCATAGCAGGCGTAGAAGTTCGTAACCTGGCGTACGGGCGTTGCCTTGCATGCACGGTTGGGATCGCGCGGATCCCACTCCACCACCCGCGCGTCACCGGCGGCGTCGTTGATAAAGAAGTGGTAGTCGCGTCCGGCCATGGCGTGCATGTCGTAGGCGGAAAGCAGGTCTACGGCCTCCTGCGTGGTAGCCGCGCGGTCGAGCACCAGGCGGATGGCGAGCGAGGTGTTGATGACGGGGCGTTGCGTGTCCTGGTCACAGGGCTTGGAATCCAGGGTGAGTACGGCAATGGACACGCCGTATTCGTTAACACCGTCGAGCTGGGCAAACGGGCCCATGAGTGCGGCGGCGCGTCCGGCGACGGAGTCAAGCGGAGTGTTGGCGCCCAGGTTATTGAGGGCCGCAAAGCCGATGGAGGCATAGCCGTCACGCGGGTGATTGCGCACCAGCAGCGCCGAGGTGTCGTCCTTAAAGTCGTAATTGCGACCGGTGCGCACGCGGCCTTCGGCATCTACGGCGACAAAAGCGCTGCAGGCAAACTGGGGCGCCTGGACATGTGCCGGCACACCGGGCAGCACCTGCGCCACCACGGCATCGATGTAGGCCTGGTCGTCGCGCACGCCAGCAGCGATGATGCGATCAAGATCGTAGTCGTAGGCGATGTCGATTGCGTACAGGTCATAGCCATCCGCATAGTCGGTCAAGCGTTTGAGCGACGCGGCGGACTTGATTTGCTTGTGATAAACGATACCGGTGACAGCGGCAAGGCCGACGGCGGCTCCCGCGACACCGTAGGCGATGGCAATGTTACGTGGCTTCATGACGACTCCTCTCGTCCTGTTAGCGCAATTGTCGCAAAAGGAGCGCGGGCATGATGGCTCAACTTGGTGAGCGGTGCGGAATTAAGCACGGAATGAAGAGTGCGGCACTGGCGTGGCGGGGTATGCTGGAGGGGACCATCAACCCAGCGAAAGGGGAGAGCATGACGGATCAGGAAACGCCCGAGCGCGCGCACGTGACGGCCGACGATATCGAGGCCGCCAACGACCTTATCGACTTTATCGAGGCATGCCCCAGCATGTTCCATACGGCGGCGACCATTATGGCCGAGCTCGACGAGGCGGGCTTTACCTACCTGCCCGAGAACGCGGCATGGGATATCGAGCCGGGCGGTCGTTACTACACGCAGCGCAATACCTCGAGTGTCATCGCCTTTAAGGTGGGCGAGGACCTGGCCGCGACGTGGGGCGAGGACGGCGTTGCCGGTGACTATCATTTTCAGCTCACGGCGTCGCACAGCGATTCGCCGACGTTTAAGGTCAAGGCCGTGCCCGAGCTCGACGGCGCGGGCGAGACGCTGCGCCTGAACACCGAGGCCTACGGCGGCATGATCGACTACACCTGGTTCGACCGTCCGCTGGCACTCGCGGGCCGCGTGTTGGTGCGCGAAGGCGACCGTATTGAGAGCCGCCTGCTTGCCACCGAGCGCGAGGTCGCTATTATCCCGAGCCTTGCCATCCATATGAACCGCGGCGTTAACGAGGGCTTTGCTCCCAACCGAGCCGTCGACCTGTGCCCGCTCATCAGCGCTGGTGACCTTAAGCAGGGCGATTTTGACGCCCTGATTGCCGACGAGCTGGACGTTGAGTCCGAGCAGATTCTGGGCCGCGATCTGTTCCTGGTCAATCGTCAGGATGCGCGTATTTGGGGCTGGGCCGACGAGTTTATCTCGACGCCCAAACTTGACGACCTGGCCTGCGCCTACACCTCGCTGCAGGCATTTTTGGGTGCCGAGAATGCGCACGACGTTTCGGTCTTTTGCTGCTTTGATAACGAGGAGGTTGGCTCCGAGACCAAGCAGGGCGCCATGTCGACGTTCTTGGCCGACGCGCTGCGCCGCATCAACGGATCGCTGGGCTTTGACGACGAGTCGTACCATCGCGCACTTGCCGCCTCGATACTTGTGAGCTGCGACAACGCGCATGCCGTGCACCCCAACCACGCCGAGAAGTGCGATGCTCGCAATCAGGTTGTGCTCAACGGCGGCATCGTCATCAAGGAAGCCGCCAACCAGCACTACTGCACCGATGCCTTTAGCCGCGCGGTGTTCCAGGCCATCTGCGATGACGCCGACGTGCCCACGCAGGCCTTCGCCAACAAGAGTGACATGGCCGGCGGTTCTACCCTGGGCAATCTGTCCAATATGCAGGCGAGCATGCATGCTGTGGACGTGGGCCTGCCGCAGCTTGCCATGCACTCGAGCTACGAGACCGGCGGCGTACGCGACGTGATGTACGCCATCCGCGCTCTCACCGCGTTCTACGAGCGCAACCTAACCATCAACGGCGCCGAAAACGTGGAGCTCTAAATGCAAGCCGAAGAAATGAAGGCCGAGCGTGGGGCTCAGCTTATTGATCGGGGTTTACAGCTGTTCGTCGCCGCTTGCCATGAGTCAGGGGTCGACGTGTCCAAGGCGCGACCAACGAGTGCTGAAGAACTCAAGCGTAACGCCTATTCGGACCGCTATGACGAGGAGACGGACTGGCTCTAATAAGCGAAGTGTCGAAAACGCAAGAAACTATCTAACAACACTTAAATAGCGCTAGACCCCTCTGGTCGAATAATGGTCAGCGAGAGCCCACAGGTAGGGCCGCGCCAGCAAAGCACCGCAGGTTGAACAAAAGTCCGCGAGAGCCCGCCGTTTGAGCCAAGGTGCCGTGAAATGAAAAGGCGCTGACCTTCTGGTCGCGCCTTTAAAATTGAACGGCAGATTGGCCAAACGGCGGGCTCGCAGCGTCGGCTCATTACGCCGTTTGTAAAACGGCGTAATTCTTAATGTTCGATCCAGCAGCGCAGGGTCTCGCCTGCCTGCAGGTGACGCAGATTCTCTGCGGCAATGTCGACCACATTGTCGAGCGTAGCCTCCAAGTGGAACCAGCCCGAGATATGCGGCGTAATGAGCATGTTAGGCGCATCCCACAGTGGGCTTGTCTCGGGCAGCGGCTCGGGGTCGGTGACGTCGACCGCGGCACCGGCGAGATGACCCGACTCCAGGGCGGCAACCAAGTCGTCGGCGACCACAAGGTCGCCGCGGCCGCCGTTGGCAAAGAAGGCGCCCGGTTTCATCGCGGCGAAGAACTCGGCGTTCGCCAGGCCGCGGGTCTCGGGTGTGCTGGGCATAAAGGAAGCGACGATGTCAGCCTCGGCCAGGCGCTCGGACAGGGCGTCCATGCCGTCCATGTCCTCAAACACAATGGGATAGACGAGCGGATGGCGCTTGATGCCGCGGACGTGCGCGCCCATGCTGCGGCAGAGCGTGGCAAAGTGGCCGCCGATATCGCCCGCGCCCAGCACCAGCACGTTGGCATTTTTGAGCGAGGTGACCGGCCCTAAGTCCTCCCAGCGATGCTCGCGCTGCAGGTCCTGGTAGCCGGGCAGGCGCTTCATCATAGACAGCACCATGGCAAACATGTGCTCGCTCACAGCCTGGCCGTAGGCACCCACCGAGCAGGAAAGCTTAGCGTCGGCCGGCACGGTGCCGGCGGCCAAGTAATCGTCATAGCCGGCGGTCTGCAATTGCAACAGCTGGAGATGCTCGCATGCCGTGAGCATGCCAGGGTCGATGTTGCCCAGGATCACGTCGGCATCGGCGACCTGCTCGTGCGTGGCGGCGTCGGCGCTCGTGTAGATAAAGTCCTCGCCCGGAGCGCTCGACTCAAGAATTGCGCGATGACGGTCGTTGACGGGCAACAAAACCAGAATGTTCACAAGCAGTCCTCTCCGCTCGACCTGCCAAAAAGGGACAGGTTTATTTTGGCAGGTTTTATCAGGCAAAACGTTCAAATAAAACGCCGGGCTTCGCGATGGTTAACATATCCATCGCGAAGCCCGGCGCATCTACAGCTACCAGCTCAGCAGCTCGTAGCCGTCCTCGGTCACCACGAGCTGTACCTCGCACTGGGCCGAATCGCTGCCGTCCTTGGTGCGCACGCACCAACCGTCGCCCTTGCTAATCTTGATGTCGGGCGCTCCGGCATTGACCATGGGCTCGATGGTAAAGACCATGCCCGGAGCCATGATGGTGTCCACATCGGGTGCCTCGGTGGTAAAGCCCACAAACGGATCCTCGTGGAACTCCTTACCGATGCCGTGTCCGCCGTACTCGCGCACCACGCTAAAACCGGCGTCCTCGACCGTCTTTTGCACGGCCTCGGCCATAACGGACAGCGGCAGCCATGGCTTGACGGCCGCCAGACCCGCCTCCACGCTGGCGCGGGTGACGTCGACCAGGCGCTGGCGCTCGGCCGAGACCTCGCCGATGCAGAACATGCGGCTCGAGTCGCTAAAGTAGCCGTCTAGGATCGTGGAGCAGTCCACGTTGATGATGTCGCCCTCGTGCAGCACGTCCGTGTCACAGGGGATGCCGTGGCAGACGACGTCGTTGATCGAGGTGCACACGCTCTTGGGGTAGCCCTCGTAGTTGAGGTCTGCCGGCGTGCCGCCGTGCTCGACGGTGTAGTCGTAGATCATCTGGTCGATCTGGTTGGTGGTCATGCCTGCGGCGATATGCTCGCCCACATAATCGAGCACGCCCACGTTGATGGCTGCCGAGCGCTTGATGCCCTCGATATCGGCGGGAGTCTTGTAGAGCGTGCGGGGCAGAACCTCCCAGCCCTCTTCCCACAAGCGCTCGAGGTGCTCATCAAAGGCGCTGTGGCATTTCTTGTATTTCTTGCCGCTGCCGCACCAGCAAACGTCGTTGCGGCCAGGCACGGGTCCTTTGTCATACATGGCTAACTTCCTTTCATCCGCAGCTAGTATAGCCCACCCACGCGTCCATAAAAGTTGCGGTGATATAGTTCCGATTTAAGCGGTTTAACAGCATAAATAGGAACTATATCACCGCAACTGATGGAGTGGGATGGTGGATACTAGCTGCTGCGTGGTTTTGCTAGTAGCTCACCTGGCAGGGAATGCCGAGGGCGCGCACGCGTGCAGCGATCGTGTCGAGCGCCTCGGGCGCTGCTTTGGCAAGGCCGGCGACCGGTGTCTCGCGCGCTACCGTGTAGATGGTTGCTTCTTGTGGGCGAATGCGCTCAAGCGCCACGAGCCAGGGGGCAACGTATTCCTCGCCGGTGTTGTCGATGAGCTTGCCCTGATACTCGCCGGTCAAAAAGATCGTCTGGATAATAACGTGACCGTCAAAGCTTGCGAACGTCTCGATCTGGTGCTCCACATCGTAGGGGCCAACAGGCTGGTCGAGCAGCTGGATAAACGCCGGGTCGACGGTATCGAGCTTGAGGATGTTGTCGTCGACCATCATGAGCGCGTCGTGCACCTCGGGGCGGTCGGCGCGCGTGCCGTTGGAGAGCACGGCAATCTTGGAGTTTGGGGCAAGCTCGTCGCGCAGCGCGACAGCGCCGGCGATGGCCTGCGGAAACTCCGGTGCGGCGGTGGGCTCGCCGTTGCCGGCAAACGTGATTACATCGGGGAGCTCGCCCTCGGCTGCCATCTCGCGCAGCTTTGCCTCGAGCGCGTCGAGTACCACGGAAGCTGTGTTATACGGCTCGTGGCAGGGGCGCTCGGCGTTGAGGCCGTTTTCGCAGTAAATGCAGTCGAACGTGCAGATTTTGCCGCTGGCCGGCATCATGTTGACGCCGAGCGAGAGACCAAGGCGACGGCTGCGAACGGGCCCAAAGATGGGGCTGGCATTCAAAAACGTAGACATAGGCATATGCTCCTCAAGACAATTGTGCCTAAGCATAGCATCGGCTCCAAAGCAAGGTGCGGGCTCTTGCTTTACAAGTTTCGTTTTTTAACTCTGCCTTCGATGCCGCGTCATGAAAGGTATCGGGTCGGGTACAGTTAATCTGTTAACAAGGCGTAAGGAAATGCGGGTCCATCCAACCGTACCGATGTACAACTGGATGGGCGTTGATGATGGGGGCACAACATGGATTTTACGGTCGAGAATGCGGGCACCACGATCGCCTGCCGCGAGTATGCCGGCCCGGATGTGTCGCCTGATACTCCTGCCTTGGTGTGCGTGCACGGCGCTTGTGTCGACGGCACATTTTTTGACGGTATCGCTTGTGAGCTCAGTCGCAACTACCGCGTAATTGCCTACGACCGCCGCGGCTGTGGCGGCAGCAGCGAAGCGGCAGACGGCAGCTATGATCTTGCCGCTCAGGCCGCCGACCTGCAGGCCGTGATCGAACACGTTGGCGCTCCGACAAATGTGCTTGCGCACAGCGCCGGTACGTTGGTGGCGCTGGAGCTTCTTCGCACCGAACCCCATCTCGTCGCCCGTGCGATTCTGCATGAGCCGGCTGTGTCGGCCGAAGGCGTCGGCATGGGCGCAGCTCCGATTTTGCTCGATATGATTGCGGCTGGAAAGGTTTCAAGGGCGCTTCGGCTTTTCTTGGGAGCTCTCGGCGACTTGGACCCCGAGGCTCCTGGGACGACCGAAGCGGAAGCCAAGCATGCCCTGCGCAATGGTCGTTGCTTTATGGCCAATGAATACGGAACAAATATGACATATGCTCCCGACTGGGAGCGCGCCCGCGAATCAAAGGCGGTGTCGGCTGTGTTTTTGGGCGAGCTTTCGGTCGGTACACCCCGCGAGGCTGGTACGCGAGCGGCTGCCGAATATCTCGATTGCCCCCTTGTGACGATCCCGGGCGCGCATAACGGTTTGCGCGATCGCCCCGTTACGGCGGCAAACGCCGTTCGCGATGTCTTGGAGTGTTAGCACGCTCGATGACCTGCGGGGAGAGGGGTTGTTAGCGTTTCGTCATTGTTAACGAATGCGTCCATAACCGCGCGCCCGCGGCTCCATTACCGCCGCTTGACAGGTCATAAAAATGTAACGATAATCGCGCGTTTGCCTTCAGCTGTTAGATGTTACCCTTGTACCAATTGATATGCACCGTTGCCGTGCATAACGATAGAAAGGGCCCCATATGCGCAAAAATCACGAGGTCAATCTAACCGACGAGGAGGCTGCCGCTGAGGTCGCCCGCGTCGCGAAGACCTACCCCGTGGTGCGTTTGCTGTCGGCCGATCAGATTAAGAGCGAGCCTAACTGCCTGCTCGCCGGCAATCGGTGCCCTTGTCTGCGTCAGTCGAGTCTTGAGGCCTTGGCAGATTCCGATGAGGTGTCGGAGCAACTGCTCAACGATGGTGTTGAGTACCGCGCCCGCCTACGCCCTCTGAAGGTCGAGGGCGAGCCTCACGTCCTGCTGATGGTGCGCCCGATCGATGAGCAAGAGGCTGCAGAAGAGGACCTCGTCTACACCGACGTGCTGACGAGTGTGCGCAATCGCCGATATTACGAGGAAAAGCTCCGTAGCGCCCGCATGAATGCCGGCGTTGCGGTGATCGACCTTGATGATTTTAGGGTCTTCAACGATACGTGTGGCCGTCATGCCGGCGACCTTGCGCTCGGTGCTGTGGCGACGGCCATACGCAGCGGAATTCGTTCGACTGACGAGCTCGTACGCTATGGCTGCGACAAGTTTGTGGTCGTCATGCCCAATATTCCCTCCGATGACTTCACCCGTCGCCTGCATCAGGTGTCCGATGCCGTTCATGCCACGATTGTTCCGGGCCATGAGTACGTGAGCTTGACGCCATGTGTTGGTGGCGTTCGCATTCATGGCGAGACGGTCGATGAGGGCGTTGGCCGCGCTGTCCAGTTATTGAGCCGCGCTAAGGCAAAAGCCGGTACGGTCGTGACCGATGCCGATTCCATCGAAGCCTTCCAAAGCGAAAAGCCTTTGGTGCTTATTGTCGATGACTCCGAGATGAACCGAGCCATTCTCAACGAGATGCTCAAGGACGAGTATTGCATCCTCGAGGCCGACAACGGTCGTACGGCGCTCGACATGGTCGACCGCTATGGCGATGAGTTGTCGCTCGTGCTGCTGGATATTGTCATGCCGGGCATAAGCGGCTTTGAGGTGCTGGCCGATCTGTCGCGCCGATCGGGTATCGACAATCTGCCTTTCATCATGATATCGAGCGAAGATTCCGATGATATGGTTCTGCGCGCGTACGAGCTGGGCGCCTCGGACTATATCAACCGCCCGTTTGACTCCCGTGTCGTGCGCCGCCGTGTAAGCAACACCATCCGCCTATACGCCAAACAGCGCCGCCTGACGAGCCTGCTGTCCCAGCAGTACAACGAGCGCGTCAAGAACAGTCGCATGCTCATCGACATCATGGCCGGCGTCATGGAGCTTCGCAATGGTGAGAGCGGCAGGCACGTTACGAATATCGAAAAGCTGACCGAGCTGCTGCTTGACTGTCTGGTTCAGCGTAGCGACACGATCTCCCTCGACAATGAGGAGCGCTCCACGATTGCCCTGGCTTCGGCGCTGCACGATATTGGCAAGATGTCGATTGACGATGCGATTCTCAACAAACCCGGGCGTCTTACGCCCGAGGAGTTCGAGATTATGAAGACGCATACCACGATCGGCGCCGACATGCTGCTCGAGCTGGGCCGCCATCACGTCGGCAATGCGCTTGTGGAATATGCGTACCAGATTGCGCGTTGGCATCACGAGCGCTGGGATGGCAAGGGTTATCCCGATGGCCTTAAGGGCAACCAGATTCCCATCGCCGCACAGGTGGTTTCGGTGGCCGACGTGTACGATGCTCTGACGAGCGTGCGCGTGTACAAGGACGCTATCCCGCACAAGGAGGCTATCCAGATGATCTTGGACGGTAAGTGCGGTGAGTTTAACCCGCTGTTGCTCGACTGCCTGCTCGAGGTGCAAGACCGTATCGCCGAGACGTTGGCGCGCCCCGCCGACGTCGTCGCGTTTCCCACGATTTAGTTTGACCAAAGGAGTTTTAATCCATGATTTCCATGCGTGAGGCGTATGAGAAGATCGGCGCCAATTATGATGACGCATGCGCTCGGCTGATGGGCGAGGAAATGCTTGCCCGCTTTGCCCTCAAGTTTTTGGATGACGAGAGCATGGACAAGCTGGAGGCCGCCATGGCGGCGGGAGACGCCGAAGGTACGTTTATGGCAGCGCACACGCTCAAGGGCGTGAGCCAGAACCTGGGATTCGATAATCTGTACGAGCCGGCGGTCGTGGTGACCGAGGCGCTGCGCGGCGCCGATACCGTTGACGGCGCTCGCGAGGGAATGCATGCGCTGCAGCAGCAATATGCGGCCACGTTGTCGGCCTTGCGCGAGGCGGCTGAATAAGAGCTTGCGAGCCTTGGGCTGCTTGCCGGCCACATATAGGTGAAAGGGCGCCCCGCCGGACCATGTGGCCGGCGGGGCGCCCTTATCTGTTTTGTGGTTCGCGTGCTAGCGGGCCTGCTTGACCTTGGCTGCCGCCTCGACAAACGACTTCCAGAGGTTAAAGTCGGCTTCGAGCGTCTGCCAGGTGTACTCGGGATGCCATTGCACGCCCAGGCAGAAGGGTTGGCCTTCGACTTCGATGCACTCGGGCACGCCATCGGTTGCCTTGGCGACCAAGCGCGTGCTTTTACCCAGACGATCGATGCAGCAGTGGTGTGCGGAGTTGGTCTGGATAAGCCTGTGCCCGCCAAGCGCGCGCTCCAGCAACGAGCCCGGCACGACCTCGACGGGATGCACGGGGTCGTTGAGCACGTGGGTATGGCGCCACTGCGTGCGGCCCTCGCGCGCGCCCAGGCTTGGCACGTCCATGCACAGGGTGCCGCCGGTGGCGACATTGAGCAACTGCGTGCCGCGGCAGGTGGTAAAGAGCGGCTTTTTGGCGCGGAGCACCTCGCCGACCAGCTTAAACTCAAAGCTATCGCGGATCTCGCAGCAGAGGGTGGGGTCGTAGGGTCGATCATCGCCCCAGCGCTTGGGGTTGACGTCCGGGCCGCCGGGAATAGCGATGCCGTCGGCGATATCGACGTAATGACGGATAACCTCAATGTCCTCGGTGATGGACATCTGCAGCGGCAGGCCGCCGGCGGCAAGAATGGCATCGACAAAGACACTTGCGATTTCCTCGTTGGGGGAGAGCATCTCGCTCAAATAGGGCTTCGCTTCTTCCCAGCGTGGTGCTACCAGGATAAGCGGGCGGTCGGCGGGGGCGACGTCGACGTGCGGGGTGTAGGACGATGAAGTGCGAGTTCCGATCATAGGTGTAACTTTCGAGTTTGGATGGGCATGGCGGGCGGGTGGGCGGTCTGGTTAGTGGCCCTTGATGGAGTTGAGGAAGTCCTGGGCGCGCTTGGTCTGGGGGTGGTCGAAGAACTCGTCGGGCGTGCCGGTTTCCACGATCTGGCCGTCGGCCATAAACACGACGCGGTCGGCCACGCGGCGGGCAAAGTTCATCTCGTGCGTGATGACGATCATCGTCATGCCCTGCTGGGCCAAGCGCACCATGACCTCGAGCACCTCGTTGATCATTTCGGGATCGAGGGCGCTTGTGGGCTCGTCAAAAAGCATGGCCTTGGGCTGCATGGCGAGTGAACGGGCGATGGCCACGCGCTGCTGCTGGCCGCCCGAAAGCTGTGCGGGCACCTTGTCGGCCTGCTCGGCCACGCCCACGCGGCTCAGCAGGTCCATGGCGCGCTCGCGGGCCTCGTCCTTGGAGACACCCAGCACATCGACCGGTCCCAGCATGACGTTCTGCAGCACCGTCATATGCGCAAACAGGTTGAACTGCTGAAACACCATGCCCAGTTCGGCGCGCATGCGGGCAAGATCCTTGCCTTCTTGCGGCAGGGGCTCGCCCTCGATGAGGATCTCGCCCGAGTCGATGGTTTCCAGGCGGTTGATGGTGCGGCACATGGTCGACTTGCCCGAGCCCGAGGGGCCGATCACAACGACGACCTCGCCGCGGTCGACCGAGAGATTGATGTCGTTGAGGACGTGCAGATCGCCATAGTGCTTATCGACGTGTCTGAGCTCGATCAGCGGCTGATTGCCGGTGGAAGAGGTGCTCTGTGCCATGGTGCTCGGCTCCTTATGACTCGAAATGGTAAAGCGTTAGCGGATGATGGTCGCGCCGGTCTTGTGCGAAACATAGACAGCGGCCTTGTTGATCGCGACGTTGATGAGGATGTAGATGACTGCGATCACCAGGTAGACCGACACGAGGGCGTCGTAGTTGGTAATGAGCACGCGGGCATTTTGCATCAGGTCGGGATAGCTCACCACATAGGCGACGGTGGTGTCCTTGACCACGACTACAAGTTGTGAGATCAACGACGGAATAATAAACCGAATCGCTTGGGGCAATACGATTTTAAAGGTGGTTTTGGCCTTGGAGAGACCGAGCGCCTGGGCTGCCTCGACCTGACCGCGCGGCACGGCATTGACGCCGGCGCGGAAAATCTCGGCCAGCACGCCGGCCGCAGCGAGTGCGACAGGCAGCGTGAGCATCCAAAACGACGGCAGCGAGATCTTGTACTGGGGCAGCACCAAAAAGAAGAAGTAGATAAACAGCAGGCTCGGCACGCCGCGGAAGAAGTCGGTAAGCACGCGGCAGACCAGCTGCAGCGGCTTAATGTCGCTGGTGCGGCCGAGCATAAGGGCTAAGCCCAGCACCAGCGCGATGGCGCCAGCGGTGAGTGCGACTTTAACGGTGCCCTCAAAGCCGGCAAGCAAGAACTTCCAGGTGGTGAGGTGCGTAAAGAAATACCAATAGTGGACCGAAAGCTGGCCGGTCACATAAAAGCGCTGCAGTACCAGGACGACGAGTGCGGCGACGGCAACAAGTGAGATGGCGGTGCCGATGCGAATCTTGGCGCGCATCTTGGGGCCGGGAGCCTCGTAGAGCGCGTCGCGCATGGTGAGCGCGGAGGTGGAGTGCTTGCTCATCGGAGGATCCTCACCTTCTTATCGATATAGTTGCCAATGTGGCTCACCACAAAGGCCGTGCCCAGGTAGCCGAGTGCCGAGATAAAGAACGCGGCGACGCCGCCGAGCGAGCGGGTATTGATGTAGCTCACCACGCCGGTGAGCTCCTGCGGTTTAAGCGGCACCTGGCTGCCGAGCGCGGTGGTGAGCATGACGGCTATAAAGAGGTTGGTCATGGGCAATACACTTGAGCGCAGTGCCTGCGGAATCACGATCTTGGCGAGGATGCGATTAAAGCTCATGCCGAGCGAACGTGCGGCTTCGACCTGACCGACGCCGACGGTGTTGATGCCGCTCATAAAGTTTTCGGAGCCAAAGGCCGAGCCCAAAAGGACCGTGGCGACGATAACGCAGGCGCGGTAGAGCAGAACGACCTTGAGCGGCGGCAGCGCATAGACGACGATAATGAGCAGCGCGATGCCGGGGATGTTACGGAAGACCTGGACATACAGGTCGCCAAAGACGCGCAGCGGCTTGAGCGGCGACACGCGCATCACGGTGACGGCGACGGCCAACACCATGGCGATGGCAAACGACTCAAGCGTCATGCCCCAGGTTGCTAGCAGCGCGTCGATATAGTTCTGGCCATAGAGCGACCAGAGCTCGGAGAGACTCATGCGGACCTCCCGCCGATAAGGAAAGGGGCTCCCGTGTGTACGGAAGCCCCGACAACTCAGTGAGGAAACAGTTTACCGCAATAAAGCGGATCGTGCGTTTCCATATGGTTTCGTTGCGGCCGTTACCAGGCTCGCTGACTAGGCGCCGATCTCGGGCAGCTCGGGAACATTGGTGTCGCCCGTACGGTTGCCGATGCAGATCTGCCACAGCTCAGTCCAGGTGCCATCGTCCTCAATCTTCTTAAGGAAGTCGTTGACAAAGGCGACGCCGTCGGAATCGAGCGGCAGACCGATGCCGTAGGGCTCCTTGCTGCCGAAGGGCTTGCCGGCGATCTTGTACTTGCCGGGCTCGCGGACCAGGGCGCTCTGCTGCATGTTGTTATCGATGACGTAGGCGTCAACGCGGCCCTGCTGGAGTGCCTGGCGGGCCTCCTCGTCGGTCTTGAACTCCTGCTGGCTGGCCTTGGGAGCGAACTCCTCCAGGATGGCGGGGCCGTTGGAGCCAGACTGGACGGCGACGTTCTTGTCGGCCAGGTCGTCGACGCTCTTGATGTCGTCGTTATCGGCGAGCACCAGGATAGCCTGCTGGGTGTAGTAGTAGGGACCGGCAAAGGAGACAAGCTTCTTGCGCTCGTCGGTGATGGTGTAGGTGGCAAAGACGGCGTCGACCTGGCCGTTCTGCAGGACGGACTCGCGCGTGTCCGAGGTCACCTGGGTGATCTCGACCTTGTTCTCGCCCAGAATGTAGTTGGACAGGAGCTGTGCGATACCGGCGTCGAAGCCGCGGGTCTGACCGTCTTTCTCGTTGAGGAGGGAGAAGAGCGTAGAGGTCTGAACGCCACCGATCTTAAAGACGCCGGCGTCCTTGACGGCCGTGGCCCAGGCGCTGGCGGCGATGGCGTCGTCATCGGCCTTGGGGCCGTCGTTGACGAGCTTGTCGAATGCCTTGGCATCGAGCGTGGCGGAAACCTCGGTATCCTCGGAGCCCTTGGAGGAGCTAACGGCGGAGCCCTTGTCGGCCTCGGCGCTGGTGTCAGAGCAGCCGGCAAGACCAAGGCCGGCGACGGTTGCGAAGGTAGCGGCGACAAAGCCGCGGCGGTCGAGAACGACCTGCTGGGAGAGGTTCTTGCTCATAGTAGAACACCTTTCTCAATAAAATCCCTAGCGGTTGAGTAGAGTTATACCCTATCGCGCTCAAATGGGTCAACACGAAATAACTCAGAAACATACTTACCTTATGGGTAATTCTACCTACCAAAAAGGGACAGGCACCTTTGTGGTGGTTCTGACCGATGCAGCGGCATGCCTTACTGTTTTGTTTCGATCTGTAACATCTTCAGCCGTTTTTGCCGAGTAACTGTTACAGATTGAGATTTTCTATTCAAGGGAATTCGAATGTCTCAATCTGTAACATCTGGACGGTCAAAAGGTCCCTATCTGTTACAGATTGAGACAAAGGTCTGGGACTACGACGTCTTATCTAGATCTGTAACAGTTAGACGAAAATTCGGGCCCTAGATGTTACAGATTGAGATAATCGCGTCGTGAAAACAAAAACCTCCGCAGGGGTGCTTCCCTTGCGGAGGTTTTCTTACTCGTTGAGTAGTCTCACGGCTTCGGCGGCCATATTCTCGACCGTCATGCTGTTTTGAGCGAGCAGTTCGTTGGGGTCGTAGCGGTCGGGGAAGCCCTTGGCGATGCCGAAGGTGCGCGTGCGCAACGGCGTGCATGCCAGGTAACAGGCTACGCGCTCGCCCCAGCCGCCGTCCAAGATGCCGTCCTCGAGGGTGACGACAACGCGATGCTCGGCGGCAAGACTGTCGAGGAACTCGCGGTCGAGCTCGGTTGCAAAGCGCGGGTTGACGAGCGTGGCCTCGATGCCGTACTCGGCAGTCAGACGGTTTGCCACGCGCTCGCCCAGCTCAAAGAAATCGCCGAGCGCGAGTACGGCAACGTCGCGACCCTGGCGCACCACGTTGTAGCGAACGGCGCTGTAGTCGGTGTCTTCGGCGGGTGCAAGGTCGGGACGGCTCACCAGGCCAATACCAGGCACACGAATCGCCACGGGATGCTCGCGGTGGTCGAGCGACCAGCTCAGCATGGACAGATATTCCTCCATGCAGGCCGGCGCCAAGTAGTGCATGTTGGGAAGAGCGCCCAGCATGGAAATATCGAAGAACGAAAGGTGCGTCTCGGACGTGGTGCCAAAGATCGACGCACCAAACACCAAAATGGTTGCCGGGGCGTCGTTGAGACACAGGTCGTGCCACAGCTCGTCGTAGGCGCGCTGCAAAAACGTGCCGTACACACCAAAGACTGGCTTGGCGCCCGAGCGAGCAAGCGCGGTGGCAAAGGTCACGGCGTGCTCCTCGGCAATGCCCACATCGACGAACTGTTTGCCGGCGGCAGCGCGAAGCTCGGGCGTAAAACCCATGATGTAGGGCGTGGCGGCCGTGATGCCCACGACCTGCGGATCGCGCTCGATGGCGGCACTGAGCGCCTCGCCCGTAATGTCGGCATAGGTGCGCGGCGCAGGCTCGCTCGGATGGCCCGGGCAGAGCTTGCGCCCGGTCGCCATGTCAAACGGACCCACGTGGTGCCAGCGCTCGGGGTCGCTTTGGGCTGGCTCAAAGCCCTTGCCCTTGGCGGTGGAGACGTGCAGCACGATGGGATGATCGATATTGCGCAGTTCCTGCAGCGCGTCGACGAGGGCCAACACATCGTTACCGGCGTCCAGATAGCGGTAGTCGAGCCCCATCGCGCGGAAAACGTTGCGCTCACAGGTGCCGTTGCTGGCGCGCAGCTCGGCCAGATTGCGATACAGGCCACCGTGGTTTTCGGCGATGGACTGGTCGTTATCGTTGACGATGATGATCAGGTTGCTGTCGAGATCGGCGGCATTGTTGAAGCCCTCAAACGCCAAGCCGCCCGAAAGTGAGCCATCGCCAATAACGGTGATAACGTTGTACGCATCGCCCGCCAGGTCACGAGCGTGCGCCAGGCCGCAGCCCAGGCTCACCGACGTGGAGGTATGGCCTATGGCGAACAGGTCGTGCTCGGACTCGTCGGGATTGGCAAAGCCAGAGGCCTCGCCGTAGCGTGCCGGGTCGATATAAGTGTACGCGCGTCCGGTCAGCGCCTTATGGGCGTAGGTCTGGTGCGAAACGTCAAAGACAATCTTGTCGATGGGGGAGTTAAACACGCGATGAAGCGCAACCGTAAGCTCAACGACGCCCAGGTTGGGGGCAACGTGCCCGCCGACGGCGGCGGAGCTTTCGAGGATGGCGTGGCGAATCTCGTCGCAGAGCTGCGGGAGCTCGGCACGATTAAGAGCCTTGACGTCCTCGGGCGTTGTCGTTTGCGTAAGCAGCATCGTTGTGGGTTACTCCATGCGAATCGAGCGCCGGCGCTCCCTCGGCCGACACAATTGCATAAGACAGTCTCGCACATTTTGGCGTTTGATATGTGACGGCGGCGCGGTAATTCGCCAACTGGCGGGGCAAAACGTTTTGGCCGATGCCATACTGATGTGTTCCATGATGTTTTTATCGATTGTGCACAAGCCGTGGCTTGCCGCTGTGAGTCGCTGGAAGGAGGCAGCATGTCCGATGTCGTTCGTGCCGAGAACATCGCGTGCGAAGTAGACCATGCTGCCCGTCAACTGGCACAGGCGGGCCGTCTGGACCTGACGCGCGAGTTTATCCAACATGGCGACGTGACGGTCTATGCACATGTGACTTCGGTAGCGCGGGCGAGCCTGTCCTTTGCCGAGTGCTTGGGCCGTGCTGGCATTTCGGTCGACCGTGCTTCGTTGCTGCGCGGAGCCCTGCTGCACGATTACTTTCTCTATGACTGGCACGATCCCGATCCAAGCCATCGGCTGCATGGCTTTCGCCACCCGTTTTTTGCCCTGGCGCGTGCCGAGGAAGATTTTGAACTGACGTCGCGCGAGCGGAATATTATCGTGCGCCATATGTTTCCGCTGGTGCCAGTGCCGCCGACGTGTCGTGAGGCATGGATTGTGTGCCTGGCGGATAAATGGTGTGCTCTGCGCGAGACGGTCGCCTGCCGTCTACCGCGCAAAGGCGGCGCGAACGATTCGAACGAGGGCTCGAGTGACGGCTCGAGCAAAGATTCGAGCGAAAAGAGGAGAGGGTAGACGGTGGGGACCGCGATTGACATGGCGTTTGGCGGCGCGACGCTTGCCGTCTGCCCGCTTTCGGCACTGGTGCTCTCGTTTGCCTTTTACGGGTTTTGCGGCTGGGCGTGGGAGTCGACGGTCTGCGCCATGCTCAATCACGGACGATTTGCCAACAGCGGCTTTTTGCTGGGGCCGTGTTGTCCTATCTATGGTGTGGGCGGCATTGCCTGCTGGCTGCTGTTGCGCGGGATTCCGGATGCCCCGAGCCAGTTTGTCGCTGCAGCGCTCGTATGCAGCGTGATTGAGTACAGCGTAGGCGTGCTGCTGGAAAAAACAACGGGCGCTCGCTTTTGGGACTATTCGCACCTGCCGTTTAACCTGCACGGACGCATCTGTCTGTACTGGGCCTGCGCGTTTGGCTTGGGTGCGTTGTGCATTTGCCGTTTAGTGGAGCCGGCATTGCTGGGGCTGCTTGGCCATCTGCCGGTGCTGATTGTGCGGCTGTCCGCCTTTATCGTCGCGGTCGCGATGATGGTCGACGCAGTGTGCTCTTTGGCCAGCTGGCGCCGCCTGTCTGATCAGTTGGAGCGCGTCCGGGCCGACCTTGCCGACCGCATCAACGAGTCGCTTGCCGATGCGTCTGATTCCATGCTTGAACGTATTCCCGATTCGGCGATCGACTCGGTGGCGCAGACGCATATCCGCAGCCGTGCCGTTAACGCGTGGCTGGCCGAGCTGGGTGACGCCGCGCTCGATGCCCTGCGCGAGAAGGCTTCGATGCCGACGTTTATCGCGGATGGTGCTCGCGGCCTGGCGCTTGCCGCCCGCCGCGTGGCCGATGCCGCGCCGAACATGCCGCGTCCGTCGCTCAGTCGTCGCCTTGCCGGCAAGCGCATGAGCCGTCCGGTGCCAAGCGTGTCGCTCAGCCGACGCGACCTGCGCTTCTTCAATGCCTTCCCGCGCTTGCGCATCAACCGCTACGAGGGCGTCATCCGAGCTACCGACCTCCGCGACCGAGCCCGCGAGCTGTTCCGCCGCTAGCCGGGACGGGCGCGCTCACGGCTTCCTTGCTCGCGTATTTCCCGTTCGTTTCGCGTCCGTTGCCGCGCCGTTTCCAAGATTGCGGCACCGTTGGAGATTGCACGATCTGGGTCGAGCCGGTCGAAGAGGTCATCCGCATGCGCACCGGCGAACACGGCCCCGCTGCGGTGTAGGACAATCTTTCGCCTGACGGGCGTGCCTCTCTTGGGGCGCGCCCGTTCTCGTCTACAATATCGTGCAGACGAAGGAGAGGCATGCCCATGATCAAGATGTTTGCGAGTGACTTAGACGGAACGCTGCTGAACGCCCTGCACGAGGCAGATGGGACCATCCGCCTCGCCATTCGCGAGCTGACCGAGGCCGGACTCCACGTGGTTCCCGCGACCGGACGCTCGACGCTGCCGATCGGCGAGCATGGCTTTACGGGCCTGGCGCTTGACGCCTGCTGCTCCAACGGGTCCATCGTGCGCGACAGCCATGGCGAGGTGCTCAAGACCTGGACCATCGATCCGCAGATTACCGAGGAGCTGCTCAAGGCGTTCCCGGACATTTGCTTTGATTGCTCCACGCCCGATGGCATGTTCTCGAGCGGTTCGTTCGAGATGCATCAGGCGGGCTTTAAAAAGGACAGCCCCATCAAGCGTATTGTGATGCGCGGCATGCGTGCACGTGGCGGGTATCACGAGGAGCAGTATTTCGATCAGTCGATCGGCGATATCTTGCGTCACGATGTATGCAAGATCAATTGTCGCGTGACCTCGCCCGAGCTGGAGCGTGACCTTAAGGCGTATCTTGCCGAGCGCTCCGACCGCGTGGTCAACGCGCCGTTCGATCCGGTGATGTTCGAGATCACGGACGTGGCGTGCAACAAGGGCGAGAGCGTGGCCTGGCTGGCGGGCTACTACGGCATTGCCGAGGATGAGGTCGCGGTTTACGGAGACGGCGGCAACGACATCGCCATGCTCAAACGCTTCCGCCACAGCTACGCGACCAAAAACGCAAGCGATGCTGCCAAGGCCGCCGCGAGCGCGACTATCGGCAGCTGCATGGTCCACGCCGTCCCCAAACACATGCTCGCCACCATGCGCAAGCAGAATTCCTGCACCGTAATCGAATAATGTGACAAAGGGACAGCCCCTTTGTCACAGGTGAAGCTGGTCTCTTGAAATACGAACAAACATTCGCATATCTAACTGCGCTTTGATAGAATTGATACTGTTGGCGGCAGTTCCATGTGCCGGGCAACGCCCTCCATCTGATGGGAGGTGATGCCCATGACCGATCTGATTGATTTCGTGAGACTTCTGACCGCTTTGGTCTCGTTCTCCACGGCGCTCGTCGGGCTTTCCGAGGCACTCAAGCAACGTTCGAAGCAACGTAAAAGGGGTCGCCGCCGCTAAGGCGTTGACCCCTTAATCCAAGCAACGGCGCTGCCCAGCTTTCCAGAACTTGGGCTGCCGTCGACACTATTCTACCCACGAATGACATTTTGAACAATCGGCAATGCCGCTCCAAAAGCCAGGCACAACTGGCACAACCTAGGCGGTCGCTGGATGTGACAAAGGGGCAGCCCCTTTGTCACATCCAAAATATTGCCTTTACGTGTTGATACACACGGTGTGCAATAATACTCGCACTGTGCAATAGCGCACAGGCTGAGTAACAAGGAGGACGCTTGTCCCAGCTCGAGAAATGCGATCGCCGGTCTCTTCGCTCTCAGCGTGCCCTTCGCCAGGCACTTGCCAGCGAGCTTGCCGAAAGCGGCGACCTTTCGCGCATTAACGTCGCGTCGCTCACCGAGCGTGCCGGCCTTACGCGCCGCACGTTCTATTCGCACTACCGCGATATCCCCGACTTTATCAGCCAGATCGAGGACGGCCTGCTTGCCGAGATTCGTGAGCGGGTGGAGCTTATCACCGCAGCTCAATTACCCGATCTTTACCGCAACATCGACGAGCTCGAGCCGGCACCCGGTTCGGTTGAGCTGCTTCGCTATCTTGCGGCTAATCGCGACCTTATCGGGGCCCTGCTGGGCCCGGGCGGCGACCCCGCCTTTATTAAAAAGATCATCGATACCGCACGCGAGGCCGTGGTGCCGCGTGCACAGACGGGCATTTTGGGCTTGGCGCTGGGCACCTTCTTTGACTACTACGTCACCTACGTCGTGAGTGCCGAGGTCGGCCTGATTCAGCGTTGGTTTGAGCGTGGGCTCACCGAATCGCCCGAGACCATGGCGCGCATTATGACGGTGCTCGCCTTTGTGCGCCCCGGCGACCTGTATGGCCAACCCATCGATATCAACGTGCCGGAATACGGCATGAAGCTATTGAATCTGCAGCTCGAGGGCGCGGTCGACACCACCGCAACCGTCGAGTCCAACAACTAAGAGGAGAGACAATGAGCAAACTCGTCGAGGGCATTAAAGACCGTGTGGTCGTTGCCGCACGCGAGGCCGCGCCCGCCGTGGTGGACGCCGCGCAGAAGGCCGCGACCGCGGCTGCCGAGAAAGTTGCTGAGGCAGTTGCCGATGCCAAGAAAACGGCAGGGGAGACGTCCGTCGCTAGCGAGCCCGCCACCGCCGCTGAGCCCCTAGCCGCCACCGCCGCCCAGGCCCCCGAAGGCGCGATCTTCAACCCCGAGGCCGCCCGCGGCAACCTGCACCTGGGCATCGACGTGGGCTCCACCACCGTTAAGCTCGCTGTGCTCAACGACGACAACCAGATCGTCTACGCTAAGTACCAGCGCCACCACACCGACGTTCGCGCCTGCGCCCGCGACCTGTTCGAGGGCGCTGCGACCGTGCTGCCGACGGCCCAGATGACCTGCGCCATTACCGGCTCGGGCGGCCTGCTGCTGTCCCAGTGGCTCGACCTGGAGTTTGTCCAGGAGGTCATCGCCAGCAAACGCGCCGTCGAGACCCTTATCCCGGCCACCGATGTCGCCATCGAGCTGGGTGGCGAGGACGCCAAGATCATCTACTTCGACAATGGCATCGAGCAGCGCATGAACGGCACCTGCGCCGGCGGCACGGGCGCGTTCATCGACCAGATGGCCACTCTGCTGCACACCGACGCTAGCGGCCTTAACGAACTCGCGGCCAACGCCACCACCATCTATCCCATCGCCAGCCGCTGCGGCGTTTTTGCCAAGACCGACGTCCAGCCGCTGCTCAACGAGGGCGCCCGCCCCGAGGACGTGGCTGCCTCCATCTTCCAGGCTGTCGTGACCCAGACCATCTCGGGCCTGGCATGCGGCCGTCCCATCCGCGGCAACGTCGCCTTCCTGGGCGGCCCGCTGCAGTACCTCTCCGAGCTGCGCCACCGCTTCTACCTCACGCTCAACCTGGACGAGGAGCACCGTATCGTGCCCCAAAACGCTCACCTGTTTGTGGCGAGCGGCGCCGCCATGGCGCACGAGTCCAACAAGCTCAGCACGTTCCCGCAGCTCATCGAGGCTATCGACAGCCTGGGTGACACGCAGGGTGCCGAGGTCGAGCGTCTGGATCCGCTCTTTGCCACCGACGAGGACTTTGCCGAGTTCAAGACCCGCCACGACCAGGAAGTCGTCCCCAAGGGCAAGCTCGACGGCTACACCGGCCGCGTGTTCATCGGCATCGACGCCGGCTCCACCACCATGAAGGCCGCGCTCGTGGGCGAGGACGGCCAGCTGTTGCACACCTGGTACGGTAACAACAACGGCGACATCCTGGGCACGGCCAAGGTCATCATGGCCGATTTCTACAACCACATCCCCGCCGGCTGCACCATCGGCCACGTGACCACCACGGGCTATGGCGAGGCGCTGCTCATCGAGGCCCTCAAGGCCGACTCCGGCGAGATCGAGACCGTCGCGCACCTGCGCGGCGCCAAGGCGTTCCTGCCCGGCGTCGAGTTCATCCTGGACATTGGCGGCCAGGACATGAAGTGCCTGCGCGTCAAGGACGGCGTTATCGAGCACATCATGCTCAACGAGGCCTGCTCGTCGGGCTGCGGTAGCTTTATCGAGAGCTTCGCCGTCTCTATGAACATGGACGTGCGCGCGTTCGCCGATGCCGCCATCCATGCCAAGGCTCCCGTCGACTTGGGCAGCCGCTGCACGGTCTTTATGAACTCGCGCGTCAAGCAGGCGCAAAAGGAAGGCGCCACGGTGGGCGACATCGCGGCCGGTCTGTCCTATTCCGTCATCAAGAATGCCCTGTTCAAGGTTATTAAGCTGCGCGATCCCAAGGAGATCGGCAGCCAGGTGATCGTTCAGGGCGGCACCTTTATGTCCGACGCCACACTGCGCGCATTTGAGCAGCTTACCAGCGTTCATGCCGTGCGTCCCGACATTGCCGGCTGCATGGGCGCCTACGGTGCGGCCCTGCTCGCCCGCGATCGCGCCGGTGCCAACGGCACCTCGACCATTCTTTCTGCTGAGGACATCGCGCACCTTACCGTGACGCAAAAGCATGTCCGCTGCGGCCGTTGCTCTAACAACTGCCAGCTTACCGTCAACGACTTTGGCGGCGGCAGGCGCTTCATTACCGGCAACCGCTGCGAGAAGGGCGCCGGCCACAAAAAGCAAAAGACCGAGGCCCCCAACCTTTTCAAAAAGAAAAACGAGCTGCTCTTTAACCGCGAGGTCCTGAGTCCCGACGAGGCCCCCCGCGGCACTGTGGGTATCCCGCGCGCGCTCAACATGTACGAGAATTACCCCTTCTGGCACGCGTTCTTTACGCGCCTGGGCTTTAGCGTGCAGCTGTCCGACCAGTCGAGCAAGAAGACCTACCAGGCGGGCATCGAGTCCATGCCGTCCGAGAGCGTGTGCTACCCGGCAAAGATGAGCCACGGCCACGTGATGAACCTTATCGACCGTGACGTCGACTTCATCTGGATGCCGTGCGTGCGTTGGGAGCGCAAGGAGGATCCGACGGCTGGCAACTGCTATAACTGCCCCATCGTCATGAGCTACCCCACGGCGCTGGCGCTCAATATTGACGAGATCCGCGAGCAGAACATCGAGTTCCTGTATCCGTTTGTGCCGTATCACGACAAGACCGAGCTCAAGCGCCGCCTGTACCAGGTGCTCGCCGTCGACCGTGTGGCCGATGCTGAGGCCGGTCGCGGTCGCGTGCGCGGTCCTAAAATCACGCGCTCCGAGGTTGATGCCGCCGTCAACGCTGCTTTTGAGGCCGACGCGCGCTTCCACGAGGATATCCAGACCATGGGCGAGGAGGCTCTCAAGTGGGTCGAGGACCACGGCGGCCACGGCATTGTGCTCGCCGGCCGTCCCTACCATAACGATCCCGAGATCAACCATGCTCTGCCCGAGCTTATCTCGAGCTTTGGCTTTGCGGTCTTTACCGAGGATTCGCTTGCACACCTGGTAAAGCCCGAGCGTCCGATTCGCGTCGTCGACCAGTGGATGTACCACAGCCGCCTGTACGCCGTCGCCCGTTTTGTGACGATGCGCAACGACCTGGACCTGATCCAGCTCAACTCTTTCGGCTGCGGCCTGGACGCTCTGACCACCGACCAGGTGCAGGAGATTCTGGAGGCCAGCGGCAAGATCTACACCGTACTCAAGATCGACGAGGTGTCAAACCTGGGCGCCGCGCGCATCCGCATCCGTTCGCTCATGGCCGCGCTTAAGGACCAGGAGGCCGAGCGCTTGGCCGAGGCCACGGCAGCGGGCGAGGCCTACGAGCAGGGTGACGCCGCGCCGGTGGCGCCCTCCACGGATGCCCCCGCGTTCGCGAGCCGCAAGTACACGTTCGAGGCGCAGCGTGAGAGTGCCTCGACCGCATGGCCCAAGGTGCCCTTCACCGAGCAGATGCGCGACGAGGGCTACACCATCCTGTGCCCGCAGATGGCGCCGATCCACTTTGACCTGGTCAAAGAGGTGTTCCGTGGTGCTGGCTACAACTTGGAGCTGCTGCCCTCGACCGATCACGATGCCGTCGAGGCCGGCCTGCGCTACGTGAACAACGACATCTGCTATCCGTCGATCCTGGTGACGGGCCAGATCATGGAGGCCATCGAGAGCGGTCGATACGACCTGTCCAAGACAGCCGTGGTTATCAGCCAGACCGGCGGCGGCTGCCGTGCCACCAACTACATCGCACTCATCCGCAAGGCCCTGCGCGAGAGCGGCCACCCCGAGATCCCGGTGATCTCGCTTTCGGCCGTGGCGCTGGGCGAGGACAACCCTGGCTTTAAGATTACGCCGGCGCTGCTTAAGCAGGCAGTCTACGCGGTGCTCTTTGGCGACGTGATGATGCAGATGCTCTATCGCTGCCGCCCGTACGAGGCTACGCCCGGTGCCGCCAACGCGCTCTACGAGGAGTACATGGCGCGCGCTCGCAAGCTGGCGCCCAAGTTTAACCGCCACAACTACACCAAGCTGTGCCGCGAGGCCATCCGCGCGTTCGACACCATGCCGCTCGTGGGCGAGGGTACCAAGCCGCGCGTGGGCGTGGTCGGCGAGATCCTGGTCAAGTTCCATCCCACAGCCAACAACCACGTGGTCGATGTCATCGAGCGCGAGGGCTGCGAGGCCGTGGTGCCGGGTCTGCTCGACTTTTTCCTGTACTCCATGAGCAACGCCGAGCTGCAGAAGGACGAGTTGGGAAGCTCCGCTACCACGCGCGCTGGTATGCAGGCGCTCATCAAGCTCGTGGACTGGATGCGCACGCCGGTGGAGGAGATGCTCGAGAAGTCCCGCCGCTTCGAGGCGCCCGAGCGCATCGGCACCATGGCCGACAAGGCCCGCACGGTGCTTTCGGTGTGCAACAACATGGGCGAGGGCTGGCTGCTCACGGCCGAGATGCTCGACCTGATCGATCATGGCGCACCCAATATCATCTGCACGCAGCCCTTCGCGTGCCTGCCCAATCACGTGGTGGGCAAGGCCGTGATCAAGGAGCTGCGCCGCCAGCATCCCGAGAGCAACATCGTTGCGGTGGACTATGATCCTGGTGCGTCCGAGGTCAACCAGCTCAACCGTATTAAGCTCATGATCAGCGTGGCCAAGGAAAACATGCGCGCCGGCAAGGGCTTTAAGCTTGAGAAGGTGGCGCCGCTCGCGATGGACGAGGTCACCGGCCAGATGCGTGCCCACGACGGCTGCGTGAGCTGCGGTTCGGTCGATGAGAGCGCCGTGGCGTCGGTCGCTGAGCGCCTGGGACGCGGCATTAAGAAGTAGCTGGCCTGCTATGGGCTGGATATGAGACAAACGGGTGGTGGCCGTACCGGCTACCACCCGTTTTTTCTTGGACATATGTTGCGTAAACGCCCCGACTATCACCCTTTGCGAACTCAGATTTCGGAAGTATGCGGCAAAATCTGAATAGACCGAGCACACCGAATATGTCCAAGCCCTGTACCTGCGGTTTTATTGGCGGAAAATCGGGGGGTGCTCAAGGGTTCCGGAATTTGCCGCATACTTCCGCAAACGACGTCTCGGTGGCACAAAAAATCGCCCTCGGAACCCTGAGATAATGAACAGATGTAGCCGTTCGCCGCAAATTACCGTCCGTTTATAGAACCCACCCCCAGTGTGCAGCCCTCTTACGGTTGAATAAATACACATCTATGGAATTACGTAAGAGAGGACTGTTCCTATGAGCTACAAGACCGTTTGCGTTGCCGGCGGCGGCGTGCTGGGAAGCCAGATTGCCTTTCAGGCTGCCTACTGCGGCTTCGATGTAACGATTTGGCTGCGCAGCGAGGGCAGCATCGGTCGCACCCAGCCCAAGATCGATCATGTGCGCGAGGAGTACATCGCGGCAATCGAGGGTATGGCGGACGGCACGGGCGAGTGGTGCTCCGGTATCGCCGATAGCGGCAAGCCCTTCGACAAAGAGGCGGCACTCGCCGCCGTTGAGCGCGCCTACTCCACACTCAAGCTGGAGCTCGATCTTGCCAAGGCAGTGGCCGACGCCGACTTGGTCATCGAGTCTATGGCCGAGGACACCCAGGCAAAAATCGATTTTTACAAGAAGCTCGCCCCGGTCCTTCCGCAAAAGACCGTCGTCGTGACCAACTCCTCCACGTTACTGCCGAGTACCTTTGCCAAGTACACTGGCCGCCCCGAGAAGTACCTGTCGCTGCACTTTGCCAACTCTATCTGGAAGAACAACATGACCGAGGTCATGGCACAGGACCAGACCGACAAGCGCTACTTCGATGAACTCGTCGACTTTGCCAACGACATCCGTATGCTGGCGTTGCCCGTCAACAAGGAAAAGAACGGTCATCTGCTCAACTCCATGTTGGTACCGTGGCTGCTTTCGGGCCTTGATCTGTACGTCTCGGGCGTGAGCGATCCCAAGAGCATCGACCTCGCGTGGACGCGTGGCACCGGCGCTCCCAAGGGCCCGTTCCGCGTATTCGACACGGTGGGTATCCAGACGGCCTACAACATCGTCATGCAGTATCAGAAGGTGCCGGGCCTGGTGAGCCCGCTGCTCAAGAAGATGATGATGCCCTACAACTTTAAGGCCATGGCCTCCGTTCTCAAGAAAATGCTCGACGAAGGCAAGCTGGGCGAAAGCTCGGGCGAGGGCTTCTTCAAGTACTAAGAACGATCCCTCGGGGTCGGAGGAAAACGGATCATTTTCGGCCGCCAGCAGTGAGAAGATGGACCCAGAAATAGAAAGGAGTGGCAATGGGCTGGCTCGGGCTTTGAAGACAAGTTATTGCAGGCCCAGGGCGATTTCTCGCTCAATGCAGGCCAGCACAGCGTGACGTATCTGCCGAGTTCTGACACGGCAGCGACTGGTCGCTACCAGGTGCTGCTATACGACAACAACTTTGGTGCGACCGAGCGCTATCCCAAGTTCGACTGGGGCCAGCTGGGCGCCGCGGTGGCGACCGACTACAGCAAGGGAACGCATTCGTTTGGGCACATCTTTACGGTGGACGAGACCGCGCGCACCTACGAGCTTGTGGACCAGATCGCCGTGCCGTTCTCGGGCTACGTCAGCAGCGCGCAGCGCGTCGGCGATTCGAATAGTATGCTCGTGGCTTCGGGCCAGGCCAAGACCTTCACCGAGTACGATCGCTACGGTCTGGCCATCGCCACCTACGAGATGGAAGCCGAGAAGTACATCTACCGCGTGTACAAGTACGAGCTATAGGGCTTGGCTGTGCCTGTGCCCCGCGGCTGCGCGCACTCGCGCCGGGTTTACCTCACGTTCCGCATTACTCCACATCAAACTCCACGCGATCGAGTTCGGGCACGTTGAGGTCGATGAGCTTGCGGGCGACGTGGCGGTCGTGCGTTCCGAGCGCCTCGCCTGTCGTCACATGGGCGACAATCTCACGCTCGACGACGCCCTCCTCCTCGCCTTCGGTAGCCGAGGTCTCGACGGCGACGGTATAATCCTTAAAGCCCGGCAGCACCGCGGCGAGCTCGCGCGTGGTTTCGGTGACGCCATAGCCGTCCTGTACGCCGGCCTGCGCCGAGCCAATGGACCCCGCGGTCATGACGATGCAGGGGATGGTAAAGATCATCGTGCCCACAATGATGCGGCGGCGCACCTTGTGTGACAGCTCGTTGACCTCGGCGTCTTCCTCAGCGGTCACAATACCGTCGCCGTTCAGGTCGCGCTTGAGCGGCACGCGCAAAAGAAGCAGCACGACTTCGGCAGCCAGCGCGATAAAGACCACGTTGATGCCAAACTCATAAAGCGCCGAGAGAAACAGTGACCCGCTTGCGATGGCGATGCCGTAGCCCGCTGCGCACAGGGGCGGCATGAGCGCGGTCGCCACGGCCACGCCGGCGATGAGCGTGGCGGGTTCCTGGTCGCGTGAGTTGCCCAGCCCGCCTGCAAAGCCGCCTGCGAGTGCGACGGTAAGGTCCCAGACGGTGGGTGTCGAGTTGTCGATGATGGCCGCCGTGGTGGTGCCAAGGGGCGAGAGCTTAAAGTACAACGTGGACGTGACCAGGCAAAAGACCATCTGCAGTGCGAGGCTGGCAATGGCCTCGACGGTAATCTCACGGTCGAGCGTGGCGATGCCATATGCCATGGCAAGGACCGATCCCATAAGCGGGCAGATGAGCATGGCGCCCACGATGGCGATGTCCGAGTCGATATCGAGGCCGATGCTCGCGATGAGCATGGCGATGATGAGGATACACAGGTGAGAGCCAGTCAGACGCGCGCCGTTTACAAAACGCTTGCGAATCACGTGGTAGGGCGCGCGACCCTCGCGAATGTTGAATGCGCGCTTGAGGAAGCGGGTGATGTTTTCCATGGCTTCGCTATGAGCGGGGCGGATGCCGTGACGCCGATGATGACGCTCGCGTAGTCGCTTGATCTGTTGTTTGTCGAGTTCCATGTCCACCTCGTTCCAGCGCGGTCCGCGCAACGCGCCCGTTGTCCTAACTCTACACCGTGGCGGGCGGGGTGTCTGTTGGATGCGGAATCCGATAGAGCGGATGACGCGAGAGCAAATGCAAATCACAGGCTCAATTCGATCACGCAAGAATATGATGCACCAGCTCCTGCATATGTGACGAAATTGTGAAGTACGAGAGCGTGAATTTCAAAAAATCCGCCGGTGACCAATGTTGCGCAACAGAATTCAAAAATCAGCTCCTACATTTTGAAGCGTATGGATACATCCGTGTCAAAGGGAGAAAGCCATGGCAAACTACAGTCCACAACACTTTGAGCCTCGGGCTAAGGCCGTCAACGTCAAGGGCGTTGCCAACCGCGCCGTCGCAACCGTTTTGACGGCGGGCCTCATCGCTCAGCCGCTCATGTCGCCGCTGGCGGCAATCGCCGCACCGTCAACCGGTAACGGCGATTCTGTTCAGGGGGGGGGTAGTTCTGTAGAGAATACCGTTGCCGCCGGTAACCAAGCGGTCGTAAAGACGGCTGCCCAGCTGGCCGAGGAGTCGGCAAAGCAGCTCAAGGACGCTCAGGCCGCCTACGATGCCGCCCAGAAGAAGGCCGACGCGGCGGGCCAGTCTCAAAAGCAGGCGCAGCAGCAAAAGAATCAGGCCTCGCAGGCCGTGACCGATAACGCCGCCGAGCAGAACGAGGCCGAGGTAGCCGCGCTTCAGGAGAAGATCGACGAGCTTAAGGCAGCCGTCGAAAAGACCGAGCAGCAGCAGAAGAAGCTGGGCGACCTGAACGATCAGCTCGATCAGGCCAACAAGAGTGTCGAGGATAAGACCCAGGCGCTCAAGGACGCCAAGGCAAAGCAGGATGAGGCCAAGAAGGCCCTCGATGATGCCCAGGCCAAGCTCGAGGCCATGGGTATGGACGAGTACGAGGCCGCCAAGAAGGCCGTCGAGGACGCCAAGGCAAAGCTCGATGACGCCCATAAGGCCGTTGCCACTGCACAGGCCAATCTGGACCAGGCCAAGGCTGCCGAGGCTAGCGCCCAGCAGGAAAAGCAGAATACCGAGGCAGCTTTGACGACTGCCCAGGCCAAGAAGCAGGAGACTGCCGCTGCTCTCGCCGCTGCGACCACCGCGCGCGATAACGCCCAGCAGAAGTTCAACCAGGCGCAGGCCGCGCTCGATGCTGCCGTCTCGGGTACGGGTGTTGACCTGAGTGCGCTTGAGGCCGCCAAGAACGCTGCTGCTGGTGAGCTCAAGACCGCGCAGGCGGAGCTCAATGCCGCGACGGATGCCGACGCTACCGCCCAGGCGAACCTGCAGGCGGCCCAGAATACCGCCACCGCCGCGCAGGAGAAGGCCAACGCCGCCAACGCTGCCGTGGCATCTGCCCAGTCTGCATACGATGCTGCAAACAAGGAGTACAAGGACGCGGCCAGTAAGCGCGACGCTGCGAAGTCGGCATACGAGAAGGCGCAGCAGACCGAAGCAGACAAAAAGACCGCGTACGATAAGCTTGTCGAAGTTCGCAAGCAGAAGCGTAGCGAGTGGGAGGCAGCCTGCGCCGCTTCGAACGCCGCGGAAAAGGCTTATGACGCTGCTAATGACCAGGTTGAGGCTCTTGAGCAGCAGATTGCAGACCTAAAGTCCAACATGACCGTTGACCAGGAAGTCATCAATAAGGGCATGCTCGGCTTTATGGCCTACATCAGCAACAGCAGCGATTTCACGGCTATGCAGAAATCGAACGCCAAGGACGCAATGGCTACACTCACCGGCGCTGACGACAAAGCCGAGTGGTATGACGATTACGTCGATCAGGACATGTCTCGCGACACCAATCCGCTTTCCTTGGAACAGCTGCGCAACGCCCTGACATATCTCGACACCCAGAACAACCTCCGCAAGGCGAACGGTCAGTCGGCGCTCAGCGTCAGCCTCCGCATGACCGCAGCAGCTGCACTCAACGCCTCATATTCATCGAATATTTGGGATCACTCGAACTGTTACTTCGATAATGCTGAGAATCTCGCAGGTGGTGGCGGTGCATATACCGGTGGTGAGACCGAGGATACCCTGGGCTGGCCCTACACCGGTCTCTACACTCAGGAGAAGGTTAATTACGAGAATTGGATTAAAAAGTACGGTGTGGATAGCGAGGCCGGCAAAGATCTCATGGCTCATCGCTATGATTCGTACTATATCTACCAAAACTATTACGATGTGTACCACGGTACAAAAGATAAGAATGGCAATCAAAGAGGAGACGCCTGCGGGCACTATCTCAACATTATCGATTCCGCTACGGTGGCTATCGGCATCGCGACCGGTAGCGGTAAGAACACCGATTCCGAGGTAACCATATTCGATTACAGCGCTGATGACACTCAGGCTGATTTCACTGTTTCCGAGTTCAAGAAGCTCGTCAACGACTACATCGATTCTGCCTATAACGCTGGCGGCACGCAGGCGCAGAAGGCGCAACTCAAGGAGCTCCAGAGCAAGCTCGCCGAGGCGCAGAAGACGCTGGGCACGGCCGATACGGCATATCTCGCTGCTCTCAATAATCAGAAAGGCGCACAAGACGCCTATACCGCAGCCGACACGAACGTGAACACCGCCAAGGGCGAGTACGAGAAGGCTAAGTCCGGCACCGCCGCCGCGAAGACGGCATACAACGCCGCGAAGGACGCGCTCGGCGGAATCGACATCGAGTCCCTCGAGCAGAACCTCGATACCGCCAAGGGCGAGGCTGCCACTGCCCAGGCAGCTCTCGATAAGGCAAACGCCACGCTTGCTGACAGCAAGACGAAGGCAGCCGAGGCCGCTGCTCACAGGGCGAAGGCTCGCAGCGCCCGCGATGCCGCCAAGGCAAAGTCCGAACAGGCCAATGAGGCGTATGACAACGCCACGGCTTCGGTCAAGGACCTTGCCGCCAAGCGCGATGCCGCCCAGGCGGACCTTGCGAATAAGCAGGGCTCGCTTGACGAGGCAAAGAAGGCCGACGATGCCGCCCAGGCTGGTGTAGACAAGGCCCAGGCCGCAGATGTCCAGGCCGCGACCGCTCTTTCGGACGCCAAGCAGGCAGTTGCCGCCAAGACGCAGGCCCTGTCCGACGCACAGGCGAAGGTCAAGGCTGCCGAGGGCGAGCTGGCCGGTGCAAACAAGGCCTTCGAGCGCTTCGCCGGCGCTCAGAAGGCGGTCGACGACGCCAAGACCGCCTATGACGCTGCCGTGGCCAGTGTCGCCGATGCCCAGAAGCAGCTCGAGGCCGCCAACGAAGCCGTCGTCGATGCGAACCTCGATATCGTCAAGGCCAAGGCAGAGCTTGCCAACGACGAGGCACTCAAGGCCGATCTTGAGGCTGTCGACCACAAGGCATCCCTTGCCGCGGGCACGACGGGCAACGAGAAGCTGGTCAAGCTGAACGCTGCCTACGCTCGCTATAAGGCTGCCGTCGATGCCGCCGCTGGTCTCAAGGCTGCTCTGAGCGATGCCGATGCCAAGCTGTCCGATGCCAACGACGCCTATGCCGCCGCGCTGGCTGAGCTTGGCGATGCCAAGGATGCCCTGGCTGCCGCGCAGGCCGAGTACGACAAGTATCATCCCAAGGCTGAGCCGCAGGCCAAGCCTCAGGTTGCACAGGCTGCTGCAAAGGCTCCTGTCGCCAAGAAGAAGGCCACGTCGGCCGCGCTCGCCCAGACTGGCGATGACTCCGCTCTTGCGGGCGAGGTGTTCGTCATCGGCGGTATCACGCTCGTGGCCGCTGGTGTGACGCTGAGCGATCGTCGTCGCAAGCAGATGTAGCGTTTCGAGCGTAGTTTCTGCAACGAACTTCGGTTCATAGCAGGAACGCTTCGATAGCTTAACCGATAAGGCCGGCGCGCTGTTAAACGCAGCGCGCCGGCCTTTCTTTGTTTCGATATCAAAAAGCCCGGTCAGCAGCCGTGAAAGCTACCGGCCGGGCAAGCCGTAGGCAATATGGTTGCTGTCGAGCAGCTGCTCAGCTTAGCCCAGCAGGCTTAAGCCCACGGAGACAAACGCCAGGATAACGCCGACGATGGACTCGCCGCCGAGCAGGCCGCTGGCGACAACCAAGCCCTGTTCCTGGAAGGCGGCGTCCTTGGCAGCCCTCTCCTCGTCAGAAAGACCAGCGGTGGCGTCGCGGTGGGCGGACCACTTGTCGTAGGCGAGCTTGACGCAGGAGCCCAGGAAGGCCGTGAGCGACATATAGAACGGCAGGTACACGCCCAGGCCGATCATCATGGCCGGAATGCCGAGCCAGTACATGACGATGCCGGCGATAAAGCCGCCCGCAAACCACGGCACGCTCGGGATGCCCGAGACCATGGTGGCGACGACGCTTGCCTGCGCGGCCACAAAGCTCTTGTCGGGTCCAAAGGCGTCCGGACCATAGGCGGTTACGAGCGCGACCATGACGGCGGCAGCGACCAGGGCGCCTACGATGCCGCCGATGGCTTGGCCGACCCACTGCGCACGCGGGTTGGTGCCCAGCACGGCGCCGGCCTTAAAGTCGTTCATGACGTCGCCCGCAAGGCCGCACGCCACGGCCACGATGCCGGCGATAAAGAACAGCTTTACCTGAGCGATCTGCGCGAAAGCTGCCACGATGAGCATGACGATGAGGCCAAAGATCTCCATGGGGTCGATGCCCGTCTGGCCGCAGCTCTGTGCGCTCATGATGGTGGTGACAAAGGTGAACAGCGTGACGATGACGGCCGGAACGGGACCAAGGTCAAGCACGATGGCGATGATCACGGCGATGGCGGCAGCGCCCAGGCCGATGATGCCGGCGTCGAGCTTAAGGGAGCCCGAGATGAGCGACTGCTCGTCGGTGTCGGTGGAGCTGTCGGCGGCAAGACCGCGGACGATGCCGGCGACCTGCGGTAGGATGTCCTTGAGGACGACGGCGACGCCAAAACCCATCATAAGACCCATACCGAGGGACTTGACGATGCCCTGCGCGGTTACGACGTCGAACAGACCGGCAGCGGTGCCGCCGACGATGATGCCAAAGTTGCCCAGCAGCGCGCCGGCAAACCAGAACGCGACGGGGGCGAAGCCCACCAAAAAGCCGATGGACAGCAACATGGGCGAGTTGTAGATGGCAAAGGTCACGCCGGGGATATTGAGCGAGCACAGCATGCTAGGCACCACGCCCAGAGCGTCACGAAGCACGCTGTAGATGCCTGCGATGGCCATGGAGCCAAAGAGCTGCTTGCCGGTTTTGCCGCCAGCCTCGGTCGCGCGCAAGGTCTGAGCTGCGGCGTTGCCGGTGGGGAACTCAAGCGCGGCGTCCACAATAAAGTGACGGTGGATGAGCGCGGTGGCCAGCAGGCCCAGGATGGTGCCGGCGAGTGCCACGATAAACATGTCGAGCCAGCTGATCTGGTCGGCATAGCCCAGCATCCAGGCGCCCGGGATGGTAAACGCCAGGCCGCCGGCGACCATAGCGCCCGCGGACATAATGGTGTGGGTGACGTTTGCCTCGTTGAGGCTGGCGTTGCCCATGAGCTTCAGGAAGAACAGCGAGATGACGGCAGCGAAGACGATCGGCCAGGGGAGTGCGCCCATCTTGAGGGCGGTGTAGGCCGAGCTTGCCGTGATGATCACGCAGCCAAAGACGCCGATGACGACGCCGCGCAGCGTGAGTTGCCCGCGCATCGAAGCGCGGTTCGAGGGATTGCTCATATAAAACTCCTTTGCGTATATCCGCTTCCCCCGGGAGCGCCGTTACGGATACGGCGCGGGAAGTCGGGTTACCAAGGGCCGCCGCATGAGCTCGCGCGCGACCGCGCACCAGTATAGCCGCACGGCAGCTCATTTGGGACGGGGCTTTTTTAGCTGCCCCTGTTTGCCGGATGATTATTCTGGGACGGGGATTTAAAAATCATTGCGTACCTAATGATTTTTAAATCCCCGTCCCAGAATAATCATCGGGATATACTGCTGGGCAGACGAAAGGAGCGCCGACGATGCTTAATGGGTGCGCATATATATTGACGGTCGACGTGGGCAACACGTTCATTCGCTTTGGCCTGTTTGCCGAGGATTCGGCCGCGGCGCAGGAGCGCCCGCTCGCGACGTGCGAGATCACGACGCCGGCCCGTATTACGGCCGACGAAGCGCGTATGCGTCTCGCTCAAGTCATGGCCGCGCTGGCGGCCGATGCGGGCATGCCCGGCGCGCTCGTGCCCACGGTGGCCGTGCTGAGCTGCGTGGTGCCGGCGCTCGAGCGCCCGTGGAAGGCGGCGCTTTCCCGCACCTGCACGGGACGCGTGCTCACGGTGGGACCGGGACTTAAGACCGGCATGCCCGTGCACTACGACGATCCGGCCGAGATCGGCCCCGACCGCATCGCCGACGCTGTGGCGGCACGCGCCGTCTACGGCTCTCCGTGCATCGTGATCGACCTGGGTACTACGACCAATATCGAGGTCATCGATACGCACGGAACCTTTGTCGGCGGCGTCATCGCGCCGGGTCTGGCACTTGGCGCCCGCTCGCTTTCGGCCGCTGCGGCGCGCCTGCCGCAGGTCGAGCCCTCGGCACCCACGCATGTGATCGGTCGCAACACGCGCGAGGCCATGCGCTCGGGCGTGGTCTTGGGCGAGGTGGCCCGCATCGACGGCATGCTCGACATGGTGCTTGCCGAGATGCGCTCGACCAAGGCGGCGGGCGAGGGCAGCGTGCCCATCATCATCACCGGCGATGATGCCGAGGCGCTCGCGGCGCTGGTCGGCCATAGCCTGACGGTCGACGATGCGCTGACGCTGCGGGGTCTCGCCGAGCTCTACCACATCAATCAAAAGCCCCGTCGCGCGTAGCGATGGGGGCGATGGGACAAAAACGTCTCCGCCTTCCACCTGCTACAATGGGTCAAACTATTGCGATTTCGGAGGTGTCTGCCATGTCGGACGATCTTCATCAAACCGCGTCGGGCAAGCGTCGCGACGTTATTAGCTGGGACGAGTTCTTTATGAGCGTGGCCATAGCCGCGCAGCGCCGCAGCAAGGATCCCAACACGCAGGTGGGCGCGTGCATCGCCAGCACCAACCACCGCATCCTTTCGGTGGGCTACAACGGTACGCCCTCGGCGCTCAACGACGACTTTTTCCCGTGGGGCACGAGCGATGACCCGCTGCAGGACAAGCATAACTACGTGGTCCATGCCGAAGCCAACGCCGTGCTCAACTACCGCGGCTCGCTCAAAGACCTTGAGGGTTCCACGGTCTACGTCACGCTGTTCCCGTGTCATGACTGCGCCAAAATCCTGGCGCAGGTAGGTGTGGGCGAGGTCGTCTACCTGGACAATAAGTACGCCGACACCGACGACGGCCGCATCAGCCGTCGCATTCTCGACTCCTGTGGCATCAGCTACCGCCAGGTTATCGTCGATGTTCACATCGGCACCGAGGGGCGGGCTCAGCAGTAGCGCGTGGCAACGCCAGCTGGCAACAAAAGGCAGCCAAAAGAGCCCCGTCCCAAATTGACTACTCGTGAAAGTCGCGTCTGCGCGCATGGACGGCTCGTGAGCGGGTACACGGCTGTAGTAACATAGCTCTGTCCGCGGGCGCGCCCGCGTTATTGTGAGAAAGGAGCCCCTGTGGCTGTTAACGAAGAGCTGCTTAAGAAGGTTCTTGAAGAGATTCGCCCCAACCTACAGGCCGACGGCGGCGACATGGAGTATATAGGCGTTGATGACGAGGGCGTCGTCAAGCTGGAGCTTCAGGGCGCCTGTGCCGGTTGTCCCATGAGCGCCCTGACGCTTTCCATGGGCATCGAGCGTATCCTCAAGGAGCACGTGCCCGGCGTTACGCGTGTCGAGCAGGTCAATGCCTCCGGCGAGACCGATGACCTGTACGACGAGTATGCGCCGTTCTAAGAAGTGAAAGCTGCGGGCGATATGCTCCGCATAGACGTCACGCCCGAATATGCGGCTGCGAGCGCAAGGCCCGCGGCCGCATTTGTATGTAGGGAGCAGGGGGACCGATATGCTCAACGACCTCTACCATATGCTTGATCCTGTCGCGATCTCGGCGGGCCCCATCACCATCTACTGGTACGGCCTGGCCTACGTGGTCGGCGCCCTGCTCACAGCGGTCGTCATGTACCGCACGCAGCGTCGCTGGGGCTTTAACATCACGATTGACGACCTGACGAGTGTCGTGGTCGGCGTGGTCTTTGGCCTCATTATCGGTGCGCGCCTGTTCTACGTCGTCTTTTACGGTGATGGCTACTACTGGGCGCACCCGCTCGAGATCTTTGCCACCAACGAGGGCGGCATGAGCTTCCATGGCGGTTTGGTGGGCGGCATTATCGGCGGCATCATTGTGTGCCGCATGTATAAGCTCGATGCATGGACTTTGGCAGACCTTGCCGTCATAGGCGCGCCGCTGGCCTTGTGCCTGGGCCGTTGTGCCAACTTTGTCAACGGAGAGCTGTGGGGCAAGCCGACCGATCTGCCATGGGGCGTGGTCTTTGGCGGGACTGCGGGCGATATGCCGCGTCACCCCTCCCAGCTCTACGAGGCATTTCTTGAGGGCATCGTGCTCTTTTGCATTCTGCAGGTGCTCAGCCGCAAAAAGCCGCTGCTGCCCCAGGGCACATTTATGGGCGTGTTCGTGATGGGATACGGCATTGTCCGCTTTCTCGTTGAGTTCGTGCGCGTGCCCGATGCCCAGCTGGGTTATCTGCTGGGAGGCGTCATCACCATGGGTCAGCTGCTGAGCCTGCCGCTCGTAGTCGCGGGCCTGGCGCTCATCATCTTCGCTCGTCGCCGCAACCAACCCCAGCGCGTCTACCTGGACGCCTAACCACCAAAACCACCACAAAGGGGACAGGCACCTTTGTGGTGGTTTTGCCGAGTTTGATAGGTTTCTAGAAAGGCTTTCGGACTGTGAAGGATTCCGACCTCTCCACAACGGCCGCGCGCGACGCTGCCCGCATCGTCTGGTTTAAGCGCTACCCCGCCAAGCAGACGCTCATCGCATTTTTGCTTGCGCTGTTGGCGACCACGGCGTTTTCCATCGATCCCGCCCCGGTGTCGAGCAACGCAGTCTTGGCGATTGACCCCAAAGCCTCGGGCATGCTGTACGTGTGCTACGAGGTGCTCCTCTCGTTTGCCGGCCATACCGACGCGGTCATGCTGCTTGCGCTTGCCTGCCTGCTCACGCTGCCGTTTCGCTACGTGTTCTTTGGCCGTGGCGACACCTGGCGCCCATCGATCATTCTGCCGTCGCTGTTCTTTGCCATCTGCATGGTGTTCGGCCGCAGCTACGATCTCACCGACTCGGCCGAGATTGTCCTTGGCGACAAAGCCCGCATCATCTGCGCCTGGATTGGCGGCGCGGGCTGGATGCTCCTAGCGATCGTGGCCTTCTATCTGGCTTTTGAGTGCCTGGATTGGCTGAGCTCCCGACGCATCCCGTTTTCCGAAGCGCACTTTGGCCGCGTATGGCGTGTGACTCACGCCGTGCTCTCGGTCCATCCCTTTGTCGGGCCCTTCCTGGTGCTTGTGATCGCCTGGGCGCCCACGCTCATCGCTTCGCTGCCTGGCCTTTTTATGGGAGATACGGGCGCGCAGATTCGCCAGTGGTTCAACTATCCCAACGGCACGAGCGACTACCTGCGCCTACTCAACCCCAACGTGCTGCTCAACGGGCATCATCCCGTAGTGCACACGGCCATTATCGGCTCGTGCGTTCAGCTGGGGCTTTCGCTGTTCAACAGCGCTAACGCGGGTCTTGCCATCTACACCTGCGCTCAGTTCGTCATCACGGCCGCCTGCATGGCCTATTCCATTTCGTCGCTGCGCAAACTGGGCGTGAGTCTGCCGGTTCGCGGTGCGATCCTGCTGTTCTTTGCGTTTATGCCGATGTTCTCTAACTACGCGGCGTTGCTCACCAAAGACGTGCTCTTTGCTGACGCGTTCTTGGTGCTGCTGGTACAGACCGTCAAGCTCGTGGCATGTGGCTTGCCCCGTCGTGATGCCAATGTCGAGCGAGCGGGCGAGAAAGCCCCCGCGCTCTTTGCGCGCCACGACTGGCTGCTGCTCGCTCTGGGCGCCATGGGTTCCACGTTTCTGCGCAACGGTGGCCTGGTGTTTCCCCTGGCGGCATGCGTAATCGCGGCGGCGTTTTGCGTATGGGACGTGCATGTGGCTTGTCGTGCAGCCAAGCAGACTGGTGCTGCGCCTTCGGGCGCCATCCCGCGTTTCCGCTGGGTTGGCGTTCTCGCGGTGCTCGCGCTCTGCCTTGCCTCTAATATGTACTTCACCAAGGTCTTTATGCCGGCGCACGACATTACGCCCGGTTCCAAGCGCGAAATCCTCTCGATTCCGTTCCAGCAGACGGCTCGTTTCGTCCAAAAGCACGACGGCCTCAACTCGGGCGTCAACCCTACGGTTAAGGAGGACGGCACCATCGTGGAGGCGCCCTGCGACGGTTTGGTAACCGATGAGGAGCGCGCTGCGATCGATCGGGTGCTCAAGTACGAGAACCTGGGCCGCCGCTACAACCCTGACAAGTCCGATGCCGTCAAGAACTGCTTTAACGAGTACGCCTCGCAGGAGGACATCAAGGCCTATTTTGAGGTGTGGGCCCAGATGTTTAAGAAGGATCCCGAGTGCTATATCTCGGCGCTCATCAATAACTACTACGGCTACTTTTATCCGAGTGCCCGCGATGCGTGGGTCTACAGCACGGCGCGCAGTGCCGAGATCATGGCGAAGCCCGATAACCTCAAGTACTTTGACTTCCATCCGGTCGATAGCAAGGTTGTGCGCTGGTGCGATCACCTGATCAACCTGTATCGCGTGGCAGTACAACGCATACCGTTTATCTCGCTCACCATGAGCTCGGCCACCTACGTGTGGATCATGATCGCCGTGGTGGTCTACCTGCTGCGTCGTCATTCATGGCGTGCACTGGCGATCTGGGTGCCGCTGTTGGGCGTGCTCGCTGTGTGCCTGATTGGCCCGTGCAACGGCTCGACTTATATGCGCTACCTGTATCCGGTCATCGCCTGCATGCCCTTCGCCATCGGCGCCACCGTCACCCGCAGCGACTTCCTCTGGTCCTAACTTGGTGCATTGGGGTCAGGATACTTTGCACCAAAGGGTGGCATCATCACGACGCCTTCATTTTGGGGTTTATCTCGCAGGCCAGTAGGTATATCATAACGACGTTTGTTTATATTGCCCGAGCATCTGCGCTGGGCTTTAGGTCGAAACCGATAGGAGACACGTATGTCCGGACACTCTAAGTGGGCCACAACCAAGCATCGTAAGGGCGCGCAGGACGCCAAGCGTTCCGCCCTCTTCTCCAAGCTGAGCCGCAACATCACCGTTGCTGCCCGTCTCGGCGGTGACCCGCTGCCCGAGAACAACGCCAGCCTCGCCGCTGCTGTTGCCAAGGCCAAGGCTCAGTCCATGCCTAAGGACAAGATCAAGTCCGCTATCGACAAGGCTTTTGGTTCGGGTGCTGACGCCGCCGTCTACGAGAACATCGTGTACGAGGGCTACGGTCCCGCCGGTGTCGCCGTCTACGTCGACTGCCTGACCGACAACCGCAACCGTACCGCCGCTGATGTCCGTTCCGCCTTCTCCCACGCTGGTGGCAACCTGGGCACCTCCGGCTCCGTCGCCTTCCAGTTTGAGCGCAAGGGCCAGATCGTCGTCGCCAAGGAGATTCTGGACGAGAACGCCAAGAAGGAGACCATGATCGCCAACGGTGCTGCCGGTGACGAGGATGAGTTCATGATGGCCATCGCCGAGGCCGGTGGCGAGGACTACGAGGACGCCGGCGAGGAGTGGATCGTCTGGACTACTGCCAACGAGGTCATGGCTGTCTCCAAGGCGCTCGAGGAGCAGGGCGTCCAGGTCAAGGGCTCCGAGACCACCATGGTCCCGACCACCCCGACCGAGGTCTCCGGCGCCGACGCCAAGAAGGTTCAGCGCCTCATCGACCGTCTTGAGGAGCTCGACGACGTCCAGGATGTTTACAGCACCATGGACATGACCGACGAGGTCATCGCTGCCCTCGAGGAGGAGTAGCGCCCGCACGGGTTAAGCCGTGCATATCTGGGCATAATGAAGCGAGCATGCAAGCCTCGTGGAATAGATGAGCCGGATCCGCGTGCGTAGAGCACCGGACCCGGCTCTTTTATAATGATGCGAACCGTTTTGCATTTCGAGAGCCGAGATTTGAAGGGAGCGCCGCGTGCGCGTACTCAAACGAGCCCTAGCGATCGTGTACCTTGCCGCTACCATCGTGGCGCTGGGTACGCTTGTCTGCCAGTTTTGGGGGCCGTATACGTATCGCTTTATGTTGCTGATGCGTGACCCCATGCCGCGCATTGTCGTGACGGCATGCGGCGGAGTTGTGGCGATCGGCGTGCTGGTAAGCTTCTTCCGCCTGATGTTTGCTCGTCGCGAGCCGTCCTGCGTGCATCCGGCGGGGGAGCGCAATATCGAGGTCACGCTCGCGGCGCTTTCTTCGTGTGCCAGGGCTGCTGCCGAGCGCGACGATCGCGTGATGATCGAGCATGTCGAGGCCCGCGTCCAAGGTTCCGACGATTCGCACGTCCGTTTTAAGGTCGAGGCTATCGCGCTTGACGATAAGGACGTGGCATCTTTGGCTACCGCGATGCAGCAGCGCATCGAGGAAGCTTGCGACACCATGCTCGGCACGCCGGGTACGACCACGCGCGTCCGTTTTTTGCCGTCCAAGACTACCGTCCAGACCGTGGAGGTTTCCGGTGAGTGATACCAATCAAGATAAGACCGCTCGTACGCCGCGCCTGACGATTGACCAGAGCGCCACGCCGGCGAGCGAACCTGTTGATTCCAAAGCAGAGGCAACCGAGTTGCAAGACGCGGCAGCCGCGGATTTTGACGAGGCTATGGGTCTCATCAAGGGTACGGGCGCTGCCATCTGGAGCTATGCTGTGCGTCATCCCAACACCACGCTTGGCGCCGTCGCCGGCTTTATCCTCGCCGTGTTGGTGCTCACGTTGGGCCTGTGGGACACGCTCGTCATTGCATTCTTCGTGCTGATCGGCGCCGTGATCGGCCAAATTCGCGACGGCGAGAACGGGATCGTCAACTTCTTCGGCCGTCTGTTTAGCGGCCGCTAATATGTATTCGACTGTCGCATCCGCGGCAGGCATAAGGAGGAACCATGGCTTTTAATACGAAGGTCGATGTGGCCGATACCGAGCTCGAGGCAGACGAGACCGTCACCGCCGAGGCCGAGGACGTAACGCTCGAGGATGAGGCGCTCGTCGAGGCCGAGTCCGCCGATGATGCGGACGAGGATGATGAGGAAACAGACGAGTCCGAGGACTCGCTGACCTATTCCAACGGTGTGATCGAAAAGATCGTTGCTATGGCCACTCGCGAGGTTCCACACGTTCTGGGCATGAAGGGTAACCTCATGCATTTTGTGCAGGAGCAGTTTGGTGCCGAGAATCTGACCAAGGGCGTGACGGTCGAGGTCACCGATGACAATCGCGTGGTCGTCAACATCTCCGTCATCATCGAGTACGGCGCCTATGCGCCCGCGATCTTCGACGATGTCAAGGCACGTGTCACCGAGCGCCTTGCCGCGATGACCGGCCTTGAGGTGGCGGGTGTCAACCTGCGTATCGAGGACGTCATCACCCCCGAGGAGTACGAGCACCGCACCAGCCAGCACGAATAACCTTCCAAAAAGGGACAGGTTTGTTTTGGCAGATTTTATCTGCGAAAACGTTAAACGGCCGACCGCGCAAGCAAAAGCGTGGCCGGCCGTTATTTGTATGCCCCCCGATGTAGGCATACCGCTCGTCTAACTAGGGGTTGCAATCGTCGCGTTCCGCGTTACCCTAATGGGCGCATTGTTTCCAAATTGTTAACGAGGGGTTGCCGTAATGGCCGACGAGCACGAAACAGAAAGCAAGGCATGGGCGATTGAGGCCGCCGCGGCAGAGGCGGCATCGCGTGCTGCCGAGGAGATGCATCGTCCTCCCGTAGTGCCGATGGAGCGCGTGGTTGATCGCACCGATATCGAGCGCGGCGAGCGTGCCGGCCAAAAGCGCAGCCAGGAGCCGGGTTTCCCGCGCTTTTTTGCCGAGCTCAATCTGGGCCTGATTCTTACGGCCTTTGCCATCGTTGCGTTTAAAACCCCTAATCACTTTGCTTTTGGCGGCACCTCGGGCGTGTCGGTCATTCTGTCCACGCTGTTCCCGACCCTTCCCGTCGGCGTCTTTATGTGGATTATCAACGCGGTTCTCGTCGTTTTGGGCTTTATCTTTTTGGAGCGCAAGGCGATTCTTTGGAGTGTCTTCGCCTCGTTTGCGCTGTCCGCCTATGTTTCGCTGTTTGAGCTCTTTATTCCGACCGATGTCTCGATGACGGGCGATATGTGGCTCGATCTGTGCTTTGCCGTCATCTTGCCGGCGCTCGGCAGCGCTATTGTCTTTGACATCGGCGCCTCGACGGGTGGCACGGACATTCTTGCCATGATCCTCAAGCGCCGCACGACGCTCGAGATTGGCCGTGCCCTGCTGCTGGTCGATATCGGCATCGTGACCATCGCGGCCTTTTTGTATGGCCCGCGTGTCGGTCTGTATTGCGTGCTCGGCCTGTTTGCCAAGACGCTTGTGGTCGACAAAGCCATTGAGAGCATTCACCTGCGCAAAGTCTGCACGGTCATTTGTTCCGAGCCCCTTAAGGTCGAGGAGTTTATCGTCAAGCATCTCAACCGCACGGCGACCATCAGCCGCGGCTACGGTGCCTTCTCGGGCAAGTGCGTGACGGTGATCATGAGCGTGCTGAGCCGTCGCGAGGCCGTGCAACTGCGCCGCTATGCGCGCGAAGTCGATCCGGGTGCCTTTATCACGATCGTCGACAGCTCCGAGATCGTCGGCAAGGGCTTCCGCGGAACGAACTAGCACAGACGTATTCAACGAACCGCCTGCTGGCGCCGTGTATCTTGCAAATCGGTCATCTTTGAGTATTTGACCCCACATTGGGCAATAATGATGCTAAAGACATCGTTTGCGATTCAAGTGATTCGTTCAAAATACGAAGGGATGATTCTATGTTCTGCTCGCAGTGTGGCGCCCCCATGGGCGATAACGACAAGTTCTGCGGCGTGTGTGGTGCTCCTAATGCCGGTGCCTCTGGCCCCGCTCCCCAGGGACAGCCTCAGCCCCAGCAGTTTGTTCCGCAACCGCCCGTGGCGAATGCGCCAAAGGGCTGTGTGGCTCAGGCGTTCCAAGATATGACCAAGACTCCGGGCGTGCTTCAGCGTGTATGCCAAATCGCGTTTTTGCCGGCGCTGATTTGCGTTGTGTCGGTGCTCGTGTTGTTTATTCCCGTTATTGGCGGCATTGCGGCTGCCATCGGCTTTTTGGCAGCTTGCATTGCGAGTGTGTGTGGTTCCGGCTTTGGTATCGAGTGGGGCCGTGATCTTTCGCTCAAGGTCGATGACGGCATGGACCGTCCACTCATGCGTTCCACGTCGTTTGGTCTCGGAGTCTTTTCGAGCGTTATTTCGGTCGTGCTCGAGGTTATCGCTGCCATTCCCGTTATCGGTGTAGTGCTTTCGCTGGTGGAGGGCGTGGTAATTGGCGCCGTGGGCTCGTATTCTTATTACGGCTCCTATGCACTCGAGGCTGCGCTGTTCGGTTCGCTCGGCCTGCTTGTCCTGGCGCTAATTGCCTCGGCGATTCTGGGTGTCTTCTTTAAGATGTTCGCCGACATCGCCGTGATGCACTTTGCGGTGACCGGGCGTGTCGAGAGCGCGTTTTCGCTCGATAAGGTCTGGGCGGCGTTTAAGCACAACAAGACCAAGCTGTTCTGTGCTTCGTTCCTTCCCGAGTTTTTGACGGGCCTGGTCGCCAACGTTGTCACATGGATCTTGACGGTCGTCTTTGGCGCCATTGCCTCTGTCGGTATGTATAGCTACTACTATCGTCCTACGGGTATTGAGGCAATTGTTACCGGCGGTGGCGTCACGCTCGCGCTGTTCTTGGTGCTGGTCGCTTTCGTCACCGTATTTCTTACGGTCTTTGGCAAGATGCTCAAGCACCGTGCCGTTGGCTATTGGGCCGCACGCTATGCAAGCGAGTGGGCCGATGAGGATAAGGACGACGTTCTGACTTTTGTATTGCCCTTCGAGAAGAAGTCCGCTCCTTCGGGTTACAGCGCTCCGGATGTCGCGCCTGAGCCCGAGCCCAAGCCTGAGCCGGCACCTGCACCCGCTCCCGCGACCGAGCCTGAGCCGGCGCCCGAGCCTGAACCGGCGCCCGAGTCTGAGACGGCATCTGAGCTTGAGCCTGCGCCTGAGCCTGAGCCTGAGCCGGCACCTGCACCTGAGTCGGCGTCCGAGCCAAGCTCCGACGAGGAACCTCAGGACGAGTAGTCATGCCGTCTGCCATTTGGGGACGGGGTAGAAATAGTAGAAATAGCGCTTGAAGAATGAGCGGGGGCGGACGTGTCGAAACGTCCGCCCCCGCTTTGACATCGCGATGTGGCTATGACTGCGAGATGCCAGCGAATCGATTACTCGTCGTGCTTCTCCTCACGGCGTGCAGCAGCGCGTGCGTCGTGGATGCCCTTGATCGCGGCATGGCGAGCCGTTCGGGCATCATGGATGGCGTCGCGAGCCTCGGCGGTCGTCGCCTTGGCAGAGCGCAACTTGGCGGCCAGATCGGGGTTGGTTTCGGCGACCGCGGTAATCGCGGGGCCGTCGAGCTCCTCTTGCGTGGGCTCGGCCAAAAAGTCGATAGCATACTGGGCGGCCACCATGGAGCCCTTTGCCAGCACGGTCTCGTCGATCTTGTAGAAGCAGGAATGTTGGGCGTACGTGGCGCCAATCTTGGGGTTGCGCGTACCTACAAAGGCGAGCACGCCCGGTACGCGACGCAGGTACTCCGAAAAATCCTCGCCCGAAAGCGTGCCGCGATAATGGCCTTGGCCGGCGGGGCCCAGACACTTAATTACAGCCTGACGGCAGCGCTCGCTCGAGGCCGCGTCGTTTTCGACCTTGTAGTTGGCGATGGTGTAGTCGGTGAGCTCTGCCTCGGCGCCCAAGGCGGCCGCGGTATGCTCCACGATGCGGCGCATGAGCTCCGGCATTTCCTCGTGGGTCGAATCGCCGTAGGTGCGCACCGTGCCGGCGAGGTAGGCCGTGCCGGCGATAACGTTGCGTGCGGTGCCGCCGTGCAGCTCGCCGACGGTGATGACAGCCGGCTCGTAGGGGCTGATCTCGCGCGAGACGATGGTCTGCAGGGCGTTGACGATCTCTGCGGCCACCATAACGGCGTCGTGACCGCGCTGGGGCATGGCGCCGTGGCACGAGGTGCCGCGTACGTCGATACGGAACCAGTCGGTATTGGCCATGCGCGGTCCGGGCTCGCAGCTCACGGTGCCGGCGTCGACCTCGCTCCAGATGTGCGCGGCGTAGGCACCATCGACGCCGTCGAGCACGCCCGTGCCGATCATGAGCTTGGCGCCCTGGCCGTTTTCCTCGCTGGGCTGGAAGACGATGCGGACTTCGCCGTGGATGTCGTCGGTCATATGGCGCAGGATTTGCAGCGTTCCGAGCATCATGGCGATATGGCAGTCATGGCCGCAGGCGTGCATGCAGCCCTCGTTGACGCTGGCGAACTCCTCGCCGGTCTGCTCGGTGACGGGCAGGGCGTCGATGTCGGCGCGCAGCAGGATGCGGCGGCGCGGCGTGCCGTCCTCGTGGTAGGCATCCGGCGCGGTACCGCGAAGCGTTGCCACCAGGCCCGTCTTAAGGGGACGCTCGTAGGGGATATTCATGGCGTCGAGCTGGTTGGCAATGTCGGAGGTCGTGCGCTCCTCGGCAAGGCTCAGCTCCGGGTGCTTATGGAAGTGCCGGCGCTGCTTGATGATGTAGGGCTCAAACTCGGCGGCGATATCTTGGATGGCTGCGGTGACGTCGTCAGCCGCGCGAGCCTCGGTCGCCGCCATAATCTGCTGTGCCTTGGTCTTCGTCATGGTCGATTTGCTCCTTGCTGGGTTGATCGCAAAATCGTACAAGCTCTCTCCAGTATGCCACCTGCCGCTAGGGCTGGTAAAGTTGCCGTTTGCCGCTTGGGGTTTTGTTACAAGGGCGGGGGAGTACACTCGGGGGTGTTGAATTTCCTGCCAGAGATGGGGATGCCCATGCAACATATCGATCGGATTATCCGCTCCAAGAACGTTTTTACCGCCCAAGACGGCATCGATATCGCCCGCGAGCTGGCGATTGCCATCGCAGGCGACCGTATCGTCGCAGTCGGTGCGCCCGATGACGTGATTGCCGCCGCGCCTGCCGCCACGCCGGTTATCGACTATGGCGAGCAGTTTGTCTGCCCCGGTTTCCATGACGCTCATCTGCACTTCTTCCATACCTCGGTCGGTTCCTCGCCGTACATGCTCATGGATATGGGCACGTCCGAGGCGGCGTTGGTGCAACATGCGCTCGAGTTTTCCCAGGACCTGCCCGACGACGCTTGGGTTGTGACGCAGGGCTGGCGCGACTACCGTTGGGACCCGCCCGAGCATCCTACCAAGGCGTCGCTCGATGCGGCATTCCCCGATCGTCCCTGCGTTATGTATTCGGGCGACGGGCACACGCTGTGGCTCAACAGCCGCGCACTCGATGCACTCGGCGTCACGCGCGACAGCGAGTCACCAGCGGGCGGTAGCTACGACAAGGACGCAAACGGCGAGCTCACGGGTATCGCTCACGAGGCGGCTGCCATGCAGCTGCTGCCGCGCTGCCTTGAGTGGCTGGGCGAAGACCGCATCGCGAGCGCGTATGCCGACCAAATGAAACGCATGGCCGAGCAGGGCATTACCTCGATTTGCGACATGTCGCTCATGCCCATGCCGGGCTGCGACTTTATCCGTGACGATGTTTACGACAAGCTGCAGGCCGCCGGCAAGCTGGGCATCCGCGCCCATCTGTTCCCCACGCTGTTGGATGACCAATCGCGCTTGGAAGAACTTCAGACCCGCTACGCAAACAATGCGTTGCTCTCGGCGCCGGGCTTTAAGCAATTCTTCGACGGCGTGTCGAGCGAGCACACCGCATACCTCACCGATCCCTATACCAACCCGCGCTTCCCGGGCGACCAGGGTCGTCTGACGGTTCCCGCCGAGCGCATGCGCAAGCTGGTTCTGGCGGCGGCCGAGCGCGGCCACACCGTGCGCATCCACGTTATCGGCGACGGCGCCATCCATGCCGCACTCGATATCTTTGAGGAGGCGGCAGAGCTCTACGGCTTGCCCCAGCACGGCCATAATACGCTTGAGCATTTGGAGAATCTGCTGCCCGAGGACATCGATCGTCTGCGCAAACTCAACGTCATTGCCTCGAGTCAACCCTGCCATATCACGCTCGACCCGGGTGGTCCGGAGCGCGACCTGGGCTTGGAGCGCAGCCGCATCATGTGGCCGTTTGCGACCTATAAGCAGCGCGGCATCCGCCAAGCCTTCGGCACCGATAGCCCCATCACAGCCGTTACCAGCATGAACGTGCTCTACACGGCTATCACGCGCCAAGACCCCAAAAGCCACTGGCCCGAGGGCGGCTGGCTGCCGAGCGAGCGTATCGACGCGGCAACAGCCCTGCGCAACTACACCCTGGGCAGCGCCTACGCGGCAGGCGACGAGCAAAACCTCGGCAGCCTGGAACCCGGCAAATACGCCGACCTGGTAGTCCTGGACCAAAACCCGCTCACCATCGACCCCCAAGAGCTCCAGGCCACCAAAGTCCAAGCCACCTACCTAGCCGGCAACTTAATCTACGAGCGCTAACCCCACATCGCACCCCTCAGTTGCGGTGAAATAGTTCCTAAAATCGGCCTTCAAGCCCAAAAACAGGAACTATTCCACCGCAACTTAAAAGAGCGCGTCCCAACAACGTGCCCCTATCTTGTGCATTCCATCCGCATCGCCATTTTGCTGCACTGACTTCTCTGAATTCCGGGCCCTAGTTAGTCAACCTGGCTCCCGGGGCGGACCGGAGGGCATGAAGTTTGTCGCGAGTTCCGCACGCAAAGGAAAGCACTTAATGTGCTTTCCGTCTTGCGCAGGACTGTAGAGCAGCAAACTTCATGCCCTCCGGTCCGCCCCGGGAGCCACTTCTAAGTTATCCCCCGGCATTCAGAAAATCTAAGTGCCAAAAAATAAGATTTTTTGACTCCGTGTTGTATAACCCGCCATTCGTGGGTACCATTCAACGCGTACGCAAACAAAAAGGGTTAACCCGCGCGGCATGACCGCGCGGCCCACAAAGGAGGAGACAAGCATGTCGTCTTTGAAGCCGCTTGCAGATCGTGTTCTGGTCAAGCCCGACGAGGCCGAGCAGAAGACCGCTTCTGGTCTGTATATCGCCAGCAACGCTCAGGAGAAGCCGCAGCGCGGCACCATCGTTGCCGTGGGCGCCGGCAAGGTCAACGACAAGGGTGAGCGCATCCCCATGGACGTCAAGGTCGGTGACGTTGTCATCTACGGTAAGTTCGGTGGCAACGAGGTCAAGGTCGACGGCGAGAAGTATCTGCTGATGCGCGCCGACGACATCTACGCTGTCGTCGAGGCCTAGTCTCGTCAGAATCTCTGATTCGTCTTTGAACGCGTCCGCCGCATAGGACTCGGAAGCGGCGACGCGAGTCGCATTTCTTTTGGAGGATTACCTACCATGGCAAAGAACATTACGTTCAACACCGATGCCCGCGCTAAGCTTGCCAAGGGCGTCAACACTCTGGCCGACGCCGTTACCGTCACCATGGGCCCCAAGGGTCGCTACGTTGCGCTGCAGCGCACGTTCGGTGCCCCGACCATCACCAACGACGGCGTTTCCGTCGCCAAGGAGATCGAGCTCGAGGACAACATCGAGAACATGGGCGCTCAGCTGGTGAAGGAGGTCGCCACCAAGACCAACGACACCGTGGGTGACGGCACTACCACCGCAACCCTGCTCGCTCAGGCCATCGTCAACGACGGTCTGCGCAACGTCGCCGCTGGCGCCAACCCGCTGGCCATCCGTCGCGGCATCGACAAGGCCGTCAACGCCGCCGTCGCCGAGATGAAGAAGCAGGCCAAGCCGGTCGAGACCAAGGAGCAGATCGCTTCCGTCGGTACCATCTCCGCCGGTGACCCCGAGGTCGGCGAGAAGATCGCCGAGGCCATGGAGGTCGTGGGCAAGGACGGCGTCATCACCGTCGAGGATTCCCAGACGTTCGACATCACCATCGACACCGTCGAGGGCATGCAGTTCGACAAGGGCTATGTCTCCGCTTACTTCGTCACGGATAACGACCGCATGGAGGCCGTGATGAAGGATCCGTACATCCTCATCACCGACCAGAAGATCTCCAGCGTTCAGGACATCATGCCCGTTCTCGAGGCTGTCCAGCGCGCTGGCCGTGGCCTGCTCATCATCGCTGAGGACATCGACGGCGAAGCTCTGCCTACCCTGGTCCTCAACAAGATCCGTGGCGCCCTCAACGTCTGCGCCGTCAAGGCCCCGGGCTACGGCGATCGCCGCAAGCGCATTCTCGAGGACATCGCCGTCCTCACCGGTGGCCAGGCTGCCCTGGACGAGTTGGGCGTGAAGGTCGCTGACATCACCGCCGATATGCTCGGTACCGCTAAGTCCGTCACCATCTCTAAGGACAACACCGTCGTCGTCGGCGGCGCTGGCTCCAAGGAGGCCATCGACGCCCGTATCGCTCAGATTAAGGGCGAGATGGAGAACACCACCTCTGACTTCGACCGTGAGAAGCTCCAGGAGCGCTTGGCCAAGCTCTCCGGTGGCGTTGCCGTCATCAAGGTCGGCGCTGCTACCGAGTCCGAGCTCAAGGAGATCAAACATCGCGTCGAGGACGCCCTGCAGGCCACCCGCGCTGCTGTCGAGGAGGGCATTGTCGCTGGCGGCGGCGTCGCCTTCATGGACGCTGCTCCTGCGCTCGATGCCGTCGAGATCGATGACCCCGAGGAGAAGATCGGCGTCGACATCGTCAAGAAGGCTCTGACCGCTCCGGTCGCCACCATCGCCAAGAACGCTGGCTTTGAGGGCGCTGTCGTGGTCGACAAGGTCGCCGAGCTGCCCGCCGGCCAGGGTCTCAACTCTGCCAACGGCGAGTGGGGCGACATGATCGAGATGGGCGTCCTCGACCCCGTCAAGGTCAGCCGCGTCACCCTGCAGAACGCTGCTTCTGTCGCCAGCCTGATCCTCATCACCGAGGCCACCGTCTCCGATGTGCCCAAGAACACTCAGCTTGAGGACGCTATCGCTGCTGCCACCGCTGGTCAGCAGGGTGGCGGTATGTACTAAGGCCGACAAGGTCTAGAACTCCCACCGGGAATCCGGGGGTGTGACGGGGGCTTCTCTCCGGAACGTCCTCGGACATGCAAAGAGGCTCCGCATCGCGCTTCGCGCTGCGGAGCCTCTTTGCGTCCTGCGGAATGTTCCGGAGAGAAGCCCCCGTCACACCCCCGGATTCCCTGCGTTTACGGCCTTGAGGTCGGCGTGGGCGGAGGACGTGGTTGTTGGGGATACATGTCCCGGTTGCTGTTTCGCGCTTTGCGCGAAAGGCGCACCACTTTGGCGTGGACGGAGAACGCGGTTGTCGCGTTAACTTGTCCCGGGCGTATTTCTGGAGCGTTTCCCCCATCACAAATTACCTTTGGCATACTTGCGCGAAAGTCTACTGGTGCTACACTTGCAATTGCTGTTTCAGGGCGGGGTGGAATTCCCCACTGGCGGTAAATTGGGCGGTGCCAAAGGGGTGCCGTGGCGCAGGTAAATTGTCTGCGGCCGAGCCGATGAGTCCGCGACCCGTGCGTGTGTTGGTTCGCATGCCGGCTGAACTGGTGAGATCCCAGTACCAACGGTTAGAGTCCGGATGAAAGAGGCAGGTGATCTTATGTCTGAACAGTCGCAGCATATCCATTTTGAGAACACGAATAGGTGGAGCACCAAACAGCTCGTTACCATGGCGTTGATGTGTGCCTTGAGCGCGTTGTTTATGTATGTGCAGCTACCCATCCTTCCCTCGGCGCCGTTTTTGACGTATGACCCGTCGCTGGTGCCGGCGATGGTGTGTGGGTTTGCGTATGGCCCCGGTGCCGGCACAGCTGTTGCCGCCATGGCGATCGTTATCCATGCGCTTACCACGGGCGATTGGGTCGGTGCGCTTATGAACTTGGTTGCCACGCTGGGCTATATTCTGCCTGCGGCTATCGTCTACCAGAAGATGCACACCTACAAGGGTGCCGTGATTGGCCTGGCACTGGGCGTTATTGCCGCTACGGTGCTTTCTATGGTTGCGAATCTGACCATTGGCGTTTGGTTCTGGTATGGCTCGGTCGATGTGATCGCCCCGCTCATGATTCCTGCCGTGCTGCCGTTCAACCTTATCAAGACCGTGCTTAACTCGGTGTTGACACTGGCGGTGTATAAAGCGGTCTCCAACCTCATCACGCCTAAAAAGGACCAGGTCAAAGGCCGCGCATGATTGAGTGTCGGGGCGTTTCCTTTAGCTATGATGGTGCCGTACCGGCGCTCGACGGCGTCGATCTGAATATCGAGGACGGCGAGTTTTTCTGCATCCTCGGTGGCAATGGGTCGGGCAAGTCGACGTTTGCCAAGCATCTGAATGCGCTGTTGCAGCCCGATGCGGGCACGGTACGCATCAACGGCATGGATGCGTCCGACCCCGAGCTGGTCTACGACATTCGTTCGACCGCGGGCATGGTATTCCAGAATCCCGACGACCAGCTGGTGGCAACGCTTGTCGAAGATGACGTTGCGTTTGGTCCCGAAAACCTTGGCGTGCCATCGGCGCAAATTGCGCAGCGCGTACGCGAGGCGCTGAAGGGTGTGGGCCTGGTGGGCTTTGAGCGCCACGAGACCCATGCGCTTTCGGGCGGCCAAAAGCAGCGCGTGGCGCTTGCCGGCGTGCTCGCCATGGAACCGCGCGTGCTCATATTGGACGAGGCTTCCTCGATGCTCGATCCGCGTGGACGCAAGGGCCTCATGAAGGCTTGCCGCGCGTTGCACGCTCGCGGCATGACCATCGTGATGATTACGCACTTTATGGAGGAGGCTGCCGAGGCCGATCGTGTCGCCGTGTTTCAGACGGGACGAGTTGCCATGCTGGGCACGCCCGATGAGATTCTGACGCGGGCGAATGAACTCGTTCAGCTCAACCTTGACATGCCAGAGTCGTGCCGTTTGGGCATGGCACTTCGTGCGGAGGGCGTGCCCGTTTGCGCGCAGGTACGTGAGGCGGATATGGTCGCCGAGATTGCGCAGGCTTATGCCGAGCGAAGTGGGGCAGGCATCGCGGGGCAGTCTTCCGTATCCCAGTCGGAAATCGCTGACGGCACTGTTCCGGTAGACAACGAGGGCAACGCGTCGGAGCCCGTCATCGAGCTATCCCATGTTTCGTACAGTTATTCGCTCAGTCCGCGCGAGCGCCGCCGCTGGCATAAGCGCTCGGCCACTGCGGGCAAATCGAGCAAACAGGCTCTCTGGGGAAACGACCCAAGCAGCCCGTGGGCGCTGCGCGATGTATCGCTGACGGTGCGTCGCGGCGAGTTCCTGGGCTTGGCAGGTCATACCGGTTCGGGTAAGTCGACGCTGGTCCAGCATCTCAACGGTTTGATTCGCCCCCAGGAGGGATCCGTTCGCGCGCTGGGGCTCGATCTGTCAAACAAGAAAGACGCCGCCGCGGTTAAGGCAAAGGTCGGCGTGGTGTTTCAATATCCCGAGCGTCAGCTGTTTGCCGAGACCGTGGCACAGGACGTGGCGTTTGGTCCGCATAACCTTGGCTTGTCACAGGCCGAGGTTGCCCGCCGTGTTGCGTCATCGCTCGCGCGCGTGGGCCTCGACCTGGCCGCGGTGGGCGACAAGAGCCCCTTTGAGCTCTCGGGCGGGCAGCAGCGGCGCGTGGCGTTTGCCGGCGTGCTTGCCATGGAGCCCGAGGTCCTGGTACTCGATGAGCCCATGGCGGGGCTCGATCCGGCGGCACGCAGTGATTTCCTGGAGCTCATCGATCGACTTCACCATGGGGGCCTGACCGTCGTCATGGTCTCACATAGTATGGATGACCTTGCCAATTGCTGCGACCGTATTGTCGTGATGAACGAGGGCGCGGTATTTGCCGAGGGCACGCCCACTCAGGTTTTTGCGCGTGCGGATGAGCTCAAGTCGATCGGCTTGGGTGTTCCCGCTGCCCAGCGCATGGCGCTGGCGCTTGCGGAAGCGGGCGTGCCGCTGCGTTGCGGCGGGCTCTATACGGTTCAGTCGTTGGCCGACGAGTTGACAGATTTGCTGATCGGTCGCTCAGACGGTTCTTCTAACGTCTCGGACAAGGCCAAATCCGAAACGATCGCGCGAGAGGAGGGCTGCTAATGGAGGCGTTTTCGTTTGGCAGCTACTATCCCGGCGATAGTGCAATCCACCGCCTGGATCCGCGAACCAAGTTGCTCTTGGGCTTTGTGTTTCTGATCACGACGCTCACGGTTGGCAGCTTCCGCGGACTGGTCCCGGTCGCAATCTTCGTTGTTCTGATCTATACCGTGTCCCGGGTGCCGGCTCGTCGCGTCCTGTCATCGATGGCGCCGCTGCTGGCGATCGTCGCGGTGGTCGCGGTGCTCAACCTGTTTTCCGACCAGAGCGGGCGCATTCTGTGGCAGCTCGGCTTTTTGCAGATAAGCGAGGGCTCGCTGCATTCCGCCGCCTTTATGGCGTGCCGCCTGACCTTGATGATGGCCGGTATGAGCGCTATCACGCTCACCACGCCCACGCTCGACCTCACCGCGGGCTTTGAGCGCCTGCTCGCGCCGTTTGCGCGCGTGGGACTTCCTGCGCACGAGCTCGGCATGATTATGGGTATCGCGCTGCGCTTTATGCCGCAGTTTGCCACCGAGATGAAGCAGACGGCCGATGCGCAGGCGAGTCGCGGTGCGCGCGTGACGGGGGGCCCGCTCGGCGGCGTTCGTATGCTTGGCAGCGTGGCGATTCCGCTGTTCACTGGCGTGTTCCGTCATGCCGAAACGCTTTCTGCCGCCATGGATGCCCGTTGCTATCATGGCGAGCAGGGACGCACACGTCTGCATACGCTTGCGTTTGGCCGCGGCGATGCGCTGGCAGCGGTGGTGACGACGCTGCTGCTCATCTGCGTCATCGTCATCAATCTTCAACTTGTTTAGGCGCGATTCGAGCGCAGGAAAGGGGTCCCCATGACCGACAACGACCGCACGGCGCAGCTCGAGCGCGCCTGTTCGTATCTTAGGCGTATTCCGGCGTGGTATCTCGCCACGATCGACGTGACGGACGGACATCAGCCTCGCGTGAGGCCGTTCTCGTTTGCCATGGTCGATGATGGCAAGCTGTGGTTTTGCACCTCGCGCGATAAGGACGTGTGGGCCGAGCTCAGCGCGAACCCCAAGTTTGAGGTTTCGGGTTGGAAACCGGGGGAGTGTTGGATTGTGCTGACCGGCGAGGCCGCGCTCGAGGACTACGCGGTCGTGAGCGACCGGGTGCGCGAGGCAGGTTTTAAGCATATGGTGGGCATTGGCGAGGAACACGAGAGCGCCAATGACGGTCGCCTTGCGTTTTTCTCGGTGCGCAACATCGCCGCCCGCTTCTGCGATATCGACGGCAGCGAGGAGCGCCTGGAGCTCTAGCGCTCACCAACCAGGATTAAAAAATCATCCCAAAATTGCGAGCGTCAGGAGGAAACGTGGACGGATTGAATACGGTGTTGGAGTATCTGACGTCGGTGCCGGCATGGTATTTGGCGACGAGCGTTGACGGACAGCCGCATGTGCGTCCGTTTTCGTTTGCGCAGATCCAGGACGGCAAGCTGTGGTTTGTAACGGCGCGCACCAAAGACGTGTGGCAAGAGCTGCTGCAAAATCAACGCTTTGAGGCCACGAGTTGGTGGCCGGGCCATGGCTGGCTCATCTTGCGCGGGCATGCGGGTCTGGATGACCAGGCCGCTCCCGATATGCGCGAGGCAGGCTGGAAGCACCTGGAGCGCCTAGGCGAGCACTACGAGGGCGCAGACGATCCCACGCTCGTCTTCTTTAGCGTGGAGAAACTCGAGGCCTTTATCTGCAACCATGACGAATGGGTGCCGGTCGAGCTCTAAACGAGTCTCTCAGCAAGCTTCGACAATTCAAATTCTCGCATGTAGCGGGCTCCACATTGCAACGTCACCGTAAGGTGCACTGGGCAATATGGGGCCCGTGTTTATTTGTCAATTCCTTTGAGTGAATGTGTCGGGACTGTTTCAATGCATGAATATGTAAAAGATTTGCGTATATATGCATCTTTTGGTGCTAAAGTTTCAACCCACTTCATAACGACGGCTGCAAGATGCGTATTGGTGCATAACTGCAGACAAGGAGTCTGATATGTCATTAAAGGTTGGAATCGTCGGTGCGGCTGGATATGCCGGCGCCGAGCTCATTCGCCTCGTCCTCGGTCATCCCGAGTTTGAACTTGCTGCCATTACGTCTAACGCCGATGCCGGCCAGCCGTTGTCTGCGGTGTACCCGAGCTTCACCGGCGTGAGCGATCTTGTCTTCACGACGCACGATGCCCCCGAGCTCAAGAACTGTGACGCGGTCTTTTTGGCCGTGCCGCACACGGCTGCCATGGCACAGGTGCCCGCCCTGCTTGCCGCGGGAGTCTCCTGCATTGACCTCTCGGCCGACTATCGCCTGAGCGATCCGGCCATCTTTGAGGCCTGGTATGCCGCCGAGCACACGGGCCCCGAGCTACTCAAGAGCCGCGCCTTTGGTCTGCCCGAGCTGTTCTGCCAGGATTTGGAGACCGCCGCATCTGACCATGCCGACGGCAAACCCGTGCTGGTCGCCTGCGCCGGTTGCTATCCCACCGCAACGAGCCTTGCCGCCGCGCCTGCCGTGCGCGCTGGCTGGGTTGCCCAGAGCGGCCCCGTGATCGTTGACGCTATCAGCGGTGTAACGGGTGCCGGTAAGTCCTGCAACGCCCGTACGCATTTTTGCAGCGCGGACGAAAACCTGGAGGCCTATGGCGTGGGCAAGCATCGTCACACGCCCGAAATCGAGCAGATCTTGGGCCTAACCGATCGTGTCGTCTTTACCCCGCACCTGGCACCGCTCAAGCGCGGTCTGCTCTCTACGGTGACGATGCCGCTTACGCCGCAGGCTATCGATACCTTGACCCTTGAAGACGTTGTCGACCATTACAAGCAGTTCTACGCCGGTCGCACCTTCGTGCGCGTACTCGATGCCGGCCAGCAGCCCAAGACGGCTTCGGTCGTCGGCACCAACGCCGCCCAGATCGGCCTCGCGCTCAACAAGCGCGCGGGCGTTCTGGTGGCTACGGGCGCCATCGACAATCTGTGCAAGGGTGCAGCAGGCCAGGCGGTCCAGTGCGCCAACATCGTCTTTGGTTTTGACGAGCGACGAGGCTTGCCCACAGTGGCGTGCCCGGTGTAGCACATTCGATTGTTAACGATTTGGTAGTCGGGCATCGAGTGGGGCGCCACTCTTAAGCTGGTCTCATGATTGTGGCTGGCATGGCGCACCAACCGATGCCCCTTTTTTGTTTGACATAAGGAGTCATAAAGACGATGAATGCAGAGCAGTTCGATATCAAGATTCGTGCCGTAGAGGGCGGCGTAACGGCGGCGGCCGGCTTTAAGGCGGCGGGCATCCATGCCGGATTCCGCAAGAATCCCGAGCGCCTGGATTACGCGCTCGTCGTGCCCGATAAGCCCTGTCCCGGGGCCGGTGTGTTTACGACTAACCGCTTTTGTGCGGCGCCCGTGCAGGTGAGCCGTGCCAACTTGGGCGGCGCCGACAAGGGCTACGGCGTCATTGCCGGCGTTTCTATCAACTCCGGCAACGCCAACGCCGCCACGGGTGAGACCGGTCTTGCCTGCGCGCGCGAGACCTGCAACATCGCCTCGCAGGTCATCGGCTGCGAGCCCCAGCAGATTCTGGTCGCCTCTACGGGCGTAATTGGTCAGATTCTGCCGATCGACACGTTTGAGACTGCCGTTCCTACCGCCTACGAGGCGCTCTCCGCCCACGGTGGCGCCGATGCCGCCCGCGCTATCATGACGACCGACACGCACTCCAAGGAGTATGCCGTGTGTTACCGCAGCGAGGCCGCGGGGCACGCAGGCAATGCCTATACGGTGGGCGGTATGTGCAAGGGCTCGGGCATGATCATGCCCAACATGGCAACCATGATCGCGGTCATCACTACCGATGCCCCCGTCGAGCCGGCGGCGCTCCACGCCCTGTTGTTCTCCACCGTCAAGCAGACCTTCAACAAGGTAACGGTCGATTCCGACACCTCGACTAACGACACCTGCATCATGCTTGCCTCCGGCGCCGCTGCCGCAGATGCCGAGCCTATTGTCGAGGGCTCTGACGCCTTCGACGAGCTGGCCTTTGCCGTGCATGAGGTGTGCGAGAGCCTGGCGCGCAACATCGCCGCAGATGGCGAGGGCGCATCCAAACTCGTGACGGTTAACGTCACCGGCGCCGTGAACGACGAGGAGGCCGATATCGCCGCCCGTGCCGTCGCCAACTCGCCGCTCGTCAAGACCTGCATCGCCGGCCACGACTGCAACTGGGGCCGTGTTGCTATGGCGCTTGGCAAGTGCGGCGTGAAGTTTAATCAGGAAGACGTTTCCATCGACATGATGGGCATGCCTGTCTGTCGCGACGGTCTGACTGTTCCCTTTGACGAGGACGAGGCTCTACGACGTTTCGAGGCGCCCGAGATCGTGATCTCGGCCGACCTGGGCGCAGGCGACGCGGCAACGACTGTGTGGACCTGCGACCTCACGCATGAATACATCTCCATCAACGGCGACTACCGTTCCTAGATTCCAGGCATGCTGCGCATCTTGCCGCGATTGCGGACGGCGGAGTACGGCGCGATAACGATACGAAAGACGAGGCAGATTATGAAGTTCGCACGCGATTGTCGCTCGAGCGAATCCAACGAAGTTACCGCGCAGCTGCTGTTCGAGGCGCTGCCGTGGATTAAGAACCTGACCGGTAAGACGGTCGTTATCAAGTACGGCGGTGCCGCCATGGTCGACGAGCAGCTGCGTCGTGACGTGATGAGCGACATCGTCCTGCTCAAGATTATCGGCATGCGCCCTGTTATCGTGCACGGTGGCGGCAAGGCCATCAACGAGGCTCTCAGCCACTACGACATCCCCGTCGAGTTTAAGAACGGCCAGCGCGTGACTGCGCCTGCCACCATGGATATCGTGCGCGAGGTGCTGGGCGGCAAGGTCAATCAGGAGCTGGTCGCGGCGCTCAACCACCACGGCAACCTGGCCGTGGGCGTGTCCGGCAGCGACGCCGGTACCCTTATCGCCGAGCCACTCGACCCAGAGCTCGGCCGCGTAGGCAAGGTTACGCACGTCAACACCGACTATATCGAGCGCCTGCTCGACAGCGAGTACATTCCCGTTATCGCCACGGTCGCAGCGGGGGAGGACGGTGGCTTCTTCAACATCAACGCCGATACCGCCGCCGGCGCCGTTGCGGCGGCGCTTCATGCGCACAAGGCGATTTTTTTGACCGATGTCGACGGTCTGTACAAGGACTTTAGCGACAAGGATTCGCTTATCTCCAACCTGACGCTCGACGAGGTCAATGAGATGCTCTACGGCGGCGAGGTCGACAAGGGCATGATCCCCAAGCTGCGCGCCGCCGTCGATGCGCTTACCGCTGGCGTGTTCCGAGCCCACATCATCAATGGCACGACGCCGCACTCGCTGCTGCTGGAGCTGTTGACCGATGCTGGCGTCGGCACCGTGATCCATTCCACCGAGACAGCCTACGAATTCGATACGCATCCGCACCCGCTTTCGACGTTTGCGGCGCGCCTGACCGAGAACCTCGACGAGGTCGAGAAGCTCCAGACGGTCTAGCTGACCCGCGGTCGTCGCGTCCCTGCACCCATAGCCCTGCGCCGTACGGCGCCTAACGAAAGGCATCCCATGTCACTTGCAACTCAACAATCGCTCGAATCCCATTACGTTATGCATACTTTTGGTCGCTCGCCGGTAGAGTTTGTCGAAGGCCACGGCATGAAGCTCATCGGTGACGATGGTCGTGAGCATCTCGACTTTCTCGCTGGTATTGGCGTGTGTAGCCTAGGCCACGGTAATCCTGCAGTGCTTTCGGCGCTCGAGGCTCAGACCAAAAAGCTTCTGCACGTGTCTAACTACTTCTACATCGAGCAGCGTGGACAGGTCGCGGCGCTGCTGTCCAAGCTTGCCAACGACGACGTAGATGGTGCGTGCGTTCTGGCCGATGCCATTGCCGCCGGCGATGAGACCACGGCCGCTGCGCTCGGCGCTCCGACGGCGGGCGAGCAGGTGTGGGAGACGTTCTTTGCCAATTCTGGTGCTGAAGCCAACGAGGGCTCGATGAAGCTCGCGCGTCTGTACGCCAAGCGTGCTGGTAACGGCGGCAACACCATCGTATGCATGCGCGGCGGCTTCCACGGCCGTACGCTCGAGACCATTGCCGCCACCATGCAGGATTGGCTGCAGGATAGCTTCCGCCCGCTGCCGGGCGGCTTTGTGGCCTGCACACCCAACGATGTCGATGAGCTGCGTGCAATCTTTAGGCAGCTGGGAAGCGAGATTTGCGCCGTCATGCTCGAGCCGATTCAGGGCGAGAGCGGTGTGCACCCCATGACCGAGGAGTTTATGGCGGCAGCGCGCGACTTGGCACACGAGGTGGGTGCCGTTCTTATCGCCGACGAGGTCCAGTGTGGCATCTTCCGCTCCGGCAAGCCGTTTGCATTCCAGACCTATGGCGTGGAGCCCGACATTATGAGCCTTGCCAAGGGGATTGCCGATGGCGTGCCCATGGGTGCCGTGGTGGCAAAGAAGGAGATCGCCGACGTGTTTAAGCCGGGCGACCACGGCTCGACCTTTGGCGGTAGTTGCTTGGCTGTCGCGGCGTGCGCCGCGACGCTCTCCGCGCTTGTGCGCGGCGACTACGCTGAGCATGCCGCCAAGGTGGGTGCTTATATGGAGCAGGCGCTGGCCAAGCTTCCGCACGTTACCGAGGTACGCGGTCGCGGCTTGATGCTCGGCTGTGATTTGGATGATGCCGCGGGCGACGCGCATGATATTGTTGCCCGCGCGCTGGCTGCCGGTGCCGTGATTAACGCTACGGGTGCCCATACGCTGCGTTTCTTGCCGCCGCTCGTCTGCGAGGAAGCCGACGTGGACAGTCTGATCGAGATACTGTCGGGTGTTTTGGGCTAGCGCGGCGCAATAACTCAATTTGGACCGGGTTCCGGACTGCGGACGTGCCCTATGCGGCATGATTCAGCGGTCTGGAACCCGTTTTGCCTTAGATTTGCTAAGGCAGGGAGACCTGCTGGTCAAAAAACATCAAATATGAGTACTGTTACAGATTTGGTAGCAGCGATTTTGGACTAATAAGGCCAGATGGCAAGTCGAAATGGCGATGAATACACGATTTTGATCTGACTGTTAGTCCTTATAATGGACATATGTTGCGTAACCTAAGCAAACACTATCTGTTTATATGTTGCAAGCAAAGTAGCAGTACTCATTTTTGCCATTTTTTGACCACGGACCTTGAAATAAGGGGTCCTTAGGGTTCGAATCCCATGCGCTGGGCCCAAACAAAAAACGGTCCCCTTGCGAGGACCGTTTCCAATTCAGTGGTGGGCGATGAGGGATGTCGCGTGCGGCTGACGCCGCCCGCTTTCGCTTCGGGCCTACGGCCCTCGCGTGCTGCGCTGGAAAACGCTTGCGCGTTTCCTCAGCTCCGCACCCTGTCGGGTTCGAATCCCATGCGCTGGGCCCAAAAAAGAAAGGCTTCCATTGCTGGGAGCCTATCAAATCAGTGGTGGGCGATGAGGGATTCGAACCCCCAGCCTTGTGCGTGTAAAGCACCTGCGCTAACCGTTGCGCCAATCGCCCGTGCGGAGAGAGTATAGCAAAACAATCGCCTCATTCATCTCATATCCATTAAAGGTAACTGGCACGTGTCGCAGCGGAGCTGATTCAGTTGAGATTGCCTGAACATTCCGCCCCTCTTTACGCCCTCGGGTATACTCAAAAGCTACTGATTCGATTTGATGCCCAGCAACAGCAGAGGGGATAGTATATGTGCGGTTTTGTCGGTTTTGTCGGTGGGACGGATAACCAATCCGAGGTGCTCACCAAGATGATGGACCGCATCGTCCATCGCGGTCCCGACATGGGCGGTCAGTTTATCGACGGCCGCGTTGCCCTGGGCTTCCGCCGCCTGTCGATCCTCGACCTGACCGAGGCCGGCGCTCAGCCCATGGCCAATGAGGACGGCAGCGTCGTCATTGTCTTCAACGGCGAGATCTACAACTTCCAAGAACTCCGTTCCGAGCTCGAGGCCAAGGGCTACAAGTTCCACTGCGGCGCCGACACCGAGAGCCTCCTGCACGGCTACGAGGAGTGGGGCGAGGCCGTACTCGATCGTCTGCGCGGTATGTACGCCTTCGTCATCTGGGACAAAAAGAAGAACAAGCTTTTTGGCGCCCGCGACATCTTTGGCATCAAGCCGCTCTACTACTATCCCATGGCCGATGCGGGCGACGGCGCTCCGGGCGTGCTCTTTGGTTCCGAGATCAAGAGCTTCCTGGACTACCCGCACTTCCACAAGGCGGTCAACAAAAAGGCTCTGCGTCCGTACATGACGCTGCAGTATTCGGCGACTGAGGAGACCTTCTTCGAGGGTGTCTACAAGCTGCCGCCGGCGCACTACTTTACCGTCGATATCCCGACCGGCAAGATGAACATCGAGCGCTACTGGGATTGCGATTACTCTGCCGTCGAGAAGCCGTTCGAGGAGTACGTCGATGAGCTGGACGAGGTCGTGCACGAGAGCGTCGAGGCCCATCGCATCGCCGACGTCAAGGTCGCGTCGTTCCTCTCCGGTGGCGTCGACTCCAGCTACATCGCCGCTTGCCTCATGCCCGACAAGACCTTCTCGGTGGGCTTTGACTACAAGAACTTCAACGAGACCAACTACGCCAAGGAGCTTTCCGATAAGCTCGGCGTCGAGAACGTTCGCAAGATGATTACCGCCGACGAGTTCTTCGGTGCGCTCGAGGACATCCAGTATCACATGGACGAGCCGCAGTCCAACCTGTCTTCCGTGCCGCTGTGGTTCTTGGCCGAGATGGCCCGCAAGGACGTTACCGTCGTGCTTTCGGGCGAAGGCGCCGACGAACTCTTTGGCGGCTACGCCTACTACGAGGATACGGTCCCGGTGCGCAAGTACAAAAAGATGGTGCCGCTGCCCATCCGTCGCGCGCTCGGTAACCTGGCGCTGCATATGCCGTACTTCAAGGGACATAACTTCCTGGTCAAGGGTGCCGAGATCCCCGAGAAGTCGTTCCTGGGACAGGCTCTGGTATGGCCGGAGCGCGAGGTCGACGGCGTGCTCAAGCCCGAGTACAACACCGGCGACGGCGCCTTTGAGCTCGCTGCACCCATCTACGCACGCGTGAAGGGTCAGCCCGAACTGGTCAAGAAGCAGTACCTGGACATGAACATGTGGCTCCCGGGCGACATTCTGCTCAAGGCCGACAAGATGTGCATGGCACACTCACTGGAGCTGCGCGTGCCCTTCCTGGACCGCAAAGTCATGGAGTTCGCCGAGCACATTCCCGACCGCTACCGCATCAACGAGAACGGCAACAAACAGGTACTCCGCCACGCTGCCAACAAGTCGCTGCCCGATGAGTGGGCCACCCGTCCCAAGGTGGGCTTCCCGGTGCCGATTGTCTACTGGCTGCGCGAGCAAAAGTGGTACGACTATGTCAAGGAGTACTTCACCGCGCCGTGGGCAAGCGAGTTCTTCAATACCGACGAACTCATGCACCTGCTCGATCTGCACTTTGCGGGCAAGGGCGATTTCCAGCGCAAGATCTATACGCCGCTCGTGTTCTTGGTGTGGTACAAGCGCTTCTTTATCGACGAGGACCAGCCCGCTGTTCGGGCTGCCTAGCCTCGGCTGACGAACGCCTGCGCGTAACGGCTCCTCCGGGAGCCGTTTTTGCGTGGGTGCGTTTCAGTTACTATAAAACCGTCCCTGCCAAATGGCTGAGAAAGGTGAAAGATGCACCATTCGGATTCCGCGACCGTGACCACGGTCGATACGCTTGCCAAGCTTCTCGATGTGTGCGGCGAGCTGCGCGCATCAGAGCAGGTTGACGAGCGTGCCGTGACCGGCTGCTCGTTTGATTCGCGCGCGGTCTCGGCAGGTGACGTGTTCTTCTGCAAAGGTGCTGCCTTTAAGCCCGCGTTTTTGAGCATGGCGCTCGATGCGGGCGCCGTCGCATTTGTGTGCGAGGAGTCACTGGTCGAGTCTCTGGAGCCGCTGGCGCAGGAGAGCGGTGCTGCGATGCTGGTTGTTGATAGCGTTCGCACGGCCATGGCCCTGTTGCCGCCGGAGGTCTACGACCGTCCCGACCACGACGTCAAGATCGTGGGTATCACCGGTACCAAGGGAAAGACCACGGCCGCTTTTATGCTCCAGTCGATTATCAAAGCGGCGGGCGAGTCCTGCGGCATGATCGGCTCGGTGAGTACCGACGATGGCATCGAGTGCTACGAGAGCACCAATACTACGCCCGAGGCCCCCGAGGTCTGGCGCCATATCGCCAACTGCCGCATGTCCGGTCGCCAGTCCATGGTCATGGAGGTCTCGAGCCAGGCGCTCAAGTACCAACGCGTCGAGAATCTGCCGTTTGACGTGGCGTGCTTCCTCAACATCGGCCGCGACCACATCTCGCCGATCGAGCACCCGACCTTCGAGGATTATTTTGAGAGCAAACTCAGGATCTTTGACCAGGCAAAGACCGCCGTGGTGAATCTGGGCACCGAAGAGGTCGACCGTGTGCTGGAGGCAGCGTCGACGGCCGAGCGCTTGGTGACCGTTGGCGTCGAGCATCCCGAGGCAAGCCTGTGGGCGAGCGACGTACGCATGGTCGGCTTTAGCATCGAGTTCAACTTGCATGGCCTGTGTGCCGACGAGTCCGAGGCGGGGGAGAAGGTCCTGCTGGGTATCGCGGGAGACTTTAACGTGGAGAACGCGCTGGTCGCTATCGCCGCTGCGCGCGAGATCGGCATCGGTATCGATGCCATCAAGAAGGGCCTCTCCAAACTGCGTGTGCCGGGCCGTATGGAGGTCGTGGAGTCGAAGGACGGCCGCGTGATCTGCGTCGTTGACTATGCGCACAACCAGCTTTCGTTCCGTTCGCTTTTCTCGTCGGTCAAGCGCGCGTTTCCCGCCAGCCCCGTCATTGCGCTGTTTGGCGCCGCCGGCGGCAAGGCTCAGGAGCGCCGCGAGCAATTGCCACGCGAGGCCGCACCATATTCCGACCTGATGATCTTTACGAACGAGGATCCAGCTCACGAGGACCCGATGAAGGTCTGTCGCGAGCTTGCCGAACATGTTCCCGACGATACGCCGAACAAGATCATCCTCGATCGCGAAGCCGCTGTGCATGCGGCGTTCAAGGCGGCGCGCGAGGAGTACGTCAACCCCGATGCTCCCACCATTGTCTTGCTGCTGGCAAAGGGTGACGAGGAGCTCATGCACGTGGGCGACGAATTCGTGCCCATCGAGAGCGACCTTTCGCTGGCCAATCGCCTAATCGATGTTACCCAGTTTGACTAATGAACCATGATGGCGGCGGCGCCCTGAGTGCGCTGTCGCCATAAGCGTGTTCCCTCAATCAAAACATGCCGTCCAAGTCCAAACCCTTCTACGTAAACGGAGTAACCATGTCCCACAATACCCTGCCGACCGTCGCTGAGCTTTCGGGCGAGATGCGCGAGCGCTTGGCCAAGGTCAAGTACGTCTTTACCGACCTGGATGCCACGATGCTCGCACCCGGCTCGTGCGTGCTGCGCGACAACGACGGCAACCCCTCGACCAAACTCGTCGAGGCCGTCGTGGCGCTCGCTCGCGCTGGTATTCAGGTGGTTCCCACCTCGGGCCGCAACCGTACCATGATCCACGAGGACGCGCGCGTGCTCGGCCTCAACTCCTACATCGGTGAGATGGGCGGCCTGGTCATGTACGACCTCAAAGCCAACGATTGGGAGTATCTGACCGGTGACATGCCTTACGACCCCGCCTGTGGCCTTACTCCGCACCAGGTGATCGAGCAGACCGGCGTGTGCGAGAAGATCCTTGCCCGCTGGCCGCACAAGATCGAGTATCACAACGACATGTCGACCGGCTACAAATACCGTGAGGTCACCGTCGGCATGCGCGGCGATGTGCCCGACGATGAGGTCCAGGCCATCCTGGACGAGGCCGGCTGCGGTCTGATCTGGGCTTGCAACGGCCATCTGACTCACCTGTCCAAGCCGACGACGCTCGAGCTCGATCGCGTCGAGGACGGTCGCGCATTTAACATCAACCCCGCGGGCCTCAACAAGGGCGTCGCCATTGCGCGCTTCTGCGAGCACCTGGGGATCGAGCGCGAGGAGACGTTGGCGCTCGGCGACTCCGAGTCCGACTTCTACATGGCCGATCACGTGGGCACGTTCTGTCTGGTCGAGAATGGCCTGACGAGCGCCGGCGCGCCCGAGTTCCTGGCTGCTTACGAGAACGCTTTCGTTACGCGCGGCAAAATTGTCGACGGTTGGGCTGCGACGGCAGAGCTGCTGGTCGCGGCGCGTTCGTAGCGCGCCGCCGCCGCACTTGGACATGTCTTTTCGAGAGAGACTGGTGAGGTAATGTCCGATATCGAGAATCCGGCAGGCGACACGCGCCCGATTGGCGTGTTCGATTCTGGTTTGGGCGGTCTGACGGTTGCGCGCGCGATTGCGACGGCGCTGCCGCACGAGTCCGTCTACTACTTTGGCGACACCAAGCGCTGTCCCTACGGCACCCGCACCGAGGATGAGGTGCGCTCGTTTGCGTTGCAGGCGGGTCGTTGGCTTTCGAAGCACGACGTCAAGATTATGGTCATCGCCTGCAACACGGCGACCGCTGCGGCCTTGCGTCTGGCCCAGCAGGTGCTCGACGTTCCCGTCATCGGTGTGATCGCGCCGGGTGCCCGTGCAGCAATCAACAGCACCCGCTCGCGTCGCGTGGGCGTGCTCGCCACCAACCTCACCATTCGCTCGGGCGCCTACACGCGCGCCATTCAGGATCTAGATGCCGGCGTCGATGTATACGGCTGTCCTGCCTCGAGCTTTGTCGAGGTTGTCGAACACGAGCTTGCCTCGGGTGCACATCTGCAGGAACAGTGGCTTGAGAACGAGGATATCTTCGATACGCCTGCCGTGCGTGCACTGGTGGGTGCCACGGTTGAGCCGCTGCGCGACCACGGTATCGATACCGTGGTGCTCGGCTGTACGCATTTCCCGCTGTTGGTGGGACCTATCCGCCATGCGCTGGGGCCTGGGGTGCGCGTCGTGAGCTCCGCCGAGGAGACCACGCGCGAGCTGACCGATATCCTCACGCGCCGCGAGCAGCTGGCGGGCGACGCCGCCGAGCCGCAGCATCGTTTTGCCACGACGGCCGATAACATTGCCGAGTTTGCGGTGGCGGGTAGCTTTATCTTTGGCCAGCCGCTCAAGAGCATTGAGCATATCGATATCGACGAACTGAAATAGATACAAGGTCACCGACCAAAGGCTCACTTTCACCTTTTGCCGAAAGGATATTTCTATGGAGTATATGCAGGTCAACCGCGCCAACGGCCGTGCCGCCAATGAGCTGCGCCCCGTCAAGCTCACTCGTGGCGTCATGAAGCACGCCCACGGCTCGTGTTTGGCCGAGTTCGGTGACACGCGCGTGCTGTGCGCCGCCACTATCGAGGAGGGCGTGCCGGGCTGGCGAAAGGGAGCTAAGGCCGGCTGGGTGACCGCGGAATACGCCATGCTGCCGGCGTCGACCGGCAAGCGCTGCAAGCGCGAGCACGCCAACCGCAAGGGCCGCTCCATGGAGATCGAGCGCCTCATCGGTCGCAGCCTGCGTACCGTCGTCAATATGAAGGCACTCGGCGAGTACACCGTTACCGTCGACTGCGACGTGATTCAGGCCGATGGCGGCACGCGTACAGCGAGCATCACCGGCGCCTGGGTGGCGCTGCGCGACGCCCTCGCCATGTGGGTCGAGGCGGGCAAGATCGAGCGCATCCCGCTTATCGGCCAGGTGGCTGCCATCTCCATGGGCGTTGCCGACGGCAATACGCTGCTTGACCTCGATTATTCCGAGGACAGCCATGCCGAGGTCGACATGAACCTCGTCGCCACCGACACCGGCGAGATGATCGAGCTCCAGGGCACCGGCGAGCAGGCGCCCTTTGACCGCAAACGCCTCAACGCCCTGCTCGACCTGGGCGACAAGGGTATCGCCGAGCTCATCGAGCTTCAGCGCCAAGCCATCGCCTAACCTGCCAAAAGGGACAGGTTTATTTTGGTAGGTTTTATCTGCTGAAATGCTGCGTTGAAAGGTCCGATCGCCTGAGAGGGGAGAGGTCAAGTGCCCAAACGCCCCTCACGCGGCTTGCTATAGAGACAAGGAGGCCAGTCATGGCACTTGAGAAGATTGACATCGACACCCTCGACCCGGCGGCGACCATCGTCGTGGCAACCGGAAACGCTCATAAGCTCACCGAGATCGAGGCCATTTTGGGCAAGGTCATGCCCGAGGTGCGCTTTGTGGCGCTCGGCCAGCTGGGCGATTTTGAGGACCCCGAGGAAAACGGCACGACGTTTTTGGAGAACGCCATCATCAAGGCGCAGGCTGCGGTTGAGGAGACGGGCCTTATGGCCATTGCCGACGATTCGGGCTTGGTCGTCGACGCGCTGGACGGTGAGCCCGGTGTGTATAGCGCGCGCTATGCGGGCGTGCACGGCGACGATGCCGCCAACAACGCCAAGCTTCTCGTTAACCTGGAAGGCGTGGCAGATGAGGACCGCACCGCGCGCTTTATGAGCGTCGTCGCGCTCATCGACACGGACGGTCTGGTTACCTATGGCGAGGGCGCCTGCGAGGGCGTTATCGCGCACGAGGGCCGCGGCGACCATGGTTTTGGCTATGACCCGCTGTTCCTGCCGGTCGACACGCCGGGCAAGACCATGGCCGAGCTGACGGCTGACGAGAAGAACGCCATCAGTCATCGTTTCCACGCGCTCGAGCATCTGTCCGCCAAGCTGACGGGCGAGGAGTAGGCCATGCGTGCGGTGGTGCAGCGCGTGCTCAACGCCGGCGTGACGGTCGACGGCGAGTGCGTGGGCCGCATTGGACGCGGCTACCTGGTGCTGCTGGGTGTGGGCCATGGCGATACGCGTACCGAGGCCGACAAGCTGTGGGGCAAGCTCCGCGGGCTGCGTATCAACGAGGACGAGAACGGCAAGACCAACTTGGCGCTTGCCGATGTCGACGGCGAGGTGCTCGTGGTGTCGCAGTTCACGCTGTTCGCCGACTGCCGCCACGGTCGCCGCCCATCGTTTACGGATGCCGGCGCCCCCGATGTCGCCAACGAGCTCTACGAGTACTTCCTGACGCTTGTGCACGAGGACGTTGAGCATGTGGCGCACGGTATCTTTGGCGCCGATATGAAAGTCGATCTTGTCAACGACGGCCCATTCACCATCGTCTTGGACACCGATACTCTGTAAGTAGTCAATTTGGTTGATTTCCGATCTCAGCCGAACACATTGAGCGAATAGGCCGTTCCCGCAGTTAGCCGAACGCCCCCGCGGCCCCTCCTGGGGTCCGGGGGCGCCGTTTTCCCAGTTGAAGGAACGGTGGAGATGTGTTTCGATGGGTCCGGTGGCCATGCTCCGCCCGCCGCCCGGCACCTCTTCCCAGACTCAGCCGGACGGTCGGCCCGTCTATTCCGTTTTTCCTCCAGGCTAGGCCAGCGGGGCATCGCCCCTCTCTGCGCGCGCCCTCTCGATGAGCCCCGGCGTCAGGTCGAGTTCCTCGATGGGCACGTCCCCCACGCCGTAGGCGTCCAGCAGCGCCGCCGCGTCCCCCCCGAGCATCGCCCTGAAGGCGCGCGCGGGCGTCGCGAAGCCGAGCGCGCCGCGGGGCTCGGAGTTCACGTGCGACATGGCCAGCGCCAGGTCGGCCGGGGCGAGCCGGTCGAACCTGATTCCGCAGCCCTTGGGCAGCAGCTTCCTTATCTCGACGTGGTTTCGCTCGCAGGCGCCCTTCTGGTCGCTGCGCCTCGGGTCGCAGTAGAACAGCCTCGTCTCGCCCGGCCCCTCGCCGACGAGGTCCGCGATCGCCGCCTCGTCGGAGAACTCGGCGCCGTTGTCGGTGAGGACGGCGCGGAAGACCCTGCCCATGCCGTCGGCGCCGAGGACGGCCCGGACGCCCTCCAGGGCGTCCGCGACGCACCCGGCGGTCTTCTCCGCCAGCGGCAGCGCGAGCTGGAGCCTGCTGGGGCGGTGCAGCAGCGTGAGCAGGCAGGCGGAGTCCTCCCGGGCCCCCTCGACGGTGTCCATCTCCCAGGCCGCGGCGCACGCGTCCTCCCCGAGGGCGAGGAACGCGGCATGCGACCTGCGGGCGGAGTGGCGCGTGGCCGCCCGGCCCGCGGCGCGCTTCCTCGGCCTGTAGCCGACCTTGCGCCTGAGCTCCATGTTGGTCATGCCGTCGTAGCCCGCCGAGACCCAGCGGTAGATGGTCGACGGCGACAGGTCCACGGGCCCGCCGTTGCGCGCCGCCATCTGCTCGGGCGACGGCCCCCGGCGCAGGCAGTCCCTTATCGCCTCCAGCCTGGCCGCCGCGGCGGGCTCGTCGGCGTCTATCCCGCGCCTGGACGAGACGAGGACCGAGTCGGCGCACAGCTGCGCGGCCCGGGCCTCGTAGAAGACGTGGGGGCGGCGCTTGCAGCCGATCGCGCGGTACCGGCCGCAGCCGTTGCAGCATCGCGGCCACGCGGCCAGGCGCGGGCAGGCCGCCGACAGGTCGGCGGAGGCGTCCACGCGCTCGCCGCGCCTGGCCTTCGGCGCCGTCACGAACCTGTGCGACGCCACCTCGGCGCTCACCGTCGAGGGCGACCTGCCCAGCTCCCTCGCGATCTCCCTGCACGACGCCCTGCGCTCCAGCATCCTCTGGACCGTGTCCCGCTCGTGCCTCGTGAGCCTTCCGTAGGACCTCGGGACCGCCCTCGCGGGGCCCCTTTTCTTCTTTCCGGACATGCCGTCCTCCGATCTCCCGGGGCCGGCCGGCCCGGCCCTCAGGGTATCGGGTTCCCACATTCATCCGCACATGTGCGGATGAATGTGGGAGGTGTTCGGATGAAGTTGATAATCAAGGAAGTAGTCAATTTGGGACCGGGCTTTTTTAGCTACTTGCGTATGGCCACAACAGGGTGCTATAGTATTAGAGTTTTGTCTATCTTAGGGGTATTATCCCCTTTTTGAATTGCACCTTCTGGAGGCCCTGTTCATGGAAGAGATGGAAGTCAATCACGTCGACGACATCCACGAGAAGCTGACCGATATGGTGGGCGATCGCGTCAAGGTGAAGGCCAACATGGGCCGCACCCGCGTTGTCGAGCGCATGGGCACCATCAAGAGCGTCCACCCTGCCGTCTTTATCGTCGAGGTCGACGAGCGTCGCGGTCGCAAGTCGCGTCAGTCCTACCAGTATATCGATGTCCTCACCGGTCAGGTCGAGCTGTTCGACCCCGAGAGCGGCGAGCATATCTTTACCCCGCTCGGCAATCAGCTCGAGGAGCATTAACGGTGACCGATCGGTCCCTGACTCTTTCCGCGCCGGCAAAGATTAACCTCTACCTGGGGGTTCATACCGAGCGCGATGACCGCGGCTATCACAGGGTCGATTCCCTGATGGCGGCCGTCGGTCTTTCCGATACCGTGACGGTCGCGCCGTCGCAGGCGCTGACCGTCCAGACGGTTCCGGCATCAGATTTTCCCATGCAAAAGAATACGGCGTATCGGGCTGCGGTTGCTATGGCCGAGCATTATGGTCGCGAGGCAAACGTCTGCGTGACGATTGAGAAGCGCATTCCATTGTGCGCCGGCTTGGGCGGCCCCTCGACGGATGCGGCCGCGGTCATTGTCGCCTTGGCAGAGCTCTGGGGCATTGATCGCACCGACCCAGCGCTCGACGATATTGCGCGGGGCATTGGTGCTGACGTCCCGTTCTTTTTGCACGCGAGTCCTGCGTTCTACGTAGGTGGGGGAGACGTGCTGGCAACTGAGTACCCCGCGCTGCCTGCGACGCCCGTCGTGCTGGTCAAGCCGCGCGAGGCAAGCGTTTCGACAATTGAAGCCTATCGACGTTTTGACGAGGCCCCGGTGCCTGCGGACAAGCCCGGCGCGATAGCTTCTGCCTTGCGTGCTGGTGATGCCGAGACGGCATATGCACTCATCCATAACAACCTTGGTGTCATTTCCGCACAGATGGAGTCGCAGATTCAAACGGTCCTCGACTGGCTGCGTAAACAGGACGGAACCGTTGCTGTAGATGTGTGCGGATCGGGTGCCTGCTCGTTTGCCATTTGCGACACCGCTGCCACGGCCGAAAGGCTTGCCGATGCTGCCCAGCAAAATGGCTGGTGGGCCTGCGCGACTGAGCTTATTCCCAACACGGTTCAAATCGACGCTTCAAAGAAATAAAAATTTCTCTAGCACGCGGCGAAAATCTTTGTTACTATAGTCGAGCTAACGGGTTGTGGCTCAGTTTGGTAGAGCACTGCGTTCGGGACGCAGGGGTCGCTGGTTCAAATCCAGTCAACCCGACCAGAGCATGAGGAGGGACCGCTTCTTGCGGTCCCTTTTTTTAGCTAGTGTTGTGATACCGCGATACCCGCGGTATACTCATTCGAGCTTGTCTCGCTGTATTGTGGAGGTCTACATGTTTGGACTGAGGGCTCCTGAGCTCATCATTATTCTCGTCGTTGTCCTGATTATCTTCGGGCCCAAGAACCTGCCGAAGCTCGGCAAGTCCCTCGGCTCTACCGTCAAGAATATCCGTGAGGGTATGGAGGGCGACGATAAGGCCGAGACCAAGCAGGCCGAGGAGGTCGTGGTCGAGCAGTCCGAGGAGGACAAGGAGATCGCTGAGCTCGAGGCCAAGCTCGCTGCTGCCAAGAAGAAGCAGGCAGAGGACAGCGACGCGGACGCAGAGTAGTCCCATCCCTTTGGGGTGAGCACCTGACCGGCTTGCCCGCAGGCTAGCCGGTCTTTTTCGTTTTGTTGACAGTTGATTGTTTGATCAGAGTTGGGGAGATATCCGTATGGACGCAAGCCAGATCGTACTGACCGCTGAGGGCCGCCAGAAGCTCGTCGAGGAGCTCGCTTGGCGTGAGGGCGATTACGCCAAGGAGATCGTCGAGGACATCAAGGAAGCCCGCGCGTTCGGCGACCTTTCGGAGAACTCCGAGTACGACGCCGCTAAGGACAAGCAGGCCCAGAACGCCGCTCGTATTGCCGAGATCCAGGCCATCCTCGCCAACGCTCAGGTTGCTGCCACCACGGGCGACCTGACCGTCTCCATCGGTTCCACCGTTTCGCTGATTGATCCCAACGGCGAGGTCATGGAAGTCACGCTCGTCGGTACCACCGAGACCAACTCGCTCGAGCACAAGATTTCCAACGAGTCTCCGGTCGGTCACGCCATCATCGGTCACGGCGAGGGCGACTCCGTCGAGGTCGTTACGCCTTCCGGCAAGACTCGCGTCTACACCATCGCCAAGATCGCACGCTAGACCACGGTCCCGCGTAAAGGTATGTTTTCGCTCCCTGGGACCGAATCCTGGGGAGCGTTTTAGTTTGAGGAGCTAACTTATGGCAGAGAACCAGAACGCCGCCGATCAGGCATCGACGCTCAACGACGAGCGCGCCACCCGCCTGGCCAAGCGCGCCGCCCTGTTCGAGGCGGGCCAGAACCCCTATCCCGAGCACTCTGAGCTTGAGGACTACGTCGCCGATATCGAGACTAAGTACGCCGAGCTTGCCGATGGCGAGGACACCGAGGACGTCGTGAAGATCGCCGGCCGCGTGGTCGCCAAGCGCGGCCAGGGCAAGATCATGTTCATCGTCGTGCGCGATGCGACTGCCGAGATTCAGCTGTTCTGCCGCATCAACGACATGGACGAGGCTGCCTGGAATACGCTCAAGGCCCTCGACCTGGGCGACATCCTGGGCGTGACCGGCGTGGTCGTGCGCACCCAGCGCGGCCAGCTTTCCGTTGCCCCTAAGAGTGCAATCCTGCTTGCCAAGGCCGTTCGTCCGCTGCCCGAGAAGTTCCACGGTCTTTCCGACAAGGAGACCCGCTATCGCCAGCGCTATGTCGACCTGATCGCCAACGACGACGTTCGCGAGACCTTCCGCAAGCGCTCGCAGATTCTCTCCACCTTCCGTCGCTTTATGGAGTCCGACGGCTACATGGAGGTCGAGACCCCCATCTTGCAGACCATCCAGGGCGGCGCTACGGCTAAGCCGTTCATCACGCATTTCAACGCGCTCGATCAGGAGTGCTACCTGCGTATTGCCACCGAGCTGCATCTCAAGCGCTGCATCGTCGGTGGTTTTGAGCGCGTGTTCGAGATCGGCCGCATCTTCCGTAACGAGGGCATGGACCTTACCCACAACCCCGAGTTCACCACGATGGAGGCCTACCGTGCCTTCTCCGACCTCGAGGGCATGAAGGCGCTCGCCCAGGGCGTCATTAAGGCGGCTAACAAGGCCATCGGCAACCCCGAGGTCATCGAGTACCAGGGCCAGACCATCGACCTTTCTGGTGAGTGGGTCAGCCGTCCCATGACCGACATCGTCTCCGACGTGCTCGGCAAGCAGGTCACCATCGATACGCCGGTCGAGGAGCTTGCTGCCGCCGCGCGCGAGAAGGGCCTGGAGATCAAGCCCGAGTGGACTGCTGGCAAGATCATCGCCGAGATCTACGATGAGCTGGGCGAGGACACCATCGTCAACCCGACCTTCGTGTGCGATTACCCCATCGAGGTTAGCCCGCTCGCCAAGCGCTTTGAGGACGACCCGCGCCTGACCCACCGCTTTGAGCTGGTCATCGCCGGTCACGAGTACGCCAACGCGTTCTCCGAGCTCAACGACCCGGTCGACCAGGCCGAGCGCTTTGCCGCTCAGATGGCCGAGAAGGCTGGCGGCGACGACGAGGCCATGGAGTACGACGAGGACTACGTGCGCGCCCTCGAGTACGGTATGCCTCCTGCGGGCGGCATTGGCATTGGTATCGACCGCGTGGTCATGCTGCTCACCAACCAGGCTTCTATCCGCGACGTGCTGCTGTTCCCGCACATGAAGCCCGAGAAGGGTTTCCAGTCCGGTGCCGCTGCCGCCAAGGCTGCCGAGGCCGGCAACGCCGCGAGCCCGTTCGTTAAGTCGCTTAAGCCCACGCTCGATTACTCCAAGATCGCCGTTGAGCCGCTGTTTGAGGAGTTCGTCGACTTTGATACCTTCTCCAAGAGCGATTTCCGCGCTGTGAAGGTCAAGGCATGCGAGGCCGTCAAGAAGTCCAAGAAGCTGCTGAACTTTACGCTCGACGACGGCACCGGCACCGACCGCACCATCCTCTCCGGTATTCACGCTTATTACGAGCCCGAGGACCTGGTTGGCAAGACCTTGCTTGCCATCACCAACCTGCCTCCGCGCAAGATGATGGGTATTCCCAGCTGCGGCATGCTGATCAGCGCTGTCCACGAGGAGGAGGGCGAGGAGCGCCTCAACCTGATCCAGCTCGACGCCTCCATCCCCGCCGGCGCAAAGATGTACTAGGGGGTTACGGCGTTTTACCAAACGCCGTAACCGCTCGACGCTGCGCGGGCCGCATTTGGACAATCTGACGTTCAACTTCAAGGGCGCGACCAAAAGGTCAGCGCCCTTTCGTTTCACGTCACCTTGTCACAAATGCGACCCGCTCGCTGGCGTTGCCAAAACATCGATGTAGTCATTGGGTGTTCCTATAGTTTTGTCAACCGTCGGGGCTACTCCCGGTAGGGCACCCGGTCGCGCATCACGGCGTATATCGCCCTGAGCCGCTTCCTCGCGACGGCCTTGAGCGCCCGCCCGTGCCCCATGCCCCGCGCCC